>JAFUFO010000001.1 GCA_017469885.1 Solobacterium sp.
ATGTACGACAACAGCGGAGTAAGGCAAAATTATAAAGTGTAGCAAAATCAAAAAGTGTAGGGGCAAAGTTAAAAGGTTCAAGGCAAAATCAAAAGGTATAGGGGCAAAATGTAATTGTATCGCTTTGGGATACTACTTAGATGACGGTTACTCCGGAACAAACTTTGCCAGACCGTCATTTGAGAAAATGATGGAGAAGGTTAAGAAAGGCAAGATCAATCTTATTGCCGTAAAAGACTTCAGCCGCTTTGGTCGTGATTACATTGAACTGGGCGACTATTTGGAAAGGATCTTCCCGTTCCTGGGAGTCCGCTTCATATCTGTGAATGACAGTTATGACAGTGATGACTACAAAGGAACTACCGGCGGTATGGACGTTGTTCTGAAAAACATTGTCTATGATTACTACAGCAAGGATCTGTCTGATAAAGTCACCACTTCGAAATATGCCATCATGAAAAGAGGCGTATATCAGGGCGGTCATGTTCCTTTCGGCCTTAGAAAAGGTGCTGTCAAAGGAAAACTTGAAACAGATCCAGAAGCAGCACAGGTAGTCAGGAAAGTGTTTGATTTCGCAATCGCAGGTAAGGGTACCGGTGAGATTGCACGTATCCTGAATGCTGATGGGGATATTACACCGTCTGACTATTTCAAGAAGAAGAATCCTCAGGCAAAGAAGTTCAAGCTGAAGACAGAGCGCAAGGAATGGAGCTCAATAATGGTGCTGAACATTATCCGTCAGGAAATGTACTATGGTGCCATTGTCCAACACAAAAGACAGCGCATCACCGTAGGAAGTAAGCACACTGCCATTGTTCCTAAAGAGGAGCAGTTCATTGTTGAGAATCAGCATGAAGGTATTGTCACAAAGGAAGAATGGACAGCTGCACAGGCTGCTATACGCCCGATAAGAAAAAGGACAACCTATAACGAAAGAGATTATCCGCTGAGAGGAGTAGCCAGATGTGCCTGTTGCCATAGAATGATCCAGTACTTTGGGAAGGTCAAAAGGCCATACTTTACCTGTGAAGTGACAAAACACGATGCCAACAGCAAATGCTTTCACGGGAAGGTATTCGAGGATGAACTCAATGAGATGGTCTGGCAATCGCTTCAGAATATGTTCGTTCTGTCAGATGATCTGTCCGGGAAGCTGAATCAGCAGAAAAAGCTGCTCGGTAATGAAACAGAATCGATTAAGACGGATATCGAAAAGATGCAGAAAGAACTGAAACGCATTGAGTCAGATAAGTATTCCAACATGGACAAATATATGTCCGGAGATCTTCCTAAAGAGAAGTTTCTGGCTAAGAAGCAAAAACTGGATGAAGCGTCTTCTACCCTCACTGACGAGATTGCAGAACTTGGAGACAAGTTGGAAGTGATAAGGACCTCTGAAGATCCTGAGACTGAAAAATTGGTCGGAGAGATAAAGAAATATTCCAAAGAATCTCAGCTGACAAGTGGTATGGTGCAAGCATTCATAGAGTCTGTTGAGATAACAGATGACCAGCATGCACAGATCATATGGAAGTTCTCCGACATCTTTAAACGGTTCGTGGAAGAACAGTAAAACTGAACATCTATCAGAAAAGAGCTCCAGATTGCAGAATCCGGAGCTTTTCTTCTGAAAAGTTCAATATTTTTTTAGTCCTTACTTGACATACGCTGATGAAGCGCAGCGTGTTCTGTTTTCGCAGGTTGAATACGGTGTCTATATCGCCATGGTCGAGGATCTTGGCGTGACGGATTATATCGCGCGCTCCCTCAGCAACACCCGGGCCATCATTGCGGCATCGAGATCCCGGCAGTCCTTTTCCATTGCCGAACAGAACGGCACATACTTTGCCGGTCCTGACTGGCTGGATGTGCCGGAAGGCACACCGATCGAAGAGGTGATCGGCGGTCTGGAAACCACCGTCGGTAATGATGACACCGGGGCGGAAATCTTTGTCGGCCGGGTGAACGGACGCATCTATTTCGCACTCCGCAACGCGATGCCGGATACGGACGGCATTATCGGCTACTACATGCTTGATATCGGCTATATTGTCCGTCAGTCTCTGAATACGATCATCGTCACACTGCTTGCGATGCTGTGTGCGCTGGTGGTTCTGCTGTATTACCTTTACCAGTACCGGAAAGACCGGCGCCTGAATACGGAAGAAGACAGGCGGCTGTTCCGCAGCAAGCGGCGTGTGCTGTTCATTCTCGGCATCGCAGTGACGGCGCTGGTCGCATACTATGCCCGCACGGTGTTCTGTATCTCCTCCTATGTCATGGACGATGAGCAGGAAATTGCGGAACTGAATGAAAAAGTGATCGCCAGCGACGACGCGGTCCGGGAAGTCGTGAATACCTTCCGCTATGGCTATAACGAAACCTCGGACATCATTGCCCGCTATCTTTCCGCACGTCCGGAAGCACGCACACGCGAAAAGCTGCGGGAGCTTTCCGGTATGTTCGGACTCAACTATCTGATGATCTTTGATGAAAACGGAAACGAAGTGATCAGTGATTCAGACTATCTTGATCTGTCCCTGTCTTCGGATCCCGCAAAGCAGACGTACGCGCTGCGGCCGCTGCTCAACGGCGTGGATGTTTCAGCGGTCACCGGGGAAAATGACATGACCGGTGAATTTGAAGCGATGGCCGGCAGTCCGCTCTTGGATAAGGACAACCATCCGGAAGGAATGGTGCTTGCCGCAATTCCGGCCTATCAGGAAACGACCATTGAGTTCGAACGCTCGCTTGACACGGTACTGGATGAAATCATGAGCGGCGGACAGACGGAATTCTTCCTGGTGGATCAGGAAGAGAAGTACTTCCTGCATACTCCCCACAGTATGCTTGACTATATGGATGTCGCAGATTACGGGTTTACCGATGAGGTTCTGACACCGGGCTTCAGCGGCCGGGTGGATCTTGGCAATACGCCGTATTATATGACCCAGGGAGAACTGAATTCGAACTATGTATATGCGGCGGTGCCGTTCGTTGTCGTATTCGGCACACGTTTCGTATTCACCTTTCTTGCGGCGGCAGCGGCAGCGGTGATCTTTCTGATCGGTTCATCCCGGATTCAGCGGGTCAAAATCACGCACATCTCTGCCGGAAGCGAAGCACAGGATCCCGCAATGAACGGTCATGGTGAACTGACGCGAATCCCAGGCGAAGTCAGCCAGCGGAAGGAACGCCGTCCCGGCACCCGGATCACACCGGAAAACAGGACGACGGCGCTTCTGCTCAGGATCATTCAGGCGGTCGGTGCGGTGATGGCAGTGGCTCTGCTGTTCCGGGACCGGTTACTGCCGGAAAACTCCATGATCCGTTTCGTGATGGATGAAACCTGGCCGCACGGGAATAATGTCTATGCGGTGACCGCAATCATGATCCTTCTGCTTACCGCAACGGTCGGCGTCACCCTGGTGCTTGGCGTGCTGCGGGTTCTGTCCCGCATTCTGAGCCCGCGGGCAGAGACGATCTGCCGTCTGTTACGAAGTGCTGTGGAATATCTCTCCGTGCTTATGGTCGCATATACCGCCTTCGGCTTCCTCGGCGTCCGGGTGGAAACCCTGATTACGACGACCAGTGTGATGGCGCTGCTCGTCGGTATGGGTGCGCAGGACCTGACGCAGGATATCATTGCCGGTCTCTTCCTGATGTTTGAAAGTGAGTTCCAGGTCGGCGATGTGATCGATACCGGCGGAAAGATCGGCATTGTCCGGGAAATCGGTCTGCATTCCACCAAGCTCATTGATATGAATAACAATGTGATGATCATCAGTAACTCCAAGCTGGCGGATATCGTCAACCGGACGCAGCGCACCAGCTTTGCCTTTGTGGACTTTGCGGTTTCTTCGGACGTGAAGATCCGTGACCTTGAAGCGCTGTTCAAAGAAAAACTGCCGCCGCTGAAGAAGAAGTATCCCAAACTCATCGGTGCACCGTATTTCCGCGGCGTGAATACCTTTACCGGTGCCTCGATGAAGTGCAGCATTGCGGCGGAAGTCATGGAAAAAGACCGGATTCCGATGGAACGGATCCTGAACAAGGAAGTACTGCATATCCTGCAGGATGCGTCCATCAGCCCGATGTAGGAAAGGAGGAGGACGATGGCAGATAATAAGACAGAAAACACATCGAACGGCCGGCGTACCGGACGGATCTGGCATGTCATTCTTGCGGCCGTAATACTCCTGCTTATAAACGGGCTGGTGCTTTCCGGTTTTACGCTGTTTGAACAGACCAGAAAGCTTGAGCGCCGTGTCAGCGACAGTATGGACCGTCTGTATACGTCCATCACAGCCGCGGAAAACGCAAGTGAAGGTCTGACGTCGATTTTCGACAACCGTTACCTGGAACGACTGGAATTCCTGCGGCATGTCGCAGACAACGAA
>JAFUFO010000046.1 GCA_017469885.1 Solobacterium sp.
AGAAACGATGGCCTGGCCTTCTTTTAAAAGGGCATCTTTATCTGATTTGAACTTGCGAACATGCATATTAGCACCCCCGCATTAATGATAACACAAGTTTAAACCAAAGTGCATTTATATAATGCGTTTACTATAACTGCTGCTTTGATGCTGAAGACGGCGGCGGCGGTATCTACTGCGATAACCAGAATGAGCTGATCGAAGGTGTCAATATCTTCGGCAACATCGCAACCAACACTGACGACAAAACTCATGGCGGCGGAATTTATCTCAACGAGGAAAAAATGACAGTCCGCAACTGCAACATCTTCCGCAATAAATGCGATCAGCTTGGCGGCGGTATCTATAACCGTGGTGACGACTACATCCTTGACCGTGATGACAACACGATCGACAGCTGTTCGATCGTTAAGAATCTGGCTTGGGAAACCGGCGGCGCAGGCGGCGGAATCTATGTTTACCGGTACTGTAATCTGAATATTACCGGACCTTTGATCGTTCGCGGCAATGCATCGAATGGCCTGGCAAATGATAACCTGTATCTGTCATCAGATGCTTATGATGTTCATGCTTACCTGATCCCTTCCACTGCTCCGGGTGCGGATGTTCATGTCCGACTCAGCTCAAATTATGTATATAGCGGTGTCAATCACATTTCACGTGATCAGGGAACCTATGACATCCAGCATTTCAGTTATGACAATGAGGATGGTAAGCACATTGGCTGGAACAGTAAATGGAGTGACCGCTGGCTGAAGATCGTTGACGGTGTAAAACCTGAAAGGATCGGATCGGTGGCTTTTGAACCGGGTTACGGGAACCGCACAGCAGCCCTTACAGATAATTACAATGGAACAGGTCTTCCTCTGATTGAAGGTGTTGTGAGCTATCCGTCTTTCCCGGACGAAAATGCGGATATTGAAAATGTTTTCTACTATTCCGACGGTTTCTTCACAGTTGACACCAATACCTACAGCCCGCAGCTTGCGACATTGTCCATGTGTCTGGCTGGGGCAGCCGGCTATTCCAATGAATATGGAAAAGAAGACCATGATGGCGGCCTGACCAGTGATTATCTGGATAAATCACAGAACTTCCGTCAGTTTGTCAGCGATATCGGCTGCAAGGATGTGAATATATTCGTCAATGACTTCAATATCCAGAAGCCGAATTCCGGCAGCATCGGTGTAGGCATTGCCTCCAAGGAAATGTTCTTCAATGACACCAGAAAGAAGCTTGTCATTATCGGCGTGCGCGGCATGGGCTATGAGGCTGAGTGGATTTCCAACATGACCCTTGGTAAAAACGGCGAAGCGGAAGGCTGGTCGTTAGCTGCAGACATGATCATGGCAGAGCTGAAGGACTATCTTGCCAGGAGAGATATTGACGGAAGCGATGAGGATACAATTTTCTGGGTTTCGGGTTATTCCCGTGCCGGAGCTACCGCGAATCTGACAGCAAAGCGTATCATCGACACTTATGACAACCTTGGAACACATACTTTTGCGTATCCGATTGAAGCTCCGAAGGGCGGTGTTGCAAGTGCAAAGGTCGATGGCAACAACTATAACTGCATTCATAATGTTGTTAACAATAACGACATCGTGCCGTGGGTCGGGACAACCGAAATGGGCTTTATCCGCTATGGTGTGGATCATTACGTTCCAGGAAGCACCGAGATCAGCGCTAATCCGACAGATCACGACGATGAAAACAAGATCCCTGTAAAAAATAATATTCCCGAAGACAATGTGCCGTGGGATGTAGAAGACACTATACATCAGGGGTATGGGGCTCAGAAAAAGAAGATGCTCGAGCAGCTGACGGCAGTCAACCAGGATATCTTATTTGATGATTATTACCATCAGGGAACAGTCAACTATATCCTCGGCGGTATTGGTCTGGAGGATATGATCGCTCAGACTGCGGGAACCCCGCACGAGGATGAGATCGGTACGACGGAACACTTCATCGAGTTCTTCTTTAAAAAGATGCAGGAGTATGCGTTCAAGTATCAGCTGGATGGCAAACTGGTTGATGATTATTATAAAAACGCACCGCGCAGATATTTCGCCGAATACGCAGTTGCGAATGGTCGTACCTTCCAGCAGGCAGCACAGTCCGTGGCAGGTCTGATTTTCGGAAAATCCAAGGAAGATACTGACGGACTGATGGACTGCTTTGCCAGCCTCATGGACCGCATGGACACGCTCCCGGACAAACTCCGTCTGTATGGCAATATTGATAAAGACGACATCGACGACCTCGAAAAAGAAATCGATAACATTTGGAACTTGCTCAAAGACGTTTCGGAGAAGGATCAGGCAAAGGGATACCATTCGATCAAGGATTATCTGACGGATGCAGAGTTCAAAGAACTCGAAAAATGTTTCAAATCTCTGCTGTTCCCGCTGCTGTGCTTTGCCGGTGAAGATTATGATCAGTACGATCAGGAAATTCTCGGTACTATGGCATTCAACGTTTCACGTATCATTGCGAACCACTATCCTGAGGTCACACACGCCTGGCTGAGAAGCTACGATGATCTCTACGCGACGGATACGCAGCCTGTCATTATGGCTGATTACGCCAGAATGGAACCGTCTGCAGTTGCACTTCAGATCACGGATTCTCACTACAGCAGCAGAGTTGTGACACCGGATGCAGAACCGGTTGAGATTGATGTTGATGAAACAGTCAGTCTTGTTCCTTCTGATCAATATGATATCGATACGGGTGAGGCGTTCTATTATCAGTTTACTTCAGGCAAAGATCACTCGGTTCATGCCTTCTCAGAACCTTTCAATCTTTACGATATGATTGAAAAGTATTCTACAAACGGCGTCTTCACACTGAATGTGGTTGCTGCACATGACGGCACAAAACTGGATCCGGTACAGATCAGCATCAAGTTCAAAAATTCATCGATTATGGTTGTACCTGGAGCATGGGACAGCGAAGCTGGGGATTATTCGTATAATTCGGTACCGCTTACAATCGGAAGCAAACACACGCTGGAATGGAAAGATCCGGGAATTGAAGGTCAGGAATTCCGTTTCAAGCGCTGGGAAGCTTATAAATATACGGATGAGAATTCAGAACTTGGAGAGAGAATCCCTGAGGATCAGTATATCGACTGCTTCGGCTGGGATTTTGATCCGTACAGTGCCACAACCACAATTGAGAACCATTCCGGTGTGAGCGCGAAGTTTGTTCCGGTTTATAACTGGATCATTACTGAAATGAACATCACGTTCAATGGTGGAACAGTTCTCCCGAAAAATGCATTGTGGACAGATGAACACTTTGGGGGAATCGAAAATCCGGTTTATTGGCGCTACGATGCGGCAAATTATGCGTATATCGGCGAATTCAGCATTGACCTCCCGGCGGGGATGAGTATTGCCGAAGAACTGAAGCCCAGCATTTATTTCGATAACTATAGGATCTCCAATTATGAAACCCTGAACGTTTCCTTTGCAAATCAGCGAGTGCTCTTTGAAATAAAAGTACAGCCTATGGATTATGACGGCGGAGCATCTATCGACGGATTTGCTGCGATCAAGACTGTGGATCAGAATCTGAACACAGATATAGAAACGCTGAGTTTTGATCTGACAGGTCTGGAGACAGTGACTGCTCCTGATCAGCTGAACATGGAATTTGTGAAGTGGGGGGACGGAAAAACTGACAGAACCATTCAGGCGTCGGCGTTTAAAGCCGGGACTGCCGTGGTGGCATATTATCGTCCGGTCGTGAACGAAATCAATGTAACATTCGAAGAGGCACCGGCCGGCAGCAGAGTTCTTCCGAAGATGGAAAGCACAACTGTTAAGATCACCAACACATGGAGGATCGATAACGCGGTAATGACCTGGCGTACCACAGATACTTTTGCAGAATACAACAAAGATTACACCGCTCGTATCACAGTGAATAAGGCAGATATCCAAGGAACAAATCTGGATGCGGCAGGAAGTGAGAGTACAAAGCTCGCTGGTGCATTCAGTATGGCGGAGAACGTTACTGTAAATGTGTGGGATGAAGCCGGAAAAGCGGTAACCTTGAAAAACTATATCTTCTCCGAAACTGAAGATGAAATCATTCTGGATCTTGTGTTCTTCACAGCAAAGCAGAAGATTATCAGCTTTATAGATACCAGTGTGACTGTTTCGGCGGATGATATACACTCAGTAGGTATAGGAGCTGGTCTGCCTGATGAAGTCTATGCTTATCTTGAAGGCGGGCGTCCGGTATCTGTACCCGTTGATTGGCGCAGGACTCAGGAATCTTCTCAGGATTGGGATGATTCAAAACTGTTTGCTTTCCACTGGGAGGGAGAATATGCAGGTGATCTGTACGATGTTGCAGAAGGTGTAATCGCGATTGTGACACAGACGATCACACCGATCGAAAGAGCTGCGGCACCGGTTGCATCGGTTACACCGGGCAATTATGCAGGTGTTCTGACCATCACTCTGAGCTCAGATGAGAATGCAGAAATCTATTATAGAGTGGTTGATTATATAGACGGAGAATTAAATCCGCTGCATGAACCTAGTTTCTATATTCACAATCCTCCGGATGCTTATACATTGCGATATACGGAGCCGATTGTTCTGAATCAGTATATTGAGAACACATATTACCTGTTTGCTTATGCCAAGTATCCGGATTCTGACTATACCAGCAAATTTGTACAATACTGGTATAAACTGACCAAGCCTGAAGTGAACAAGCTTGAGGCAAAAGCGCCTACGATCGCAGAGGATGGCGATATTGAGTGCTGGTACAGCACCAAAAAAGCACCCAAACAACCCATACAATATGATTCAGATGGAAAAATGATCTATGTGGATGTTCCTGATCAGTATTTTGCTGATGAGAACGCTACAGAACTTCTGGACTACGAAAACGATGTGGTGATTCCGGCATTCATCAGAACAACCCACGTATCGAATGCAGAAGATGCTGTTGCAGCAAGCATTGGCGGAACTGTGATTTATAAGGGCTTTGAGCAATTAGCCGTCCAGAAAATCGGAAACGACGGACTGACAGCACGTGTACTGACGGTGCTGGATTCAAGAATCATTGATGCTGCTGCTGATTATGGCTATCTGTTTGACACAGATAAGAATAAGCTGACTTATGATACAGCGACGTATAAATACAGCTGCAAGGGCACAGATAACGGCCTGTACAAGGGCGACTACAGTTTCGTCACAGCTAAGATTGCCGGCGGATTCCTCGATCCTAAAATGAGGGCTTCCTTCTATGTCAAGCTGGAGGACGGAGAGAAATTCATCTATACGAATCCAATAACCTGTGAAGCAACGCTTGATGGTTCGGAGAACACTGACAGTGCAACGGATAATATTACCGTAGCTGAAGCGATTCCGAAGTTCGTAAGCCGTCAGCTGATTCTGGGCAGTCAGATCGGTATGCACTTCTATATGAATATTCCGGAAGGAATGACGGACGGCACCATGACCTTTACCGTGGGTGATCGGACTGTCACTTCCAGCGGTACTCTGGAGAATGATGGACGGTATAAGTTCACATGTTATGTCAATTCCGTTGAGATGGCGGAGGAGATCACGGCGACATACTCCTATCAGTATAATGATGAAACACTGACTGTATCGAATTCTTACAGCGTGGAAAAATACCTGAGTGTAATGATCAGCAATGATAGTGGTAGGGAAGACTATGCAGCTGCAACACCGCTTGCAAAGGCAATCTACAATTACGGATACTATGCAATGCAGGCGGTTCCGGGCGGCAGCAAGCACCCGATGATGCCTGATACTTATGCCGATGATACAGCCCTGATCACAACACTTGACGGTTATGCAATTTCAGCTAAACTGGACAAAGATGTGATCACGAAAGCTACTTACTCTCTTGATCTTGAATCAGAGACAGCAATCAACTTCTATCTGACGACAGAAGCAGAACTTACTAAGGATAATGTTACTGTCACAGCTGATGATGCAAATGCTACCTTTGAATATACGGTAGAAAAGGTAGGCTCCCGTTATCGCGTCCGCATCACAGGAATC
>JAFUFO010000007.1 GCA_017469885.1 Solobacterium sp.
CTGGCTCCTGTGCGGACGCAATATGGTCCAAGAATAAACCCGTCACACCAATGCCAGTTCATTCTAACAGTTACAGCAATGAGAGGATGTATGCATGGCTGGCTGTCATGTACTACACCCTGCGTTTATATAGTAGGAGAGGATGTATGCATGGCTGGCTGTCATGTACTACACCCTGCGTTTATATAGTAGGAGGACAAACTATGGCTTATGATTTAATTCGGTGCCACTCCTGGATGGGTTCAAGGCCCTGTAATTCCTAAAGGCAAGAATCCTTGGAAAATACCTCTTTGAAGCTATAGGGAACTCTTGTGTAGCAGGATAATCCGCATCCAGAATTGCTTTCCGACTGGAACCGTATAATTTATTGAACTAAACTGCAGCTTTCAACGCAAATTTGATGAAATTCGACACTTTCAAAGATATTTAACCGACTGTTGCGGAAGGTGACGGGGTTCAGCGGAAACGTGTAATATCAAAGAATGATTCGTATATTGAAATACAGAGGAGATCAATACTTATGGAAGACAAAAAGAAACTCAATGAACAGCAGGCAGGAGAAGTAAACGGAGGAGCTGTTGCAGGCGGACCGAACGGTTCCGTCACAGTACCATGCCCTAACTGCCACTCGACACGCACATATGTGGTACGGTTTGCACCGAGCGGAAGAGATACTGTTCCGGTCTTTCGCTGTTCGGACTGCGGCAAGGAATTCAAACAGTCCTATTCAGCGCCTGTGATCCAGCAGCCATAAATCATTGTAAGGATTGGGGAACCAGAAGACCAACATAACGGAGAAGACGTTATCTTTTGCGTACCCATCTGACCTGGAGATAGCATGAAAGCAACCTGAATCAATGCATATCTATGTCCACAATCTGCTTTTACTGAAAGTTAACACTTAGCAAATGATTGATTTTTCAAGCATTTGCGGATTGACAAATAGAGAGGAGAATCGTCATGGAAGATAATAAAAATTTCGAAACAGCCGGTTTTAAGGAATTAAATCTCGAAGACCTCGAAAACATCGCAGGTGGCAGAGGTATTACCCAATCAGAAAAAAATGATTACGAGGCCACATACAGAAAGTACCAAAGAACTTATTCCATGCTTTCACGAAACGGTAGAGGAAATGAAGCGTTTAAACTATTCAACTCATTTGCCAACGAACGCTACCGCTGGGAAAAAGACATAGAAAATGCTCCTGACGGCTCCGCAGATATTCTGATCAGCAGTCGCATGGAAGATCTGTGGCCAACGATCTAAAATCAGGAAAGACAAGAGAAGGCTGGCTTTTTGGCTGGGTCGATGATGTTCAGATGAAATGCAATGATTGCAAACAGATTTACTGGTATATTGGCTAAGCAGAAACACGAGACTGTATAGTCGCTAAAGGGGTGCCAAGCAGGTGCCCTTTTTTGGGTTCTTGCAAATCTGGTGTTGATGAAGAGATCAGATAAATAGCGAGACATTAGGACATCCTGCATTTGTATCTCTGGTGTAAGGATGGAATCAATTTAAGATGTATATTAATACATAGGAAGAAAGGACAGCGCGATGACTAAGATGAATGAGAAAGACATGCAGGAAGTCAACGGCGGATCCTGGGTCATTCCGGAAGAAGATGGAAAGGCTGCGGGTCTTACACTGGTCAACGACGACGGTTCACCCGGTTCCTGGGGAACGTTCTATAACAGCGGAAACTACCATTTCCAGGGAAAGGAACTGGCCCAGTATGAAGCGATTGCGGTCTTACATTTCTATACGGACTTCGGCCGTGCGCCAAAGACCCTTGAAGAAGCACTGGAACACAAACGATAATCGAATCTGAATACAACAGCGAGACTGCCTTCCGGGCAGTTTTTCATATGCGCAGATAACGGTCAAGAGATATAAAAAGTCCGCAGACACGAATCTGTCCGCGGACTTGATAAGGTAATATCTGAGTTCAGCCCATGATTCTGCGGTGAATGAATTCCGCGATCGCACGGTTTCCTTCCACGTTTGGATGAACACCGTCGGCGAACCATTCCGGGTGGGATTCACTTTCCGCATACAGGTCAAAGCAGCGGATTCCAAGTCTGCCGGCAACACGTCTGATAATCGGGCAGATCTCATCCCGTATCACAGTATTCCGGATTCCGTATGCGGCAGTCTCACTTCCGTCCTGCGCAAATGCGCAGGGCGGGGTAACCAGAACGACATCGGGATTTCCGGGAAGGTTCAGATAAGAAGCTGCGAGTTCTTCGAGTTCTGCTTCATACGCCGCCGCATCCCAGAGTTCCGCTTTACTGTCATTCGTCCCAAGAAGGATCAGATAGCCGTTTGCGCCGCATTCCTGTGACAGCCGGAAGTAATCGGTATCGGTATAACTGTATCCGGTGTTCCGCATCAGCGTTCTCCCGCAGACGCCGTAATTGAGTACCTGCACGTCATGATTGAACCGTTCTTCCAGCATGTACGGCCAGGTTGCCTCTTCACTGCGGTTTCCGTCTGCGTCCGCAACGCCTGCGCCATAGGTAATACTGTCACCGACACAGGCAATATGCATGACATTTTCACGGATCACCGGCGGTTCATAGATGATTGCGGCCGTTCCCGTCCGGATGAATCGCTTCAGATACGGAAAGGAAAATACAAGTCCGGTGATCACCAGAATCAGTAAGATAATCTGTGCAGGATAATTCCGTTTCATAACAGAATTAATTTTCATCTTATTTCAGAACTGCGTCAATTCATGACTGTCTTCAAAGCAGAAACGGCAGAACAATCCTTACTGATCCAGCTGCCGGTAATAGCGATACAAAGCCTTGTATAACAGGACCGATACAACGACGCAGATGACCGCATTCAGTGCGGTCACACCGCCCAGCCACGCCGCAAGGATCGAAGCGGCTTCGGCGGATACGCCAAGCAGAAATCTCCGATAGAGAAAACTGATGACCGGTTCAAAGATGACATTGAAGCCAAGCGCTGCCGCGGAACTGATGATCGTGATCTTACGGATCTTCGCCGCATCATCGGTATCCCGCAGGCCCATCCGGTTTCCGATAGTGCCCGCTATGAATCCGATCATGAACTTCAGGAAGAAGGTCTTCGGTGCCGAGACGACATAGAGCGGATCAAGTACATCAGCGAGGGAAAGTCCGATCGCGCCGGCAATCCCACCGGGGATCGGGCCGATCAGCCAGGCGGAAAGTACAACGATCGCATTAGCGATATGGATTGCGACCGCGCCGCCGCCAGCTAAGGGAATACTGATCTTAAGATAGGTAAACGCAATGAAATTCAGCGCCGCAAACAGAACGGTAAAGCTGAATCTCCGGAGATGTTTTCGGTTCATAACTCTTGCCCCCCTGCAGAGAATCCCCATATTCTCTGCTTCAATGATCCAAGTATATGACGGAGACTGGTATTACTGAAGAACCAGATAACAACAATAATTTAAGACCAGATAGCAGGATGAAAGTGGAACGGAAAATATGTCATAATATGAATGCATGGTATCCCTGCCGCAAGGGCAGAAAGGAATACACCTATGAGTCAGTCACAATATCAGACGATGCCGGAACCGCAGGATGTCTTTGCGGATTACAATGACGATCCGCTGGAGGATTTCCGGAAGGAAGACGGTTCTTACCAATGGGCCTATGCGGTCGACCTGCATAAGGACCTGTTCATGCTGGAAGTGGTTTTCATCGCGCTCGGCATCAGTTTTCTCCTTATTCTCGGTACGATGCTGTTTGCCTCGGGCGGCAGAGGCATCGACCTGCAGACGGCCGCAATTCTGCTGGGCTGCTTTCTGGTGATCGGTCTGATCGGCCTTGGCAGCTGGTGGTTTGTAAGTGCGATGTATGGCTGGACGAGCGGGATGGTCTTCCGGATGGATGAAGAGGGGATCGACATGCGTCAGGTAAAGGATCAGGCGGAGAAAACCGAGCTGATCGGCAAGGTGACGGCACTGACCGGCGCATTGACCCATAACTACGGCACGATGGCAGCCGGGCTTAACGCTTCGACCGATGCGCATTCCACCTTTAAGAATGTGACCGGCATCTCCGGCGACCGGCGGCGGAACCGGATCACGGTGCGCTCTGTAATATTCTTCAACATGATCTATGTGGATGACGAACATTATGATGCGGTATTTGATTATCTTGCACGGCATTGCCCGAATGCCCGCATCAAGGATCAATAACGGAATTCAGGAGGGAAAAACCAATGAAACGACGGAATGGAGTTCTGGTGCTGGCGCTGTTATCGGCTGTGCTGCTCGGCGCCTGTGCAGCAGTGACTGAAGCACCGCAGGAAATCAATGATGAACCGCTTCCCGTAAAGGTGACTTACCAGCGGATGTGGGAGGAATCCGCATCCGGCGAAAGCACGGACCCGGAAGTCATCCGGGCACTGTTAAACGGACTGGACGGGCTGAAGATCGGCGCGGAAACGAACATGGCTGTCGATGACTTCGGAGATATCATTCGCTTTGAATATCCCGACGGCAGCGTGAAGGCCTATGAATTTGAAGGGGACATCATTGTGCATGAAGATGGAACCCGGAATGAAGTGGAAGGGCTGAAATCTCTGCGGGAGCTGCTGAATACGCTGATCGAAGTAAAGTGATGACAGGACATCGGATAAAGACGCTCTGAATACCGGAATACCATGACTGTAATCGTACCGAAGTACGAAATTACAGTCTTTTTTTACGTCCAGGGGTTGCGTAACCGCTTACATTTTACTACAATGGAAACCAGAAAGAGAAAACGGGTTTCCTATGGATGAGATTGAACTGAAGAATGAAGTACTGAATGCGGCGATCGAATTATTTCGAACCAAGGGACTGAAGTTTACGATGCAGGATGTTGCACAGGAAGTACATGCGGCGAAGAAAACCATATACAAGCTCTATGAATCCAAGGAGGAGCTTTTGCTGGACCTTGTGACGATCGGCTTTGACCGGATCCAGGATGCGAAACGGAAGATCCTCGAATCGGACCTTCCGATGAAGGAAAAGATCGCCTCCGTGCTGATCGCGATGCCGGATGATTACCGGTCACTCGATTTCCGGCGTCTGAAAGGAATTGAAGAGAAGTATCCCTCTGTATGGAAGGAGATCGGACATCGCATTGAAAGCGAGTGGGAGCCGATCTTCCAGCTGCTGGAAGAGGGGATAAAACAGGGCTGTGTCAATCCGGTTTCCCTGCCGGTCCTCAAACAGATCGTGACAGCGTCCATTGACAGCTTCATGTATACCGACACATTGGCGCTTTCCGGGATTACCTATCAGGAAGCGCTTGAAGATATGGTCACAATTCTCATGAAAGGAGTATGGAATGATCAGGCTTGATAATGACTGGGAATTTACCGAACAGTGGAGTGAAGAATTTGCGGAATGGAAGTGTGAAGGTGAAGCGGTACGGCTTCCGCACACCAATAAGATGCTGGGACTGCATTACATCGATCCGAAAGACTATGAAATGATCTGCGGCTACCGCAGACTGCTTCCGATCAGCGAAGAAATGAAGGGCAGACGGCTCTTCCTGCAGTTTGACGGCGCCGCCCATATTGCGACGGTTTATGTCAACGGACAGGAACTTGGAACACACCGGTGCGGTTATACCGGCTTCCGGTATGAGATCACCGATTATGTTAAGCCGGGCGAAGAGAACCGGCTGGCAGTAAAGCTTGATACCACCGAAAACGAGGCAATCCCTCCGTTTGGCTACATGATCGACTATCTGACCTATGGCGGAATCTACCGGGATGTCTGGCTCGATGTCCGCGGGGAAGCGATGATCAAGGATATCTTTGTCGAAACCCCGACGACCACCGACGCAAAGGTCAATGTGGAACTCGACGGCAATACGGAAGGCTGCCGGCTTGCGGTCTCCATTCTCGAAGAAGATGGAACGGTAATGCATACCGTCACATGCCGGGCGGTAAACGGAGCGGTACCTGTCAGTGTACCGCGTGCTATTCCCTGGCAGGTCGGAGAGGGACATCTCTATACCGCAAAGGTAGACCTGATCAAAGCGGATCAGACCGTTGATACGTCGTCTGTGACATTCGGCTTCCGGACGATCTCTCTGACAAAAGATGAGATCCTGATCAACAGAAAGCCGGTCTTCCTGCGCGGGCTCAATCGTCATCAGAGCTATCCGTATATCGGCTATGCGGCGAGTGAATCCCTGCAGAGAGAGGACGCACGGATCCTGGACGAAGAACTGGCAGTCAACGCGGTGCGGACCTGTCATTATCCGCAGAGTCACTACTTCCTGGATGAATGTGACCGCAGAGGTCTTGCGGTCTTTACGGAAATTCCCGGCTGGCAGTTTGTCTCAAAGGAAGAAGGCTGGAGAGAACAGTGCATCCGGAATGTACAGGAGATGATCCTGCAGTACCGCAATCATCCGTCCATCATTCTCTGGGGTGTCAGAGTCAATGAATCACAGGATGATGATGAACTCTATACCAGAACCAATGCGGTGGCGCATGACCTCGATCATACCCGTCCGACCAGCGGTGTACGGTATCTCGAAAAGAGTCATCTGCTGGAAGATGTCTATGCATTCAATGATTTCTCGCATAACGGCATTACCCCCGGCGCAAAGCCGAAGAAGGCAGTATCGCCGGATGTGTCAAAACCGATGCTGATAAGTGAGGCGAATGGTCACATGTTTCCGACCAAGTCCTATGACCCATGGGAGAAGCGCCAGGAACAGGCGCTCCGCCATGCCCGGGTCATGAATCAGGCAAAGGCAGATAAGAGCCACGCCGGTGTATTCCAGTGGGTGATGTTCGACTATCCGACTCACAAGGACTTCGGAAGCGGCGATAAGATCTGTTATCACGGCGTCATGGATGCCTTCCGCAATCCGAAGCTTGCGACATCGGTCTATGCAAGCCAGGGAAACAGAACCCCGGTGCTTGAAATCGGCAACCCGATGGAGATCGGTGATTATCCGGCAGGAAACCTCGGTGATATCTATGCATTTACAAATGCGGATGCCGTGGAACTCTATAAGAACGATGTCTTTGTAAATCGCTTTGAATCCAAAGAGTGGCCGGGCATGGAACATGGACCGATCCGGATCGACGATACGATCGGGGAACTGCTGGAAAGCCAGGAACATATGCCCAAAGGTCAGGCTGCGGCGATCCGCCGGTGTCTGATTGCGACCGGAAAGTACGGCTTCTCCGCACTTCCTGCCCGCTATAAGGCAGAGCTTGCGGCGATTATGATCCGCTACAAGATGACCTTCGAAGACGGTTATAACCTGTTTGGAAAATATGTCGGAAACTGGGGCGGGGAAGCGACCAAGTGGCGCTTTGACGCAGTAAAGAACGGTGAGGTCATCGCCAGTGTGACAAAGACTCCGGGAAGGAAACTCCATCTGGAGGTCAGAGTCTCAAAGACCGAGCTTACCGAAGGGGAGACCTATGATATGGCGGCGGTGCGGATCCGGATTCTCGATGAAAACGGAAACAGCGCGCCGTATGCACAGTATCCGCTTGCGTTTGAAACAACCGGACCGATTGAAATTGCCGGTCCGTCCACAGCCGTCCTGGAAGGCGGCATGAGCGGTCTCTACATCCGCACAACGGGTGAAACCGGACATGCGCAGCTTACGATCCGCTGCGGAGAATTGGAAGTTCAGAATATTTCATTTGAGGTGAGGTGAAGAACATGAAATTTTCGAAGTCACAGACAGCCGCATACGGTCTTGGCGCCGTCGGCAAGGACATGGTATATGCCTTAAGCAGTGCCTATGTCATGTATTACTACAATCAGATCCTCGGACTTTCCGCCGGATTCGTCGGACTGATCCTGATGATCGCCCGGGTATTCGATGCGGTAAACGATCCGTTCATGGGTATCGTTGTCGCAAAGACCCGCACAAAGTGGGGCAAGTTCCGTCCCTGGATCCTTTCCGGATCGGTATTGAATGCATTTGTGCTCTATGCGCTCTTCGCAGTTCCTAAAGGTCTTGCGGACGGCGGCCTGAAGGCTTACTTTGCGATTATCTATATTCTGTGGGGCGTCACCTATACGATGATGGATATCCCGTACTGGTCATTGATTCCGGCTGTCACAAGTGAGCCTGCCGACCGCGAATCGATGTCGGTTGTCGGACGTACGTGTGCCGGTGTCGGAAATGCGCTGATCACCGTCTTTGCGATGCGTTCCGTACAGATGATCGGCGGCGGCATTGACAAGGCTTCCGAGCGTACCGGCTTTGCCTGGATAGCACTGATCGTTGCGGTGGTATTCGTCATTGCGGAAGCGATCCTCTTCTTTGCGGTCCGTGAAAAACCGGCAGACAAGCAGGAAACCACCGAGGCGACCTCCATTGGCGATATGTTCAAGACCCTGTTTGCCAATGACCAGGCGATGGTCGTCGTACTTACGATCGTTCTGATCAACACCGCGCTTTACATCACCTCGAATCTTCTGATCTACTTCTTCAAATATGATGTCGGCGGAGCGGACTGGGCAAGCTCCCACATGGTCTTCAACATGGTCGGCGGAGCTTCCCAGATTCTTGCGATGATGCTGCTGTATCCGCTGCTCCGCAAGATGAAGATGAAGAATGAAGCCATCTTCCGTCTCTGCCTGATTCTTGAGATCACCGGATATGCCCTGATCCTGATTGCCTGCTTCACCGGTCTTGCCAACAACATGCTGGTGATCTGCGGTGCGGGACTTCTCGTATTCCTGGCCAACGGCATTCTCACCGTTCTGACCACGGTATTCCTTTCCGCAACGGTCGACTATGGCGAACTGAAGACCGGCAAGCGGGAAGAGAGCGTTATCTTCTCCATGCAGACATTCGTTGTCAAACTGGCGAGCGGTCTTGCGGTATTCCTCTGCGGTATCGGTCTTGATATGATCGGCCTTGTCGGTGATGACAGCACGGAAGGTGCCATCGTTGCCCAGAGTGCTTCCACGATCAACGGACTCCGTCTTCTGATGACGGTTCTTCCGATCATCGGACTGTTCTGCGCAATGTTCCTGTTCCGGAAGAAGTTCCTGCTTACTGACGAAAAGATCGTCTCCATGAGCAGTGACCTTGCCAGTGCACGCGGTAAAAACGAATGACTGAACTGAACTGGACCGTCCGGTATACCGAAAACGGGGAAGAGCGGACGCTGAGCGGAAAGAGTCCGCTGAAGCTTGGTGAGAATCATATCCGCGCGTTTCTGCCGGCCTGTGAAATCAAAAGCGTTGTCGGAAAGATCAAGGTCACGACCGTCCTGCGGGAAAAGCTGTTCATGAACGGCTATCAGACCTGGACCGCATGCCCGGAGTATTCCCGGAATTCCCGAATCCGAGGCATTCAGCTTCTGCCGAAAGCACTGGTGGATCAGTACAAGTTTGACGGCTATTCCGATTATCACTTTGCGCCGTATCAGATGTGGCGCGGTGTGGTATCCGGGTATTCCTGGTGTCACTTCCGCAATAACCATCACTTCCGTCTGTTTGCCTCACTGGATGAAGAACCGGGCTATACGATGTTTACGTATGTAACCGCACTCAGCCAGCTGACGATCGTACGCGACTGCGGCGGAATCGAATATGAAGGCAATTATCCGCTCTTCGATCTCTTCCTTGCGGAAGGCGAGGAGAATGAAGTCTATGACGCATGGTTTGCGGCGCTTCCGATGAAGAAGATCGATGCGCCGAAACTCTGCGGTTACTCCAGCTGGTACAACCGTTACCAGGACATCAATGAAGCAGCGATCCGCCAGGATCTCAATGGCTGTAAGACGATCTTTCAGCCTGGCGATCTCTTCCAGATCGATGACGGCTGGGAACCGTATGTCGGTGACTGGCTGGTCGAAAATAAAACGAAGTTCCCCAATGGCATGGAGGCCATGGTCGATGAGATCCATGCGTCCGGCTTCCAGGCAGGATTATGGCTGGCACCGTTTGTGGCGGAAAAGGACAGCACGCTGTATAAAGAACATCCGGACTGGTTCTTCCGGCATAACGGAGAGATGTTCTGCGGCGGCAGTAACTGGTCGGGGTTCTATTCCCTGGATATCGATCATCCCGAAGTGCAGGACTATCTGCGTCAGGTATTCCGCCGGGTATTCGACGAATGGGGATTTGATCTCGTGAAACTGGATTTCCTCTACGGCGCTGCGCCGTATGGTACCGCGCATGAAACACGCGCTGCCCGCATGATCCGGGCGATGAAGTTCCTGCGGGAACTGTGCGGGGAACATGCGATCCTTGGCTGCGGCGTACCGGTCATGCCGGCGTTCGGTCTTGTGGAATACTGCCGGATCAGCTGTGATGTCACGCTGGACTGGGATGATGAACTCAAGATGCGTGTCATTCACCGGGAACGGCCTTCCACCAAGAATGCGCTTGGCAATATCGTCTCACGGCGTATGCTGAACAACCGGGCATACCGGAGTGATCCGGACGTCTTCTTCCTGCGGACGGAAAACTGCAAGCTGACCGACCAGCAGAAGGACATGCTGGCAACGGTGGATGCACTGCTGGGAGGGGTATTCCTGACCAGTGACGATCCGTCTGCCTATACACCGGAAATGAAGGCAAAGTACCGGGAGTACCGCAGACTGACAGATGCCGTCGTGAAGAAAGTGCGTACCGGAAACGGCCTGAAAATCGTCTATGAACTGGATGGGGTGGAACATACCGTTCAGTACTGATTCAAAAACATGCATTAATACAGCAGAACCTGATCTGTGCGGATCAGGTTTTTTTGTAGGAATATGCGTTACTTATATTAAAATAACTCTTGATGAATGTGTATTTTTCGCTTGCACTGATCGCGGTCATTCCGGTCATTGTAAGCCTGATCCTTTATTACCTGTTCCATCAGACAAAACTGAAGGATCTTTCCTATTGGCCGAAACAGATCATCGTTGGCGTCATCTTCGGTGTGATTGCCATCTGCGGCACCGAGTTCGGTGTTCCGTTTCAGGGCGCTGTGATCAATGCCAGAGATGCGGCTCCGCTTTGCGCAGGTCTTATCTTTGGCGGACCGGCAGGCGTGATTGCCGGTGTGATCGGCGGTGTGGAGCGCTGGTTTGCGGTCTACTGGGGCGCCGGTTATTACACACGCCTTGGCTGTACGATTTCCACCATCATGACGGGTATCATCGCGGCAGTGCTGCGCACGCATATGTTCGGCAACCGGCTTCCGGCATGGGACCAGACGCTGCTCATCGGTGTGGTATGCGAAGTCCTGCATATGCTTTCCATTTTCTTTACCAACATCGCGGATGTGCGCAGTGCATTCATGTATGTCGAAATGTGCACGATTCCGATGGTGACTGTCAATGCGGCTGCGGTAACGATTGCGGTTGCGGTGATCCATCTGATCCAGGTGAAACGAAACCCGGAACGCCGCACGGAACTGCCTTCCGTATCTGACCGGTTCCAGCGCACGCTTCTTGTGGAAGTGCTGATCGGATTCATCGTTGCCATGCTGTTTACCTTCTTCCTGCAGCGATCCATCACGAATGAGGATACAGAGAAACTGCTGCGGCAGAGTCTCGACGATGCGGTTCAGGAAGTGCAGGACCGGTGTGAAGATACACTCCTTCATGTAAACCGGCTTGTCGCAGATACGCTTACCTCAAATCCGGATGCGGATCTGAATGTACTGAAAGACCAGTACCATGTCAGTGAAATCAATCTGATTGATTCCAACGGTATCATTTCCGCATCTACCAGGGCAGATTATGCCGGCTATGACATGAAAAAAGGGGAAATGCGGCAGCGGGAATATCTGAATCTGCTCAATGAAAACGGCGCGACGGAACTTGTCCAGATGTATGTCCGCTCCGCGGTTGATAACTCCATCATGATGCACTACAGCGGTGTGAAAACCCCGAACGGAATCGTTCAGGTTGCGTTTAATGAGGCACAGCGGCAGGAGGAGATGACTCTGCAGCTTCAGAGTGTTGTCACAAACCGCCATGTCGGAGAAACCGGAATCCTCGTGGTAATGGATCAGGACAGAAATCTCGTATCCGCAACACGGCTGGATACCGGGGGAGACCTGGAAATGGTTGACCTGAATCTGAACGGTACTGCGGAACATAACGTTTATGTCTGCCGGATCAGCGGAGAATACTATTACTACATGTATACCCACTCAGAGGGATACCGCATTTTCGGCTTTCGACCTGCCACGGAAGCGGACTTCTCCGGATTGCTGTCGATCTATCTGAATTTTCTGACGCAGGGTGCGATATTCGGAATCCTCTTTGCGGCGGTATATATCATCACACGCCAGCTGATCGTCCGTGATATCTGGCGCATTGACGGATCACTGTCAAAGATCAGTGAAGGAAATCTGGATACCGTTGTGGATGTGCACTCCAGCAGTGAATTTGATTCTCTGTCAAAGAACATCAATACGACGGTCGATACGCTGAAACGCTACATTGCCGAGGCAAATGAGCGGATCGATTCGGAGCTTCGATATGCAAGTGAGATCCAGTCTTCCGCATTGCCGTCGATCTTCCCGGACAGACAGGAATATGATCTGTATGCCCTGATGGACCCGGCAAAGGAAATCGGCGGTGACTTCTATGATTTCTATATGATCAGCGGTGATGTGCTCGCGTTCATCGTTGCGGATGTCTCCGGAAAGGGAATTCCGGCTGCGCTGTTCATGATGCGGGCAATGACAACGATCCATACTTACGCCCAGAACAATGTCGCAGTTGCGGACATTTTCACCAATGCGAATTATCAGCTCTGTGAAGGAAATGATGCAGGTCTCTTTGTGACGGCGTGGATGGGCTTCCTTAATCTGAAAACCGGTGAACTGAAATATGCCAATGCCGGACACAATCATCCTCTGATCCGCCGGAAGAACGGAACCTTTGAATATCTGAAGGGTCCGGCCGGCTTCGTCCTTGGAGGAATGGAAGGAATTGCATACAAGGAACAGCAGCTGACCATGGAGCCGGGCGATGAACTGTTTGTCTATACAGACGGCGTCGTTGAGGCGACCAACAAGGATGAGGAACTGTATGGCGATGACCGTCTCCGTGACTGTCTGAATGCGCATATCGGGGAAGATGCGAAAACACTCTGCCTAAGTGTCAAACAGGATGTGGACCGCTTCTATGAAGGAGCTCCGCAGTTTGATGATCTCACGGAGCTGTCATTCCAGTTCCGGAAGAAGCTGGAAGATTAAAACGGACGGGATTGTTCCTGAAAACAGGAAGGCGCTGGAAACAGCGCCTTTTCTGATGCACAAAGAAAACATGAAAACCGGCATGCATGTACATGCCGGGATTTCCAGATGGATGATGTACAGGATTCCGGATTCTCACAGCTGCATTGTGAAATTGAAATGATCTTTGCGCATGCCGTTGGCTTCGTAGAAGTGATGGGCATCGGTCCGCCGCATACTGCTGTTGAGTTCGATCTGGATACAGCCTTCTTCTTTTGCGTATTCACAGACATGCCGGAACAGTTCCCGGCCGATGCCGTTTCCGCGGCAGTCTTCTTCCGTAACCAGCTCCATGATCTGTGCCACTTTACCCGCATGATGAAGCTGATATTCAATCCGGATATTTACGAAGGCGATGATACGGCCGCCGTTTTCACAGACGAACGCATGAAAGCGCGGGTCATCCAGCTGGTGCTCGTAAACCAGCGCAAATGCCGTATCATCTATTGTTTTTTCTTCCAGTACGTCGATCAGATGCTTCACCGCATTGAGATCTTTCATTCCTGCCGAACGGATTACCATGCATTCATCTTAACAGGGATTTCTGGATAACAGGAAAACAAAAACGGATCCTCCGCAAGCGGAAGATCCGATTATGAATCAGTTCTCAGAAACCATGTTCCTTAAACAGTCGGTCCATTAATCCGGGGAAGGCTTCCAGCGGGAATCCCTGGATGGAATGTTCCTGAATGCCAAGGTCCGCCAGATGACCATGAAGCCAGACACCCATACAGACAGCGGTGTCCACATCACAGGTCATGGTAAGCAGACCTGCAAGAATTCCGGTAAGCAGATCACCGGATCCGGCCTGCGCCAATGCCGGATTTCCGGACTGATTGATATAAAGACTACCGTTGGGGAAGGCGACAATGGTATTGGCTCCTTTGAGCACGACCGTCACATGATAATCCTTCGCAAAGGCCATTGCCGTTTTGATTTTCTGATCACGCACCGCCGCAATCGGCAGTCCGGTAAGATCCGCGAATTCTCCGATATGCGGTGTAAGGATCACCGGTGCTTTGGCAAAGCGGAGAATGTACATGTTGTGCTTCAGTAAACGCAGTGCCGCCGCGTCAAGAACAACGGGAACACGGGACTCCTGCAGGATCAGATCCAGGATATCTTCCTTGTGATGCATATAGTTTGCGCCGCTGCCATAGGCAATCGCAGAACAGTCGCTGATCAGCGGTTCGATTACTTCATGCCAGGTCCACTGACCAAACGGATGGAATACCGGTGTCAGCTGGAAGGTCGCGGCCGCCGGATAGATCTCTTCCGGAAGTGCGGCAGTGATATACGGTGCACCGACGGTCTTGGCGCCAAGGAGATTTAAGCCAAGGGCGCCGGCCATGCCATAACAGCCGCCGATGATCAGGGTCTTTCCGTAAGTGCCTTTGTATGCATTTTCCCGTTTCTTCGGGAAAGACGCAAAGAAGCGTTCTTCATCCATCTCCAGGAAACGTGAGGTATCCGGATGGGGAAGATTCAGCGGGAGAATCTCACAGCGCCGGAACCGGCGATGTTCCTTTCTGAGCAGATGGAAGGGTTTATAACAGTCGATCGCAAGCGTCAGCTCAGAACGGATCGCATCGGAATCGCTCGCATCGCTGTCGCATTCGCAGCCGCTGTTGATATCGACACTCCATACCGTTTTGCGGGCACGGTTGATTTCGGAAAACAGCTGTTTGATATGAGAAGGCAGAGCACCATGAAATCCGAATCCGTAGACACAGTCCAGGATCAGATCTGTCTGATTCAATTCTTCGTAGAGCGCTTCGCGTGTGATGACGCTGTTGCGCGGGAGTCTTCGCTTTGCGTGCTTTGCGGCATCGCTTTCCGGATTTCCGTCCGCAAGGAAAACACGGCAGCGGTATTCCTTTGCCAGTTTGCGGCAGACGACAAAGCCGTCTCCGCCGTTATTGCCTTTTCCGCACAGGATCAGGATGGAACTTCCGGGCGCATAATCCTTGCGGATCCGTTCCGCAATGGCCGTGCCGACCTGTTCCATAAGTTCTTCCACAGGAATACCGGAGTTCGCTTCGATCTCCTTCATTCCTTCTTTATCAGTTATCATGCGGACCTTCTTTCTCCATAGGTAAGTATACGTGACAAACGGCAGGGAAAGAGAAAAAAAGAAAGAAAAATGGTTGTGAATGCGCTTTCGAATGCTCAAAAAGGGCTTAAAACCGCATAAAATCGCTGTACATGCAGTGAAAAGTGTTATAATCCACCTTGTATAACATCAGTTGAATTGATATAGGAGGAAATGATTATGGCCGCAAAGAAAACGGTAAAGACAGCAGCGGCGGAGCCGGAAAAGAAGGCAGCACCTGCAAAGAAGGCTGCGCCTGCGAAGAAGGCAGCTCCCGCTAAGAAAGCAGCACCTGCGAAGAAGGCAGAAGTTAAGGAAGTTAAAAAGGCAGAGGTCAAGAAGGAAGTTAAGAAGGCAGCTCCTGCCAAGAAAGCTCCCGCAAAGAAGGCAGCCGCCAAGAAGCCGGCAGTCGCTAAGAAGAGCTTCCAGGAATACAAGGATGTCATCAACTGGAAGAAGTGGGAAGCCCACAACATGAACTGGCTCTACATTGAGATCGAAGCCGGTGAGATCATGAATGAGCTCGAGGCTGGTGTAAACAACATCAAGACCGTATGTGATGCAATGCTCGATTCCATGCTGGAAGGTGATACCTTCCTCGTTGAATCCGAGAAGGCAAGCACAAAGCTCAAGGTTCGTTACTACTGCGACAACCTCTCCGAAGAGCGCAGAAAGTACAGCGAAGTCAACGGCTGAGACGCGTAATCATCCATTATAGTTTCATAAGACAGACTGTTCGATTGTGATATGTACCCCCAAAGCTGGACAAACCAGTAAGGGGGTATTTTTGTATGAAATATGACTGGAGATTCAAACTGAAATGTGTGGAAGACTACAAACAAGGAAAGTGGACAGAGAAGCCGGAATGGACGAAGGGCAGTATTTCAACTTTCCACCACCAAATCGTAATCTGGTCCAGGACCTATGATCTACACGGTCTCGATGGTCTCAAACACAAACCATCAAATAAGGACTGGACCGCTGAAGAACGATTTGAACTGGTCGCTAAAGTGCTGGCAGGAAATTCAATGAAATCTGTTGCCATTGAAGCAGGAATCAATGACGGGCAATTATACCGATGGGTCAGAAAATATAAGTTATATGGCTATGACGGATTACAATTGAAGAAAGGCAGAAAGCCGAAGGATCCGATCATGAGTAAAGATAATAAGCCGAAAGAACTGACCGCAAGCGAAAGAGAAGAACTGGCACTGCTTCGAAGACAGAATGAGTATCTGCGAGCGGAGAATGCATATCTAAAAAAATTGAGAGCCTTGATTGCGCAGAAAAAGGCGGAGTCATCAGTCAAGGCGAAAAAGCTGGAATCGTCAGAAGACTCCGGGAAGAAGGATACCGATTAGCTGATCTGCTCAAAATATCTGGGCTGCCCAGATCTACTTACTACTATGTGTTATATGCAAGTAGAAATTCACCAAAAGTTGCTGCGAGAATTCACCAATTCTTGCAGAGAGGCTTACCGCCTCATTTTTCTTTTTGACTGACCGACAGTTCTTTTTGAAGGTCTTTCGTCCGATAGGATTTCCCGACAA
>JAFUFO010000008.1 GCA_017469885.1 Solobacterium sp.
AACTTTTTTTCAAAAGTTTTTGACACCCGATTTTTACCGGTTGGGTTCCGTGCCCCGCCGCGCTTTCCTGCGGCGTGCTAGATGATAGTAAATCTTCTCTCTCCCCTTGTCAACACTTTTTTTGAAAAAATTTTTTGACTTTTTCCAGGGGTGTTTTCTGTCGGTTTCTGATCACTCTGTACGCGTCATTTCCTGATAAATCTGATAGTACTTTTCCACGCATTCCTGATTGAACGGATCGTTTGCCTGGTCCATTTCATGAATCAGTTCATTCACTGTCCGCTCCACGATACGCATTACGTTCTTCGGGTAATGCATCTCCCTTGCATGCAGGTTGTATTCGTTTTCGTCCAGAATCTGATAGGACAGATCCGGATACAGTTTGATATCCAGATCATAATCAATATTCTTGATTGCTTCTCCATCATAGAGACTCGGTGAGGCAAGATTGCAGTAGTAATAGATACCGGTCTTTCTGAGCATCGCAATCACGTTGTACCAGCGATGTGTCCAGAAAAAGCAGACCGCTGGCTCACGCGTCAGCCATTTTCTTCCGTCCGATTCAATTACCCAGGCCTTGTTCGTCACCGTGACAAAACGATCTTCGTTTGCCTCAAGCACATGCGCCTTGCACCAGGTACGGTGCAGACTGCCGTTGTGCTTGTAACTCTGAATGAACACTTCGGTATTCACTTCCGGGATCAGGTTGTAGTTTTCAGTTTCCGACATGTTTTTTATTTTACTACCTGCTCTATCTAATAAAAAGAGTTCCTTTGCGGAACTCTCTGCTGTTTATGCTTCTGTTTTCGGAAGAACCCGTGCTGCGAGAATCGGAACGATTAACGAGCATACGATCATTGTAACGAGATTGTATCCGAGATTATAGGAGAGGGAGAATGTCCATGCCGCAGCGCTTCCGGCCGCTGTGCCCTCTGCCCAGTAATACGCACCGGAGATGACGGTCGAGAAATACTTCAGGAAGAATGCAGGAATAATGCCGAAGTATCTTTTCTTCTTAACGTAATAGAACGAGAAGGCAAATGTGCCGACCGCGAGAACGATTGCCGCGATCACTGATACAACGTTTACACCGAAGCTGAGCAGAATTCCGATGAACAGAAGAATTCCGCGCACGATCGATACGATCAGCTGGTTTTTCGGCGCCAGGCTGATGTAATGAATATGCAGTGAGGACAGACCGACAAATACCAGCGGCAGCACATAGTCCAGCGCAATCTGAACCGGATGGACGAAATACATCGGGAAGCCAAGGACAATCGTGATCAGCCACGACAGAATCGCAACCACAACGCCGCCTTTCCATTTCAGATGATAGGACGCAAGGCACACCGCAATCAGCTCAATCTCGATAGAACCGCCGTTCGGCATTGCAAGGAACGGGATTAAATTTCCCACGAACTTGAGCACGACATACATTGCAGTATAGAGCGCGACGAATGAAAGAAACTGAATCCGTTTTTTGTTTGACATAAAAAATACACCTCCGTTTGTCAGAAGGCGTAAGGAATTACTGTTACGGAACTCCCTACGCTAGCATTAACTAGATCAGGTGATAAGGGTTATTCTCAGCCTTTCGGCACCCCTGTTCACGAAGTTAATTATAGCATTGATATGCTATATTACCAATATGAATATTATAAATGAGCAAATTCGGGGGTTTCTGGAAGAACCGGACATGATTGCGGCACTTTCCAACATCAGCGCACTCATCAATATGAGTTACGACAATCTCAACTGGGCAGGGTTTTACTTTGTCCGCAACGGCGAACTTGTCCTTGGACCGTTCCAGGGAAAGCCGGCATGCACGCATATCCCTTTTGACAAAGGTGTCTGCGGAAAGACTTATCGCACAAAAGAGACGCAGCTCGTTGATGACGTACTGCAGGTACCGGATCATATCGCATGTGACAGCGCAAGCCGCAGTGAATTATGCGTGCCCGTTATCGTAAACGGAGAATGCATCATGGAAATTGACATCGATGCGCCGATTCCTTCCCGTTTTGATGAATGCATAAAAAAAGAGATGGAACAGGCAGCGGAGGATATTGCGTCCGCTTATGTGTCACATCTCTGGAAACTCTGATCAGCGATACAGATCGTAAATCAGATTCTGTTCAAACAGTTTTGTCGCCTCATCCACAGCGCTGCTGACCGGAAACAGACGGATCTTGCATCCGTTCAGGTCAGTCTCCCGGATGAGGTTTTTCTTTTCAAGCTCTGCGCGTACACGGTCAAATCCGGAACTGTCGATATCAAGATCCAGATACTTTCGCCACTCCCGTTTTCCATTGTTGGACAGACATGCATTCTGAACAACGATCGGACGCGCTTCCGTCCGGTACTCGCTGAGGTGCAGACAGGTCACGTTTGTGAAGTCAACGCCCAGCGTAAGCACATGACCTTTCAGTTCATATAATCTTGCGACCGGAGATTCCTCTGCAAGCGGGAAGTGAAGTGACTGCCGGTTGCACAGAAGTCTTGCGTATCTTCCCCACGCCGCAAACGAGGTGCTCGGATGGTTGGAAAACATCACGCCGTCTCTGTGACGGAAGTTTTCCACAATCTCACCCATGTACCAGAGATCAGAACGCTCCGGATCATATGCAGGCATGTTCTCACGAAGTTCTTTCCAGACCGACGGCAGTGCCGGAGGATTTTCCCAGGATGACGGATCGGAATTATCCGAAGTCTGCGTCGGCATGAGAATGGTGCCGCCGTCCGTAATCACTTCCATCAGCGCATCCACAATGGTACGTGCTCCGCCGACTACGTAACCGAATGAGGAAAGTGAGGAATGGACTTCAATATTCATATTCGGCCCAAGCCCGACATATTCCAGTGCTTTGATGAAGGAATCCTTGGTTACGACGGATTCAATTGTCTTGTTCTTCTCGTTTTTCATTTCACAGCTCACAATATGCCTTTGCAATTTCCGTGCCGACTGCCGCGTTGTTGTAAACAAGCTGGATGTTGGATGCCAGCGATTCACCGCCGGTTATCTCGGCAATCTTCGCAAGCAGGAACGGTGTACATTCCTTCCCCTTGATGCCGCGTTCATCCATTTCCGCAATTGCCCGTTCAATCACGGCATTGATCTGTTCTGCAGGAATGGAATACTTCTCAGGGATCGGATTGGTAATCAGAATTCCTCCTGAAAGTCCCATTTCATGTTTCGCCCGAACGATTCGTGCACCGTCCTCATAATCACGGATCGCATAATCAACCTTCAGGCCGCTGGTGCGTGTATAGAATGCAGGAAGTTCCGATGTCTGAAAGCCCAGGACGGGAACACCTTTGGTTTCCAGAACTTCCAGTGTCTTTGGAAGATCAAGGATTGCCTTGGCTCCCGCACAGATAACCGTGACATCGGTACGGCCGAGTTCTTCAAGATCGGCAGAGATATCAAACGTATTCTCTGCACCGCGGTGAACACCGCCGATGCCGCCGGTTACAAAGAACTTTACGCCTGCCATCGCCGCAAAGATCATGGTTGTCGCAACAGTCGTCGCGCCCCAGCTTTTCGATGCCCGGATGATCGGCAGATCTCTGCGGGAAACCTTGGGAATGGACATCCCGCGCTTTCCGAATTCTTCAATCTCTTCCGCTGTCATACCGACAACACCGACACCATCTATGATTCCGATTGTTGCCGGCACACCGCCGTGCTCACGGACAACCTTCTCCACATTCAAAGCCGTCTCCACGTTCTGCGGATACGGCATGCCATGTGAAATAATTGTGCTTTCCAGCGCAATGACCGGACGGTTTTCCGCAAGTGCCTGTGAGACCTCCGGGTTTACTCTGAATACATCCATTCCGAAATTACTCCTGTGATATTGATAAATATATAAGCAATTCTAACACCGCCGTGAATTCAGTTGTAGAGTTTTCTGACCCCTTTCATGCTTTCAGACAGATCATGAATCGCCTTATCCACGCCGTCCTTTGTATAAGATCCTGAAGTAAGCAGATTAAATGCACTGATAAGACTTGTCCGAAATTCATTCCGCGATTTGGAATCCGTATCCGTCAGATTGATTCCGATACAGGACTGTACGAGCTCGTGAAGGACGAGCACACGCTTTGCAAGTTCGTGTTCTTTATAGGTTTCATTAAACAGCCGGCGCAGTGTCCATCCGCTGTTGGTCTCATTCAGCATGATCTTTACACCGTCGAATTCTTCTCCGTCTACAGAAAGCCGATGCAGTACCGGAAGCAGTTCTTCCGCTTTCATGCCGTCAAACAGCATGAACCGCGACGAAAACTCCTGATGCCGGCCGTCAAAGTCTTCCTGGGCATCAAATACCTTGTCAAGCCGCTCATCCAGAACATCATCGCCGATAATATATGCAGCAATGCCGAGGTTATCCAGGATGATCTGTGTCTTATCCGCGTCTGCCTCATCCAGACCGTATAACAGTATTCGTTTCACACTAATATTTTACAGAAAATCCTGCCGCCGCGGCAGAATAATGACCGCCTGCCGGTCATATGGTTACGATTTTCAGATTTCTCATTTATAATACGGGTAAGGCAGTCAGGAGATTTATTGCATGAACATTTACGAAAGCGCAGAAGATTATCTTGAGGCAATCCTGATGATTCAGGATCGCAAAGGTGTTGTTCATTCCATCGATATTGCGGAAGAACTGAATTTTTCCAAGGCAAGCGTCAGTATAGCCATGAAAAAATTCCGTGAGAACGGTTATATCTCCATGGAGAAAAACGGCGAGATTACCCTTTTAGCACCGGGGCGTGAAATTGCCGAGCGTATTTATGAACGTCACCGCATTCTGACATCGCTGTTTGAAAAACTCGGAGTTTCCAAGGAAATTGCCGCAAAGGACGCCTGCAAAGTGGAGCACGATCTCAGCCCCGAAACGTTTGATGCGCTGAAGAAATACGAACAGTCTATCTGAGGCTGTCAGGAAAGCAATCAAAAAAGCTGCTACGGCAGCTTTTTTATTTAGTGTGACGATTCCGGAACTTCATGATTCTGTTTCCAGACCGTCCATGCGAACCAGCACACTGCGGCGGCTGTGCAGAGAATCACAAGTTCAGCCAGGACAGGTGTTAACAGCGCCCCTGCAATGACCGACAGGAAATCAATCAGTGCGTGAAGCTCTACCGCAATCAGAAGAAGACGGCGATTTCGCTCTGGATTCTTTACGGCATAGAACACAAGGACAGATAACGCAATCTGTGCCGCCAGGGCGATCAGCCGCTCCGCAAAGGAAAGCAGATAGAGCCAGGGCGATGTAGTTGTAAGCTGCGCAAACACCATCTGCATCTGTGTCAGCATATCGCCCGACAGCGTTCCGAGAACCGCACCGGCAGAGCCGCTGTTGATCGATGCCGCATAAATCAGATTGTTGGCCATCGTAACAGAGAACACGTTGAACATCTCACTACCGCCATGACCTGCCCCGTACATCACCGCATTCCAGTCCCGGCTCTGTTCTCTTTTCAGGATACGTGAAAAGCAGAAGTAACGCGCCAGTTCCTCAAACAGTCCTGCCGCAATTCCTCCGTACAGTGCATAGAGATACAGATTCCCCTGAATAAATGCTCCGACTGAGGAACGGAATACCAGCGCATGAAAGAGCCGTTCCAGAATATTGACCGCAATCAGGAACGCAAGCCACCCGACAAAAAATGCCCGCGGGGAAGCATGTTTCTTCCGGTTCAGGATAAAGAAGAGAACCAGCGGCACAATGATCCCGAGTGCCATACATACAGCAATCATTACGATAGATGCCTGTGGTACGTGATATTCCATAATAGATCCCCTTTGTGTTAATTATACGCGCATTTAAAAAGCTGAATGATTTCAGCTTTTTGATATATCTCAGTAATTGAACGCGTCCAGTACTTCCGCCGCAAAATCCCGGGCTTCTTCGAGTTCTTCCTCACCCGGCTTGCCTTTGTTCATCAGAAGAAATCTTCCTTTAACAAGAAGGTGTCTGGGATAAACGGCAATTCCCTTATGCTCAAGAAGATTTACTGCAAGCGCAAGATGGTCAGTGCCCGTAGCACTCGTGCTGAACAGCGCCGCGCCTTTGATGGCGTTAACCGGCAGCTGGTCCAGATAGTCCAGCATGGAACTGTCCGGCTTGCCGGCATAAATACCCATCCCTACAAAGAGCAGATCGGAACGGGAAATATTGTTTGGTTCATGAATATCCACGGCTTCAACGCCGCATTCATCCGCAATCGCTCTGGCAATCTTCTCCGTATTGCCGCCGCGCGACTGATAAATCACATTAACTACTGTCATAATTTCAATTATTACTCGCCTCTGATTCAGAGTTCTTATTTTACAAATACGTGCTCAAATACACCGTTGAGGAATGCAAGAAGAATGGAAATCCATACAGCTGATCCGAATGATGCAATGGTTGAGCCGTCGCTGAACCGGAAAGCCGCCCACAGGACCAGTCCGTTAATAACAAACGAAAACAGGCCAAGCGTAGTAACCGTCAGGGGGAACGCCATCACCTTCAGCAACGGTTTGATCGTCTGATTGAGAATCGTTACAGCAAGTGCTGTACCCGCAAGTGCGGCGATATTCGCAAACGCAACTGACGTGGAAAAACGGTCGATGACCCAGAGTGACAGTGCGTTGATAATCCATACTTCAAAAAACTTACTCATACGCTGATTAGTTTACCATCTTTTTTTCAATTCGTGCGGTTTCCCACACTTTTCACATAACATTCTTGTTTTCGAACTTCTGTGTTTTTATTTTGGCGGCATCAGCATCTTATGGAGCCATCTCACAGCCGGCCTCAAAACCATGAATGCAAGGAGGGCAACACAGGCCCAGTCAAATATCTGCTGTGCAAGCGCTGTATAATTCACCGGCTCCTTTTCCGGTTCCCGAACGATCTCCGCGGTTAACGGAGAACGACCGATTTCTTCTCCATCCAGCAGGAAGACCACTTCGGCACTGATATGTTCCGGTGTCTTCGCGTCTTCATTCTTCACGATGATTTCAGAAGTGATGCTTTCAGGCCCGACACCTTTCGGAAGAAGAATATTGAAACTGCTGTCAGCGGCAAACGTAACATCCGCAATATGTGTTTTTCCGTCATCTACCGAGATTGTCTTTGTGCCGATCTGTTCCGGCGTGACTGTAATTGTCTGCGCACTCTCAAACCCATAGTTAAACAGCCTTGCCGCATCCTTGTAGGCCGTCTCTGCATTTGCTTCATGCATGACCACCGCGATGAGACCGGTGCCGCCGCGTTCCGCATACGCCGCAAGTGCATATCCGTTGGCGGGTGTGGAACCGATTTTTCCGCCGACTGCGCCGTCGTAACTGTATGCACCGTCACGCAGGAACTCGCAGTCGTTGGCAATCGTCCTTGTCTGTGCCTGCATGTTGGTGGCTGCCATTGTATGGGATGGTGCTCCGAATATTTTACGGAAGCGTTCATTCTTTATCGCATTACGGGTCAGAACCGCAAGATCATAAGCCGTTGAATATTGCCCGGCTGCCGCAACACCGAACGGGTTTTCAAAATGTGTTCCGGTCATGCCGTACGTTTCCGCCCGTTCATTCATCAGTTTTACAAACGCGGAAATATCACCTGCGGTGCCTTCCGCCAGCATTGCACAGGTGTCATTTGCGCTTGCCAGCATGGTCGCGTATTCACAGTCGCTGACACTCAGGGTTTCTCCCTGCTGAATCCACAGTACGCCCTGATCATGGCTGTAGCTCTGAAACGCCTGCGAAGACATTGTCAGAGTATCACTGTCATTCAGTTTTTCCGCCGCAAGCAGAACCGTCATGATCTTGGCAAGCGACGCCGGGTCTCCCGGCTCTTCCCCCTGCTTGTCAAACAGAACGGTGCCGCTTCCCGCTTCGATCAGAACCGCATATTCTGTTGCCAGTTCAACCGCATATTCTTCCGCTGCTTCTTCTGTTTCTTCCGCGCTTCCCTCCGGATCGGTTTCCGGAGTCGGTGCCGCTTCCGCAAGAACCGGCGTCATCGCTGTCAGAACGGAAAGAAACAGTGCAATCAGTTTTCTCATAGTTCGTATCTCTCCTGTACCGGCATCCGGTTCAAAGATGCCATGTGTAAGGTTTTGTGCCGGAATATGTCTGCACACTTCCGGATGCACCTATTTTACCATCCGCATTTTGCGGCTGAAAGACGTTTGGCAAACCGGAGGTATACAAAAAACAGCAGATGTTCATCACCTGCTGTTCTGTAATACGTTATTCCGCGTCCCCGAGCCGAAGCAGCCGCATTGCGTTCATCACGCACAGCATTGCCACGCCGGTATCCGCAAAGATTGCCCACCACATATTCGCAATACCGAAGGCACTGAGAATCAGGGTAAGAATCTTGATTCCGATTGCGCCGTAAATATTCTGATTTACCACACGCAAAATCTTTTTTGCGCCGCTGATTGCCCGGGCCATGCCGGTCGGCTTGTCATCCATGATAACGACATCCGCCGCCTCAATCGCCGCATCGCTGCCGAGTGCGCCCATCGCAAATCCGATATCCGCTGCCGCAAGAACCGGCGCGTCATTGACGCCGTCACCCGCAAATACCGTGATGCCTTCCTTACGGTATTCATTGATGCGCTCCACTTTATCCTGCGGCATGCATCCGCCGTGCACTTCATCCACGCCAAGTGCCTTGCCGGCTTTTTCCGCAATCTTCGGATTGTCTCCGGATACAATCACGGTCTTCAGACCGCTTCGTTTCAGCTGTGCCACAGCATCTTTCGCATCGGCCTTCAGCCGGTCTTCCAGAATAATGTAGCCTTCATAAACGCCGTTCTTTGCGACATAGACCATGGTTCCCGGATCATCTTCTTCCTCGAATTCAATGCCGAAATCATGCATCATCCGGCTGTTGCCCGCAAGAATCATATCGTCTTTGACAGTTACCTGAACACCGCGGCCGGCAATCTCATTGACATTGTCGATATCTGCCGTATTGATTTCTTCACTGCACGCCGCCCGGATACCTGCCGCAATCGGATGATTGGAGGAAGCTTCCGCATATGCCGCATCCTTCAGAACTGTTTCACGGTCAAGTGAAGTACGGACCTCGCTGACTTCAAACACGCCTTCTGTCAGAGTGCCGGTCTTATCAAGCACCGCAGTCTTTGCGCGTGCCAGCGGTTCCACCATGTTTGCGCCTTTGACAAGGATTCCCTGTTTGGAAAGGCCGCCGATTCCCGCAAAGAAGGACAGCGGAACAGAGATGACAAGCGCACACGGACAGGAAATGACGAGGAACGTACATGCACGGTAGATGCCCGCATTTACATCTTTTGTCACGATTGCGACAATCACCGCAACCGCAATCGCTGAGAATACAACTGCAGGGGTATAGATACGCGAGAATTTCGTAATGAAGTGTTCCGCATTTGCCTTTCTCGAATCCTGATTCTCCACCAGATCCAGAATCCGGGCAACCGTACTTTCTCCATACGGTTTTGTGACTCTGATTTCCAGCACACCGTTTTCGTTTACCGATCCGCTGATTACCTCGTCGCCTTCATCCACGTCACGAAGTTTTGATTCTCCGGTAAGGGAAGCGGTATTCAGGGAAGAAGCTCCATGCAGGACAACACCGTCCAGCGGAATCCGTTCTCCCGGTTTCACCCGGATCACATCACCGACCGCGACTTCCGCAGGTGATACCTGCACGAATGCTTCACCGCGTTTTACGTTTGCATAATCCGGACGGATATCCATCAGTTCTCCGATGGAACGGCGCGAATTGTCAACCGCACGGTCCTGGAAGTATTCACCGATCTGATAAAACAGCATGACGCCGGCAGCTTCACGGAAATCCTTCAGATACATAGCCGCAAGCGTTGCGACACTCATCAGGAAATGTTCATCGAATACCTGGCCTCTGCCGATACCGCGAACTGCTTTGTACAGTACGTCATATCCAAGAATCAGGTATGCCGCAATTTCCGCAAGAATCTGCGGTACACCTTTCAGAAACAGACCGCAGACAAACAGCAGTGCACCTGCCGCAAGCCGGATCGGCATGATGTCTTTTTCTTCTTGTTCGGCAGTCTTACTCTTTGATTCATATGCCAGTACTCTGGCATCCGGTTCTTCCTTTGCGACAAGCTCACGGATCATCTGTTCGGCTTTCGACGGATCCGCGCAGTCAAATGTCAGCGTGCTGTTCATGTAGCTGAAGCTGACATTGGACAGACCTTCCAGTTTTGAAATCTTCTCTTCAAGTTCTGCCGCGCAGTCTGCGCAGTCCACATCTTCAATGCGGAGACGGTATGCGCCGGACGGTTCATGGATCTCTGCTTCAAGACGTTCTTCCCCATGATGATCGTGATGATGTTCATGGTGGTGATGTTCATGTCCCTTTGCGGTGATCACCGCATCCGGTTCTTCCTTTGCCGCAACCTCTCTGACCCGTGCTTCCATTTCCTTTCCTTTGGAATGGTCACATTCATAGGTCAGGGAATTCTTCATGAAGTTCAGCGACACATTGGAGATCCCTTCCAGCTGTGCAATCTTCCCTTCAAGATTTGCGGCGCAGTTTGCGCAGTCAATGCCGGTAATCTCAAAATGATATACAGCCGTTTCTTCACCGTGTTCATGATGATGTTCATGACATTCACATTCTTCATGCGCATGATCATGGTGATGGTGCGCATGGCACTCACATTCCTCATGTTCATGACTTCCGCATTCTTCTTCGTGGTGATGCTCATGATGATGTTCATGCCCTTTTGCGGTAATCACGGCATCCGGTTCTTCTTTTGCCGCAACCTCTCTGACGCGTGCTTCCATTTCCTTTCCTCTGGAATGATCACAGTCATATGTCAGGGAGTTCTTCATGAAGTTCAGCGACACATTGGAGATGCCCTCCAGCTGTGCAATCTTCCCTTCAAGCTTTGCGGCGCAGTTTGCGCAGTCAATGCCGGTAATCTCATATTTATATGTTGCCAGTTCGCTCATATCTGTCACCCATAACATATGAACGGTTGTTCATATGTTCCAAGAACATAGTATGCCCTGCACTGACGCATGTCAACGAAAAAAAAGAAAAACTGAAGGCCGCTGTGATCAGCTCCTTCAGTCGTTTGTTCCGAGACTGTACTGTGCCAGTTTTGCGGCATAGTCATTCAGGATCTGCCGGAGTTCTGCAAGTGTCTCCGCTTTTGCGCAGGCAGAACGGGTTTTTGCGGCATACGGCATGCCTTCCATGTAGTAGGAAGCGATTCCGCGCATCATTGATACGCCGGTATGTTCCCCTTCATAGGCACACAGCCGCTCCGCGTAATCAATACAGAGCCGGATGCGTGCCTCATAAGACGGTTCATCATACGGACGGCCCGCAAGGCAGGTTTCGATCTGCTCAATCAAATACGGACGGCCGACCAGTCCTCGACCGACCATCACCGCATCACAGCCGGTTTCCTCCAGCATGCGCACCGCATCTTCCGGCGTGCGGATGTCTCCGTTTCCGATGACGGGAATGGAGACCGCTTCCTTCACCATGCGGATATACCGGTTGTCCGACTGTCCCCGGTAAAGCTGCGTACGGGTTCTTCCATGCACAGCCACTGCAGAAATTCCGGTTTCTTCCAGCTGTTTTGCCAGTTCCGGTGCATTGATATGTTCCATATCATATCCGGCACGCATCTTTACCGTGACCGGACGATTTGTGTGAGTCACAACCGCTCGAGCAATGGATACCGCAAGATCCGGTTCCTTCATCAGCCAGGAGCCGGCATGGGATTTCAGCACTTTCGGCACCGGGCATCCCATATTGATGTCAATGATATCGCAGGCAGTATGTTCCGTAAGATATTCCGCCGCTTCCGCCATCGTTTCCGGATCACCGCCGAATAACTGCAGACTTACAGGATGTTCGGTTTCATATACCCGGCACATATCAAATGTCCGCTCATTCTGATAATGAAGCGCTTTATCACTGATCATCTCAGAGACGGAAAGTGCCGCACCTGCATCATGACACACCTGACGGTAGACCGGATTGGAAATACCGGCGAGCGGTGCCGCCACAACATGACCGGACAGTTCAATGTTTCCGATCTTAAGCACGTGTTTTCTTCTCCAGAATTTCACGGAGTTCTTCCTCCGTGAACTGATACTTCTTCCGGCAGTAGTGGCATTCCGCTTCGGCACCGTGATCTTCATTGATCATGGCTTCAAGGTCACTTTTCCGAAGTCCGGCAAGCGCATCTGCGAAATGTTCCTTGGAACAGTCGCAGTGCCAGCGAAGCGGTTTATGTTCGAGAATGCGGGCATCCGGAAACAGCTGAAGAATCAGGTCTTCCACCTCAATGCCCTCACTCATGTATTCGCTCATCGGGCGCATGGATGCGGCAACGCGTTCCACCGCCTCAATGATGTCTTCCCCCGCAAACGGCATCAGCTGAATGATCATTCCGCCGGCCGCGGAAACCGAGGAGTCGGTATTGACAAGCGCGCCCACCGAAACCACGCTCGGAATCTGTTCGCTGATTGCGAAGTATCGTGCAAAATCTTCCCCGATCTCACCGGAGGAAAGCAGAACCGTACCGGTGAACGGTTCCTTCAGTCCCATATCACGCGATACCTGCAGGGTTCCATCCGTTCCGACGACTTTTCCGACATCCAAGTGACCGTCGGCACGCGCCGCATACAGCTGCATATGGTCGCCGCAGCCTCTGACATTTCCCGCACCGTCTGCCTCTGCCCGGATTACGCCGATCGGACCGTTTCCGGCGATCCGCACACGGACATGTTCATCCGGATTTTTCAGATCGCTTGCGATCAGTGCAGTGACCGTCATGGTTCTTCCCAGTGCCGCTGTGCAGGTTGCGGCACTGTCATGCGCAATGCGCGCGGCTTCCACTAACTGTGTCGACCGCGCCGCATGAATTCTTATACTGGTGCCGAGAGCCTCGGCAATTACAATTTCATCGTTCTGTTTTGTTGTCATTTAACACTCCTGTAACAGCGCTCATTCAGACGCCGGATTTTCCGTTCATCAATCTTGAGTACACGCCGGTCTGCACTGAACAGTCCGTTGCATTCATCCTCAACATCGGAGAGCTGTGTATAAATTGCGCCGCTGAGTCCCTTCGGGATATTCTTCAGGACATCACGCGCAAAGGCTTCGAGCACTGCTTCATTCCACTTTGCCTTGTCCCTGAACTGCTTGTATCCATAGAGCTTTTCCGGCTCGCTGTGCCCCTGTTCGTAGTAGGTATATCCGCCGAACTCACTCAGCAGCATAATTCTGTCATCCGGCCGCGGTGCGCGGAACCGGCGGAAATAACAGTGGCGGCTGTTGAAGTCACCGGCACCGTTGTCATGCCAGCCGCTGGCACTGTCCACCAGTCTTGTGGTGTCATACTTCATGATTGCCGAGGTGACTTCCGCACTGTCAAACTGTCCCCATCCTTCATTGAACGGGACCCAGGCAAAAATACACGGGAAATTATACAGCGTATCCAGAATCATCAGAAGTTCCTGATAATAGGCATTGCGCTGTTCTTCATTTGGCCGTCCGAGCACCTCGTAATTGGAATCCGAGTATGTGCGGTATCCGATCGTCGGCAGCACCATGTTATGGAGCTTGTCGATTGGTCCGCCGCCGTTGGGAATATCCTGCATGACGAGAATTCCGTATACATCACAGAGGTAATACCATCTGCGGCACTCCACCTTCACATGTTTCCGCAGCACGTTAAACCCCATTTCCTTCACTTTTTTCAGTTCATACCGCATCGCATCCTCGCTCGGATACGTCATCAGTCCGTCGACCGAATATCCCTGGTCAAGCAGGCCGCTCAGAAACAGCGGTTCTCCGTTCAGCGTAAAGCGCACATTTCCTCTTGCGTCACGGGAGGAGCCGAACTTTCGCATGGCAAAATAACTCTTTACCGTTTCCTCTTCCGTCTGAAGATACAGCGTATAAAGGAACGGGTCGGACGGTGACCATGCATGAATATCCTTCAGGGTGATGGTGTAATCCCGTTTATTTGTAATGCCGCGGTGAACGAGTTCATCGCCCGCAAACACAGTCACCACAACCTGCGTATAGGTTCCCGCCAGGCGCATGTATACTGCCTTGTTGTCATAATCCGGCGTCAGTTTGATATCCGTCACCGCATATGCAGGAAGGTCTTCCAGCCATACTGTCTGCCAGATTCCGGCCGAGGGCGTATAGAACATTCCGCCGTGATTGATCTTCTGTTTCCCATATGCACAAAGGCCCTGATCTGTATCGTCCGTGATCTTTACGAGCAGTTCATTGCTGGACTGGATCACCTGGGAAACATCCATGGAAAACGGTGTGTATCCGCCGACATGCCGGCCGACTTCAAACCCGTTGAGATAGACAACGCAGGTCTGATCAACTGCCTCAAAATTGAGGATCACCGCATGATCCTTCGGCATATAGTCAAACGACTTCCGCATCCACAGTGTCTCACCCGGCATCAGATTCCGGTCCGTTCCGGACAGCTTGGAACCAAGCGCAAAGGGAACCACGATGTGGCTCCAGTGATCATTTCGGTCCGGCTCGCTGCCGTCGGTGATCGTGAATTCCCAGATTCCGTTCAGGGACGTAAAACTGCCGCGCTGCAATTGCATGCGCGGATATTCATTCAGCGGATCATCGAAATCAATGTGTTTTGCCCAGGGGCTCAGAAGTGTCATCAGCTGTCCTGTTTTCCTCGTTTGATCAAAGCTATTATCCACTGCGCCGCGTATACCAGCACCGCCGGAAGATGTACCAGAAGCACTGCGGTACGCATGCGCTGCGCTGCCAGTTCATTGGCAGCGGTCGTCAGTGCATAGCCAAAGCAGATCAGTCCGGAAAGAAGAATCATGACAAATTCGGAAACGGCCGGCTGAATCTCACGCCGGCGGAGTACATCCAGACAGAGCGGAAATGCCCCTGCCGCAAGCGCAATCAGATAAAAACCCGGGTGGTTCACCGCAAATCCTGTTTTCTGAAGCAGCACCAGCAGAAGAACTGCCATCATCATTCCGGCAGCCGCACCGATCATCACAGCGGAGATGATGCGGAATACATCCGATTTTGAATCCATGATTTTCCTTTCAACGTATCCATTTTAGCATGCCCGTTCCCATTTCATGCATTCCGTTCCCGGCATATGAAAACCGGCACCCGTTTGGGCACCGGTTTGATGCATTATTCGGATTTTTCCGGTTCGTCCGGCTGTGCTTCCGGGGCTGCGGGTTCCGCTTCTGTTTCTTCCGGCGTCACATCCGCTTTCGTTACCGCAGGCGCTTCCGGCTGAACTTCCGGTGCGGTTTCCGCATTGGAATCGGCCGGTTCTTCCTTCACTTCCGGAACAGGATCCTCAATCGGCTCTCCTTTGATCACACGTTCGATCTGTTCGGACGTCAGTGTCTCATGTTCCATAAGGGCTTCCGCAATGGCAATCAGATCCTTACGGTGCTCTTCCAGAATCTCACGCGCCTTGGCATGACAGCCGTTGACGATTTTCCGGACTTCCTCATCGATTTCGAAGGCAACCTGTCCGCTGACATTGTTCGGACTGTTGTAGTCTCTTCCCAGGAAGACGTTCTCGGAACCGCTGTTGTATTTGATCGGTCCAAGATCACTCATACCGTACAGTGTGACCATGTCCTTTGCAAGGTTGGTCGCACGCTCAATATCGTTGGAAGCGCCGGTGGTGACATCATCGAAGAACATTTCCTCTGCGGTACGGCCGCCCATATAGGAGGTGATCGTCGCAAGAAGATCATTCTTCGTGTTCATCATCTTTTCTTCCTTCGGAGTCATCAGGTTGTATCCGCCTGCCTGACCGCGCGGTATAATCGTCACCTTCTGCACAACCTGTGCATTGTCCAGGAACAGGCCGATTACGGCATGTCCTGCCTCATGATATGCGACAAGCTTCTTGGTCTTTTCATCATAGGTGCGGCTCTTCTTTGCCGGACCCATCATGACACGGTCAATCGCCTCATCGATCTGTGTCATGCCGATTTCACTGGTCTTGTCACGAACCGCAAGAATCGCAGCTTCATTCAGCACGTTTTCAAGATCGGCTCCGGAGAATCCCGGTGTGCGCTTGGCAAGCGATGCCAGGTCAATATCTTTCGCAAAGTGCTTGTTTCTCGCATGGACGGCAAGGATGGCTTCTCTGCCCTTGCGGTCCGGAAGGGATACCGTGATCTGCCGGTCGAAGCGGCCTGCACGAAGCAGTGCCGGGTCGAGGACGTCCGGACGGTTGGTCGCCGCGATGACGACGATGCCGCCGTTGTCCTGCATGCCGTCCATTTCGACAAGCAGCTGGTTGAGTGTCTGTTCACGTTCGTCATGGCCGCCGCCGAATCCGGCGCCGCGCTGACGTCCGACCGCATCGATTTCATCGATGAAGATAATGCATGGTGCGGTCTGCTGGGCCTGATGGAACATGTCACGCACACGGCTTGCGCCGACACCGACGAACATTTCCACGAAGTCCGAACCGGAGATGGAATAGAACGGTACATTCGCCTCACCGGCAACTGCCTTTGCGAGCAGTGTCTTACCGGTACCGGGATGACCGAACAGCAGGATACCCTTCGGCATCCGTGCGCCCATCTTCTTGAACTTGGAAGGATATTTCAGATAGTCGATGATTTCGGCCATCTCTTCCTTTTCCTCATCACAGCCCGCAACGTCATCAAATCTGACCTTGGACTTGTTTTCGAGCCGTGCTCTGGATTTGCCGAATTCAAACGCCCGGGCATTTGCGCCGCCCGCACCGTTCATCTTGTTCATCATCCAGAATCCCATTCCGACGACGATGACAAGCGGAATCAGCGAATACAGCAGTTCCATGAAGGCGTTGCTGGCATCTGCGTCCGTAATGACGACTTTGGACTTGTCCAGCTTTTCAATCAGTTCTTCAACCGCCCATTCCGAGGACGGGACAACCGAAGTAAAGGTCACATCTCTTCCATCTTCGGCATAGACACCTTTGACGGTGACAACGTTATGCCCGATGGAAAGAGCTGCCTCCTCCACATTCTTTGTCTCGAGAACATCTGTCAGCTGGTCATAGGTCAGTGTCTTGGCAGGCGCAGGCTGGTTCATGGAGAACAGCGAGATCACTGCGACAAGGACCACCAGATACGGCAGAAAATTCAATATACTGTTTCTTTTGTTTTGCATCGCTTATTTAACTCCAACTGACGGAAGGATCAGTACTGGTCAGCTTTGAGCACTCCGACAAACGGAAGTGCACGGTAACGCTGGTCATAGTCAAGTCCGAATCCGACCACAAAGTAGTCATCGATTTCAAAACCGACATAGTCCGCATTGACGTCGCAGACCCGTTTCGATGGCTTGTCCAGCAGGGTGACAATTTTCACACTGGCAGCGCCCTTGTTCGCAAGCATGCCTTTGACAGCCTGCACGGTGCGCCCGGTATCGACGATATCCTCGACAAGCAGGATATCCTTTCCGACGATCGAAGTATCAAGGTCCTTCAGGATCTTGATATCACCGGTACTGCGGGTTCCTTCATAACTTGTGACATCCATGAAATCGTACTGAATGTCGAGATCGATATGTTTGATGAGTTCCGCAAGGAACGGCACCGAGCCGCGCAGCAGCGCAACGAGCAGCGGAGCTTTGCTTTCCTTTGCATAATCGTCTGTAATCTGTTCTCCCAGTTCTTTCGAACGGACACGGATCTGCTCTTCCGTGACAAGAACTTTGTCGATGTTTTCTCTGATAGACATTGCGTCCTCCGTTTTTATTAGATACAACGCGATAATTGTAACACAGAAAAACTTGGGCAAATAGAGTAATGACCCTTATCACAGCCAAGCCCCGGAACAAGGATTACCTCGCCTTTACAGTTGGTGATGATCGGCCAGCACAGGCGGTCATAGCGCGGAATCTTCCGGTCAATGAAAAACCGGTGCACGGACTTGTGTCCAAAACGCATCGCAATCCGATCCCCATCCTTCGGGCTGCGCACCGTCAGCGGCCAGTCTTCTTCCTTTACGGTTACCGCGTTGACGCCGGGCACGCCTTCTTCAACTTTGAAGTCCGGCGCAGAAACTGCCTGCAGCTCGGAAAGATTACGAACGGTAAAGGCATACGGCTCCGGTGTCTCCATCACACGGATAAACGAATCCTGTACGGCAAGCAGAAGTGATCCGAGCGGAATCAGCGGATCGTCATGCGTCATCAGAACCGCATCAATCTCCTGGAGTCCCCTGCGGGAACGGGTGATGCCATGCGCCAGAAGCGCATCCCGCAGTGCCGTCAGGCGGTCTTCCTCACCCCAGGTTCGATACAGCGGAAGCTTCAGCCCCGCTTCCCTGACCCAGGCATTTACACGGCAGCGGCGCTCCTGCAGAACCGCGTTCTTTCCGGCAATCTCACGCAGCACCAGCTGCCGGTCCGCCATCGACATCGTATCGATGATCTCATGCCGGATCCGGTTCCGCTGCAGGGAACAGTCATCATTAGTCACATCATGAAAGGTGCGGATCTGTTTCTGTACGCAATAGTCTTCCAGCTCTGCTTTTGTCTTATCGAGAAGCGGCCGGCATACGAGCACCCCTTCGATCATCCGTTCCTCTTTCAGTCCCCAGGTTTCCGGAATGATGCCCTTCTCTTCCTGCATGAAATAGGTTTCCAGAAGATCGTCCATATGGTGGGCGGTCAGAACACCGGAAAACCCGTGTTCTTTCACAACACGGGCGAAGAATGCATATCGGTACTGTCTTGCGGCAGCTTCAAAATTCCCGGTCCATTCAAACGGATCGTTTTTTACATGGCATGGGATGCCGCGTTCCCTGCAGAATGAACGCACATATTCCTCTTCTTCCTGCGCTTCAGGCCGGTGATGATAATTGACATGCGCCGCGGCACAGGAAATCCCTGCGCTGATGCACATATCCAGCAGCGCCATCGAGTCCGGCCCTCCGGACACCGCGATCAGCCATGTTCCTCTGGTAAGATCCACATCCGCATCTTATCACACCGCCCGGTCTGCGTCAGTCATTCCGAAGCCCGCAATAATTGCACGGACACGCCGCATCACCTCCTGAAACAGCGGCTCGTCCGGATCAATATGCGCACGGATTTCCAGAATCCGGGCCGTATTGATGAACCGGATGTCATTCAGGAACAGCGTGGACGGACGGTTCATACCGGGCTGCTGGCCGATCCGCATGAGATGAACACACGGATGAACCGTGTCTCCTGCCCGCTCATATGCGGCAGGATTGCTGGTCATCGGAACAATCAGTGCCTTGCGGTTGCACAGGGACAGCACGAGACCGAAATGCTGGTATCCCATTTCCTGATTGAACGTCTGCCCGTAATCCAGCCAGCAGATATCTCCGCGCGTAACTGTCACCCCGACATCCTCCCCGCTGCGGCATCTGCTTCGAAGCACCCACATCGCCTCCGAGCGCATGTTCGGTTTCACATACCCCGGCAGCAGCGTTTCATAGACATCATGCCGGCTGCGAATATAATCCGTCCATTCCTTTGGAAACGGGATCTCTCCGGGATAACTTCTGCCTTCCAGCAGTTTTCTTGAAGCTTCATATACATTCATCATGAAATGTACCTCCTGATGAACATATAGAGAGCGATTTGAAAAATCCCCCGCCTGCGTGGAAAAAATTAAAAAAACTGCCGAATGTTCATTCAGCAGCCTTGTCGTCTGTTTTCGGTTCGGAAGAGGCTTCCGGTTCCTTCTTCGTGTCATCCGATGGTTCATCGGAATTTCTGGCTTCTTCAATCAGCAGTGAATCCACCGGATCTTCCCCGTCTTCCATATGCGGCCAGCCGGTCAGCCGGTTGACCATCGAAAGAATCGGATGGAAATGCGGATTGATCATCCCGGTAAACTCAATGAAGAGGTCTGCCCCAAGCAGCAGTACCAGAATAACCGCAAGTCCCGCTTTCGGATTGAAGTAGGTAATCACCGCCGCAAGGGCAAACAGCAGGGTGACCACATACAGCACAAGCACGGTATTGCGGTGGCCAAGCTTCAGCTTGAACATCAGTACGTGATGCAGGTGTCCCTTGTCCGCCTGCATGATTTTCTGTCCCTTCAGTTTTCTGCGGATGATCGCAATCAGGGTATCCGAGATCGGAATGAAGAGAACCACCATCGGAAGACCGAGTGTGATCAGCGCCGTGGTCTTGAATCCGAGCAGCGACAGTGCCGCAATCATGAATCCCATGAACTGCGCACCGCAGTCACCGACAAACACGGATGCCGGATGGAAGTTATACGGCAGGAAGCCGAGGATCGCGCCGGACAGTGTCAGCGCCATGATGACGACGTCACGCCGTCCCATGAAGAATCCCAGCATGCCAATCGTCATGGTTACGATCGTACAGATACCGGAAGACAGACCGTCCAGTCCGTCAATCAGGTTGATCGCATTGGTTACACCGATCAGCCAGAGGAAGGAAATCGTCTTGACGATGATCGGGTTGGAGATTTCAAACGACAGTACATGGAGATTGGTCAGGGACAGATTTCCGATGGTCAGTGCAGCGAGTGCACCGGAGAACTGAAACAGCAGCTTGTACTTCGGTGACAGATCATAGATGTCATCCAGCAGGCCGCCGATGAAGATCAGGCACCCGCCGATCAGAATGCCGTTGAGTTTGACATCCGTACGCCACAGAATCGCCACGGAAAGCAGAAAGGCAACATAGATCGCCACACCGCCGATCCGGACAATCCGGCCATGATGTACGGTACGTTTGTTTTCCACCGCATAGATGCCAAGCACTAGACCGATCCGCTTTGCGACCGGTACGAGTGCCAGGGAAATCACAAAAGGAAGCGCGAAGTACGGAAAAGCACCGATAATCAGATTCATAAAAAAACGCCTCCTTTCTGTGTCGTCATTATACCATCAGTGGCAGCGGAATCCGCTGCCACCGGTGTTCTTTCATCTGTAAATCAATGCGAGCACAAATGAGCCCGAAAGGTACGCCAGGCTCAGAACAAGGATCCAGTAGAGGATCCGTGCCTGCAGTACATGTCCCTGCTTAATGAACCGGCTGAAATTCAATGCGCCGAGTCCATAGAAGCTGAGCATGAACGCTGCGATGTAAATCGCTGTCCGCACTGCGTAAACCGCAGATTCCATAGTGCAGATTACTTCGTGCCGAAAATACGGTCGCCGGCGTCGCCAAGACCCGGAACAATGTATCCGATCTCATTGAGATGGTCATCCATTGCGGCGAGATAAATATCGACATCCGGGTGTGCAGTCTGCACTGCCTTGACACCTTCCGGAACACCGACCAGGCAGACCAGCTTGATCTGCTTTGCGCCGCGCTTCTTGATCATATCGATTGCCGCAACTGCGCTTCCGCCGGTCGCAAGCATCGGGTCAACGATCATGACGATGGAATCCGCCAGTTCCTTCGGGAACTTTGCAAAATATTCATGCGGTTCCAGCGTTTCCTCATCACGGTACAGACCGATGAAACCGACTTTTGCGGTCGGGACAAGACGGCGGATACCGTCAAGCAGGCCGATACCGGCACGCAGGATCGGCACAATGACCACTTCCTTGCTTAAGGTGTAACCGGTGCACGGCCCCATCGGTGTTTCGATGTCGACCGGTTTTACCGGCAGGTCACGGCATACTTCATATGCCATCAGCTCTGCGATCTCATCGAGATTTTCACGGAAATCCTTGGTGGTGCAGTTCTTATCGCGCATCAGGGTCAGCTTGTGCGTGATCATGGGATGATTCAATACTTCCAGCATAAAAACCCTCCTGTTTTTAAAATTGCTCTCCGTAAATTCTAGAAGAAACCCTCTCTGAATTCAATACGGCAAAGAATGCTATACTTTAATTTATATGAAGGTAATGATTTTTCCTTCCGTATGCGTTCCCGACTGCGGATCAGCTGTTCTGATCGCACGACAGCTTGCGGCGATGTTCCGCCTGCAGGGAATCGATACCGGAATCTGTGCAGACCGCAAATCACGATTCAGCGATATCGCTTTTTTTGAATCGCCTTCCACTGCCTCGCTGCGGCGCGGCAGTCCCGGCACTACTGTGGAAGAATATCTGCGGGGCCGCAATGCGCTGTCTGCCTCCTATCTGAAGAAGGACTATCATGCGGCATCCAGGGCAATTCATGAATACAATCCGGATTTCCTGATCGAGATCGAACGTCCTGCGGCGATTGCGGCAGCCGCAGAATACGGGCTTCCGGTTTTTTCCGTTGTCAGCGGAGGGACATTCCGGTTCCGCAGTTTCAAGGCGGATACCCTGAACGGTCTGAATTCGTTTCTCAATGAACTCGGACTGGAACAGGTGCTGCATCTGCGGGAACTGTACCGCTATACCCAGTGCTTTGCCTTCGGCGCAGATGAATTCCTTCCGCCGTTTCCCGGTTACCGGGTCGCGTCCTTCGGTGTATCTGCCATTGCGCCGGTCAGCAGTCCGCAGGACCGTGCATTAAGCATTGCATTTACGGAAACCGGTATTTCCGCCCGCCGCATGCGGCAGATCATCTCCGACGCATTTCTCGGGGCGCCATACGATGTTTACATCTATGACAGTTCCCAGCATCCCGGAAAAAACGAAAATCTGCATTTTCAAAATCTGCAGAGAACCATTACAATAAACGGAAGCAGGCTATGCATACATGACGGAAGCGATGCCCTGACGCAGTACTGCAATGCGCTCGGTATTCCGCAGATTATCCTGCATGATGATTCCTACCAGCGTTCATGGAATGCGGTATGTCTGGAGCGCAGCGGCGCCGGCATTGCCATACATGAATCTGAGCTGTCCATGGAACGCATGTATGAAGCATACCGTCAGGTTCTTGCGGACAGCCGCTTCTTCGATGAAGCCCGCCGGCTTCAGGAAAATGTCCTGGAGCGCGGTGATGCGGTTAACATGCTTGCGTATCTCTGATTTATTACAAAGGGGGATTGAATGATGAAGCGAGATACATTCGGATCAAGACTTGGTTTTATTCTTGTCAGTGCCGGTTGTGCCATCGGAATCGGAAACGTATGGAAATTCCCATACCTCACCGGACAGAACGGCGGCGGCATCTTCGTACTGATCTATCTGTTCTTCCTGATTATCATGGGCCTTCCGGTCATGACGATGGAACTTGCGGTCGGACGTGCATCCCGCAAGAGCGCTGTGGAAGCCTACCGCACGCTGGAACCGAAAGGTTCATTCTGGCACCTGCATGGATGGGTGTGCATTGCCGGATGCGCACTGCTTATGATGTACTACACGACTGTCAGCGGATGGATGCTCATCTACTTTGTGAAATTCCTGACCGGCTCCATGAGCGGGTTCTCCGTAGATGAAATCGGCACAGTATTCGGAACCATGCTGGGAGATCCGGTTCAGATGGGAATTGCGATGGCAGTAACCGTCGCAGCCGGATTTGCGGTATGTTCCTTCGGCATCCGCAACGGTCTTGAGCGGATCACCAAGATCATGATGGTCTGTCTGCTTATACTGATCGTCGGACTTGCCGGTTATTCCATGACACTGCCCGGTGCCGGTGAAGGACTCTCCTTCTACCTCAAGCCGGATCTGTCCGAGGTACAGCGGATCGGTCTTGGCAAGGTCATCGTTGCGGCGATGAATCAGTCGTTCTTCACACTGAGTCTCGGCATTGCGGCGATGGAAGTGTTCGGAAGCTATATGTCCGATAAGTTTACGCTCTACAATGAATCCATCCGGATTCTTATCCTCGATACGTTTGTCGCGATCTTCTCCGGTCTGATTATTTTCCCGGCCTGCTTCAGCTACCATGTAGAGCCGGATTCCGGACCGGCACTGATCTTCCTGACACTCCCGAAAATATTTGCGGAGATGCCAGGCGGCATGATCTTCGGAACACTGTTCTTCCTGTTCATGACATTTGCGAGTTTCTCTACAGTCATCACCGTATTTGAAAACCTGATTTCCGCATCCATGGACAACTTCGGACATTCCCGGAAAAAGGCAGTGCTGCTCAACTTCCTGTTCATTCTCATTGCCAGCATCCCGTGTGTGCTTGGCTATAACGTCTGGTCCAATGTGCATCTGATCGGTGCCCGCGATATCCTCGACAGTGAAGACTTCATCGTTTCGAATCTGTTACTGCCGATCGGCTCGCTGATCTACCTGCTGTTCTGCACTTCAAAGCTCGGATGGGGATTTGAAGCGTACCGGAAAGAATGCAATAAAGGAGAAGGCGTCAAGCTTTCCAGAGGTCTCGGCGTCTATCTGAAATACATCCTTCCGGTTCTGATCGCGGTCATTCTGATCAGCGGTCTGATCTAAGAAAGAAAACAAAAAAAGCAGAATTCTGTGATTACACGAAGTAATCCGGAATTCTGCTTTTCTTATGGTCTCTTATGCGAACGGGAAGTTTGCGGTAAGCGCAATGACTTCCTGCTGGATCTGCTGTTTCAGCACCAGGTCTTCCTTGTTCTTGAGGACCTGTGCAATCCAGGTACCGACCTTGCGGAACTCTTCTTCCTTAAAGCCGCGGGTTGTCATAGCGGCAGTTCCAAGACGGATGCCGCTGGTTGTGTTGGGCTTTTCCTCATCGAACGGAATTGCATTCTTGTTTGCGGTGATGTTCACTTCATCCAGCGCAACTTCCGCTTCGCGTCCGGTAATGCCGATGGAACCCTTGACGTCGACCAGAATCAGATGATTGTCGGTGCCTCCTGCCACAAGCCGGAAGCCTTCCTTCTGAAGGGTTTCTGCCAGAACTGCACAGTTCTTTACGATCTGTGCTGCATAATCTTTGAATTCCGGCTGCATCGCCTCATACAGGCACTGTGCCTTGGCGGCTACGATATGACAGAGCGGACCGCCCTGCATGCCCGGGAACATCGCCTTGTCCACAGCCTTTGCGTATTCCTCCTTGCAGAGAATCATGCCGCCGCGCGGACCGCGCAGGGTTTTGTGTGTGGTTGTCGTAACGAAATCCGCATACGGAACGGGATTTTCATGCATACCGCCGGCAACGAGTCCGGCAATGTGCGCCATATCGACCATCAGATATGCGCCGCATGCGTCCGCAATGGAGCGGAATTCCTTAAAATCCAGCGCCCGGGAATATGCACTTGCGCCGGCGACAATCATCCGCGGCTGAAGCTCCAGAGCCTCTTTGCGAAGCTGATCGTAGTCAATGCGCTCGGTTTCCTTATTCACGCCATAGGAATAAAAGTCATACAGCTTTCCGGAAAAGCTGACCTTTGCGCCGTGTGTCAGATGACCGCCTGCCGCAAGATCCATGCCGAGAACCTTATCGCCCGGATTCAGAACCGAAAAGTACACGCCCATGTTGGCCTGAGATCCGCTGTGCGGCTGTACATTCGCATGGTCTGCGCCGAACAGTTCACACGCCCGGTCGCGTGCCAGATTTTCAATGACATCAACGTTCTCGCATCCGCCGTAATAGCGCTTGCCGGGATAACCCTCTGCGTACTTGTTGGTAAGAATCGAGCCGGAAAGCTCGCGTACTTCCTTCGAGCAGTAGTTTTCCGACGCAATCAGTTCAATGTTTTCACGCTGGCGTTTGCCTTCCGCATTAAGTGCCTTCTGCAGTTCCTGGTCAATCATCTGTCTTCCTCCTCAGTGCCTGATTCATCTGTTCGATTGTAATCGGACCTTCCCGCAGGATCTTCGGGGTTTCCCCGGTGAGATCCGCGATCGTGCTGGCCCGGTTGTAGAATACGGTGCCTTCAAGGATACCGTCGAGCTTCGGACAGGAAACTTCAATTTCCTCTTCCGTCCGGCATTCCGGCATGCCCGACTGATTCGCGCTTGTCATAAACAGCGGTGTACCGACTGCCTCGATCAGCTGTTTCAGCTGACTGCCTGTCGCAAGCCGGATTGCCAGGGTGCTTCCGCCGCCGCGGATCGCGGCAGGGACGCTTTCCTTTGCCTTCAGGATCACGGTCAGCGGACCGGGCATGAATGTCTGAATAATCGTGTCTGCCATATCGGATACCTCTGCGACTGTGCGCAGCTGGTTCACATCGGCACACATGATCGGGAACTGTTTGGAACGCGGCCGGTTCTTCACCTCATACAGCCGGTTCATCCCCTCTTCCGAGATGCGTGCACAGACGCCGAAGACCGTGTCGGTTGCGGCAGCGATACAGCCGTCCTGTTTCAGGACTTCCGCAGCCGCTTCAATTTCATCAGATCCAAACCGTCTCATATTCCCTTTTTCTCAGCGGAACACGCTCAGCAGCATGCTCATCACGACAAGGATGACCATGGCGATCATGAAATACCGCATCCAGACTCTGTTTCTGTTCATAACAGTACGCATTCTATCATGATTTTAAAAAAATATACCCCCAAGTTTGGGGGTATTGGTATACAGACTATGTCCGGCAGCGGCATCGTCTGCCCGCTGCCGCAATAATTCTGTCTTACATTCACTTCACGCGGATCATCTTGCCGAACACCGCATAACGTCCTTCCGAGGCGTCATAACGGCAGGTGGACAGACCGAGAATCTGATCTTCCTCCGTAACGACGGTATCCGTCTGGAAGGTGCTGTTTGCGCGGATATTATTGATGAAATTCATGAATTCCGTATTGTCTGTAAACGATGTCTGATTGTAGGTGGAATAGGCATCGCCAAGCACATCCGCAAACGGTTCTACACGGTAAACCGCATCCAGCGTCTGAAGCACAAAGTACGGATGTTCTTCCAGGAAACCTTCCTTCCGGTAGCCTTCCAGATCGGAGAACATCGAGCCGTTGCGCATGTGGTGCGCATACAGCATGTTGTTCTGATCGCTGAAATCTTTGTGATTCGTCACATCGATGAAAACACAGCCGGTATGGTTGGTTTCCTTCGTGAACAGATGTTCAAGGTAGTATTCATTGTCCGGTCCCTGGACGATCGGATAGTCGATCTGCGTACCGGGAATCGTGATCCAGCCGACAACATCGGAATTGATTTCCGCCAGCGCTTCAAAGTTCGCCGGTATGTATTCAATATTCAGTCCGTCATCTGCCTCTACTTCCTCCGGCGGATTTCCCGTATTCTTCTCGCTCAGCTTGGAATATGCATTCATACCTTCGCGGTATGCCTTGTTTCCAAGATACAGCTGGAACCCGGACCAGGCACCGGTAATCAGGGAGGCAACCAGAATGATCCTTAACAGAAGCCGCGCTGCCGGCTTCAGCTTTCTTCCCTGTTTCTTCTTTTTCGGTGCAGGACGCGGAGAAGACACATCCGGTTTATCCTCCGCTTCTTCCGGAAGATCACTGATCTTCAATGCGGTTGTCGCCTCAAGGCCGGCTTCCCCGTCATCGCGGATCTTGATCACTTCGGTTTCCATCAGATCCGCTTCCGGATCTTTTTCATATTCTTCTTCGAATTCCTCATCGACCGGTTCAATCTCTTTCATCAGACCTCACCCTCTTTCCATCGCTTCCGGACAGTTGAAATATACAAACAGCATCCGGTCTTTTCCGTTCATGTCCTTACGGATCTCAAACTGCGCTTCCGGCAGTGCTTCCCTTACCAGCGCACTCATTGCCTCACGCTGGTTCCAGCCCATTTCAAAGGCCATAAACGCCTTATCCTTCAGCACAGACCGACAGTCCGCAAATACCTCACGGTAGAATTTCAGACCGTCTGCGCCGCCGAAGAGCGCCACATGCGGTTCAAAATCCACCACTGCGTGTTCCATTTCCTCATCCGAGGGAATATATGGCGGATTGCACACGAGTACATCATACATCTTTCCGGCTTCGATGAGCGGTTTTAACATATCTCCCGCATAAAATGAAATCTTTGCGCCGTTGTTCTCCGCATTGAGCCGGGCCGTCGCAAGCGCCGCTTCGGAAATATCCGTTGCGTCCATGACGATCCGCGGTTCCTCACACGCAAGCGTCACCGCGATTGCGCCGCTTCCGGTGCCGACATCCACACAGGCTACATCCCCTTCCGGGAAACAGCGGTCAATGCCCGCAAGAATCCGGGCGCACAGTTCCTCGGTTTCCGGCCGGGGAATCAGGACATCCCCGTTGACGGTGAACTTATAGCCGTAAAACCACGAATAACCCAGCACATGCGCCATCGGTTCCTGTTTCAGGATACGCTCCATTCCGGCAGAAAACTTCGCCGCAAGATCTTCCGGCATCTCCTCATCATAATGCAGGTAGAGGTTGTAGCGCTCTGTCTGGGCGATTTCCACCAGAAAGGCCATGACGGTTTCCGCCGGCACATCACATGCCTCACAGCGTTTTTCATATTGTCTTACCGCTTCCGCAAATGTCATTCTGCACTCTCCAGTTTTTTCTTCTCATCATCTGCCTGCAGGGCATCAATCACATCCTGCAGACGGCCTTCCATCACCCGGTCGAGCTGTGTGATCGTAAATCCGATCCGATGATCGGTGACACGGTTCTGCGGATAGTTGTAGGTACGGATTTTTTCCGCACGGTCTCCCGTGCCGATCTTGGCGCGGCGGATCTTTCCTTCCGCTTCCTCCCGCTGGCGCCGGTATTCTTCATATACCCGCGAACGGATCAGACGCATTGCCGTCTCCCGGTTTTCGATCTGACTGCGGCCTTCCTGGCAGTTGACTGTGATTCCGGTCGGCACATGCACGATCCGGACCGCACTGTCGGTCTTGTTTATATGCTGACCGCCCGCACCGCTGGCACGATGCGTCTCAATCGTCAGATCCTTCGGATCGATCTCAACATCCGCGTCTTCCGCTTCCGGCTGACAGAGCACGGTTGCCGTGCTTGTCTGGATGCGGCCCTGCGATTCGGTCTTCGGGACACGCTGAACACGATGTGCACCGCTCTCAAACTTCAGCGCCTTATACACATCATGGCCTTTGATTTCAAAAATGATCTGCGAAAATCCGCCGGCTTCCGATTCGGATGCCTCAAGGACATCCACCTTCCAGCCGCAGCCTTCCGCGTATTTCACATACATGCGGTACAGATCACCCGCAAAGATGTTTCCTTCATCACCGCCGGCACCGCCGCGGATCTCCATGATCACATTGTGATCATCATCCGGATCCTGCGGAATGAGCAGACGCCGGATCTTTTCCAGCAGTTCTTCCTGTTTCGGCATGCATTCCGCAAGTTCTTCTTCGGCCATGGCCTTCAGTTCCGGGTCACTGTCATGTTCAAGTTCCTGTGCCTCGCTGATCCTTGCGTCAAGATCCTGCAGTTCATGCCGGGCCTCCACAAGCGCCGTCAGTTTTGCCTGGGCACGGGAAAGTTTTGTCACCTGGCGCGGGTCTTTGAGAACCTCTTCCGACATCAGCTGTTCACTGATGGAATCATATTCCTGTTCAATTTCCGATAGACGCGCGCGCATCGCTTCAATATTCATCGTTACTGTCTCCTGAACAGAAGACGGGAAATGTTATTCCTTCCAGTCTCTGAGCTCCGGCTTCGAGCCGAAGTTATGATGCAGTTTGCGGAGCGCCTTGTTTTCAAGCTGGCGGATCCGCTCCCGCGTTACATTGCATTCTTTTCCGACATCCTCCAGCGTATGGACGATGCCGTCATCCAGTCCAAACCGCATCCGCAGGATCTTCTGTTCTCGCTCATTGAGCGTCAGAAGAATCCGGTCGATTTCCTCACGCAGAAAACGGTTGTTCGCATACGCCTCCGGATTGACCGTGCTGGTATCTTCAATGAAATCCTGCAGGGTGGAGTTTTCCTCTTCACCTGCGGGCGTTTCCAGACTTACCGGCTCCATGGCGATCTTGAGAATTTCTTCGACCCGTTCTGCGGTCATGCCTTCCATGCGGGAGGCAATCTCACTGCTGGTCGGTTCCTTTCCGAGTTCCTGAAGCAGTTCCTTTTCCACCCGCTTAACCTTCATGATCTGTTCGCCCATATGGACCGGCAGACGGATGTCCCGCGACTGATCCGCGATTGCACGGATCATCGACTGACGGATCCACCAGGTCGCATAGGTGCTGAACCGGAACCCCTTCGTATAGTCAAATTTGGCAACGGCACGCATCAGTCCCATGTTGCCTTCCTGAATCAGATCCTGCAGGGAAAGTCCGCGTTTCATATACCGTTTGGCAATTGAAACGACGAGACGGAGGTTCGAGTTGATTAAAAGCAGACGGGCATTCTCGTCCCCTTCCGCAGCCTTTTTCGCCGCATCGCGTTCCTGTTCGGCAGTCAGAAGCGGAATCTCGCCGATTTCCTGAAGATAGATCCGGACACTGTCCGAAGTCTGCACTCTGCGGCCGCTTTCCTGATACGGTTCGGGTGCACGCTCCGAAACATCCTCTTCTTCCTCCTCATCGCCAAGATCATCATCAACGGATTCTTCCTCTTCCAGAATCGCCGCCTCTTCCGGCGCAACGAAAATATCGTGCTCACTGCACCAGTCGAACAGGGCATCCTGTTCCTCTTCACTCAGATGCGCCTTCTCCGCACGTTCCTGAAGATGTTCTGTGCTGATTACTTCTCCGGCATTGCTCCGTTTTAACAACTCATCTTCCAGATCTTTCAGAGTGGACTCTTTATGGATGTTCTTCTCTTCTGCCATCAGGTACTCCTTTCCCTTTTGACTTATACGAAATATTTTACCACATGGCCACGGTGCACAAGAAAAGGAAGGAAAAAAGAAAACCCCCATATATACTGAGGGTTTGCTTTTCCGATTTTCCGGGCAGGATGATTACTTGAGTCCGTACTTCTTGTTGAACTTCTCGACACGACCCTGAGCCTGTGCGAATCTCTGACGTCCGGTATAGAACGGATGGCAGTTCGAGCAGGTGTCTACCTTGATCTCCTTGAGTGTGGAACCCGTAACGAATTCGCTGCCGCAGCTTGTGCATACGACCTTGCACTCATAGAACTTCGGATGGATGTCCTTCTTCATGTTCGTCTCCCTTCTGCCTTGAGCCTCATGCGTGCTCAAAGAAAGTGCTTATGTAATATATCATGCCTTTCCTGTTTCAGGCAATAGTTTCATCAATTTTTTCCCGCCGGATGACCCCGCCGAGTGCACGGAGCTTGCCGTCAATATTGTCATAGCCGCGGTCAATATGATACACATCGCTGATTACGGTTTCGCCTTCCGCAAGCAGACCGGCAATCACCAGTGCTGCCCCGCAGCGAAGATCGGTCGCGGTGACACGGTCGCCATAGAGTTTCGACGGTCCCTTGACCTCGCATTTGCCGTTATACAGTTCGATATTCGCGCCCATCCGCTGAAGCTCCAGGCAGTGCTTGAAGCGTTCGGTATAGATGGTATCAGTCACTTCACTGATGCCTTCCACCTGGGTAAGCAGTGCGGTCAGCGGCTGCTGGAGGTCTGTCGCAAAGCCGGGATACGGCTTTGTGGTGACATCCGCCGCATGCATATGTTCCGACTTGCGGACAAGGATCGAGTCAATTCCGATCTCAAGATCAGCGCCCATTTCGGTAAGCTTGGAAGTCAGTGCCTCAATATGCTTGGGGATGACGTTGTTGATGCGCATTTCATCCGCGCAGGCCACTGCCATGATGACAAACGTGCCGGCTTCGATGCGGTCCGGAATAATCTCGTGATAACAGCCCTGAAGCTGCTTTACGCCCTCGATCGTGATGACGTTTGTGCCGGCACCCTTGATGTTTGCGCCCATGTTATTGAGCAGGGTCGCCACATCGATGATCTCCGGTTCCTTCGCCGCGTTCTCGATAATCGTGCGTCCTTCCGCATAGACAGCAGCCATCATGATGTTGATGGTGGCACCGACGGAAGAAATATCCAGGAAGATCTTGGTTCCCTTCAGGTGTTCTGCCTGAATCGTATAACAGCCCTTTTCATATTCCACGGTTGCGCCGAGCGCTTCAAATCCCTTGATATGAAGGTCGATCGGCCGCGGGCCGAGATAACATCCGCCCGGCATCTTCATCCGTACATAACCGTATTTCCCAAGCAGCGCACCCATAAAGTAGTAGGAGGCCCGCAGCTTGGTGATGACATCGGCGTCCAGGTCCGTGTTTTTCATATTGGCCGGATCAATGATGAGGTGATCATCCTTCTCCGTCACATCACATCCGAGAATGCGCAGAATCTTTGAGAGGGAATCCACATCTGCGATTGCGGGCACTCCGCTGATCGTAACGGGTCCGCCCGCAAGCACCGCCGCCGGAATCAGGGCGACTGTCGCATTTTTTGATCCGGATACCGTTACCTCACCGTTGAGACGGTGTCCGCCTTCTATTTTAATAACCTCTCGCATCAGGCTTCCTCCTGTAGTATATCGTCGGCCAGCTGTGCGGCCGCGGTGATAATGCGGTCCGCCTTTGTCTGGTCCTGCGCAAACCGGTCATCCTTCCGTGCGTAAACGAACATGCCGGCGCGTTTCCCCGACAGAATGCCGGGTGTGCTGTCTTCATATACGGCGCAGTCTTCCGGCGGAACACCGAGTGTTTCTGCCGCCCTGAGATAGATCATCGGATCGGGTTTTGCCCGTTCGAGTTCCTCCGATGAAATCACGCAGTCGAAGTACTCCCGGATTCCCCTCACATCAAGACTCCGGTAAATCACCGACGGTGTGTTGCTGGAACAGCAGGCCATGCGGATTCCCGCATTCTTCAGCCGCTTCAGCGTATCGGGAATATCCGGAAACATCACCGCCCGGTAGTCCAGCGGATTCGCCGCATTCCGGGCAATCCAGCGCTGCCGGATCTCATTTCCGGTATAGGCACCGTCGAGAAGATCATACAGGATCTTCCACGTGCCGTCTGCGGTCGTTCCGACAACGTCATAGATCGGTTCCTCGGGACCTTTGTATCCAAGTTCCCGCATGACATCGACCGTGATGTCCATATAAAAACCTTCACTGTCGTAGAGAATTCCGTCCATGTCAAACAGTACTGCTTTTTTCATAGGCTTCTCTCCCGGGCTTATTCTACTTTATTTGCCGGACAAATCCAACACGTATCCGCAGGACCGGTTTTACGGCGAAAGAAAAAGGAGAACATCGGAATGTTCTCCCTTTCTGACAATGGTTTATTAAGCCTTGTTGTCGGAACCGAATGCCTTGATCAGTTCAATGGTCTTGGCGATGATTGCGTCTGCGCCCGGTTTCAGGAGCTTACGGGGATCATAGCCCTTGCCTTCGAGATCCTTGCCGGCTTCGATGTACTTGCGGGTTGCGTCCGCGAATACGAGCTGGAGCTCGGTGTTGACGTTGATCTTGGAAACGCCCATATCGATTGCCTTGGATGTCTGATCGAACGGGATGCCGGAGCCGCCGTGGAGAACGAGCGGTTTGCCGTTGACAGCCTTGTTGATCTCATCGAGACGCTCGAAGTTGAGACCTGCCCAGTTTGCCGGGTATTTGCCGTGGATGTTTCCGATACCTGCGGCGAGGAAGTCTACACCAAGTGCAGCAACCTGTGCGCATTCCTGCGGGTCAGCAAGTTCGCCGTTGGATGTAACGCCGTCTTCTGTACCGCCGATGCCGCCGACTTCGCACTCAACAGAAACGCCCTTAGAGTGTGCAAGTTCAATGATTTCCTTGGACTTTGCCATGTTCTCTTCGAAATCGAAGTGAGAACCGTCGAACATAACGGATGTGAAACCAGCTTCGATGCAGGCCTTTGCACCTTCATAGGTGCCGTGGTCGAGGTGAAGCGCTACCGGAACAGTAATTCCCATGGAATCATGGAGATTTCTGACCAGGTCCGCAACGACCTTGTAGCCGCCCATGTATTTTGCGGCGCCTTCGGAAGCCTGGATCATAACCGGAGCGTTAGCTTCCTGTGCGGCTGCGAGAATGCACTTTGTCCATTCGAGGTTGTTCGTATTGAACGCACCGATCGCATAGTGGCCTTCATGAGCCTTGTTGATCATTTCTGTTGCAGAAACCATTACCATATTGCAATTATTCCTCCTTTTTCTGCAATATATTTGCGTTATTATTTTACTCGCTTTTTCAGGACTTGTTAAGCAATATTAACACAACAGAAAAAGGGCTCACCCGCCCTTTTTCCTGCATGTCTGTAATTAATACTCGTCTTCGCCCTTCGGCAGGTCGAGGATATCTCCGTCTTCGTATTCTTCGACTTCATCATCCTCATCGATCACGCTGTCTGCGGCGACTTCGCTGTAGCTCCGTCTGCTTCGAAGATCCCATTTATTTCCCTTCAGGGAGGCAAACCGTCTGTCTTCCATCAGTTCCGCATAGAACTGACGTTTTTTGCGGCTCAGCTTCTCTTCGGGAATCTTCATTGACTTTGCAACATCGGCCCAGAGTTTCGGAAATTCAACTTCCTTCTTACGCTTTGACATGATGTTGTACGCAGTGTCAGTCATCGTTACCTTCGTGCTCATAACTTTGTGTATACCCCTCCAGATATTACAATAGCCTTCCGGCAATGCATGAGTTTAACTCACATTTTATTTATAAGCAACCTTTTTTGGCACTGTCAACAGAAAAATACATTCAAGCATGCACTTTTGTACATTCAGGCAAAACTGTCATTTAAACCGATGAAATCAGAAAAGTCAATTCGATTTCCGAAACCGTTTCTTTTTCCTGCATGAGGCGGTACCGGAACTGCACGCATGAGTCAACCGCCGCATATTCGATAAGTTGTGTTGAAAACTCCATTTTCCCGAACATGGTTTCCGCATACGCGGTTCCTTCTCCCGCAAACGGCAGTTCCACCCGGCTTTCCGTTTCACCCCGGTGCGTCAGCACAATGCCGTCCTCTCCGAACAGAAGCGTGTCGCTTCCGGAAAACGGCGGACATTCCCGGGCTGAAAGCATCGAACCGTTCCGGATCGCCTTTCCGGAGATAAATGTTCCCTTCGTGTTCTGCAGAATATCCCTTCGGATGCCGGTCAGATGCACGATCATAGCAGGTTCCGGATCTCCTTCGGGTAATAGATGCGGTCATCCCGCAGCTGTTTGCCTTTCACCAGGCTCTGGACGATATTGGACGCTTCCGAAAGCTCCTTGATTTCTCCGCCGTGCAGGCGCACGCGGATCGCATTGCCTGCGGATACCCGGTAGGGTATGTATACCCGCTGACCGACATCATCACTGGTCAGGTAGTATTCCGGGTCATAGCCGGCCTGCTTGAGCACCGCCGTGACCTTTTCCCGGTTTTCCGGGGAATCTTCCATGTAATCAAACAGCCGGCGGTCGAGAATCCGGGAAGCGAGGTCTGCCGCGATCGGGTCTTCCCCGCGGCTGAGCACTTCAAATGCATAATTGCATGCATATTCGTCCAGCACATAGTAATCTTCAAGACTCATCGGTTCGCCGCTTAACAGCGCATCAAACTCCGGAATCGACGGCGGCATCTTTCCTTCCGCCCTGAGGTCACGGAGCCGCTGAAACAGTTTCTCCAGCATGCATTCAAAACTCCGGGCTCCCGGATGGTAGTAGATCTGCCAGTAACTGTGATAGCGGGCCATCACATAGTTTTCAATGGCATAGACACCGCTCTCCTTGACCACCACAAAATCATTGTCAACCCGCAGGGTCCGCAGGATACGTTCCAGGTCAAAATGACCGTAGGTCGTGCCCGTAAAATAGGAGTCCCGCAGAAGATAGTCCATCCGGTCCGCATCAAGCTGGGCAGAGATCAGCTGCGGCAGGAGCGGATTGGCGGATTTATGGCGGATGACATCCGCCACTTCATGCGACAGTCCGGGTGCGGCTTCCTCAAGAATTTCGGTAATCTCCGTATTTTCCTCAATGATGCGGCAGGTAAAGGACTCATGGTCCTCGCCGATCACCTTTTCAAACGCATGGGAATACGGACCGTGGCCGACATCATGAAGCAGGCCCGCCGCAAGCACGGTCACCTTCTCCCGTTCGTTCAGGGCGCGTTCAATATCCGGAACTTCCGTGATCATCCGGCGGACGATCTCATATACACCGAGGGAATGCGAAAACCGTGTATGGTCTGCCGTATGATAAACCATGAAGGCTCCTCCAAGCTGCCGGATCCGCCGCATCCTCTGCATCCAGCGGCTGTTGATCAGCTTCCAGATCACTTCATATTCCACCCGGTCATCCGCATGCACGGGATCACGCAGGACTTTTACTTCATCTGTTTTCCGAAATGTCATCTCATGCCTCCTCAAGCAGCACCACTGCCTGGGCAAGCACGCCTTCCATGCGGCCGACAAAGCCCATGCCTTCGCCGCGGGTCGCCTTGACACTGATATTTCCGATATCGGTCTCCAGCGCAGACGCGAAGTTTTCCCGCATGGCCTGAATATGCGGTGCCATTTTCGGCTTTTCAATCAGAATCAGGCAGTCCGCGTTTCCGATGCGGTAGCCGCGTTCCTTCATCATCCGCGCCACTTCCCACAGGATCACCTGCGAATCAACGCCTTCCCACTTCGGGTCGGTGTCAGGAAACCAGTGTCCGAGGTCCCCCAGTGCCAGTGCGCCGAGAATTGCCTCCGCAAGGGCGTGCGTCAGGGCATCTGCGTCACTGTGACCGAGCAGTCCCTTTTCAAACGGGATTTCCACCCCGCCGAGAATCAGTTTTCTTCCTTCCGCAAAGCGATGAATATCCGTAGATTGTCCGATGCGCATAGTACAGACCTCCGTTTCGTCTCAAATATAAGGATACATATAGATAATACAATACCCGGCAGAATCATTTTGTTGGAAACGTTTCCAAAATTTAGTAAAATAGGCATATGAAAAAGACGATGCCGCTCCCGGCCTATATCAAATCCGTAATCCGAAAACTGAACGATGCCGGTTATGAAGCCTACGTTGTGGGCGGCGCCGTACGGTCATGGCTGCTCGGCACCGAGATTCATGACTACGATATTACAAGCAACGCACTGCCGAATGAAATCAAGAAAGTGTTTGAAGGTTACCGCACTGTCGATACCGGGATCCGCCACGGAACCGTCACCGTGCTCGATCGGAATAATCCGATTGAGATCACGACCTACCGCACGGAAACCGGGTATACCGATCACCGCCATCCGGATGCGGTTGCGTTCACCCGTTCACTGGAAGAAGACTGTGCACGGCGTGATTTTACGATCAATGCGCTCTGTTATCATCCGAAGGAAGGCATCATCGATTTCTTCGGCGGATGCCAGGACCTGCAGAATTTCCTGATCCGGGCCGTCGGTGAACCGGCAGTCCGGTTTGATGAAGATGCCCTTCGCATCCTGCGGGCAATCCGCTTTGCGGCGCAGCTCGGCTTCCATATTGAAGACGCAACCCGTAGTGCCCTTGCGGAAAAAGCGGAAACCCTCCGGTTTGTCTCGCAGGAGCGGATTACTGCCGAACTGACCAAGACCCTTGCGGCACCCTATGCCAAGGGCATTCTGGAAGAATACCGCGGTGTCTTTGAGCTGCTCATTCCGGAGCTTCAGGAATACAGCGACAGCCAGTACAGCAGTATGTGCGCCATGATCTCCCGCTGTCCGGGCGATGTGAACCTGCGCACCGCAGTCCTGCTTGACGGACTTCATGATGTATCCCGCAGTGATGAGATCCTGCGCCGTCTGAAGTATTCCAACAGCGACCGGTATGCCGTAACCAACTACCTGGAGACCGCTGATCTGCCGCTGGAGACCCGCATTGACATGCGGAAGGCACTGAACCGGCTGAGTGTTCCGGTTCCGTCCTTTCTCAGCTTCCGCTGCGCAAAAGATCCTTCGCTGGACCGCAGTGCACTGGAAGCACTGTATAAAGTCATCCGGAAAGACGGAGACTGTTATACGCTGAAACAGCTTGAGGTAACCGGCAAGGACCTCAAGGAAATCGGCCTGAAGGGAAGCAGTATCTCAATGTCCATGAACGCGCTGCTTACCGCTGTCATGGAAGATGTCATACCGAATACACGGGAAGATCTGATGCGTTATCTCCGGGATTTGACCCGGGGCGCATGAGAAGCTTCCATCCCCCTCGTAAAGAGAGCGGAATACACGGGTTCCGCTCTCTTTCTTTTTTATGACTGACTGTAGTAAAAAAGCACGCTTCCGGCGTGCTTTCCGATTACGCTGACTCAGAGTTTGCGGAACTGTTCGACGTCGAGCACAAAGATCGTTGCGCCGCCGACCTGAACTTCCACCGGGAAGGACGCATAACGTCCGATATCATAGCTTGCGGTGGACGGGACGATTTCCGTACGCCGTTCCGACTCACTACCGATGATCTCAATGCAGTGTTCCACCAGATCATCCTCGGTTCCGACGATCATCGTGGTATTTCCTGCACGGAGGAATCCGCCGGTTGTCGCAAGACGGGTTACCGAAAAGTTTTCTTTTGTGAGCGCAGCACTGACTGCGGTTGCGTCATCATTGGATACAATTGCCAGAATCAGTTTCATGATTTTATACCTCCTGCAATTAGTGTTCCTGTCACTTTCAATTTATCATCATGCGGAAAGAATTCCAACCGCATCGTCCTTACACATTGAAGCGGAAGAAGACAATGTCGCCGTCTTTCATCACGTAGTCCTTGCCTTCAATGCGGAGTTTTCCGTGTTCCCGCAGGGCAGCTTCCGTCTTGTATTCCATGATGTCCTCATAGCTGTAGACTTCCGCCTTGATAAATCCCTTTTCAAAATCCGTATGGATGATGCCGGCACACTGCGGTGCCTTCATTCCTTCCCGGAAGGTCCAGGCACGGTTTTCCGGCTCACCGACGGTAAAGAAGGTGCGCAGGCCAAGCAGATGGTAGGCAGCCTGAATGATCTGATCAAGACCGGCTGTGCGGATGCCGAGTTCGTCCAGGAATGCCTTCTTTTCCTCTTTGTCCATGCCGGAGAGTTCCTCTTCCATGCGGGCGCTGATTGCGATGCATTCACTGTGTTCCTTCGCCGCAAGTTCTTTCACGGCGGTATAGTACGGACTCTGATCCGGGTCGCTCACTTCATCTTCGCTCATGTTTGCGACATAGATGACCGGCTTTGCGGTAAGCAGGGAATAGTTCTTCAGAAGTTCCTTCTCACCGTCGGAAAGATCAAGCAGGCGCACCGGGGTTCCGGCAAGCAGCGCCTCTTTGAATTTCTGAAGTGCGTTGTTTTCCTCTACGGCGCCCTTTTCCTTGGTCTGTGCCTTGCGCAGAACCTTGGCAATCCGGTTTTCCACGGTATCGAGGTCTGCCATGCAGAGCTCAAGATTGATTTCCTCAATATCGCGCACCGGATCCACCGATCCTTCCACGTGCTCGATATTCGCATCATCAAAACAGCGGACAACGTGAATGATCGCATTGGTCTCACGGATGTTCGCAAGGAACTGGTTGCCGAGTCCCTCACCCTTGGAAGCGCCTTTGACAAGACCGGCAATGTCGGTGAATTCAAAGGTCGTGTAAATCACCTTTTTCGGGTGAAACAGCTCCACAAGGTTGTCCATCCGCTCATCCGGGACTTCCACGACGCCGACATTCGGCGCAATCGTCGCGAACGGATAGTTTTCCGCCAGCACCTGGCTGTTGGTGATAGCGTTGAATAACGTGGACTTTCCGACGTTCGGAAGTCCGACAATTCCTGCAGTTAATGCCATGTATATCTCCTCCGGCAGTTAAATACGATATGACGCGTCAGGCCGCATCCGCTGCGGGTGCCTTTTCCACAACGCGCTTCAGTTTGCGTTCAAACTCATGACGCGGAAACATGATGACAGCTCCGCATCCCTGACACTTGATCTTGATATCCGCACCCATGCGGATCACCCGCCACACCTTGGACTTGCGGCAGGGATGTTCCTTTTTCATTTCGACAATGTCATTGAGATCATAATCCGGTACGACCATACAGTATCCTCCCTGCGCCTGTCAAAACAGTTTTCAGCGGCGCTGACTGCCGCCGGCCAGAACTTCTTCCGAATCCATGGTGATCGTCACCGGACCGTCATTCAGCAGGCGGACTTTCATGTCTGCGGCAAAGATTCCTTCTCCCACGGGAATCCCTCTGGAGCGCAGAACCTCATTGAAATACAGATAAAGCTCCTTTGCGTGTTCGGGAGAACCCGATTTCACGAAGCTCGGCCGGTTGCCCTTGCGGCAGTCGGCATACAGTGTGAACTGGGAAATCGAAAGAACGGCTCCTCCGATGTCTTCGACAGACAGGTTCATCTTTCCGTTTTCATCCTCAAAGATCCGCAGTTTCCGGATCTTGTCGGCCATGCGTTCTGCGGTTTCGCGGTCGTCGCTGTCGCAGAACCCGACAAGGATCAGAAGTCCGTTTCCAATCTCTCCGTGAACTTCCCCTTCAATCGTTACGGAAGCCTCCCGGACACGCTGTATTACTGTTCTCATAGAGTGCATTATAACACGCTCAAACAATGCGGCATCAGAGACGCAGATTCCGGCGAATTACAAAAAAGCACAAAAATATCAAAAAGTTCAGTTTTTGTTCACATTAGTATGTTATATAGATATAAACTTATCCACTTAGAAAGAGAGATCCGCCAATGGCCGATAAAAAAGAACTCCCCCTCGCTCTGCTAGAGATTCTGGAATCCTCCACAGACAAGGATCATATTCTCTCCGCATCGCAGATCCGGAAGAAGCTCGAGAGCAAATACGGTCTTACGCTGGAACGACGCACGCTGTACTCCAATATTGAACTTCTTGAAAAATACGGACATAAGATCAGCAGCTGGCGCGACAACAGTGAAGGCTATTATCTCGAAGAGCGCCAGTTCAAACAGAACGAAGTGCGAAGCCTTCTCAACGCGGTAAACGCTGCCGCCTTCCTCTCCCCCGCAGAATCCTCCGCACTGACGCGCAAGATTCTTGCGACGCTGAGTGTGCCACAGCGCAAACTGTTTCAGGAAGAGATTTACATCAGCTTCAAGAACGGCAGAAATGATGCGGCGATGTCCCGCAAGTTTGAACTGATTTCCGATGCCATCCGTTCCCGCGAGGCCATTGCCTTCACACCCCTGGCCTGGACGGAAGACCTGGACCTTGCGCCGGCGAAGGAACGCGTGCTGGCAGAACCCCGCTTTATCGCCTTCTTTGAGCACCGCCCCTACCTTGTCGCAACACTGCCTGACAAGGCCAGTGCCCGCTGGTATCGGATCGACCGGATCACCGATGTCACACAGGAGGAACACACCTTCGAGGCACTGAGCGAAGAAACCGCACGCTCTGTCACGCGCAGCTGCCCGCTCGACCGGGACAGCGCACAGGAAACCGCGATCTTCCGCTGTCACAAGTCCATGATCGATCCGCTGACAGACCGGTTCGAACCGTTCGCCGTCTTCCGGCCGCTCGATGCGGAACATTTTGAACTGCGCATCACCGCATCCGAAAATGTCATCCTGCGGATCGCGGAGCGTTATGCGACGTCCTGCGTCCTGCTGGAGCCCTCTCACCTCCATGAGCGCATGAAGGAACAGCTTGCGGCTGCACTGAACGCGTACAATAAGTAATCTTTTACAATCACCCGACAGTGTCCGCATCCGGACACTGTTTTTTTCAATCCCCCGCATTCATGGTAGGATTATGAAGTTGTGAGGTTAAATCAATGAAGAAACTGTTTCAGAAACTCGATCCGGCATATCTGAAGGTAGCCCTGTACGCAGGCGGCACCGTGCTGGTCACATACTTTGCGGGACTTGCGCTGTATTCCGCGCTTCCTGCACTGTCGAAGTTCTCTTCGCTTGTGCTTGCGGTTCTGCGGCCGATGCTGGTGGGATTTGTCATCTGGTATCTGTTATTGCCGGGGGTAAAGAAAATCGAAGGCGCGCTTGCGAAGCGCTTCGGTGAGAAGAAGGGGCTGCGCGGCATTGCCGTACTGATCTGCTTTCTTGTCATACTTGCGGTCATTGCGATATTCCTGATTGTGATATCCCAGGCATTTGTCTCGCAGATCAATTTTTCCAGCATTGTACATCTTGTGCAGGGAACGGAAACCGATCTGCAGGAATTCATCAACCAGGCGATCTCCTATCTGGAGCGGTTCAACATCAAGATTCCGAATATCGGCTCCTCCCTCACCGGCGTGGTTTCCTCCATTGCCAGCTCCACGACGACCTTCTTCTTCGGAATCATCTTTTCCATTTACTTCCTGATCGATGCGGACCGTCTGAGGACCTACTGGCGCAATGCGGCACAGAAGATTTTCACAAAACGTACGATTGCCCGTTTCCGTGAACTGCTTGGCGATGCGGATGTCTGTTTCTCCGGTTATATCCGCGGTCAGGTGACGGATGCGATCCTGGTCGGTGCGGTCGTTTCCATCGTGTTCTCCTTCATGAAGATGAAGTATGCGCTTGTGATCGGTCTGCTTGCGGGCATCGGCAACCTGATTCCCTATGTCGGTCCGGCGCTTGGCTATATCTCGGTCATTCTGGTCAACCTCATTGCGGGAGATTTCCGGATGCTGGTAATCGGTCTGGTGGTGCTGGAAGTAATCATGTTAATCGATGGAAATATCATCAACCCAAGACTGCTTGCCGGAACGATCAAGGTGCACCCGCTGCTTGTCATCGCCTCCCTGCTTGCGGGCGGTGCGATCGGCGGACTGCTGGGGATGCTGCTGGCAGTGCCGACCGGTGCGTTTATCCGCATGCAGTTTGAAAAATGGCTCGCAAAAAAGGAACCGCCCGAAGAACCGGAAGCGGAACCTGCCGAATGAAACAAAAAAAGTGGAAGTACTTCCGCTTTTTTTGTGCAGCCATGCACGCAGTATCCGTGTTTCCATAATGAAAGGAGGCAATTTTCATGAACCTCAGAACTGTAATTCTTTCGCTCAGCGCCGTCTGCTTCCTGCAGGCATGTGCATCTGCGCCGGCTGAGCTTCCATCAGAAACACCGGCTCCTACCGAACCGGTATCACAGGCCATGATTCAGGATATTGATGACCCTGTCTGGGTCAGCGGCGAAATCAGGGAATATTTAGCCGCGCTCGGTGACGGTGAACATGGTTCGGATATCGTTGTCACACAGTCGGACGGAAGCGGAATGCCGTATGTACGGAAGCTGCGGTACACCGTATCGGACATTGATCTGCGGCAGTATCTGGAAGAGACGCTTATCGCGCATTTTGAAGAACGTTTCGGAGATGTGGTATTCAGCCGAGGCGATATCCGTGCCATCCCCGATTTCGGTGATCAGGAGGCAGTCGTGACGGATTATGAACTGATCTATGCCGGGGAACACGTCTTTGTCACCTTCGCATCCGTAAGAGACGGATCGGATATTATTTCCTTCTGCACGGTTACGGACAAAGACCATCCGCTGGATGCGGAAACCCTGATCCGTGAAACCGCACGCGACGGTTACGGCGCAGAGTGATCACGCCCTCAATATGCATGATAAAAACCGGCCGCAGCACAATTCCTGAGGGATTGTGTACAGCCGGTTTTTGATGTCTGTTACTTTACTGCGTCCGCAAGTTCCTTCAGAAGATCCGGAATCTGGATGGACTGCGGGCAGATGCCGGCGCAGGCACCGCACTGGATGCACATGTCCGGAGTTCCTTCCGAGACTACGCCCCGGTAGAGATCCATGTCCACACGTCCGCCGGATACCTTCCATTCGTTATAGACCTTGAGGTATTCCGGGATGTTGATCTGCATCGGACAGCCTTCCGTGCAGTAACGGCATGCGGTGCACGGCACGACAATGCCTGCGCGGAAACACTCCGCCGCTTCTTTCAGAACTGCCTGATCCGCTTCGCTCAGAACACTGTCATCAGAGAAGGTATTCAGATTATCATTCATCTGATCCAGGCTGTTCATACCGCTGAGAATCACCTGCACATTGGGCAGGCTCTTCACAAAGCGCATTGCCCAGGAGGCAGTGCTCCAGTCCGGATGTGCGTTCCTCAGAATCGCTTCCGCTTCCGGTGACAGCTTCGCAAGACGGCCGCCCCGCACCGGCTCCATGACGACGACCGGAATATTCCGTTCCGTCAGGATCTCATACTCTTCCTTTGCGGTATTGAAAAACCAGTCATAGTAATTCAGCTGGATCTGGGCAAAGTCCCAGTCACGGTACGACGCAAAGCGCCGCAGTGTATCGGTGCCCGCATGGCTGGAGAAGCCGAGGTAACGGATCCGTCCGAGTTCCTTCTGTTTCAGGAAGTACTCGATACAGCCGCTGTTCAGATACTCATCCGCATTTCCGTCCATGATGCAGTGCAGCAGATAGAAGTCGATGCGGTCGGTCTGAAGCCGCTTCAGCTGTTCTTCAAAGACCGCCTCATAATCCGGGTTTGCATGCATATGGAACTTGTCCGCGATATAGAACGAATCCCGCGGATATTTCTGCATTGCCTCGCCCAGGCAGCGCTCCGAATCACCGCTGTTGTATACATAAGCCGTGTCAAAGTAGTTGATGCCGTTGGCATAGGCACTGTCGATGACTGCGTGTGCTTTCGGACGGTCGATCGGGGAATTGCCGTTGTCCGGATCACTCAGAATAAAACGCATGTTTCCGAGACCGAGCCGGGACAGTTCGATATCTTTGAATGGTTTCTTGATCATAGTTTCTGTTCTCCTGTCTTTTATTTTAATGCATAGTCAACAGGTATCGGAACACCATGCTTAAAGCTTTTCGCCGTTGGACGCGATGACGTCCTTATACCAGTAGAAGCTGTCCTTGCGGTAACGGTCATAGGTGCCGTTTCCGTAGTCATCCGCATCCACATAGATGAATCCATACCGCTTTTTCATTTCTCCCGTGCCGGCAGACACGATATCGATTGCGGACCACGGGCAGTAACCGATGATATCGACACCGTCCTTCAGCGCTTCCTTCATGGATTCGATATGTGCGCGAAGATAAACGATATGTCCCTCATCATGACAGGAACCGTCTTCTTCCAGTGTGTCATATTCACCAAGTCCGTTTTCCACGATCATCAGCGGCTTTTCATAGCGTGCATACAGGTCATTGCACAGCCATCTTAATCCGGCCGGATCGATTGCCCATCCCCAGTCACTCTTTTCAAGTTCCGGATTGTCTGCGCCGTATGCCCAGTCGTTGGGGTCGCCCTTGATCGTGGCACTGGAACAGTCGGTCTTGTAGTAACTGAAGGAAATGAAATCAACGGTTCCTTCCTTCAGGATCCGGCGATCTTCGTCCGTGATATCCAGGGTGATGCCGCGTTCATTCCAGTACCGCTTTGCCCAGTACGGGTAATACCCGCGGCACATGACATCCAGACAGTAGTACATCCAGATCTCCATGTCGCGCTGCTGAGCAGCCGCATCTTCCGGCTTGGAGGTCAGCGGATAGAACGAGAATCCCGTCTGCATGCATCCGACCTGTATTTCCGGATCGATCTCATGGGCCAGCTTTACAGCCAGCGCACTGGCGACCAGTTCATGGTGGAGCGCCTGGAAGCGGTCATTGACCACCTGAACCGAAGCGCCCGGATCATCCATGACCACCACGCCGGTTTCCGGCACGATGCCGCTGGTGACACACTCGCCATAGGATACGATGCCGAAGTTGATCTCATTAAACGTCAGCCAGCGTTTTACCAGTCCTTTGTATTCGGTGAAGATCGTTCTTGCGTAGTTCAGGAAGAACTCGATCAGCTTCCGGTTTTTCCAGCCGCCGTATTTGACGCAGAGATTCCAGGGAATGTCGTAGTGCGTCATCGTGACCGTCGGCTCGATGCCATGGTCCTTCATGCACTGAAACAACCTGCGGTAATGTTCAATACCGGCTCTGTTCGGCTCGGCATCATCGCCGTTGGGATAGATGCGCGCCCAGTTGATGGACAGGCGGTATGTCTTGAGTCCCATCTCCGCAAACAGGGCGATGTCTTCTTCAAACCGGTCATACTGCCGGCAGCCAAGCTGACTGGGATAGGTAAGATCTGGTTCAATCGTACGGGTGATGCGGCGGGGATGATCATGATCACCGTTGGTCATGTGGTCCAGGATCGTTTCTCCCTTTCCATCTTTGTCATAGGCACCTTCACACTGGCTTGCGGCCGTGGAGGCTCCCCAGAGGAATCCCTCCGGGACAGGGTTTGTGGTTACAGTTGTCATTTCATTCTCCTCTTCTTTCAAAAAGGCCCGGGCAGTGCCCGGACCTTCCGTTATCTGATTGAATCTGATCAGGCAGCCTTCTTTTTCAGTTCACGCTTGCCGAGAGTGTATGTGCAGATGAAGCCGAGTACAACTGCGAGTACCATGACGCCCATCATGCCCCAGAAGTTGAACCAGGTTCCGTCCGGATTCATGTAAGCTGCGAAGCTCAGGAAGCCGGGACCTGCGACGACATACTGTGTGAGTCCGAGAAGACCTGCGATGAAGCCGCCGACACCGCCGCCGATCATTGCGCCGATCAGCGGATAACGGTTCGGGAAGAGAACACCGTAGACGCCCGGTTCTGTGATACCGCAGAGCGCGGTGATTCCGGCACCGGTACCAACCTGGCTGGCTTCCGGGTCTTTCTTATGAAGCAGTGCATATGCAAGGCACGCGCCGCCGACTGCGACGTTGGCCGGAGCCATACCTGTGCAGATGAGCGGGTCGGATCCGACTTCCGCCATGAGGAGGAAGAGAACCGGATAAGTCGCATTGTTCATACCGAAGAAGACCATCCATACGGTGGTAGCGCCGATGATCGCAACAGCGACAGCCGGTGCGAAGCGGTAGATCGCAAGAACCGCGTTGGCGAGTCCGGTACCTACCCAGTAACCGATCGGGCCGAGAACGATGAGTGTTACCGGAACCGTGATCAGCATTGTGAGCAGCGGTACGAAGATGGTACGGAGGTTGATCGGGAGCGACTTCTGCAGGAACTTGTAGACAACGCTCATGAACAGGGTTCCGAGAACAACCGGGAAGATCTGTCCATTATAGCCGATCTGTGCAATCGGGAGTCCGAGGAAGGAGAGGCCTTCCGCGTTATTGATTGTGGAGTAAACCAGGACCGCACCGAGGAATGCGCCGAGGTACGGATTGGACTTCAGACGGGAAGCGGAAGAGAAACCGATATAGATCGGCAGGAAGTAAAGCATTGCCTGCTGGATCGCAGTAAGTACAATAACGGTTCCGTTTGACGCATCGAGTCCTGCGAAGGTGGAGAGGAGCGAGATGATCGCTCCGGTAAGACCTCCGGCGATGAAGACCGGAATAATCGGAGAGAAGGTGCCGCCGACATAGGAGAGAACCGTCTCAACGATGGAGCCCTTCTGTGCCTGGGTATCAGCTTTCAGTGCTTCCGCATCGTCAACCGATCCGGCAGCTTTGATCGGATTTTTGATGACTTCTTCATAGAGGCTCGGGACATCCTGACCGATGACGAACTGCTGTTCACCGTTCTGGACAATGATGTTGATGACGCCAGGAATCTTCTTCGCCTCGTCAATGTTGAGTTTTGACGCGTCAACCAGGTTGAGGCGGAGACGTGTCATACAGTGGGATGCGCTGCGGATGTTTTCGACACCGCCGACTGCGGCGATAATGTCATCCGAAAGTTTCTTGTAATCTTTCTTTGCCATGTTATTCCCCTTTCACTTTTGCAAAGTTTATTCCTTGATTTTTCCCTTGAGGTCGCTTGCGATCTCGCTGGTCTTTGTGAAGTCTCTCCACTCGCTCATATCTTTGCCCCAGTCCTGTCCGTTGGATTTGATGAGCTTGCTGTACCAGTAGAAGGAGTCCTTCTTGTAGCGCTTCAGGTCACGGACATCGTCATCGGTGGTATTGACGAAGACGAGGCCGTAACGTTTTGCCATGCCGTTTCCGGTGGAAAGCAGATCGGTGAAACTCCAGGGATTGAAGCCCCAGACCTCAACGCCGTCCGCAATCGCAAGACCGAGGTTGTACGCATAGTCACGCAGATAGTCGATGCGGTAGTCATCGTGGATCTCACCATTTTCATCGAGATCTTCATGGGCACCGAAACCGGCTTCCGTGATGATCATCGGCAGATGGTAGTGGTCCCACATGTAGCGCATGGTGTAACGCATGGAGACGCCGTCAATATGCCAGTCCCAGTCAGTGGTTTCGACATACTGGTTGCGGTCGAGCGCATATTCACCAGGCAGGTTCGTATAGATGAATTCGCCCTTGCGGCCGTACTTGTTCAGACCGATTTCCTGTACATAGGAAGGATCCGGCCACATACCGACATCGCTGCGGTAACAGTTGATTCCGAAGAAGTCGATCTTTGCCTTTGCGATTTCTTCCATGTCACCCGGCATGATCTTCGGATCGATATTGCGCTCCTTCCAGTAGTTCCTGATGAAGGTGCTGTATTCACGGTATGCGTACAGGTCATCCCATACCTTCTGGGTCAGTTCTTCCGCATTCATCGCGGCGATCTGATCTTCCGGCTTGCAGGACTTCGGATAAATCGGTACATATCCCGGAACCGGGCCGATCTTTCCGCCTTCAACCAGTTCATGGCAGGCAATGACTGCCTTGGCGTGGCACATGTTCATGATGTGGTTGATCTGCCACTTCTGAACTTCCCACTCCTCATCGGTCAGTCCCTTGGCAACACCGAGCCACTTGCCGTATACAATCTGCATGTTCTGCTCGTTGATGGAGAGCCAGTACTTAACGCGGTCGCCGAAGTTTTCAAACAGGACACGGCAGTAGTAATCAAATTCATCAATGATGCCGCGGTCATGCCAGCCGCCGAACTTCTCATCGACCCATACCGGCATGTCATAGTGGTAAATGGTAACGATCGGTTCGATTCCGGCAGCCTTGAGTTCGTTGATCAGGTTGTTGTAGAACTCGATGCCCTTCGGATTGACCTTGCGGTCAGGCCCCGGAATGATTCTTGACCAGGAGATGCCGAACCGGTAGCTTGTGAAGCCGCACTCCTTCATGAGCGCGACGTCTTCCTTGTAATGATGGTAGTGATCTGCGGCGATGCTGTTGTCCGCAAACGGCTTCTTGGTCTGGGAGTTCAGATCGATGATCGCCGGCGTACGGCCGTCTTCACCGGTCGCGCCTTCTACCTGCCATGCGGCAGAGGATGCGCCCCAGAAGAATCCTTTTGGAAATACGGGATTGGTGTTGTGTTTCATACGCGTCTCCTTTTCTTGACACTCAAAGAATAGTTGAGCGCGCATTTCAAAAAGGTTCATGAATTGAACCATGGCACCCGGTTTGGTATCAGATTCTGATACCGCTTACAGAAGGCGTGCATGCAGGGCATAAAAAAACTGACAATTTCACAGGTTTGTCAGTTATATGCAAATGTACAAATCGAACCATTCGGTTTCGAACAATAAAGAATGATATATATTAGATGTATGAGCACCCCCGGGAAAGACAAGAAGTACAATGCGGTCCGGTTTAATCCGCGGACTTCCTTTCTTGCGGTTCTGAATTCCAATGATGAAAGCGACACCAACGTGGTCCTCGCAAAGTATTTTCTCCAGAATTTCCACCGCATCTCGGACATGAGTATTTACCAGGTTGCGGAGGAGTGCTATACCTCCCGAAGCTCTGTACAGCGCTTCATCAAATCCATCGGATATGAAACCTTCACTGCACTCAAGGACTCCACGGAGGAGGTAATCAGTCACCAGACCTCCTATCATACCTATGCGGACCATACGGACTACCCGGAATATCTGATGCATTCCGTCACATCGATGATGGAAGACATAAACCGGATGGCAGAGAAGCAGCGGCTTGCCCGGCTGGCGGAAACCATTCATGACAGCACAGATGTGTATATCATCAGTGCGGAGGACAGCAGTTCCGCCGCCCGCATCTTCCAGCAGCAGATGCTTTCCATGAACCGGCTGATCCGCATCGTCACAAGCAGCGCCCATACCAATCCGGAGATCGTCAATACGCTGGATGAACACGACTGTGTGATCACCTGTTCCGCCTCCGGAAACTACGCCCTGACGATCAATGAGGAAATGCAGGCAGTCAGAGCCCATAAGGCACTTGTCACGCTGAACCGGACCACCCTGTTTGAGCCGACGTATGACTATATCTTTTATCTCAGCGGGGACTACCTTCCCAGCAACCGTTCCCTCACAACGATCCGGAACGTCTATACCCGCTACGGGATGTCCTACTTCTTCGATCTGCTGTTCCATTACTACTACGCGCGCTACCAGAATGAAGTGCGCAGTCTCTGATTCCATGCACGCCTGCCCTGCGCAGGCGTTTTTCATTTAAAACGGGCAGACGATGTCTGCCCGCATGGATTATTCCGGACGGGATGTTCGCTGTTTTCTCATCGCAGTAAACTGATCCAGCACTGCCTTCATCTCCGGTGTGATGCGTTTCTCACATTCGTTTACGAGATCTTCCGGGACGCCGTAATACGCCTCTGCCATACTTCCGGCAATGCATGTCAGGGTATCACAGTCGCCGCCGAGCGAGACGGCCGTGCGGATCACATCCTCAAAGTCCGTGCCTTCCAGGAATGCGGTGATCGCCTCGGGAACCGTTTCCTGACAGGACTCCACATGATGATATCCGGGGCGTATCTCATCGCACGTCCGCGACAGGTCATACCCGAATTCCCGTACGATGTAGTCCCGGATTTCTTCCTTCGAATGTCCCGTCCGTGCCAGAAAGATTGCGGCGGAGACGGACTCTGCCCCTTTGATTCCTTCCGGATGATTATGGGTCACCTCTGCGGCTGCCTTTGCGGCGGCACGTGTTTCTTCCATCGTGTCATACAGCCAGCCGGCTGAGGATGTCCGCATGGCGGACCCGTTTCCCCAGGAATTATAGGGGCCGGTATAATCCGTAAACAGCCAGTGAATGAAAGCTGCGCCGTATCCGGCATCCGGATACGCCCTGCCCCATTTTTTCATGGAGCGGATCACCGTTTCATGAATGTCATCCGGATCGGGATGACTCCCTGCCTCCATCAGTCCTTCCGCAACCGCTATGGACATCACGGAATCATCCGTGAACTGTGACTTCCGCACAAACAGCGGAAACTCCTTTGTCTTGTTTCCCCGGTCAAACTCATAGACCGATCCAATAATATCTCCAAGAATTGCACCTATCATATCTGTGTTTCCTCCTTTACAGCTTCAGTCTAAGTCGGATTATGATTCCTGCGGTCGCCTCGGAAGCGACATTGTAATTTTCTGTTCCTCCCCATTCAGTTAGAGTATACTAACATGTGAGAATTCATGATTCCGGGAGGCTGATACCTATGGCATATCATATTGAGAAAAATACGATTCAGGAAACACTGGTCATTCCGCTGTTCGGCCGGATGATCTGTTCGGAACATTTTCCGGATCTGTATCAGGATCCGGAAGCTGCCCGCATCTGCGGGGAACTGGATTATGACTTTGCGGAAAAACGAAAGCTGATGGAATCCGTATTCGGACTGTTCGGTGCCCTGGAAGTTGCCCAGCGTCACTACGATCTGATGTTTGAAGTACGCAGTTATCTCAATACGCATCCGGAAGCTGCGGTCGTCAATCTTGGCTGCGGACTGGATGACACCTTCCGAAAAACGGACAACGGCACCTGTCATGGATACAACATCGATATGCCGGATGTCATCGATGTGCGCAATGCCCTGTTGCCTGCAGGAGAGCGGGAAGAAAACATCGCACATGACCTCAATGATCACGCATGGATGGGCAGGATTCCTTCAAAGCATGGCGCCGTCTTCTTTGCGGCGGGCGTATTCTACTACTTCAAAACCGAACAGGTAAAGGCGATTGTTCAGAAACTCGCCGAGCGGTTTCCGGGAAGTGTTCTGGTATTTGATTCCTGTAATCAGCGCGGCGCCCGGATGATGACAAAGACCTGGCTGAAAGAAGCAGGTATTAAAGATGTCAGCGCATTCTTCTCGCTGGAGAATGAATCGGATCTGAAAACCTGGAGTCCGAAAATCCGGGCTGTTACCTCAAAAAGCTATATGCGCGGCTATCGGGATATCTATGATTCCCTGCGGCCGCTTCACAAGCTGATGATTCATTTCTGCGATTCGTTTGTGCGGATGCGGATCGTCCGCATTGATTTCAAGTAAAGGAGGACCGTTTCATGAAGTATGCAGGTATGCCGATGGGCATGTGGGCGCTCTTTCAGCGCTCCTTCACTCAGAAGCTTGTTTCAGTGCTTGGCTATACCAATGCGCAGGCGGAAGAAATCAAAACAAAAGCTGCCCGGGAATACCGGATCATCATCGCATCGCTTCCCGAATTCGAAAAGGAAGACCGCTTTCAGATGAATATTGTCAGCTGCGCAATGCTGTGCGCATTTCTCCGCAGTCTGCCAAAACGTCCTTCGGTGGAGGAAGCCACCGCATATTACCGGGAATCGATGATGACCGGACCGATGAAGTGGTTCTGCCGGAGGAGCGGAAAAAACAAGTTTTCCGCAAATGATCTGAATTCCATGAAACAGACCGCCGCTTTTAAGGCTGCCGACCGCAATCCGTATTCCTGGAATATGGAATATTATCCGTATCCGGACAACAGCGGCTATGAGGCGCGCTTCACAAAATGCGGCATCTGCGTCCTGATGAAGGAGCTTGGGCTCTTCGATCTCGTTCCGGCGATGTGCCGGCTGGACTATACGATGAGTGAAGCCGGCGGTGTTTCCGACTTTGTCCGTGAACATACACTGGCGGAAGGCGGTCCGTACTGCGACTGCGGATATAAAAAGAAGCACTGACGGAACTCACTCAGTACTTCTTCATCTTACTTATTCAAAACAGTCTGCGCTCTGCGCCAGCAGTGTTTCCACTTCTTCGCTTGTCGCAAGGGCATCGGAGAATGCACTCGCGCTGCCCGTGCAGACGCCCCAGCGGAATGCCTCCGCATAATCACGGTTTCTGCGGTAACCGGCAAGGAAGCCGGCGACCATGGAATCTCCTGCGCCGACCGAGTTGACCAGTGTTCCCTTCGGCGCAGAGGCACGGTATGCATCTCCGTTCTCTGTGACCAGCACCGCGCCGTCTCCTGCCATGGAGACCAGTACATTGCGTGCCCCCAGTTCCTGCAGTTTTTTCGCATATACGATCACATCCGCTTTGGATGTGATTTCTTTTTGAAAGATCTCTCCGAGTTCATGATTGTTCGGCTTGATCAGAAACGGATGATACGGAAGCACCCGGACAAGCAGGTCCTTTGTCGCATCGACCGTCACCGCAATACCGCGGCCGTCAAGATGTTTCAGGATATCCATATAGACCGTCTCCGGCATGCCGGAAGGAATACTTCCGGAGAGCACAAGGCTGTCGCCTTCCTTCAGCTGATCCAGCTGACTGTACAGCCGGTTCATATCGGCTTCGGAGATCACCGGGCCCCGTCCGTTGATTTCGGTTTCCTGATCGGAGCGCATCTTCACATTGATCCGGCTGGTTCCTTCGGCGGCACGGATAAAGTCTGTGCGTACGCCCATCTCCTCAAGCAGCCGCTGAATCTCATCGCCGGTAAATCCCGCCAGAAATCCCAGGGCGGTGGTATCACAGCCAAGGTTATTCAGGACGATCGATACATTGATTCCCTTTCCGCCGGGATAGATCAGTTCCTTTGTTGTCCGGTTGATCTCGCCGGCCTGAAAGTGATCGACGTTAATGATGTAATCCAGAGACGGATTGAATGTCACAGTATAAATCATGAATATGGCTCCCCATAACGAACATGTTAATCATAACAGAACAGCGAAACGGACAGGAGACTCTCCTGTCCGCTGATACTTATGATTCCGGAAACAGCAGCTGCGCGAGGTGGCACGCATCGGCGCCGCCCGAAAGCAGCCCCTCCAGACAGTAGTGACAGTAACAGATCACCTTCTCTGCAGGAATTGCCCTGCAGTATTCGTGCATGATTTCCGCAATTTCCTCTTCCGTATGCGGGATGAATTTTCCGGCCGCACCTTCCACGTAATGTTTCGGCGCCAGCTTCGGATTCCGTTCCGGCTGTTTCCGATACAGCGAGCTTCCGCAGAACTGTGTATCCGCATGATTCTCCGGCAGTTCAGCGTACGCAATATTCATCTTTGCGAGCAGGCGGCGGACCGCATCCTGTTCTTCCTTCCGCTCTCTTGATCTCCAGCAGTCCTGCACGGCCGCAGTCATACCGGAATAGTCCGGGAAGACGAACGATTCATCCTGATCGATCAGTTCCCAGAGGGAATGCACTTCCACGCCCGGATGCATTTCTTCAATGATGTTATTGCAGTTGTGGCAGAGGGAATAAACGATATCCCCTTCTTTAAACATTCCGGAATCCGGCAGTGCCTTCCAGCACTCCCGAAGTTCTCCCTCCGGCATCTTCTCTTCAAAGAAGGACAGTTTATAACTCGGCACACAGCAGCGGACGATTTCAAATCCGAACCGTTTTGTCACATACTCCTGAATCCGCTGGCTGAGCTCCGGAAAGCGTGAAGTAAATACGCAGCTTGCGATGTAATAGTGTTTTGCCATGACTGTACTCCTGAAACTGTTATTTCCGTCTGTGTCAGTTATTCTTTTGCCTGAAATCCAATCGGTGTGGCACCGCTGATCATATCTTCCGTTCCAAGCAGTACTTTCTCAAACAGGTCTTCGACATGCAGCGTTTCGTGTTTATAGGTTTTTCTGTCCGCTGTGAATTCCACGGTATACAGTGTTTCATTCGGCGTATGCAGATAATAACCGGAAACATCCAGTTCCTCCATGTCCGGCTGTCAGCCTGTCAGAGTCAGCTCCCCTGCTGTATAAGTCAACTATAACGTAAGAACGGCCCGATTTCTCCGGCCGTCTGTCTCTTATAATCAGTTGTTCGGTTTTCCGTGCACGATACGCCGCAGTACATACAGCATCTCCTTCTGAAACACCTTCAGGAAGACCACCATGCCGGCCATAAGCAGCGTGTATAACAGGGCGATATGCCAGTCCCCGTTGATGAGACTCGAGCCGATCGCACAGCAGATCAGAATATTCAGAAAGCTTCCGAGCCATACCGCAACGGCAAACTGCTTTACGGTAATATCCATCCGGGCTGCCATGACGGGAATGAGACCGTTGGGAATCATCGGAATCATGCAGGCAAGGACGGTGGTATAGCGCGGCGGGGTATCCGCCGTGAGATATTCATGGATCTTTCCCTGAACCATCCGATCCACCGGCAGGATCTCCTTCATCTTTTCTCCTGCCCTGCGCCAGAACACCATCGAGGCAGTCATTGCGGCAGTCGACGAAAGATGACACATCGCAAATCCTTTCAGAGTTCCGTACACCACACCGGCCGCCACCTGAATCGGAATGCCGGAGATCACGATCGTCCATACCTGCAGGCACTGCAGTAACATCGTCGCAAAGATGCCCTTCCAGTCATTATGCGCAATCATGTAGCTCTGGATCTCATCCACATTGCCGTGTTCAAGGATCGGCAGAAGTTCAATGAATGTCTCAACGAAGGCATAGTAAAACAGAACGGCTGCAGCTGCGAGCACGCCGAGGATAATCAGAATCCGGATCCACTTTCTGTTCTTCATTTCGGTTTTCACTTTCTGATACACACAATCTGTCTGTATCGGAGAAATCGTTGTCATAATCGTAATACACTTTCACATATCTTTTCCAAAAGATACCGTGCAATGATACGAAAAAACGGCAGAATTGTCTACCGTTCCGTTCTGCCAGTATTGGCATTATTGTGCATTGTGTTCAAACCGTAATTATTCCGTTTCTTCGGTAAACATCCCGGTCATGCGCGGCACATTGAAGCGCTGCGCAAACATCTCACACTTGCATAACAGAAGATAAAAGATATGCCAGCCTTCCCCATACAGTCCTTCATAGTTTCCCTGTCCTTTTGCCAGGATGACATCCGCTTCATCCATGGCGGCTCTTGCCTCATCGCTCATCAGAGCCGGCACTACGCCGCCTGTCGCAGAACCGCAGGTGATGACCTTCGCAAGGGATGGAATGCCCGCATATTCCGCATCTTCCATTACCGCATCATTGTAAACTTCCCCGCCCCGCACCATGACGGTCAGTTTCAGTTTCGGAAACCGCTTGTGTAGCTGTTCCAGCATGAGGCGGTCGAGCACGATCTCCCCGCAGTTATCCGCAAGCAGTAAGAACGACCTTGCATGTTCACATTGCGTTATAAATGATGCATATGTTTCGCGGTCATGCGCATCTGCCTTGTTTTCTTCCAGCAGGCGGATCAGGGTTTCCGGTTCCACATGGTCCATCGCCGCAAAGTCGATGTAGTTTCCGGTGCGGGAATAAATGAGTGCGGAAAACAGCGGGTCCTCCGATGCTTCGATATTGGTTCGGATCGCATCTTCCATGGACAGCACGAGATCGTTGTACTGTTTCCGGATCGGCGCATAGGATTCGGCCGGACCGAAAAATTTCTCATATGCCTGCGCAAACCGAAGCGCCATATACGGAGAGGAATCGTCTTTGATATGGTCATCCATGATCTTCCGGACCGTATCCAGATACTCGCGGTTATCCGTCAATGCCTCCTGTTTGGAAATCATGCAGGAAGCACACATCTCATTCATATGCATACATCAGTTCTCCAGTGTCCTTCCATCCTATCACGGCGAAGGGGTGTTACGTCAGTGTGAAAGGATTATAATATAGACAGAGGAATCACCCCGATGACAGAAAATCATGCATATTACGGCAGAGAGGTCCTGCCGTTTCTTGCGGAACAGTATAAGCAACTGTATATCCCGCCTTCCGAAGATGCACTGGAAGCGTATCGGGGCGTTGTGCTTTCCGGCAGGGAACCGGAACATCACTCCCTGTCGCATTTCCTGATGCATGCGGAAGACTCTGCGGTATATGAGGAAACTCCCGTCGGTCCGGTGCTTTCGGTAACCCTTCATGAACGGAAAGACTTTGAAACCTTCCTTCAGATCATTGCGAATAAGTGTCAGCCCGTTGAAATCCCAGCCACCCAGGGTGCGACCACGCTGGAGGGACTGATCAGCTGGCCGAAGATCGAAGCACATAAACAGGCATTCCTTGCGCAGGCAGAAGCCGACGGTGTCAAAGATCCTGACTGGGACAGTGAATTCACAAGGTTTACATCTGTCAGGTCCAACTTTACCGATGCCATGCTGGTGCTGTCGGCCGGACCGTACAGTGCGGTAAACGGTGCGGAATTCGGCATTCCCGAAGAACAGTGGAGAAAGGATTCCGTTACGATTCGCCGCTACCATGAGCTGAACCATTTCATCTGCCGGAAACAATGGCCGGAAAAGATCAGTGCGGTATGGGATGAACTGGTCGCCGATGCTATCGGACTCTATGCCGCATACGGCAGGTATGACATCGCCATGGCAGAGCGCTTCCTTGGAATCCGGGACGGCAGCTATACCGGCGGACGCCTGGAAAACTATGTTGAGGAAACGGATCCGGTAAAAAAACAGGACACCCTGAACCGGCTTGCCCGGAAGATTCACCCGATTTTGGAATCGTTCGCCGCAATCATCAACACACATCCCGGCATTCATCCGTTCGAGATGATTCCGCTTCTCGAAGACCACTTTGCGGGGGATATCACCGCCTGAACCACCGATACGCAGAAATGAGTATTCCAGTGAATATTCGTATATACATTCAGAACTACAGAAGGAGATGATCATTCATGTCTGGTTTCAACAATCCCGAACGCATCAACGAAGAACTGGAGGACGTGATCCGCGGCAGATCAACGAACTCCCTGACGCATGAGGACTTCCTTGCGGAACCAACCATCGTGCGCACAACCCATCCGGCACGGTGCCCGCAATGCGGCTCCAAGGATGTCATTACCATCCGGAAACAGATCCGTATGCCGGACAGTGACGCCGGTGTCCTGCCGACCTGTCACTGCAATCACTGCGGTTGCGACTTCCTGTGAGATCATTTGTTTCTCCATTTAAAAAGTGCAGTTTCCTGCACTTTTTAAACGTTCTCGTGATAATCCATCGCGGTAAGCAGATCTTCCAGTACATCCTCCGCCGGAATGCCCGGATCGATCCAGTCATCGATCCGGCTTTTTGGAATGATGACCGGCATGCGGTCATGGATAAAGGCAATCGATTCTTCCGCTGCTCTTGTCAGGATGACAAATTCGGGAACGCCGCCGTTCAGTCGGTACAGCCCGCAGAGCGATACCCCGTCTGAGGCACTTGGCTGAAGGACGTAGCGGATCGCCTTCTGTCCGGAGGGATGCGCCCACTCATAATAACAGGAAGCGGGAATCACACAGCGCCGGATTTTCCATGCGTCCTTGAACAACGGTTTTTCTGTGGCGGTTTCGAGCCTTGCGTTGAGCACCTTACGGTTTCCCTGTCCGCTCAGCCGGAATCCGAACAGCATCGGAAAGAAACTCTTTTCGCCGTTTTTATTGCGGGCGATCACCGGCGCCAGGGAGCCGGGATAGACATCCCCCTCCGTGACCAGCGAGGTATGAAGTTCCTGTTCCAGTTTCTGTTGAAGCGGCGAGCTTTGAATCACCCGGAACATCGCCGCAAATTCCGGCGAGGCACCGATGAAATATGCTGTGCACACAGTCTGAAATCAGCCGATCACCGCAAGGACTGCTTTTCCAAGCGCAGCCACATCGGCCTTTCCCTTGAATTTGAAGGTGATGGATTTCCCGCCCTTGAAATCAAGGCGCAGCTGGGATTCGCCCATCAGTCCGCCCGGGTTTTCCACACCGATCGAACGGACTTCCTTATACGGCAGCACCGCCACCGCATCACTGTGTCCGTTGAGATCCCGCGCATCCGCATAGATTACGTTCCGTACGGTAAAGATCACCTGGTCATTCCGGTTACTTTCCGGACGGCACTGCAGTAAGACTGCCGAAGTCCCGCGCATCGTCTCCGCAAGTTCATTGATTTTCACGCCTTCATTGACGACTAGGCTGAGTTCATTCTGGTCATAAAATGAGAACATGTCCTGATCCTCCAAAACAATTCATGTATCGTTTCATTCATTGTATCGCAAAACGGGATTCTGTCCGTATATGGTCCTTTTTCCGGGAAATGATTACAATTAAATTCATAAGGAGGTTCTTCCAATGGCTATTGATCCGAAATTCTTTATTCACGAAGATGACAAGGCTGCCCTGGATGCCCTCAAGGCAATTCCGGGTTTCACAGCGTTCATCAAGGCATTCATGAAGGTCTGGAACGAAAACCAGTTCCGGATTCTGAACATGTCCTCCCGTATTCGCATTGATGAAAACCAGCTGCCGAAATACTACCGTATGCTGGAACCGATCTGCGAAAAGCTCGGTATTGAAGTGCCGGAGCTTTACCTCGAACTGAACGTCAATCCGAATGCATACACCTACGGTGACACAAAACCGTTCATCGTCATGACATCCGGTCTCATCGATACCGTACCGGAAGAACTGATTCCGACGGTGCTTGCGCATGAGTGCGGCCATATTGCCTGCCATCATACGCTGTACCGCACAATGGGTCAGATGATTCTCAGCGGCACGATGGGTATTCCGGGCATCGGCGCGCTGATTTCCCTGCCGTTACAGATTGCCTTTGCGTACTGGATGCGGTGCAGTGAATTCTCTGCCGACCGGGCTGCGATTCTCGTGGACGGAGATGCAGAGAACATCATCGATCTCTGCATGCGGCTGTCCGGTTATACCAAAAATGTCGGCGACGCAGCACACAAGGCAGAATTCCTGAAACAGGCCGAAGAATACAAGGCGCTGATCAAGGATGACGTACTGAACCAGACGATGGAATTCATGATTCTCGCCGGCCAGAGCCATCCGCTCACCGCAGTGCGTGCCTATGAGGCTAACGCATGGGCATCGTCCGACAATGTCACAAGACTGCTCAACTATTACGGCGAAGTCTCCCGCAGTATGCCGCATACCGAAGTTCCAATCGGCGAAGCCGCTGCCCTGATGAAGGGACGCAATGCGGAAGCCCTTGCGGCAGAACTGAAGGACGCCGGTTTCACCAATGTCACCTGTGTCCGTGAAACCACGGCGGACCTGTTCACTTCGGAAGGATCCGTTACCGGTATTTCCATTGACGGTGTTTCCGACTTCAATGCGGACAGCTGGTTCCCGTGTGATGCGAAGGTTGAAATTTCCTACTATGCCCCGCTGACTCCGGAAGAAGAGGCCGCCGCGCATCCGGGTGAGATCCGCATGCCGATGTCCTCGCTCAGCTGTTACGGACGGGATTATGTTTCGCTCTGTCAGGAGCTTGTGAATGCCGGATTCAAGAATATCTTCACCGTACAGGATCCGGGTATCCGCCCGCTGTTCCTGAAAGACGGCGGCGTCACAAAGGTGACGGTCGGAGAAGTTTCCGACTTTGAAAAGGGAGACTGGTTCCTGGCATCCATAAAGATCCGCGTCATGCATTTCTGAGCCCGATCACACATTACAGCACAGGAAAACGGAGTGTGTCTCCGTTTTCTTTTTTTGTCCGGGGAGCGGATTGTGTTTTTCACTCCACCTGTGCAGAAAATTGCTGTTCAAAAACGGAGATTCGAATTTACAATGTAGTCAGAAGGAATTTGAGATTTTTATGGCAGACAAAAAAGAACTCCCGCTCGCGATGCTCGAGCTTTTGATTCGCTACACCGACGAAGAGCATTCCCTGAGCACCAGTGAACTGAAACAGTACCTTGAACAGGAATATGATCTGACCCTGGAACGCAGGACCCTGTACGCAAATATGGACCTGCTTAAGAAATACGGGCATGACATCAGCACCTGGCAGGAAAACAGCTTCGGATACTTTCTGAAAAGCCATCAGTTCACAAAATCCGAAGTGCTGCTGTTATGCAATGCGATTCATTCCAGCCACTTCATCTCCCAGAAGGAAAGCAGTCAGCTGATCCGGAAACTGCTCTCAACACTGAGCATCTACGATCGGAAAGAATATACCGATAAAGTCTATCTGCCAAACCCGAAGAAGACGGAAAACGAGAAACTGCTCGATAATCTGTCGCTGATCAGCCAGGCTATCCGGGAGCGCAGTCCGATCCGGTTTGACTACCTGCGTCACAGGACCGACAAGACGCTGTATTCTCCGCGGACCTATGAAGTCGAACCGCGTTATATCGTCTACCAGGACTCCCGAGCGTATCTGATCGTCACCAGCGATCACCACGAGGGATTTGCGCATTACCGCATTGACCGGATCACCGGCATTGATATCATCGAAGACCGGAAGTTCAGGGCACTTCCGAAAGAGATGGATGCCTATGAATACGCAAAGAACATGTTCTACATGTTCAATGACGAAAAGGTCCATGCCTCCCTGCGCTGTGAGAAGCGCGTCCTCGATTATATGATTGATACCTTCGGAAGCGATGTCATGATCCTTCCGGTGGATGATGATTACTTCGACATCCATATACGCGGAAGCCGGACCGGCATCCTGCTGTTTGCCCAGCAGTACATCGATGCCGTTACGATTCTCGAGCCCGAAGATCTGCGTAAGGAAATGAAAGAGCGGCTGAACAGAGCCGCTGACAATTACAGCTGACAGGAGAACAAATCTATGAAAATACTGTTTGCGACAAGCGAATGTGCACCGTTTTCCAAATCCGGAGGTCTCGCCGATGTGGCGTTCTCCCTTCCGCCCGCGCTGAAACGGGCACACAATACCACTGCGATCATCACCCCGTATTACAAGTGCGTGAAGGACCGCTTTGCGGACCAGATCGAACTGGTAAAGGAACAGACCGTACGGCTCGGCAGTGCCGAACTGTACTGCGGCCTGTTAAAGGGAGAGCTTTCCGGTGTTCCCGTCTGGTTCATTGACAATGAAGCGCTCTTCAACCGGGATCGTCTCTATGGCTACGATGATGACAAGTTCCGGTTTGCCTGGTTTTCCAAGGCAGTCGTCGACCTCATGCAGGAACTGGATTTCATTCCGGATATCCTTCACTGCAATGACTGGGAAACTGCCCTTGCGGTCATCTATCTGAAAGATGATCAGGCAAGACGTTCCATCTACCGGAATATCCGGACGGTCTATACCATTCATAACATCGCCTACCAGGGTCAGTTCGGCGCATCCGATCTCACCACGACGTTTGCGCTCGATCCGGGATGGTATCTCGGAGGACTTGGCTATGAGTATGAAGGAAGACATGACGTCAACCTTATGAAAGGCGCGATGTTGATGGCGGATGCGGTATCCACTGTTTCTCCGACCTATGCCCGCGAGCTGCATACCCATGAATTCGGAAAAGGACTCGAAGGCGTATGCGACATCGTCGAATCCAAGATGTACGGAATTCTCAACGGCATCGACCCGGCCCACTATGATCCGGGAACCGATCCCCGCATTCCGAAGAACTTCACTGCGGATGAGATCTCCGGGAAGCAGAAATGCAAGGAATACCTCCAGGAAACCTTCGGCCTCCGGAAGGCAAAGAAATGGCCGCTGTTTGCGGTCGTCGCACGACTGGTCGAACAGAAAGGCGTGGAGCTGATCAGAGAAGCACTCCCGATCATGATGGAGCGCGGCATTCAACTGATCATTTTCGGTCAGGGCGATCAGAAATATGTGGATTTCTTCAATGCATGCAGGGACCGCTATGCCGGACAGTTCGGTTTCTCCGATCAGTACACCGAGGAGATGGCCGCCCGTGTATTCGCCGGTGCGGACTTCTACCTGATGCCTTCCGCATTTGAACCGTGCGGACTCTCGCAGATGATGGCCATGCGTTACGGAACCGTTCCGATCGTTCATGAGACCGGCGGTCTCAAGGACACCGTACGTCCCTACTCTGACTTTGATGGGATCGGCGATGGATTCTCGTTTGCGGATTATACAGCGAAAGGGATGCTGCTGGCGGTGGATGAAGCAATCAAGGTCTACTTTGCGGAACGCAAGGTCTTCCGTGTCATCCGTGACCGCTGTATGCGCAAGGACTTCTCCTGGAAGAAATCCGCAGGCACCTATGTCAAAATGTATTCCGATATCTGCGGCAGCGGCTTCGATCCGAATGTCACCTTCCAGGATGCCTATGATGCGCTGAAGGTTGTCTATGAAGATCTTGAACCTGTCCGCAGTGAATATCTCGCAAAACAGCCGGATGACTACCAGAATGTGGTTCAGATTGAAATTCTCGGGCCTGGCTCCGGAACGTTCTATCTGAAGTTTACGAAGGCAGGCATGGAAATGGCACCGTACAGTTATGAAGGCGCGGATGCCACAATCAGCGCTTCGATCGACAATCTCTACGATATGGCGATCGGCACCGCAAGCGCAGATCGGCTCTTCGTCAACGGTCAGATGAAGGTCAAAGGCAATATCTCCAAAGGTGCGGAGATGCGCTATCTCATCATGGAGCCTTCCAAAGAAGATTAACGGATGTATGTATGGAAGCCGGTATTCCGGCTTCCTTTTTTTCTATAATGGAATCATGGAATACGGAATCCGCGAACATGCGCTGTACTATGCACTGCTCGCAAAGGCAGTGCTGGAGACAGAACATCTGCCAAACGCAGAAGAACTGCTGAAAACCATCACATCCGAATACGGAAGACGCCGCGGAAAACGCATGCGCGCAAACGCGGAGACGCTCTGTCCCTCGGATGATCTTTCCGCATTTTTCCGCACCGGAGAATGGGCCGGAAAACCGGGTGAGAACCGGTCCGAACTGATCCGTAATCAGGACACAACCGAATCCCATGTCCATGTCTGCGCCTGGTATGACACCTGGAGACAATACGGTCTGCTTGCATATGGTACGTATTACTGCCGGTGGATCGACCCTGCGATTGCGGAAGGGTTTGACGGCAGTTTCCGCTTATCCGTTCCGCAAACCAAAGGCGCCGGAGATTCCGTCTGCCGGTTTGTCTGGAATCAGCCGGTCAGCGCTCCGGAGAGCGAGCGTCCGTTCCTTCTCCCCTTTTCGTTTCATATCGAAGAACTGCGTCATACCGCACAGGAGGTTCTGTACAGGACCGTGCCTGAACAGGCGAAAGATATCCTGAAGCGGACCGAAGATGCGTTTCAGGAATCTGTTCAGACGTTATAGCACCCAGAAAAAGCCGGACGTTCCGGCTTTTTATTCAGGATTCGTTCTGAGGATCCGCCCCGCTCATCGCAAGCAGACGGCTGCGGAGTCTTTCCAGTTCTGCTGTTTCGGTTATGACTTCATTCAGTTCCTCATGCGTCAGCTGTTTCAGACTGTCGATGATCTTCGCATCCGCGATCCGTTTGCGGATATCAGAATGGATCTCCTTGGAAATCTGTTCGAGAAACTGTTTTCTGGCATTTTCATCTCCCTCAAGAATATCCTGGATCACCGGAATGGACAGCCCCATCTCCCGATAGAGGCGGATCTCCAGCAGACGGTTCACCGCCTGTTCATCATATTCCTTGAAGTTCTGCTTTCCGGACCGCCGGCTCGGCTCCAGAAGACCGATGCGGTCATAATAAAACAGTGTTTTTCTGGTAACACCGGTAACCCTGCATATTTCCTTAACACTCATCATCCTGGATTAACTGTAATTCCGTTCCGCACGGAACGGTCAATACGAAACCAGGCATATTTTTTCCCCGTGTTCTGTTATCATCGATGTGTGCAGAAAGAAGGATCAGCCATGACAGACAGGCATAAACTCAATGAACCGGATCAGGAACTTGCATGGGAAGAAATCAGCTGTGAACATCTGATTCAGGATGAATGGATCGACTTCCGCCGCAGCGCTTATCGCTTTCCGGACGGCAGTGTATATGAACCGTTCTACAGCTACAGCCGCAGAAACTTTGCGGTGATTGTCGCAACGGATACGGAAGGAAACTATATCTGTGTCAAACAGTTCCGCCAGGGAATCCGGGAAGTCACCACGGAATTCACTGCCGGCGGAATTGAACGCACCGACGGAAAGGAATACGGCGGACAGGAAGACGGTTCTTCCGAAGATGCCCTTGCGGCCGCAAAGCGGGAACTGCTCGAAGAGACCGGCTATGCGTCTGAGGAATGGCGCCATCTGCTTACCGTTCCGGCGCAGCCGACGATTGCGGATAATTATGCATACATCTTTGAGGCAAGAAACTGTCATCCGGTTTCTTCCCAGCATCTTGATGAAACGGAATTTCTCAATGCGATCGTGCTATCCCGGGAAGAGCTCGAATCCAGGATTCAGGACGGACGCTTTCCCCAGCCGATCCATATCCTCGGCTATCTGCTTTCAAAACGGTAAGGAATTCTGTACTTCACGATTATTCAACAGACTCATATGAGTCTGTTTTCTGTTTCTGTACCGCCTCCTCCAGCAGCGACGCAAGCCGCTTCGTTTTCATCCGGAGTTCCTCTGTCTCTGTCCGAAGACGCTCCAGGGCAGTGGTAAGAAGTCCGATTTCATTCACGCAGTCAGGATCCAGAAGACAGCGTATCTCTTCGACTGTAAGGCCCGCCTGACGGTAACCCGCGATCTGGCGCAGCCGGTTCAGGGCAGTTTCGTCATACACCTTGTATCCCTGCGGGCCGATACGCTCCGTCGGCTTTGCAAGACCGATGCGGTCATAATAAAACAGGGTTTTGCGGGTCATGCCTAGCAGTGCACAGACATCCCCGACGGAATAAAAATGAATCTGTTCACTGACATTCATGTTTCTGTCAGAACACCCGTTCATCATGCCCGCTTCCTTTCTTCACTCAAAGAATAGGAATCCGGACAATGAAAAGAAATGCCCAAAAAGTTTCCAAACCGGTCATGTGCATATCCCTGTTATCCGTCACAGATTAACGATATGATGAATTTATAAGCAGTACCCGTTATACAGATCATTTTAAAAAAGAAGGAGATTATCATGACGTACAACAGGCTTTTTGAGCCCGGCAGGATCGGCGGTCTGGAACTGAAGAACCGCATTGTCATGCCGGCAATGGGATGTTCTCTTGCGGAATCGACCGGTGAGGCAGGTGCGCGCATCATCGCCTATTACGCTGCCCGCGCAAAGGGCGGTGCTGGACTGATCATCACCGAGATCACCCGTGTCGATGATGAGACCGGTGTCGGAACCCCCAACCAGCTCAGTGTCACGAACACCCATGTCATACCGCAGCTCTACCGTCTCGCCGAGGCAGTCCATGCCTATGACACCAAACTGTTTGTTCAGCTTCATCACCCGGGAAATCAGACGCCGAGCCGTCTGATCGGCGGAAAGCAGCCGGTATCCGCATCCAATGTCACCTGCCGTGTCATCGGCGAAGAACCGCGTGCCCTCACAACCGAAGAAGTTGAGGCAATGGTGAAGAAATTCGTCACCGGTGCGGTCATAGCGCAGAAGGCAGGCGTTGACGGTGTGGAGATCCATGCGGCGCACGGCTATCTGGTCAGCCAGTTCCTCTCCCCCTACACCAACAAGCGTGAAGACAAATACGGCGGATCCTTTGAAGGAAGAATGCGCTTCATTACCGAAATCATCATGGGAATCAAAGCATACTGCGGACCGAAGTTCCCGATCAGCGTCCGCATGAACGGCAGCGACTTCCTGGAAGGCGGCATCGATGAAGCAGAGTCCATCCGGATGGCAAAATATCTGGAACAGCTCGGCATCGCATGCCTGAATGTCAGCTGCGGCATGTATGATTCCGGTGCAACAATCATTGAACCTTCCTATCTTGCGGAAGGCTGGAAAAAACATCTTGCCAAAGGAATCAAAGAAGCGGTAAGAATTCCGGTCATCGCTGTCAACACGATCAAGCATCCGTCCTTTGCGGAACAGCTTCTGGAAGAAGGCGTGTCCGACTTCGTCGGTGTCGCACGCGGCTTCCTGGCAGATCCCGACTGGGGCGCAAAGGCACAGGAAGGAAAAGACAGCCTGATCCGCAAGTGCCTCGGCTGTATGGAATGTTTCCGTATTCTCAACGACGGCATGCCGCTGGGATGCACGCTGAATCCGGTGCTTGGCCGTGAATTTGAGTGGGGCGACGCAAAGCTGAACCGAAACGGCAGCGGCCGGAAGATGGCTGTGATCGGCGGCGGTCCGGCAGGCATTCAGGCAGCGGTCGTTCTCGCAAAGCGCGGCTTTGACGTTACCCTGTTTGAACAGAGTGACAGACTCGGCGGAACCGTCAATCTTGCGACGGTACCTCCCAACAAGGGAATGCTGGGAGAGTTTGTGGAAACCCTGCAGGAAGAGCTGAAGGAGAACAATGTCACTGTGAAGCTCAATACCCCGGGCACGCTCGAGGCTGTTAAGGCAATCGGCGCGGAAGGCGTCTTCCTGACGACCGGCGGAACGCCGGTGAAACCGGATCTTCCGGGAATTGAAAAAGCCCTTACGGCAGAAGATGTCCTTGCCGGAAGAGCAGAGGTCAAAGGCGATAATGTTGTCGTAATCGGCGGCGGCGTCACCGGTCTTGAGACGGCAGAAACCCTTTCAAAAGATCATAAGGTCACGGTTGTCGAGATGCTCGACAAGGTCGGCGGAAATCTGTATCCGAGTGTCGTCATGCATCTGGCGCAGGAAATCATGAAAGCCGGCGGTGCAATTGCCAAAGGCAAAGCCCTGGTCTCCGTGGAAAACGGAGCGGTTACCGTGAAGGATATGAAATCCGGCGAAACCGCATCGATTCCGGCTGACACCGTTGTCCTTGCGATGGGTGTCCGGTCCAGCCGTCCGGAATATGATGCACTGAAAGCAGAATTCGGAAACCGGCTTGTCCTGGCGGGAGATTCCGCAAGGGGCGGACAGATTTTCGATGCACTGCACAGTGCATATGACCGCGCGTTTGTTTACGAATAAGAATCCGAATCCGTAACCGGAATGATAAGGCAGCGCACCCGCGCTGCCTTATCTTTGCATAAGAAAAACCCGGCCGGGGCCGGGCAGTCAGATTCTGGATTAAAGCGCTGCTTTGATCTTTTCGATCATCGCATCATATTCTTCCTGTGTAAGCAGGGTCTTGCCGGGGTTCATTTCGAAGACACCGCCCCATTCATATTCATCCTTATACTTCGGGCACAGATGCATATGGAGATGCTTTCCGGTATCACCATACATTCCGTAGTTGAGTTTATCCGGATTGAATGCCTTGTGAATGGCATTTGCGGCACGTGTCACATCCGCAAAGAAACGGATCCGCTCTTCTTCCGAGATGTCCACAATCTCGCTGACGTGATCTTTATAGGCGACGATGCAGCGGCCGGGATGGCTCTGTTCCTTGAACAGGAACAGTGTGCTGACATCAAGATCACAGATAAAAATACCGAATTTATCGAGGAGTTCTCCTCTCATGCAATAAGCACAGTTCTGATCTTTCATAATGATATTTATCCTTTCTTCTGAATCTATTATATTGTGTATCTTTCGTAATGTTTGTCCCGCACGCGCAAAATCGAAAAAAGTTTATGGAAATCGGAAGACCGGCAGCTGCCGGTCTTCTTGTTCATATGTTTTGTAATTATTACTGTGCGTCCGTACCGATTGTTTCTGCCGCAAGTTTTCCGAATACAACCGTTTCCACAACCGCATTTCCCCCCAGACGATTTGCGCCGTGGATACCGCCGGTCACTTCACCTGCCGCATACAGCCCTTCAATCGGAGCGCCTTCCTCATTCAGCACGCGGCATTCCGTATCGATGTGAATGCCTCCCATCGTGTGATGGATGCTGACCTGACGCGGCGTCATAACCCACGGACCATGTTCAAGCGAGGTGGAATACAGTGTTCTTCCAAACGGATCTTCCTCTGTGCCGGATACATATCCGTTAAAGGAATCGACGGTTTCCTGCAGGACTGCCGAATCCATTCCGGCTTTCTCCGCAAGTCCTTCCAGCGTTTCATCGGTCAGGACACATCCGTTGTTCAGAAGATACTCAAAGGTGAATCCATCCGCACTGCGCCAGGAAGGATCATGAATATCGGTATAAAGGGAACCGTCGCCGGATTCCAGCATATAGAACACGCCGTCTTCCTGTCCCATTACCGCAAGACAGATTTCATCCCGCCGTCCGTCTTCCCGCACAAAACGCTTTCCCTGTTTATTCACAAAGATGATCTGATCGGTTCCGTTGACATCGCGCGGCGGATATTTTGTGAGCTGACCGTCTGTGCTGTTTCCAAGATACAGCAATTGAATCTGGTCCATATCCGTAAGCGAAGCACCGGCGCTGACAGCCATCGTAATGCCGTCTCCCACCGCACAGATCCGGTTTGTGGTAGGAAGATAAGACAGATCCGGCCATTTTCCGGAGGTGTTGTTTCCCTGAACCATTGCACTGTTTGCGGAAAATCCGCCGGTCGTAATCAGTACACCGTCTTCCGCATGGAAGACCGCTTCCGTGCCGTGCTGGTTATCCTTTGCCTTCACACCGGTTACGCGTCCGTCTTCCGTAATCAGTTCATATGCGCTCATTCCGGTATAGAACTTCACCTGATCTCCATACTGCGCCAGCTGATTCAGATAGGTTGAAATAAATCCCGTTCCCATCCGCATCGTACTGGTATGGGTTCTCTGCCAGAGCGAGCCTGCGCCCTGTCCGATCTCTTCATTGAATTCCATGCCCAGCGATGTGATCCATTCAAATCCGTTCCCCGCATTGGCACACAGTGTCTTTACCAGTTCCGGGTCGGCTTCCATGTCTCCGCCGAGCCATGTCTGAAGCGTATACCATTCCACCGAGTCAAAGACATGGTTGTCTCCGCTGTTCATGTAAGCATCCCACTGTTCTTTTACCGGGGCCTGCAGTTCTTCCAGCACCGCCTGTTTTGCGGGATCATCGCTTTTCGCCGCAAGCGCCGCATATACGGTATCCCGCTGTGTATCGCTCATCGTATGTTCCGCCTGACGCTCGGGATCCGGGCAGTTATAAATGGCACCGCACACCAGCGTATTCCCGCCGGGGGTTCCGTTCTTCTCCACGAGAATGACACGTTTCCCCAGCTGGGCAAGCCGGACTGCCGCCGCAAGACCGGTTCCGCCGGCACCGACGATGACCGCATCCGCACTGTCTTCCACAGGATCTGTTTTTGGTTCCTCCCCATGAAACAGCCATGGATTTCCGCCGGCATCTGACACGACCCGCTTTACTGCGGTCAGGATTCCGTAGCTGGTTACGGTCGCGCCGCTGATGATATCGGGATAGAGATTCTGTTCTGCCACGATTGTTTCGGGTATTGCCTGAATCGGCTGTGCCCCGCCGGTTTTCACCGGATTGCCGTCCTTATCCGTGAGCACACCGCCGACACCCGGCGTTTCATGATCGGATTTCACGGTGACATCGGTGATCTTCTGATCGGCAATCGTCACTTCCAGATCGATCATGTCATTGTATCCGAAGATTGCGGTGTTATAGGTTCCGTCCTTCATTGCATAGTCTTCCGCTTTCAGAAGACCAGCCTGATCGAGACACTGTGAGACGCCGTCAAGCACTGCCTGACAGGTGACCGTAGCGCCGGTAATCATATCCGCAGTCGGTGCGTTATGTTCCACGACCGATGCCGCAGTCGCATTGACCGCTTCGATTCCCTGCTGGCGGAATACTTCCGGCAGTGTTTCCGGAAAGTGTGCATCTACCGAAACATCTCTGATATCCGAACCGTCTACGGTAACCGTGACGGTATAGCTTCCTTCCATACTGGAGCCTTCTGCGGTATATGTTTTCTCTTCGCCGGCCGGCGTATTGTCCGGTGTTTCCTGCGGTGTGCACCCTGTGAAAAGAAGAAGTGCGCAGGATAATGCCGCAAGTCGAAATTGTCTGTTCATAGTAAGAATCCTCTTCCTGTGAGATGATAATACTATATTCACCGGACACAAAAACTGCGGATCAATATCCGCAGTTTCATAACATATATTATCAATTATTCTTCTGTGACAGGACCTGCTGAGTTTTTCACAACAGAAGCTATGCCGTTTTTGCAGGACTTCATGGACTTGTATCCTTCACTGACACCGATGATCTGCCCGTTCTTTGCCTTGAGGCGGAAACGGATTTCACCGGCCTTGTCATTGTAAATCTCGAACTTCGGATTCTTTTCCTTCTGGAATCCTTCTGCCGTCTGATCTTCAATCGCCGCGATCGGTGCGTTTGCGACAACGGAAGCGATTCCGTTCTTGCAGGACTTCAGCGACTTGTAAACTTCGGAAGTGAGGATCACTTCGCTGTTTGCGGCCTTCAGGTCAAACTTGACCCCGGTCTTGGTGGTGCGGATAACAAACTTTCCCATTGCCATATTCAATTGTCTCCTTACATGCATTTTTCATGCATACGTTTCTTTACCTGCATTATACCGAAAAAATGCATGTCACATGCATGAGATTTATTCCGGATATTCCCTGTTTTTCGATGACTCGCACATCGTAATTGTCAGTACCGGATGCCGTGTTGTCGCAAAAACATGCCACAGGCCGGCACCCCTGCGTGAATGAACGTCCCGCCATGACGCAGATCAAAAGTCCCTCCGGAACCGGATCGCAATGTCCGGTCCTGGAAGGACTGTTTTCTCATAACCTTGTTCAGTTCATCTTATGTTGTGCGGCTGCATTCAGAACAATGCATTCATGATAAGAAGAACGCCTGCGATGACAAGCGGCACGGTTACGGTATCATACTCGCTTGCGGTGAACAGTTCCGTCAGTGCACCCGCAAGCGCCGCCGTAAACGCAGTTATTATCGCCCGTCCGACAGGAAGGTGCTGAATCGAAATAAACATCCCGAGTCCGACCGCAAAGGAAGACAGAAACATGGCCGCAGTCCCTTCCCAGGATTTTTTCCCATCCGTGAATCTGGACTGCACTTTATGTTTTCCAAACGGCACCCCGATCAGTGCCGCCATGGCATCTCCGATTCCCCACATCTGAACCGCTGCGGCCGCAATATGCGGGGAGCTGCAGATTCCCCACGCGACAGTAATCAGCGCGGTAAAGGTAAGCGAAAGCAGAAACAGACTCCTGCGGATCTCACCGGAGCTCTTCTGAACAAGCAGATGGGCATACCAGGATTCATCTTCAAACACAGCGAGGATCGGGCATACCACCACCGCGATAAGCAGAGATGTCAGTGCCGCTGCCTGCCAGCTTCCGGCGGAAAGAATCATCAGTACCACACAGGTGATTGCCATCATATGGAGAAGCTTGCGGAAGACGAAGGAAGGAATCTTTGTCAGCAGCCGGATCGGAAACAGCACGAGTGCACTGGGCACGATATACATCACAAGCACGGTGACACACCGGAAGATCTGCACGACGAGCGGCTGTGCAGACAGGAACTCCCGGAAATTCAGCACCAGCATGGATCCGCCGAGAACGGTAAGCACCACACCCGTCACAAGACCGACCGTCCGGTTATTTACCCGGTTCGCAAAGCGTGCAGAAACAAGCGACGCGACGGTGGCGGTCACCACACATACCAGCATGACATTCCACTTTTCCAGAAGGATCGCCGGATGAATCAGTATGTGACTGACGGAGGCGATCAGTGCGGTAAAGGTCATGATAAAGGTGCTTGTGCCGACGGCAGTCTTCAGCTCCATGCCGAGAAATACCGTAAATACCACCAGCATCATCATTCCGCCGCCGGTTCCGACAAAGCCGGTCCCAAATCCGATCGTAAGACCGAAAAACAGCAAAATCACGACTTCCTTCCAGCCAAGCTTCCCGCCCTTCTGAACCGTGTTCTCCCGGCTCGTGTCCGGTTTTACCAGAAACCGGATGCCAATGAAGAATGTCAGAAACAGTGTAAAGCTGCCGAGCACGACATTCCCTGCCCGATATGCCGCATAGCTTCCCGCAATGCACATCGTCAGGATACATACCAGCATGATCCAGCCACGCTTCAGATCAATATTCTTATGTTTCGCATACGTCCATGCCGTAACGGCAGAGCCAAGGATATCAGATGCCAGCGCAATCGCAGTTGCCTGGTACGCTCCGTTTTCTTCCTGAAAGGAAGGACACAGCACAATCAGAATCGGAACCATGACGGTTGCGGCGGAAAGTCCCGCAAGTCCTGTGCCGATTCCTGCGCCGATGGATGCGATGATATACCAGAACCACTCCATGCATACCCTCCTTCCCGTTTGTGTTTTTATCATACAGAATACAAAAACAGATTCCAGCCGGAATCCGAAGGAATCTGTCAGAAATATGATGAATGAAGGATGATTATTCTGCCATTGCTTTTCCAAGTTCAAATACTTCGCGGCACTGATTCGGAAATACCGTGTCATGACGTTCCTGTTTATGTGCCGGATCGAACATGGACCACGGCCAATCGGTCTTGCTGTAGTCCTTCAGCTGGAGGGTATCTCCTGCGACATAAGCCTTTGCCGGACCGACAAACCGGTCCAGTGTCTGGCGGTAGCTTTCCACCATATCTGTGTACATCCCTTCCGGCGCATTGCTGGTCATGACCAGCAGTACCGGAACCAGGTGTTCATTACAGCACGGTGTTTCCATATTGTAGGTAAGGTTCTGGAAAATGAGCCGTTCATATAATGCCCGGAAGGATGCGGTCAGTTCCGAGAGATAATTCGGTGACCCGATGATCAGACCGTCCGACTCCCGGATCGCATCCAGCACCGGTGTGAGACCATCCCTGCAGATACAATGGCCTTTGAACTGATTTTTCTTACAGCCGAAGCACGAAATACAGCCGGTATACTTCTCCAGACGGAACAGATCAAACGGTATAACCTCTGCCCCTGCGCTTTCCGCGCCTCTGGCCGCTTCCTTCAGCAGGGTGTCCGTATTCCATCCCTTGCGCGGTCCTGCATTAACTGCGACGATTTTCTTTGCCATTGTCCTTCTCCTGTATGCAGTGTTATTTACCACCCGTATTGTCTGTCCTCCGGCAGTATTTCTCATTCCATATGCTTCAGCTGAAATACTCCTCATAGTATGTCTGTCCGTCGATGGTTTCGATGGTATTGCCATCCTTGTCCACGAACGTCACCGCAATCTTCTTTTCCGGGTTGCCGAGAAAGGCGTTATAGATTCCGCCGTACATGTAGTAATAGATGACCGAGAAGCCGTCCATGATGGTGAACTCTCCGTTATCGAGCGTAACGGTAAAGTCGGAATAGTCTTTATCCGCTTTGATATCAATGATGTTGATCATACTGCCCTGATCATCGATCAGTCCCTGCAGTCCTGCATCAATCACAGTTCGGTAACGTTCCAGCAGCTGTTCATAGGATTCCTGCGTCAGGGTAAAGGATGCGGACCCATCCGCTTTCAGATCCACATGTTCAAAATGCGTGCCGTCTTTTTCCAGCTGCTGGGCAAACTGTTCCGCAGTTCCTCCGGTCAGTTCAATCAGACGGGCAGGCACTTCAATATCCACATCAGGCAGCGGTTCTTCCGAAGGCTTCGGTTCCTCCGTTACAGCCGGCACTGCGGCGGGTGCTTCCGCGGTCGGTGTGGATTCCGGAGCTGAAGATTCCGACGGGCGGGGAGAAGACTCCTGCGTTGCGGAAGCACAGGCAATCAGGAAAAAACTCAGTACAGCGGTAATGATCTGTCTCCATCTGGTACGCATACGTCCCCTCCAATAGAATACAAGAGCGCTCCGGCTGCCGCTCGAAACAGGGCATCCGGTGATGATCGTGTATGATCAGGTACTCTTTCTTAACTGTTATTGTAAAACATTCCGCACATTCCTGCGGATGCGGTTTTCAGGGAATGCATGCCAGAAAAAAACCAGCATCACTGCCGGCCTGATCAATTCCTGTTTCCGGTTCTGCTTAACGGTTCCGGTTTGCCTTCTTCTGCCGCATGACGATGATCGTCAGGACAACTGCCATCACCACGGAAGGCATCAGATAGAAGATACCGGTCTGAACCTGCTGTTCCTGGGAGGGAGCTTCCGGTTCTTCTCCTTCCTGTGTCACATTCAGAATCAGCGGATCCGTTACCGGTGTCTCTGCCTGTACCGGGGTAATTCCCATAAACATGCACAGCAGTGCTGCACAGATTGCTTTCATAAGTTTCATAGATTTCTGCCCTCTCTCATTTTTATTGTACTGAAGCTCTGCATACCGGAAAGGTGAAGTACGTATCCGGATACGGTTCATTTTCCAGGGTGAAGTGCCACCACTCCTCATCGAGCGGTTTGAATCCATGCCGCAACATCGCCTCCCGCAGGATCATCCGGTTGGCATACTGTTCCTCGGTGATGTCTTTATAGTCCGGATGGCTCAGCTCTCCGAAGAAATCAAACGTACCGCCCATGTCCGCTTCCTTTTCCGTGTTCATGTCAAACAGCGTCAGGTCCACCGTGCTTCCCCGGCTGTGTCCGGAATGTGCCGCGATATAGCCCAGCGGAAACAGCACATCTTTTTCGAGATCCGGATAGAAGTATTTCTTCATTCTTACATCGGCGGTATCTTCTGCCCAGCGGACAAAGTGATCCACTGCTTTCTGGGGACGATAGGCATCGTAGATCTTCAGCCGGTAGCCCTGCGCAATCACATCATCACTGACTTCCCTCAGTGCGGCCGCAGCCTCCTTTGTCAGTAAGGCAACCGGTTCTTCATAGCCGTCGATCCGGTCTCCGATAAAGTTGTAGGTGGAATAATACCGGATCTCGAGGATCGCATCCGGCACCGCATCACTCAGAAGCACAAAGTCTGACGCATCATCAGACAGTACGGTTCCGTCTTCCGCTGTCATGAGTTCCTCCGTTTTCTGTTCTGAACCGGATGAACTTCCGCATCCGGTGACAAGCAGGCACGCAAGAACTGCGGATACCTGCAGGTATCGCTGTTTTCTGTTTCTCTCCATAGTTATATTTTAGCGCACTGCCGTTCCTGTGAGATACAATCAGAAGAAAGAGGACATACAGTATGCATACCATCGGAATTGATATCGGCGGAACACAGTTAAGAGCTGCAGTTCTGGATGAGAATTACCGCATCATTGAAACCTTCAAAACAAAGAATGACCGTTCCCGTTCCTGCACGGAAAACTGCGATCAGCTGATCTCATTCATAAAGTCACGGAATGAAGCACTGTCCGGCATCGGAATCGGCGCACCCGGTCCGCTGAACATGAAAACCGGTACGATTCTCAATCCGCCTAATCTTGTCGGCTGGGACAACTTTCCGATTGCGGACTACTTTCAGAAACAGACCGGTCTTCCGGCAGTGCTGAACAACGATGCCAATGTGGCAGGTCTTGCAGAGGCGCTGCTCGGAAACGGAAAAGGATATGAGTCCGTCTGCTTTATGGGGCTCTCCACCGGTCTTGGCGGCGCATATGTATACCGCGGACAACTCGTCAACGGTGCCAACGGCAATGCGGCAGAGTGGTGGAACATGGTCGTCAATGATGACCCCTATGGACACAAGAGTGCCAATCCGGGCTCCCTGAACGAACAGGCAGCCGGCAGCGGTCTGAAAGCCACCGCATCACGGATCTATGGCCGTGAAGTCAGCACGAAGGAACTGTTTGACCTGTACTATGCCGGGGATGAAACTGCCGGACAGATCTTTGAAAAAGCCGTGGATGTGCTTGCCAGAGGCATTGCGAACATCACCTGTGTCATTGACCCGGATGTCATCATCGTCGGCGGTTCGGTAGCCATCTTCAATCCGGTATATGTGGAAGCTGCCGCGAAGAAGGCAATGACCTATATGAACTTCCCGGATTCCCTGCATATTGAGCCTGCCCGCTTCGGCGATGATGCCGGACTGATTGGTGCCGCACTGCTTGTGAATACCGGTAAGGAATAAGCATGAGAAAGCCCCTGCACTGCAGAGGCTGTTTTCAATATGAATCCTTAATCGGTTATGCCGGAATGCCGAAGACGACAAGTTCCTTCATTTCAAGTTCATTATCAGAGAAGAATTTGTCGAGATCCGGATAGCTCTTGATCACATGATAGCCCGGGGATTTCCAGTTTCCTTCGATCCCATAGGTGTTCATGAAGGCTTCCACACCTGCCCCGCGCAAGGAAGGCTACGTCTACCGGATCTGACAGAGCATTCAAAAGGCATGTGATCTGACGGTCACATGCCTTTTCCTGTGTCTGATGATTTTTAAAGCCACTTCTTTTTCTTGAATCAGATGAGGGAACCGATGACGATCAGGATACTGACAATAATCACTGCCGGATATCCCCAGACCCATCCGAGTTCGGGCATATAGCGGAAGTTCATGCCATACCAGCCGGCAATCAGGGTCAGCGGCAGGAAGATGGAAGTGATTACGGTGAGCAGTGTCATGATGCGGTTCTGCCGGATATCAATGCCAGACTGAAACAGATCCCGCAGCTGCGTCACATACTCGCGCTGTCCGCTGACAAGCGTCTGAAGACGGATGACCCGCTCCGTAAACATATGGAAATAACGCAGGGTTTCTTCCCGGAAGAACCCGTTTTCATTTTCTTCCAGTTCCTGGCTGAGATCGATCAGCTGTTCATAGTGAATGCGCAGGTCGAGAAGATCGCCGCGGATCTCATTGAGCTGCGGCGGCATCACTTCCGTCTCATCCGTGGTAATGGATTCCTCCACCTCATTGAGGCGGTGTTCCGTCTCCTCCAGCATGCCAAGATCACCGGCAATCGTGCTTTCCAGAAGATCATACAGAAACCGCTCCAGTCCCGGCAGGCGCCATTTCTTGGTGGTGCGGATGCGTTCCACCAGCGTTACCACATAACCGGTGTCATCCACCAGCACGATGCCCTTTTCATCGAGCGCAAAGGAAAACCCCATTGCCTCGCTGTGTCCGTAGGTCAGGGCCGGACGGCGAAAGGAACCGGTCAGGGAGTCCATGTTTACGATTGCCTTGGTTTCCCTGGGCAGACCGCGGTCCATTTCCATATCGATTCCCATGTCAAAGGAATCATTCACGTCTTCCCATTCCTTCCAGGTCAGCACTGCCGCAAACTGGCAGTCTGCCGTTTTAATGTCCTCTGCCTGACACGGGCAGAGCGATTCTTTAATCAGATAGTAGTTCATAATCGTATACCGAATGCATTATACGACAGGTTACGCACCGGACGCAGAAATCATGTGATGATATTGTTTCTTTTCTGACATCATATCGCGTCCGCTGAGGATACAGACAATGTGTCATTTATAAGGCCATTCCGCAATGAACCTCTGATCCACGATAAACAAAACGCCTCCCGGTTGGGAGGCATCTATCATCATTGATTCTGCATGTCTTTCTCAGAGTGTGGAATAGAACACCCAGAAGAAAATGTAGGCAGGGATGACGGCCGCAAGGGTAAACGGAATACCGATGCGGAAGAAGTCCGAGTTCTTTACCTCATAGCCTTCCCGGCGCAGGATTCCGATACCGGTGATATTGGCAGATGCGCCGATCGGGGTAAGGTTGCCGCCAAGGGTAGCGCCGGAGAGAAGTCCGAAGTAAAGCAGCGTCGGATTGACGCCCATCGTAAGCGCAATACCCTTGACGACCGGCAGCATCGTTGCGACATACGGAATGTTGTCGATGAATGCGGAGATCAGTACACTCGCCCAGGTGATGATCGTATAGATCAGGAAGAGGTTTCCGCCGCCGATCTTCGTAAAGAAATCCGCAACGGCCGAGACAACGCCGGCCTTACTGATTCCGCCGACGACCATGAACAGTCCGAACAACAGCAGTAAGGTATCATAGTCGATCTCATGGATGACCTTCTTCACCGCATCAAGACTTCGGTCACGTAATGCACGGATGATCAGTCCGATGACGAGCAGTGTCACACAGATATAGCCGTTGATCATTGCGGGCATCCCTTCCAGCATGGACGCAATGATCAGTCCGAGCACCATGGATACCATCAGGATGGACGGCACATAGTCCGTCACCACCGTACGCTCTCTGGAGCTGACCGGCTGTGTTTCATTGCGGAACAGCACAAGCAGTAAGGAAGCGGCAGCCAGTGCACCGAGTTCTACCGCAAAGAAGATGCCCGGACGTCCGTGATAGACAAAGAAGTCCATGAAGTTCATGCCCGCATAACCGCCCAGCAGGATCGAAGTCGTATCACCGACCAGAGTGGCTGCGCCCTGCAGGTTGGACGATACCGCAATCGCAATGATCATTCCGACGGGATTGATCTTCAGCTTGCGTGAGATTTCCAGGGCAATCGGCGCAATCATGAGCACCGTTGCAACATTATCGATAAAGGCGGAGACAATACCCGCAAACAGGGACAGCGATACAATGGTCCACTTTACATTGGGTACCTTTTCCAGAATGATGTCTGCGATCAGCGCAGGCATTTTAGATTCAATGAGCAGAGATACGATGCCCATCGTACCTGCGATCATCATCAGGACATTGTAGTCCACGCAGGCCAGTGCCTCCGGGACACTGAGTATTCCGCTGATGATGAAAATCAGTGCCGAACCGAGCGCGATCCATGGCCGGTATTTCGGCATTCCCAGCATCAGCGCATACGTAATGATAAATACAATTGCCGCAAACAGCATACTTCCAGTAACTCCTCCCGTTTCTTCGGTGAGAAAAAAGAAAAAGACCTCACCATGTGTAAAACCACCAAGGTAAAGTCTCGCCGTTTGCATTCACAGAACCGGATCATTTTGATCGTGCTGACGATCGGGGAAACGCCCTCAGGCGCCGGCTACTCCCTGTACCGTATCTTTTGTATCATGAATCTGAAACGGATTCAATACGTACTCTTTAAAAACGTGGTACGATTTTCAGTATGCGGAATCTTCACAAGGCACTGGTTCTGATCCTGCTTGCGGCTGCGCTGATCCTTCCCGGATCGCGGCAGTCGTTTTCCGGCATGGACTGGCTTTCGGACAATGTCATCGCCTCCGTGCAGGATACCCGTCCCTGGCTTCCCGCAAAGATCGGTCATAACAGCCATACGAATGAAGAAAGCGAAGTGCTTCCCGGCCGCATGCGGGTTTCGGTCCGCGAGCGGACGAATACCAGTAACACCTTCGCAGATATCCCCTTTCTGCCGGCACGGATCACGGTCTTTCTGCCGGAGATTTCGGCACCCATACCCCATGACATCACCGCACAGTTTACCGTGCTGTTTCGTTCGGGCGGTTCCTTCCGCCGCAAACTGATTCCGCGAGGTTCTCCGTTCATTGTGTAAAAAATGAAAGGAGGGATCTTCCGTGGATCTTACAATGTCGGAGATGCTGGCGGTAGCGCTCGTTCTGATCGGTACCGTTGTGCTGACACTTTTCCTGTTAAAAAAATAAGGATTATAACAATTCAGGGACCGCATCTGCGGTCCCTGTTATGTAATGCATGCCTGTGCCTCTGCCGGTTTGGTATTCTTCTCACGCGCTCAGAATCTTCCGGATTGCCTGATCTGAAAACTCCGGATAATCCTTACGGACAGATTGCAGGGCGTTCTCTTCATCAACTCCAACTTCCGTCAGACTCCTGAACTGTGACCTGACTGCCCGTTTCAGCGTCTTTCTGATACCGCGTTTTTCTCCGCGTCTTTCACCCTTTTCCTCTGCCCTGCGGTTCAGTCCATGCGATTCTGTTCTTTTTCATTTCGCAGTTCCACAACCCGCTTCATACGGAGGTCGGGAATGATCCATGGCGCTACAGCTGCCACCAGCAGCGGGCAGCAGGCATAGTGCACACCGGGGATAAACGAGGCAATCAGTGCAAGCAGATCCACCGCAAGCGTCCAGCGTTCCTTGCGGCGGTCTTCTGCGGCAGTCTTCAGGATCTTACAGTCATCCGCATGGATGACCATGTATTCGAGCAGCTGATAACTCAGTGCAGCCCCAAGATTCACCAGTACATATACCCGTACCGGAATCATGGAGAAATCGGATTTTCCGACCCATCCGGTCATTACCGGCAGAAAGGACAGTACAAGCAGATACAGCAGATTTGTCCACAGTATTTTTCCGTTCACACTGCCTGCGGCCTGAAGGAGGTGGTGGTGATTCACCCAGTTGGCACCGACCACAATGAAACTGATCGCATAACAGATCACTAACGGCAGTACCGCAAGCAGATCCGGCCAGTCATTTCCGTTCGGCACATCGATAATCAGAATTGTGATTGTGATAATGATTGCGATTACTCCGTCGCTGAAAGCTTCGAGACGTCCTGTTGTCATAGCTGTTTTTCCTTTTTTGTCATAGTAGCACAATGCGCCTGATAACATGATTTCAGGATTGTCCCACCGTTATCACTGTTATCCCCACACTAAAACAGCAACGCTTCTGTGCAGTATATCCGCTGATATACGCATGGATACGTTGCTGTTTTTCTGATTGTGATTTTCAATCGCGCAGTTTCCCGGAAATACCGTCAGGAATCACTTCCTCTGTCCGTCTCCGGAAGACACGTATACTCATACACAACATCCGGACGGAATTTTCCGGTCAGCGTATACGGAAGATCCTGCAGGACATACGTTACATCGCGCACGGTATGCCTCAGCTCATTAAACCATAAGGAAAAATTGTCATTTACATATGTCAGCACAATTGCGGCAGAATGCCGTTCCAGAATGCCGCTTCTCTCAGCCACTCGTGCGGTATTCACATACCAGCGCATGATCATCGGACATAATAGGATCCATCCCGCTGTCAGCACACTGACAAGCGCCGCCCACAGGATCTCACTTTCCCGGTTTCTGTTCGTTCTGTTTCTCATAGTTTTCTTTCCCTCTTCACTATGGAAACACCGGGAACGATGGTTTCGCTGCAAAAAAAGATCTGCAATGTCATAGACAGACAAAAAGCATGATGCCGGGATGGCCTCGTGCTCTGCTTACATACTGATATTACGAATCATGCGGTCCGCATTTACTGCGGATACCCTCATCATTAACCGTTAGGATATACGACTTTGTACCATGCCTTAGTCTCTTCCAGCGAAGGCGCAATCGTGTCATTGTGCATGTAATAACGGACAAGAACAGACGCATCGTAGTCCGAAATGTCCTCACCGTTAAACCGGTATCCCTCATTGGAGATCCATCCGGAGCCGACCACTTCCACACCGGCATCGCGGTACCAGTCATCAGAGAATTCCGGAAAATAGTTTTTTCCTCCGGAAACTTCATTCAGATGGCTGTCTTTAACCTTATTCATTTCATCCACCGTTTTCACCCATATGCGTTCTCTGCAGGATTGCGGAGGAATGCATTTCCCTTCCTTAATTCTGTACGAACGAGCCGGAAAAAACCATTGCGGCATCCCCCATCAGGAAGATACCGCAATGGTTTTTCATAATTTTTCTGAGATCAGTTCACTTCGGTTTCGACCATCTGGGTCTGGAACTTTCTCTGATAGGCGTCCGTCAGGACAATACCATGCTGGAGGGTGCACTTGCCGAGACTCTGGTCACTGACCGTAACGTTTTCCGGTTTGATGACACGGTACGTGCTGCCGGAGGTTTCGGTTTTGATCAGTTTGCCTTCCTCATCATAGAAGTCAAACAGGAAGTCCAGGGTTTCGCCGGGTTCGAGCGTGCGCATGCCCTTTTCCATGAATGCGTCCTCGTCATCCAAGAGATCGTAGCCGATGACCGTTCCCTTTGCCGGGCCGGTTCCGTCTTCACTGATCGGTTCCCATTCAATATGGAGGATGACTTCTGATTTCTTGTTGAGCATCGCCTTGGAAATACCGGTGAACACCGTACCGTTTTCGGTTTCACGCTCTCCGGTCGGTTCGTAATAAATCGGCTGTTTTCCGATGGAGATCCAGGTGCCGTCCGTTGTGATCATCGGATGGCCTGCTTCATCCTCGGCACCGACATAGTCCATACCGAGATACTGGAGTCCCTGGTCGGTCTTTTTATAGTAGAACTGTTTCGCATCAATGATGATGTCCCAGATCTTGTCACTGAGTTCGAGGGAATAGCCGTTTTCGTTCTGTACGATCGGAATATCGATCATCGGCGGGGTTGTCACATAGTTCTCATAGCCTTTGACATACCACTCCTCATCCGAGTAGTCCGTATCGATCGTGATTCCGAATATCTCAATCGATGAGCCAAGGCTCTGGGAGGCTGCCATGATGGAGAAGTAGTTATTATAGAAATTCTCCTGTTCTTTCAGATTCAGGGCCCGGAACTGTTTCCAGTCACTGTTGTAGTTCACGACACTCTTGAACGGGAAGGTCAGCGCAATACCGTTGATTCCTTCCGCCGTGCGGCGGTTGCGCACCACGACACCTGCCTGGATGGCTTTGATCACATCATCGATCTCTTCATCCGCACAGATCGAATCATCATAGTCCGCTCTCTTCAACAGATCCAGATAGTGGATCAGGTCGATCTGTTCGTCGTTTCCGAAGATATAGGAATTCTTGGCCGTGCTGGAAATATCCACGTAATCCGATTCCCGTTCCCTGATTGCCTCACGCTGTTTATCAAACAGGGTATTCAGTTTTTCATAGGCCGGCTTCACATAGGTAAGGTCCACCATGGAAAGCGTGAAGTTATCCGGTTCCTTGCCGGACATGTATGCCTTGTTGTAGGGGTCATAGCTGCCGATCATCTCGGCACCGAATTTCTCGGTCGGTGTGCTCGGATCTTTCGCCAGCATACTGAATCCGGACGTATAGGTCCATCCGGAACCCGGTTCCGATTCCTCGGAAGCGAGGTAGTAGTCCGCATACGGTTCGAGCGCAACGGCGATTTCAATATCCTGCATGAGGCAGGCGTCAAAGCCGATCATATCGAACTTCACGCCGCTGTCACGGACTGCCGCAACGATCTCATCAATCTTGAGGCCGGAGCCTTCGCCTTCATTCCGCTTGTTCAGCGCATCGCTGCCGTAGCCGCCGCCGATGCCTCCTCCGTGATCCCAGAGGACAAGCATATACCGGTCAGCCGGATAGTTTGCCTTCGCCCACTGAATGAAGTCAGACAGCGAGGAAGGATTGACCATGGAGGTATAGGAATCCAGTTCCTGTACCAGCTCGACCTTTCCGTCTTTTACCGTATACCGTCCGACGGAGTTGTCCTTGATTCCATCGGTGAACCAGCGGAAGGAACCGCCGGCTTCCATGACAAACGTCAGTCCGCTGCCCTGCTTTGTGGCATCCTTCATCTGCATGATATTCAGGGAAGCCGCACCGTTCCGGTATTCAAGATCGGAACCGATGACATATTCCATAACGACAACCGACTCAGCGCCTTCATTTGAAACAAACTTCTCTCTCGACGGCTGAATCGAGGAGAACGATGCATAACCTGCACCCATGGATTCCTCCCGGGTGACCTCGGAGTTGTCGGAGACTACATTCTTTGTGTCGTCATATCCTTCCTTGAGAATCAATGCGGAAATGGGCCGCGGCAGGTTCGTCTGCAGGATGATAAAGAATGACGCGAATGCGATTGCCGCAAATTCACCGAGAAATGTCAGAACACCGCCAAAGGTAATAAACGGCCACATCCATTTTGCGGGGCGCAGTCTGGAAAGACGGATCGGGGTTCCGTGCAGGAACGGAATCTGTTTCAGCCATCCAAGCGCCAGCAGGAACGGGAACGGGAGAAGGATCATGCCGATCCGGAAGAGAATTCCCTGTCCGAAGGATTTTCCCATCCGCCAGTACAGACGGAACAGATAGCCGCAGTAGTTGACATAGGCCAGGAAAAAATACAGATAACCGATCAGACGGGTCAGATTCGCCGCCCGCTCGGCAAACGGATTGTAGTAAAAACCGATCGCCGCAAACAGAACCGCAAGCAGGAACGGATGCCGGAACGCATACGGGCTCTGAAACATCGTGTCACCGATCTTCTTTTCCGCATAGAACGGAATCAGCGCCCAGGTCTGTTTCAGTCCCATTTTCTTCAGGATTCCCCAGTATCCGATTCCATGAAGGACCAGAAGAATGATCCAGGTCCAGGGTTTGTTTATAAGATTCAGGTAAAGCATGCAATACCTCCTTCCGCGGCGTAATTCCTTTTAAGGATACCTGTCAAAAAGACATAAATAAAGAAAAATCTGTACCGGTCCTTATATCCCGTCCGTTTCGGATTACGGCAGGCAAAGTGATTTCCGTACAGATTTTTAATATGTCAGGCAGTACCCTGTGCCGTTTCCGGTTCGGACTGTGATCCCTCGGGTTTGAAATCCGGCATATATTCCACACACATCATGGTCAGATCATCAAACTGTTCCGCCTCTTTCACAAAGGCATCCACGGCAGCCCGGATATCGACCAGCGTCTCCTTTACAGAGGCATCCGGATGCACATTCAGCGCATCGATCATCCGGTCCGTGCCGAACATCTCGTTGTCTGCGGCCGTTGCCTCAGGCACGCCGTCGGTATAGACAAAGAGCTTGTCTCCCGGATTCAGATGAATCTGATATTCCTCGTAGTTCACGTTCTTCAATCCGCCGATGACAAGACCGTGCTTGTCTTTAAGCAGTTCAAACTTCCCGGTTTCCTTACGGTAGATGGCCGGATATTCATGACCTGCATTTGCGGCGGTGAGGGTACCGGTGCTGATTTCCAGAATACCGAACCAGATCGTCACAAACATGCCGACCTTGTTGTTGGAGGAAAGACCCTCATTGGTCTTCTCCAGGACTTCCTTCGGAGACCGTCCCAGCATCGCGCAGCTCTGCAGGACGGTCTTGGAAATCATCATGAACAGTGCGGCAGGAACCCCCTTGCCGGAGACATCCGCAATGACAAGACCGAGATGGTCATCGTCAATCAGGAAGAAGTCATAGAAGTCGCCGCCGACTTCCTTGGCCGGATCCATACTGGCGTAGATATCAAATTCCTTCCGTTCCGGGAACGGTGGGAAATCCTGCGGCAGCATCGATTCCTGAATATCATGGGCCAGATGGAGCTCAGTCTCCACACGTTCACGCTCTGCGGTAATATGACGGATCCGTGCCTCACGGTGGGCAAGTTCCTTTTCCATGCCGCCCATGGTGTTGGAGAGGTTTTCAATTTCATCGCCGGTATGAATGTTCAGGGAGGAGAAGTGGTCATTCCGCTCGCCGTGCGTATCCTTTACATATTCCAGGGCCGCACCCGCAATGGCATTGATGGGTTCCACCATCTGCTTGCGGATGTAATAGGTCATTAAGAAGATAATCAGCACAATGGCCGTCACCATTCCAAGCGTGATGCGGATCATATAATCCACAAGATTCGGAAATACATTGTTCAGCGTGACATCGGACAGTACAAAGGCAACCGTCTTTCCTTCGGGTGTCTGAAGCGGAACGCCTGCCGTGCACATCCAGCCGTAGATATCCATCCGGCCAAGATGAAACAGGGTATCCTTCCCGTCCCAGTTCAGGAAGCGGTCCACTTCATCTGCCGGTACCGGCTCCCATTCCCCGATCCGGAACTGATGTTCCTTCTGGGGATCCACGACATAGACCAGTGCATCCGTCTCATCGTCATACATTGCAATATAGACATCATCCACGCCGTCCGAGGAGTCCATATAGGTCCCGAGCTTGTGCTGGAGACCGAGGATCTCTTCCTGGTTTGCGGAGGTCAGATGGTCAAAGTACGCATGGTATTCCTCTGTACCGGTCTTACTGCGCTGTTCTTCATTCAGACCGCGGTAGATATCCATAACCTCTTCCGCAATTTCCCAGGGCGGAATATCGCCATGGACGGCAGCCATACGGGCATAGGTGGCCACGTCAAAGGCGTGCACGGTATACTGCGAAATCAGGGAGCGCAGATGCAGGATCAGTCCGATGCCGAGCGCGACCGCAATCAAAAGAATTCCGCCGATCACCGCGACTCTTGTCGTTTTTACGGAAAGCGGATCATGTTCGATTTTGGAAAGATTCGGGTTTTCTTCCACCTGGTTCACATCACTCATAGGTATTCATCCTGCAGTGCGGAAAGACCCGGACTGCTGTAATTCTTATTGATTTTTATATAAATAAAACACAACAAAAGTATAAACCACCCCTGACAGGGCAAACAATATTATTGCATACGGAAAAATGCATCGGCTGACAGGTCCGATGCACCGTAAATCTGTTTTCGGTTTCATATCCCGGAAAATCGTTTTCCGGGTCAGGTTTCATCACATGCCGGCAGTCTGATGATCACTGAGGCAGCGGAAACGACCAGCTGTGTCCGCAGTCATTGCAGTAACCGACAACCATTTTTGCGCCGGTCCTGAGTCTGCGTAACGTTATGGTTACATTTTCGCTTCCGCAGCTCACGCATCTGTGAGAAGAGCCTTTCACAGACGCAGCGCTTCCTCCCGAAACAGCTGCTTCTTCCGCTTCGGATAACACGTTCTTATCTTCCATAAGTCTCTCCTGTTTCCGTAAGAGCTTTACCTTCGAAAAATCCAACGTAAATCGATGTCACCGGAATGCCGTGATTAATTAAAGAATAGCATAGTCTCTCAGACAAACGAATGGCGGTTATATACATCCGAAGATTTGCGTCCAAATCCATCGGTCTGTCTGGAACCTCATATACGGACCGAATCGGGAGGCGGCTCTATGTCGCACAGCCAATGATTATTTATTCTGTTTCTGTATGGCGTCCATATATCCCGCAGTAATAATACCGGCAGGAAGCGCTACAATCGCAATTCCAAATATTGAAGAAACCATCGTAACTATTCTTCCGATTGTTGTTACTGGGTAGATATCTCCATAGCCAACCGTAGTTAGTGAGACAGTAGCCCAATAAATAGCATCAAAGAATGTAGGGAAAGAATCCGGTTCAACATTAAATATGATTAACGCTGATATTAAAATATATGCTCCTGCCATTGTACAGACGGCCATCAGCGCTTCTTTCGAATCATTAAGAACATTAGAAATAATAGTAATTGACTTTGAATACCTGGCCGCTTTAACAACCCTAAATACTTTCAAAGCCCGCAGCATTCTCAGTGTTTTTAACATACGTAACAGTTTTAAAAGTTTAAACGAGCTATTAAGCGATGTAAGCGACGGAATAATAGACAATAAGTCGACAATCGCCATAAAAGTAAAGGGATATCTGATAAAAGAGGATATATGTGCTTTCCCAAATCTATAATCAGACGTAATCCATCTGAGAAGATAATCAATAATGAATATTCCTGCAGTAATCAGATCAATAGAAATCAATAGCGGAGTCTCTTTTTTGTACACAAGCGGAACGAGACTGATTATGATTACAATCATCATAAAAAAATCGTAGTAGTCAAAATCCGGTTTCCCATCTCCTGTTTCATCAACTACATCTACCAGTTCATAAAGCCTGTATCTCCAATTTTTGTTTTCCTTCATTTTTGAATCCCCCATTTTTCAACACTCAGAATCGCCACTTCAGAATGCTTAGTCTTTCAAACAAAAATGAAAAGTGGCTTTTTCGCCCCTTTTCCGGCTATAAACCTAAATACGATGACCAGATAACTTTTGTGATCATCCGTGGCATCATTCAATTCCCGTTTCCCTGTTCCACTTTCTTAATGTCATTCTGATCCGCATTCTTCAGGGAATAGGTATCAAAGGCCGGGTCTTTGGGAAGCTGGATTTCAATGCGGTCGATCTTCATCAGCTGTGCTGTGCCTTCCGTCATCTCCAGGTCAAATACATGTCCTCCCTTGGTACGGTCATCCGAGATGAAGTGCAGATGCCAGCCCGGTGCATTGATTCCATCCATGTAGTCGGGATAATACACACAGACAAGGCTGCCTTTAATATCTTCAAATACAAAGTCCCGCTGTGTCATCGACAGCATGTCTTTGAGAGGGACATGCTGGGAGCGGTAAGGAGCTTCCGATCTTGCGGCAACTTTGGAAAAGGAACCATCAATTCTTACAATATGCATACTGTTCAGACCAAAGCCTTCTTCAATACGTAATGTAAGGATATCTTTCAGTGACTCCATACTGTTTACCGGATCAACAGAAAACACACGGTTTGCGTTCATTACTGATACGGAAGAGAATGGTACTCCCATTTCATCACCGGCAATCGCAACACTTCCGTCTTCCATGGCACGGTAACAGATACCGTCAATAAAGATCATTTCTCCGTTTACATCTTCAAAGGTACCGAGACCGATGTCTCCGTGTTTTTTCAATTCACCGACAGTAATCACTCCCCTGGTATATCCAAGGGCAAGTGCCTGCAGTGTTGAAATCTGATACATAGGGGCGTTGGTCATAGGTAAACTCCAATCAAAAATACAATTTGATTTTTTATGAAATGAACTATCGTAAAAGATTTGCGTAAAGATTACTAATGACTAATCTTTATTTGAATCCACACAATCATCAATGATATTAATGCAGGTGTTTATATCACTTAGCACATCCTTACTCCAAAATCGAAGCACTTTCCAGCCAAGCCCATATAGCGCTTTGTTCACCTCATTGTCGCGTTCCATATTTCTTTTTATCTTTGCCAGCCAAAATTCCGAATTATTACTGTGGCATAATTTGTTTTCCTCTTTTCTGTTGAATGTTCTTTGTGTGAAATAATACTCATACGGATTTTCCACAGAAAATCTGTCTGTTTATATTTTATAGCGTTTAGCACCCTTATAACCAGATATTACAGGCTGCTCCTGCATAAATTGTGCCAGGACTGCCGGGAATGCTAAAAAAGAACCGGATCATACGTCCGGCCCTTCATACAACATGCTTACCTGTAACTCTTACTCTGCGGAAGTATGCATCCCGCTGACAATCGCCTGTACCGTTTCCCGTTCAGAGAATAATACACAGCCGCCCTCATGTTTTGCCTCAAGGACATGATTATCTCTGAGAGACGCAAAGAGTCTTGATTTGATTGCCTCTTTCAGGGAAGTGTCCTTCACATTGATGTCCGAATATGGTGAAAAAGGACACGGCTCGGCCCCGCCGTGGGAATTTATGTGGAAAAATTCTCGTCCCGCAGCCATGCATCCGCCGATCGCGAGCTCATCTCCAGGAAATGAGAGAAGCACCATTTCATCGGATACAGAACGGACTGCTTCCAGCCGGTTCGCAATGTACTGCCGTTCTTCATCCCCCGGCGCAAGATACTGTGCTTCATCCGTGACCGGCACAAACTCAACAAATATAACTAACCGGCATCCCTGTTTCTTAAGCCAGTCAAGGTATTCATCCGAGGTTACTTCCGTATAGTTTTCGGTTGTTACGGTGATGGATGCGCCGAAGATGAGACCACGGTCATTGAACCGCTTCATATTCTCCGTAAGCTTGTCATAGACACCCTCACCTCTGCGACTGTCGGTAATCTCCTTACCGCCCTCAATACTGAGAACAGGAACCAGGTTGCGACATTTATCCATTAACTGAAAGTATTCATCATCCACATAGGTTCCGTTGGTAAATACCGGGAAGATGATATCGGGAATCTTTCCTGCTTCGTGAATCCTCTCCAGCTGATTCAAAGAATCAGATGGAGCTTCCAAAGCTTGTGGGCTTCGGACTTTCCGGCAGCTGAAACAGCGGACCATTTCATCAGAAGCGCTGGAATCCGGTTCGTCTCCATAACGTGTATACCTGAAAACGCCCCAGGATATCCTGCAGGCGTTTGGGACTTATATTGATCTGTGTTTTGTATTATTCATGCGGATGCGCCGCAAAGAAATCATTGAGACCCGGCACAAACTTGGTCTTTCTTCCAAGTCCGCCGTTGCGGAAGATGAAGGAGGTGCCGTCATATTCATCATAGTTCGGGAAGGCTTCCTCCATGAGCTGTCTGGATGCTTCACTCATCGGGATGATGTAATCCACCTTGATATCCCCTTCCCGGATACCGGCACAGGCAAACATGTAGTCTACATCCTTCGAGGTCATTGCCTCTTCTGCGATGTTCTTCATCCGCTCTGCCAGTTCCTTTGATGTTTCCTCCTTTGTGGAGTTGATCAGTCCGATGCCGTACTTCACACCGCTTGCTTCATATTCCTTGTAGTCGGAGAACATGATCTCCATATCACTCATCCCATCATAGGACATGGCCCGCTCATGGATTTCCTTATACAGGGCTTCCGTATCATCCACACCGGCAAGTTCCGCCAGAGCAGATACTGCCTTACGGTCGGCATCGGTTGCGGTGGAGATTGTGCCGTTTGAGGTATCGGATAAGACCGCTCCTAACAGAAGATACGCGGTCTGCCTGTCGATCTCAAAGCCGTAGTTCATATAATCCAGCCAGACAATGGTGGCGGTGGCGCCGATGGGTCTTGCCTCATAGACGATCTGGTGGCCGGTATTGACCGTGCCCACACCGTGATGATCCATGATGCCCACGATGTGGGCATCGATCATATCATCTGCGGCCTGCGCATATTCACTGTGGTCTACCAGGAAGATGGTTTCTCCGGCTGCGCTTTCCAGGATCTCCGGTGTTTCACATCCTGCCTGTTCGAGGATATACTTCGTCTCATTGTTTACCGGCATGGTGATTCTTGGTTCTGCCGTATATCCCAACAGGTTCAGTAATCTTGCATAGGCAATTGCACTGCATACCGTATCCGAGTCCGGGCTCTTATGTCCGATGACATAGATCGTATTGCCTTCATCACTCATATGACTGACGGCTTCCCGGTTCAATAACTGCAGCTCGGTCGGCTCATCTGCCGAAGTCTCCTGCACTTCCGTTTCCTGTACCGGCTCTGCGGCAGCGGTCTCTGTCTCCGGTATACTGCTCTTTGCATGTTTTCCGGCATAGAATCCGCATACTGCCGCAAGGCAAGCTGCGATGATACATGCCGGTATCGTGTAGCTGTTTCTGTGTTCCATTAGCTGTAACTCCTGTCCTTTTACTTCTCTACTGCCTGATCATAGGCAGCTTTTGTTTTCTCATCAAACAATACCCACATTACCAGATCAAAGGCATCCGGATGGGCGGATACATATTCCCGGACGGCAGATACCGCAGTCCCTGCCGCATCATTTACGGGATATCCGTATACACCGGTGGAGATGGACGGAAATGCGATACTGCGTATTCCATGTTCTTCCGCCACCTGTAAAGATCTTGTATATGCGCTTTTTAGCAGTGCCTCTTCATTCCGGCTGCCGCCGTAATAGATGGGGCCAACGGTATGAATGACATATCTGCACGGCAGGTTATACGCCTTTGTGATCTTTGCGTCTCCGGTATCACAGCCATGCAGGGTGCGGCACTCATTCAGCAGTTCCGGGCCGGCTGCCCGGTGGATGGCTCCATCCACCCCGCCGCCTCCGAGAAGACTGTTGTTTGCGGCATTTACAATGGCTTCTGCTTCACTGACTTTTGTGATATCACCCTGTATGGTTTTTATGATCGTCATAGGATTCTCCATCATTCTGTACCGGTTACGGTCCGTATCTATTTTATATTGTTTCACAGTCACAAACCCAGGAAAACCAAAGACCGGGTTCAGAAGACTGCACCGTGTCAGGAAACCCCGTCGATGCGGCTCTTACTTCCATCCGGAAAAACATAGTCTGCCGGTTCCGCCTGCGCAAAGAATGGTTCTCTTTGCAGGATACAGAAACGGCAGTTCCATGTCCTGCATCAGAACGAGGATCTGCGTACACCAGAACAGCCTGCCGGTGTCAGAACCAGCAGATATCTCCTGACCCGGTTCGATAGTTCCCCTGTCTTCCGCAAACACGGGGAATCACCATGTGATATAGTTTGTATTAACAAACTATAAGGGCTGTATTTAACAGTTGCAGGAGGTATCTATGCAGTTTGATGAGATGGGGCTGAAAACAGGAAAGGTGCTGTTTCTTCTGCCCGGGACAGCGTGCGATTATCAGACAAACTTCGGCTCTGTTCAGGACAGGCTCGGTGAAAAATATCACCTGGTCTGTGTGAACTATGACGGGTTTGACGGCAGTGACCGCATCTTTCCCGACATGATTACAGTTACGGAGAAGATCGAGAACTACATCAAAGAGAACTATAACGGCAGGATTGACGGCGCCATCGGTTCTTCGCTCGGCAGTTCGTTTGTCGGGCAGCTGATTCAGCGTCAGAACGTGCATCTTGACCATGGTATCTTTGGCAGTCCGGATCTCGACCAGAGCGGCAGATTCAGCGCATGGCTCCAGTCGAAGCTGGTGGTGCCGCTGCTTACAGGATTTACAAAGAATGAGAAAAAGAAAGCCTCAACAAAGGAGAAACTCAAAAAGGTCTTCGAGATGAATGATGATACCGCGGACCGTTTTCTGGAATGCTTCTCGAGATTTTCTCCGGAATCGATCCGCAACGAATATTACAGTGACCTGCTCACTTGGCTTCAGGATGATATCCGTGTGCCGCATACGAAAGTGCACTTCATCTATGCGTCGAAGATGGGAGAGAAGTATTTAAAGCGGTACAGAAAATACTTCCATGATCCGGAGATCCGGGAATTTGACATGGCACATGAACAGTGGCTGTTCGGCGGGGAGAACTATGCCCTCCCCGTGCTGAACGCAATCGATGAGTTTATGGAGACACCGGTGGATTAAATCCGGTCGGCAGATTCAAAAATGAAAGATGTTTCAGTCCCAGGCAGAACAAAAACAAAATTTAATAAAAATTTGGAAGAATCACGCGTGTATTTTTGACACTCCGACGAAATAAGAATAGCAGGAGGTGCTCATCAGTTATGCGCAAAACCAGACACAAACACAGACAGCCTGTTAAGCCAAACCGCGAATACCGCGATTCCATGTTCCGATTCCTGTTTGGAAACAGGAAACATAAGGATTGGACGCTTTCCCTTTTTAATGCATTGAGCGGGAAGGACTATACCGATCCCGAGGAAATTCAATACCAGGAGATGGGTAATGTTCTGTATATCCAGATTCGTGAGGATGTTGTTTTTCTGTACGGCGGCTCACTGAACTTCTTTGAACATCAATCCACCTGGTCTCCGAACCTCCCCTTCCGTATGCTGGAGTATGCGGCGAGACAGTTTGCCGCAATCGCGGATAAGAATATCAAGGCTGTTTATTCATCACGGATTGTAAAATTTCCAAAGCCAAGATTTTTTGTCCTGTATAACGGCACTGACCGGACAATCCCGGCGGAAACCACTTTGAAACTGAGCGAAAGCTATGATACGATATCTCGTAGTGAAGAGCTCGGAAATGCATTTGATCTGGAAGTGGTTGTCCATGTGTTTAACATCAACAGCGGTTTTAACGAATCTCTTCAGGAGAAATGCAGGCCTCTGAAGGAATATACCTGGATCGTATCTGCCATCCGGAAAGAAACCGCGCGCGGAAGATCATTAAAAGATGCAATCCGCATGGTAATACGAAGAATTCCTGAAAGCTTCCTGATCCGGGACGAAATACTGGCTGAACGCGGGAGGGTTACAGCGATGATTTTTGACGAAGAATGGAACGCAAGACAGATGGAAAAACTTCGCAACGAATTGCGGGAAGAAGGACGGGAAATAGGACGGGAAGAAGGATTGGAAGAAGGATTGGAAAAAGGCATCACTCTTGAAAAACACGAAACAATTAAAGTGATGCTGGGTGAAGGCTTCGATGATGTTCAAATCATAAAAATTGCCCGCATTACACCCGAGGCGCTGGCTTCACTGAAAGAACAGTTCGCAAAGTCTGAAACGCACTGAAACTCCGCCTGCCGGATATCTGATTCAGAGCCGTACCTCCGTTTCCGGAAGTGCGGCTCTGTTTTGCGTCTGCATCCGAATGTGATAATTCCTTCATTACACCGCAGGCTGCTGATACAATAATCCTGCATCAGGTCCATGTAATTACGGACACCGGACATCGGAGGTAACTGTTTATGCAGAAATTCATTCCTGTTATTGTTTACATCGTTTTCGCTGCCGGGTTTGCCTGGCAGATAATCGTATACTTCAAAAATGCATATGAAATCCGCAAAGTCATGTATTCCGATTCCTCAAAAGAGGTAAAGGCTGCTTTCCGGAAACAGATAACGACCGGACTGCTGTATCTTGTTTTTCTGATCTGCATCATAATTCAGGCGATCAGCGAACTTAAGAGCATGTCATCCCCTCAATAAACAGCAGATCTCCCTGTTCAGACACATCAAAAGACCCCGTCACTGCAGAACCAGCCGCATTCTGTGACGAAGTCTTTTTTCTTTCTGCTTGATATTATCGCAAAACAAATCTGATTCTTTCAGTCCGTCCGGACAAGGTGTGAGTGAACTTCGTTATTTCGAATCCCCTGTTCAGTTTCCCGTCTCCGGAAGACAATGCATATGGGTCCGGCCAAGGACCCGGAACCCTTCCGCCTTCCCTTTGAAGCTGCGCAGTCCGTACTCATATGCCCGAAGTTTCAGATACAGCGGAATGGATCTGTATTCCGGGCTGTGTTCCGGAAACTGGCTTTTATGGCAGCCAAAGACTGCATCCTGCTGGGTGGAGAAATGCTTTCCAATACTGACATAGCGATTGGGCTTTGCGGTCATATAAAAGGCAATGGCCTGTACCGGCGCACTCTCTGCGCCCATCTGTTTCATAATCTCCGCAAACGGCGCAAAAAAGGCAAGCTCCCGGGAGAGTCTCCCGGCATTGCGATGATCCGGATGACATTCGCTGGTCACCGATGGATCCGGCGCAAAGATAATATCCGGCTTCTTTTCACCGATCACCTTTGCAAGTGCGGTGCGAAGATCATTGACGTCATAAAACCCGCCGTCTGAAAAGCCAAGGAATGTCACATCCGTAACCCCGAGTACGTTCGCTGACGCGATGGATTCCTGCCTGCGAAGTTTGATCAGCTCCTCCGGTGTTGTCCCTTCCGGGGCATAGTCCAGACCGTATCTTCCGTCCGTACAGATGACGAATGAAATATGTTTTCCCATACTGCTAAGCGCAGCGATGGTGGCGCCTGCGCCGATCTCAATATCATCCGGATGCGGTCCGACAAACAGATAGTTCTGAAAGGATTCGATCTTTGGAAGCGGAGCCGCAAACTTCAAAATTGCTTTGGTAAGGCTCATGCCGCAGCTCTCTTTCTGCGTGTTTCCATTTCCGCACAGATGCGCTCATATTCCGCTTCATCGAGAATATACTTCTTCCGGTACAGTACATAGGAGGCATACATCAGAAGGAACGGAACGATTGTCATCACCGCAAGCAGACCGAAGGACTGCCCGCGCTGTACGCCTTTTAACAGTTCCGTGATCGCATCGGCTTTCTGTTCTGCGGAGATCGTTCCGGCATTGGCTGCCTGCTCATACTGGGAGATGCCGTTGGTATACTTCAGAATGCCGAAGATGATGTAGGTGAGGTTTGCGACTGCGACAGTAAGCGCAGACGCAAGCTTTGTGACAAACGGACGCAGGGAACCGATGATCGCCTCGTCCCGTACACCGTGTTCATATTCGTTGTATTCGACCGTATTCATGATGGAGATCATCATGATCAGATAGAAGCCGTACTGGCCGAAGTTCGCCAGCATATATCCGAATGTAAGAATTCCGAACCGGATTCCGGAGGACAGCGGAAGCAGTCCCGATCCCAGCATCAGCACATAGCCGACCGTACTGATGATCATCAGATAATGCATCAGGTTCTTTCTTGTTATTTTCCGGGAAATCGCCGGATAGAAGATCATGAGGAACGCTGTTACCAGCATTCCCAGCATCTGAAACATCGTGAAGAACACGCCCTTGTATCCGAATTCCACATAGATATAGGTCTGTCCGATGCCCGACAGCACAAGGCCGTTGCCCACCTGCTGGAGAAGGAAGATCACTGCGATCCAGACAAGCTGACCGTTTCCGGTAAATACGGAAAGGATTTTCTTCAGACTGACCGGAGGTGCCGGTTCATCATTCGCATTCCGCTCCTCTGTTACACCAAAGATCGTAAAGGATAGAAACAGCGGGCCGAGAATTGCGGCACCCAGCGCAACCATGGCATATGCCGTTACGGCATTTCCGCCGATCGCACTGTCACCGGCGGTGAACAGCGGAATGAATGACGCCGCGAGGACCCCTCCGATGCCCGCAAACAGCGTCGCTCGGGAGGTGAACTGATTGCGGATATCCGCATCCGAGCTGAGGGAAGGAACCATGCCCCAGTAGGAGATATCGTGCATGGTATAGGTAATACTGTAGGCAAAATACATGAGGCCGAAGAATCCGACAAACGCCCAGCCCTGAAGTGTTGTGCTGAACATGGCATATACCACCAGTGAGGTTGTCAGGATACCGATCAGAAGCCAGGGTTTGTATTTCCCCCATCTGGTTCTTGTCCGCTCAATGATATTGCCCATGATCGGATCATTCAGGGCGTCAAAGACACGTGCCCCGACCATGATTGCGGTAATCGCCGACAGCTGGGCAGTGCTGAGGTTTCTTGTAAACAGGACAAAGGCCAGAAGATAGCTTGTGACAAGGTTGTAGATGATGTCACGGCCAATGGTCCCAATGGGAAACATCCAGAGATTCTTCTTCGTAATTCTGTCATTCTGCGTCATATGATATGTGCTCCGCTTTCTTACTATCCATTATGACGGAAAAACCGGAAGAACAGAAACAAAAGGAACCGGGAATCCGGGAATGCCAGTTATGGGCAAACGAGCGCCGGTCTGCGGAATCATTCCGTACAATGAGTAATATAAGGAGGAACATCCCATGCAGTATATGATCCGCGCCCTCGACGGCGAAAACATGCTCGAAAAACGTCTTGAAGTACGGCAGGCACATCTTGACAATCTCTCTTCGATCAGAGGAAAGATACTCTGTGCCGGAGGCCTGCTTGATGAAGAAGGAACGATGAAAGGCTCCGCCCTTGTCATTGATTTTGAGAGTCCGGAAGCCCTTCAGGAATATCTTGACTCCGAGCCCTATATTAAATCCGGTGTCTGGCAGGATGTGGAAACCCACCGGATGAATGTCGTCATCTTTGACGGAGCGAAAGTGAAATAATGACTGCGGAGCCTGCCGCAGTCATACCCGAAACAAAAGTAAAACGACCGTTCGCGGTCGTTTTCTTCTGTTTCCGTCCCGTCTTACCAGAAGCGGGATACCTTCATGAAACTGTGTTGTTTACTGATCGACAGCGTCTTTGTCTTCCGGTCAAAGAGGAAGACATCGTTCGAGAAGATCAGATACGGGGTTTCCTTCTGATTCTGTTCATACATGTCCTTTGCCATCCGGAACATCTTCTTTACCCGTCCGGAATCACCGGCGGCGGTATAGAACACAATGTCCTTGGTCGGTACACAGATCAGTACATCATCATTCAGCTCATCGGAGACCTGTTCCCAGATGCTGTTGATGCATAAGCTCTCCGCCTCAAAGTCTCCGCCTGCCAGAATGCCGCAGATGCCCGGTTCCTTTGACTTCGCACTGCGGTAGGTAATATCCCGGGCAAGATTCTCAAATGCCTTCTTCTGTAATTCCATGACATCCGTATCTTCCGGCAGAAGGTCATAGGTGATATAGGTCAGTACATTGCCCATATCCTGTACAAACATTCCGATGTAGCTGTCCATCCAGCGGATCATGACCATCTGGTCCGGATAGTTGGGAGAAGAGGCATCCGGCGGTGTCATGGCTACGGATTCCAACGGGTTATCTGCCCAGTTCTTCTTTAATCTCGGGTAGATCTTTGTGGCGTCATAGACAAAGTCATCCGACCAGCCGTCCTCAAACGGACCATCTTCTGCAGAATGGGTCCACTCAATGTCACAGATATCATCCTTCTGTTTTACAAATGCCTTTACCCGCTCCAGATAGTCAATCGCATACTGACTGTAGGCATATTTGGCCAGCACGCGGATGACCGGACGGAGTCCGGGCTTTGCCTGTGCAGCCTGCCCGCTGCCGATATAACTCAGATAATCATTGATCTTGTCCTGCAGGAGTCTGACATGGTTCTGACGCTTGTCAAAACCCCACTCCATATCATCCGCAATGATCAGGATATACTTCCCGTCTTCTTCCAGTGTGATATCAATCACACCCCGGTCTCTGATATTTGACATACGTTACATTTCCTTCAGATACATTCTAACGGATACCGGTTATTCTGACCGTATGTTTCTGTCAGAATTGCGCATCGCCCTCATTGATTATCGATGTTCAGAGATCCCTTACGAGAGCTTCTTTACTTCTTCCAGTACCGCTTCCTGAAGGTCTGTTGGAATCTTCAATGCGGAAACAGCATCTTCATACGAAAGATGTAATGTTTCCATCAGATTCAGCACACATGCGGCAAAGTTCTTCACGGCAACGTCCGCGGTCACCTTCTTTGTAACATCTTTTGTTACTTTCTTTGTGACATCAGCGGTTACCTTATCATTGATCTCTTTCTTTTCTGCTTCTGACAGTAAGCTCTTCATCGTTATCTTCTTACGCCTCTTAACTGGGGGATTGCTGGCGGTGATACAGATCCATGATAACATAATATTCGTTTATTCGTATTACGCATTATGAAAATGGGCGGGGCTTCCCCCGCCCGGATTGAATGTCGATGCGCAGAGATCCTTACGAAAGTCTCCTGACTTCTTCCAGTACCGCTTCCTGAAGTTCTGTGGGAATTTCAAGAGTTTCAAATATGTCCTCAATCGACATGTGCTTTTTCTTCATCAGATTCAGCACATATGCGGCAGAAGTCTTTACAGTAGCCTCATCAAGGATCTCTTTCTTCTCTGCTTCTGACAGTAAGCTCTTCATCGTTATCTTCTTACGCCTCTTACGTAATGATTGTACCGCACTCGAATAATTAATACCTGTGTATTCACTCATAAACGCTCCTACCTCCTCTGCGTGAACGATTCTTCTTGTGTCATCCGGCTGATAGTCTCTCCGGTTTCCATTCTGTATGTACTCCGTGATTACCCGGAAATCTGACTGTAATCGTTGTATTGTTTCTTTATCCATCCGCTTCACATCAATCAGATTCATCTGATAGTCATTCACATAATGTTTCAGTTCTTCGGGTATGTTCCCCAGTGTCTCATACAGGGTCAACGGTTTATTCCATGGCTTATCTCCGTAATACAGAACGAAGGTAATCACCGGATACCGTTCCTTTCCCCGGTTTAGTTCTTCCCGATAGGTAACACCGTCATAACCGATATTGCGGAACAGCATATCCGGGTCAATCTCATTCTGGTTTTCCGCACCCAGAAAGCAGAGTGTCGTCTTTCCCTTTACCCAGCGCTTTACGATATCCCGCTCCAGCTGACGGAAATCCCCTTCACTGTATGCGGAAACCGGATGTACCTCTCTCAGATCCTCCGGTCGGATAACCGGTTTCCCCTGAAACACGACTGCGTTTATGATATCCGCAAAGACATCGTTACAGTCGAGCAGTTTTTTCTCGGCGAGATCTTTCTGTTTTCGTTGTTTTTTCTGTTGTTTTGGCATCGGTATTTTTCAATCTCCTGCTTATCTTTTAGGAAGGGAAGTCAGAATTTACGCGCGCAAAATCAGAAAAAGTTTATTCCAAACGCGAGAATACACCAACCAAAGCCTTTCGGGTACCGCATGGGTGGTGATGAATCGCGCTTTATCTTTTGAATAGATGACAATCGGTATTCACTTGTTAGACAATGTGCAGATTGTGTACTGCTGTACTTGAAGTATTCGTAATATCAGATATAATATCCGTATTATCGTTGGCGTGGCATAATTTTTGTAAGTGTTCTCTGTTACTCTTTGCTTGTATTCAGAAGAAGGGAGGCTCCTCTTATGTACGGTATCGTAAAGATCTGTATCACTGAGAATCGTTATCCTGCTTTGTATGAATACTGTG
>JAFUFO010000002.1 GCA_017469885.1 Solobacterium sp.
ACTATAAGAACGCGGATTACGTCGCAAAGAACTGGTATAAGAAGGACAAGAGACTTGCCGCGGCTGTGGACTTCCTGGTCAGTGAAGAGATGCTCGAAGCCGGCGACAGGAAGCTTCTCAAGCAGCTCTACGACGCGCTGCTGGGCAAAGACTGGTTCATGACATTCCCTGACTTCGAGAGTTACTGCAAGACCAAGGACAAGGCTCTGGCAGCTTATGAGGACAGAATGGGCTGGGCAAAGAAGATGGCAGTCAATATTGCCAAGGCGGGCTACTTCTCCTCCGACAGAACGATCGACCAGTACAACAATGATATCTGGCATTTGGAGAAAGACTGCTGACCGCAGGGAACAGAATATTGTGCAGAGAAAACCCCCGAAGAGGGTTGTGCTTCATTGACATTCCGTTCGCAAGCGCTATCATGAAATTGGCTGGAAACGTTACCGGGAACGTTAACAGAAGTGCTGGTTTTGCAGGGAACGACCTGTGTGAGGAATACACAGGCTGCACCATCGGTACGGGATCATTGGCAGTCAATCACCGCTCCGATGGAAGGACATACCTGTGTGTTATTCAAGCGCAGACAGAGTGTTCATAAAACGTGGGGCAGAACCATGTGCATACCGATGAGCTGTTTTTGTTTTATTCGCTCAAAGCAGAACGCTCAGGGTACTGCGAATCATGAAGGTTTTATCCGGGAAGAATGTATCCCGGGAACAAAAAATACTGTTTAGTTTTAAAGGAGGAAAGTAAGATGAACAGTAACAACATTTTCAGAACAGGCCTCGCTGCACTGTTATGCGCAAGCCTGCTCGCTGGCTGCGGAGGAGGAAGTTCCGCAGGCACATCCACATCCGGCGGCTCTGATGAGGGCACTTCCGACGAGAAGGTCGTTGCGACCGTAACCGTCTGGGGACCGCAGGAAGATCAGTCCGATGACAACGGCAAGTGGCTCCAGACCGAATGCGAGAAGTTCGCTGCAGAACATCCTGACTGGGAACTCACATTCAACTATGGTGTCTGCTCCGAAGGTGATGCGAAGACCAACGTCTCCACTGACCCGAGCGCTGCCGCAGATGTCTACATGTTTGCGAACGACCAGATCCCTGATCTGCTGAAGGCTGGCGGAATCGCTGAACTCGGCGGAAAGACCGTTGATGCGATCAAGGCAAACAACTCCGAGACGACCGTTAATACCGTAATGTATGACGGCTCTGTCTATGGTGTACCGTTTACCGCCAATACCTGGTTCATGTACTACGACAAGAGCGTATTCACCGAAGACGATGTCAAGTCTCTTGATGCAATGCTCGAAAAGGGCAAGGTCGCATTCCCGCTTGAAAACTCCTGGTACATTGCCGCAATGTATGTAGCCAACGGCTGCACACTGTTCGGCGCAGACGGCAATGACGTTGCTGCTGGTATCGACTTCAGCGGAGATAAGGCAGTTGAAGTTACCAACTACCTCGTTGATCTCGCGGCGAACCCGAACTTCTCCAACGGTGATGTTTCCAACAACGCAGATGCTGCGGCATTCTTCTCCGGAACCTGGGATTACCAGAAGGCACAGGATGCCTATGGCGATAACCTCGGCATCGCACCGGCACCGACCATCATGGATGGAAAGCAGATGAAGTCCTTCGCAGGCTCCAAGGCAATCGGCGTCAACCCGGCAACCGCGCTCTACAGCGAGCATCCGGAGGTTGCAGTTGCACTTGCGGCATACCTCGGAAGCACATCCGCTCAGCAGGATCACTATGATCTGCGCAACATCATCCCGACCGATTCCAATATCAACGTCGGTGATGACGCTCTCGCAAAGGCACAGATGAATACCATGGGATACGCTTCCATCGTTCAGCCGCTCCAGGCTGATATGGGCAACTACTGGGGACCGGCAGAGTCCATGGGCAAGGAACTCGTTGCAGGAACTGTTACGCATGACAATGCGGCAGAAAAGACAGAATCCATGAACGAGGCCATGAACACCTCTGCGGTTCAGTAACACAACCATCATTTCAGGAATGGCTGCGGTCGGACTCCAGCAGTCCGGCCGTATTCGTTCCGTCACTCTGACTGTTATTAAGGGACTAATCATTTATGGATGAAACAATCAGTATCGGCAATGCACTGAAAAAAGGAGACCTCTGGACCCGGCTTTCCGCGCTTGTGATGGGCATCGGTATAATCATGCACAGGCAGGTAATCAAGGGAATCATGGTTCTTCTGTGTGAGATTGCCTTCTTTTTCTACATGATCAATACCGGCTTTCATAATCTTTCTATGATGCCGAGTCTAGGCACCGAAGCGCAGGGCAAGGTCTGGAATGAAGCCAAGCAGATCTATGAGTACACTGTGGGCGATAACTCCCAGCAGATCCTGCTTGCCGGGGTCATTACGCTGTTTGTCATTGCGGCGATCATTGTGCTCTGGGTTCTGCAGATGCGTCATTCCTATAAGCTTCAGAAGATGATCGAGAGGGGCGAACATGTGCGCAGTCTCAAAGAAGACATCACGGCACTGTTTGACGGAAACCTTCATATCACCCTGATGACGCTGCCGTGCCTTGGCATTCTCATCTTTAACATCGTTCCGCTTGTATACATGATTTCGATGGCCTTTACGACCTATTCCAAGGAAGACGAGCATCTGATGCTGTTTGACTGGGACGGTCTCCATCAGTTCGGCCGTGTCCTGAACATGAACGGCAATATCGGCCGTCAGTTCTGGCATGTCCTGGCGTGGACGGTAGTCTGGGCGTTCTTCGCAACGTTCCTGAACTACATCCTCGGCATGATCCTGGCTCTGATCATCAACCGCAAGGACACCAAGGCCAAGGGTTTCTGGCGGTTCTGCTTCGTGCTTTCGATCGCGGTTCCCCAGTTTGTCACGCTCATGATCATGAACATCATGCTGCAGCCTTCGGGCGCGGTGAATATGCTGCTCAAGAACCTCGGTCTTATTACGACACCGATTCCGTTCTGGACGAATGCGATGCTCGCTCGGATCACGATCATCGTGATCAACCTCTGGGTCGGTATTCCGTATACGATGCTTCAGGTCACGGGTATTCTGCAGAACATTCCGCTTGAGCTCTATGAAGCGGCCAAAGTGGACGGTGCAGGTCCGGTCAAGACCTTCTTCAGCATTACGCTTCCGTACATGCTGTTTGTCACGACCCCGTATCTCATCGCAAGCTTTGTCGGAAACATCAACAACTTCAATGTCATCTACCTGCTTTCGGGAGGCGGACCGACGTATGTCGGAGATACCGCAGGTCAGACCGATCTTTTAGTCACGTGGCTCTACAAGCTGACGATCGACCAGCAGTACTACAACCTTGGTGCGGTCATCGGAATCATGACCTTCGTGATCCTTACGATTGTGACCCTGATTACCTACCGCAATTCCAGTTCCTACAAGAATGAGGAGGCGTTCATGTGATGAATAACGAGAAGTATAACAAACCAAGTCTTCGCAAGCGCATCGTGAATCTTCTGGTCCACATCCTGCTTGCGGTGCTTGCCTTCATCTGGCTGCTTCCGATCTTCTGGATCGTACTGACAAGCTTTAGGGCGGAGCCGGGTGCTTACACGAACACCTTCCTTCCCCAGGGCTATACGCTGAACAACTACATCAAGCTCTTTACGGATCGGAACGTGCTTAATTTCCCGAAGATGTTCATGAATACGCTGATCATCGCGATCGTCTGCTGCATCATCAGCACCTTCTTCGTCCTGTCGGTTGCGTATTCTCTGAGCCGGATGCGCTTCAAGTTCCGTAAGCCGTACATGAACCTCGCCATGATCCTTGGACTCTTCCCGGGCTTTATGACGATGATCGCCCAGTACTTCATCTTAAAGGCGATGGGTCTTACAGAAGGATCCGCGATCCGCATCGGTCTTATCATTGTCTATTCCGCCTGTGCGGGTCTTGGCTTCCAGATCGCAAAAGGATATCTCGATACGATTCCCCGCTCGATCGATGAAGCTGCGGTGATCGACGGTGCGACGAACTGGCAGGTATTCACCAAGATCACGATGCCGCTTGCCAAGCCGATCATCATCTACACCGTCATGACTTCCTTTATCGCACCATGGGTCGACTTTATCTTCGCCAAGGTATTATGCCGTGCCAACTCCGATCAGTTCACGGTAGCCATCGGCCTTTGGAACATGCTGCAGAAGGAGTATATCTATCAGTGGTATACCTGCTTTGCGGCTGGCGCGGTCGTGATCTCGATTCCGATCGCGATCCTCTTTATCTTCATGCAGCGCTTCTACGTCGAAGGCATGTCCGGAGCGGTCAAGGGATGATGACCGCACGGAAAAAAGGGGTGATTGCTGCGGGTGCAGCGATGCTTCTTATGCTTTCCGGATGCACGATTCAAACAGCAGACACACGTGAGTCTGCTGTTTCTTCTGTGCAGATGGCTGCGTTCAATCAGGATCTTGAACTGGTTACCCGGGAAGACCATTACCGTACCACCTATGAGATCTTTGTCTATTCGTTCTGTGACTCCAACGGGGACGGGATCGGGGATCTCAACGGGATCCGCTCCAAGCTTGATTACATTCAGGATCTTGGCTTTGATGAGCTCTGGCTGACCCCGGTCCATCCTTCCGATACGTATCACAAATACGATGTGAAGGACTACTGTGCGATTGATTCGCAGTTTGGAACAATGGAAGACTATGAAGCACTCCTGAAGGACTGTCACGAACGGGGAATGCGCGTACTCCTGGATCTTCCGGTAAACCATACCGCTTCCGGGCATTCCTGGTTCCAAGAAGCCGCTTCCTATTACCGCTCGCTTCCTGCCGGCAGTAAACCGGACCCAGCTGTCTGCCCGTATGCGGAGTATTATCTCTTCTCGGATTCTCAGCAGGATGGCTATGCGCAGCTTGCCGGATCCAGCTGGTACTATGAGGCACGCTTCTGGTCCGAGATGCCGGATCTGAATCTTTCGAATGAAGCGGTACGCAATGAGATCAAAGATATCGTCTCCTTCTGGCTGAACAAAGGGGCAGACGGCTTCCGACTCGATGCGGTCACAAGCTACTATACCGGCGATCCGGAATCCAATGTGGATTTCATGCGCTGGTTCACCGATACCTGCAAAGAGATCAAACCGGACTGCTATATCGTGGGAGAAGCCTGGACTGATCGAAGGTCCATCGCGGTCCTCTATGAAAGCGGGATCGATTCGCTGTTTGACTTCCCGTTTGCGGATTCCGAAGGCATCATCCGTTCTGTTCTGAACAACGCTTACAGCGCAAAGGATTATGTGCAGGCGATGCTCAGTACCCAGGAAGCCTTCTCTGCATCCAATCCCAATTATGTGGATGCGCCTTTCTATACTAACCATGACATGGCAAGAAGCGCCGGCTTCTATCCGCAGGATAACGGGCCAAAGACCAAGATGGCCTATGCCATGAGTCTTCTCATGAGCGGCAATTCCTTTGTCTACTATGGGGAAGAGATTGGAATGAAGGGCTCCGGGAAGGACGAAAACAAGCGTGCTCCGATGTACTGGAGCAATGATCCAAATGACCCGGATCTTTGCGCAGGACCTCCGTACATGGATCAGGTCGACATGAAGTTCCCGCCGCTTTCCGAGCAGATGAGTGATCCTCTTTCCATCTATAACTGGTTTAAGGAAGTCATCAAAGTACGCAAGGCATTTCCTGTCATTGCGAGCGGGACAACCGCGGAAGCCGGCGGGATCAGTGATGATGCGATTGCGGCATTTATTCGTTATCGGGAAGGGGAGGATCCGGTTCTGATCGTGATGAATCTTCGGGATGAGAGCCGGGATGCGGATCTTACCGTACTGAATGAAGAGCTGAATCTTGCGGCAGTGCTGAATACCGATGAACAGTCTATTACGATAGATCAGGGAATTCTGCATATGCCCGCCTACAGTATTGCGGTACTTACTGAAGTACATTAAAAAACGGAGCCGGTGCTGTTACTGATTCATGACTGCACCGGCTCACGTTGTTATCAAGACATTGTTTTAGCCTTTTGTTAAACGTGAAGATAGAAGTTCTGCCTGGCATCAAAAGAGTTAAAGCAGTCACATGATTGATGATTGGGATACCAGTACCATGTCGCCCGGCTGATCTCCGGTTCTTTCCATGACCTGCCTGCATGTATCTGCTCAATAATCTCAGAAGTAATCTTTCTGGGGCGGCTTTCAGGATAGTCCGGCTTCTTCTGCCGTGCTATTGCTTTGTCAGCAACAGTACGTTCCTTAATCATTTCGCGTTCAAACTCCGCAAAGCTCAGCATGATATGAAGTATCAAGCGTCCGGCAGGGGTGTTGTCAATCAATCCCATGTTGAGCACGTGTAAGGCAACGCCGCGATCAAGCGGATCCTTTACGGTTTCAAACCTGGATGTCGCTGTTCTTGCAATGAGTTATCAATAATAGTATGAATATTGCAGATTCAGCAGATTATAACGGTGTTATATGCTATATTCTGCTGAAACCGCACATATCATTTGCGATTCAGCAGATTATATGGGAGTCAGTTGATTATGAACATAATTGGGAGAGAAAGAGAGAAGGATATTTTAATTGTTTTTTTACTGGATATTTAGAATATTTAGAAAAAAATGCAAAAATCGAAAAGAGTTACAACGAGATTAGTAAATTATTTGAAGTATTTTTTCAAACGAAAAGTACAGAGAAGCATTCTCCAGATGTGTCAAACAAACTATCAATTATAAAATGAGCACAAACATTCGTTAGTGCTCAGTGCTCAATTACGGCCACCGCAGGTGACCTTTTTTGTGAATCTTAAGAAACTCTTAATGGTGCTGCCTGTGTTTTCTTAATGTGACGGAGACTAAAATTGTTGGTGAAGAGGGGAAACGGAATGGCAAAAATACTGATCGTTGATGATGAGAAGGATATTGTGAGTGCGCTGAAGATTTATCTCTCAGCGCAGGGATATGACATTCTGACTGCGGGAGACGGAAAAGAGGCAATCAGTCTGCTTCAGACGGAACATCCGGATCTTGTGCTCATGGACATCATGATGCCGGAGATGGACGGGATCACTGCCACGGCGAAGATGCGGGAAATCACAAATGTGCCGATCATTCTGCTTACTGCAAAGAGCGAGGACAGCGACAAGATCCTGGGACTGGATATCGGAGCGGATGACTATATCACCAAACCGTTCAATCCGCCCGAAGTGATCGCGCGGGTCCGCTCGCAGCTGCGCAGATACACGAAGCTCGGCGGGCAGACCGTTGAGCCGGATGTATATACGATCGGAAGTATCGAACTGGATGATAAACGGAAACGGGTAACGGCGGACGGCGAGGAAGTCAGCCTGACACCGTATGAGTACGGAATTCTGAAATTCCTCATGCGCAATCCGGGCAGGGTATTCAGCTCCAGAGAGATCTACAGGGAAGTATGGAACGAAGATCCGCTCGGCAGTGAGGGCGTTGTGGCGGTGCATATCCGCCACCTGCGGGAAAAAATCGAAATCGACCCGGGGGAACCGAGATATCTGAAGGTTGTCTGGGGACAGGGCTACATGATGGAGGACAGTTATGAAAAACAAAATAGTAAGAAGCATATGTGACAGTCTGCTGTTCAAGATTGCCAGAGTGATTCTGCTCTGTGCGGCGGGAGCCGGAATACTGTTTTCCGGATTCGCTGCCATAGAGATGAAAGAGAGCAATATAGACAGCACCCCGTATCTGGAATCCGATGCGTTTAAAAACAATCTGACGGGTGATGCCCATCAGATCGTATCTATGTATTCCAACGGATATCCTGAAAAAGCCAGGGCAGTATACAGCCCGACGGCTTCAAATGTGCAGTATACGCTCTATAAACAGACCTCATCCGGTTCACTTACGATGATTGAGGGAAATGCATCGAATCAGAAGGATACAGATAAATATACGATTGAATTCGGCGTTCCCGGTGAGGATTGGAATGCGCAGGGATCGTACTGGTACGACGGCCCGCTGAGTGAGCTGCCGGAGGGATATACCGGTTACCGCGTAATTCTGCACGTGCAGAAAGGACTTCCGGTTCAGGACAGTTACCGTTCAAACTGGACCGACTACAGCCGCATGCAGAGACTGTTTGGAAACTGGGAAAACGCGGCATGGATCTTTGCCGCATGCATGGCGCTCTTCCTGCTTGTGCTGGTGATGGAGTTTATCGGCGCAGGACATGTGCGGGGTGAGGAAGGAATCCGTCTCAGCTGGCTGGACCGTATCCCGTTCGATCTTGTGACGATTGCCGCAGCGCTATTGATCGGAGGACTGCTTCCGCTGATTTATTCGGAAGTTCTGTTTCACAGAAATGGTCCGATGACCGATCAGATTCCGGTGATGGCCGCATGCCTGATTCCGCCGGCGCTGGTGTTCTTCTTCTGGCTGATGAGCATGGCGACGCGATTCAAGTCGCATACTCTGATTACCAACAATATCTGGTACCGATGCTGGGAGAAACTGAAGGAGATCCTGAGACAGTACCGGCTTCCGATGCGGATCGCAGTGGTGCTGATGCTGGGATGGATTGTCTTTGCGCCGGTTTTCTACGGCACACAGCCAACATACGCCGCCGCAAATCTTCTGGCACTGCTGATCGGTGCCGTGTGTGCGGTTGCCGGTGTGAACCTGCTTCTATCGCATCATAAACTGACCGCCGCCGCAGAGGCGATCGCATCCGGGAATACGGAATACCGCATCTCCGATGATGCGATGAAACATATGTACGGAAGCTTTCACCGCCAGGCCGAAGCATTGAACTCCATCAGCGACGGACTTGCCATCGCGATCGATAAAGCAACCCGCAGCGAGAGGATGAAGACCGAGCTTATCACCAATGTGAGTCATGATATCCGCACACCGCTTACTTCCATCATCAGCTATACCGATCTGCTTCAGAAGGAACATACGGAGGATCAGGAGAAGGAATATCTGGATGCGCTGATGCGTCAGTCAAAGCGTCTGAAAAAGATGACCGAAGATATCGTGGAGGCTTCGAAAGCTTCAAGCGGCGCCCTGAAAGCGGAGCTGACTGCCGTGAATGTGCAGGAACTGCTGGAACAGGCGCTTGCGGAATACGACGGGAAACTGAACGAAAAAAACATTCAGCCGGTGCTTCAGGTCTCCGGGGAGAAGCTGATGGCTGCCGCCGACGGAAAGCTGCTGTGGCGAGTTCTCTCAAACCTGTTGTCCAATGCGGAAAAGTACGCCATGGAAGGCACAAGAGTGTATCTTTCCGCAGACCGGAAAGACAAAGAAGTTGTGATCTCCGTGAAGAATGTGTCCAGAGAGCCGCTTAACATCAGTGCGGAAGAACTCATGGAGCGGTTTGTGCGGGGCGATGAAAGCCGGCATTCCGAAGGAAGCGGACTGGGACTCAATATCGCAAAGAGTCTTACGGAGCTTATGGGCGGAACGTTCTCGCTTGCGATCGACGGTGACCTGTTCCGGGCGGATATCCGGCTGAAAGAAGCAGTTTTTACGGCATAAGAAAAAATACTGTCCTGCCTGCGTGGCTTACAGGTAAGACAGTATTTTCACTTGTCAATAGAACATATTTATAGCGCTATGGATGATTCTTCGATTGATCAGTTCCAGCTGATGTTGAATGTCATCACGAGTATGTCTATCGGACACACGATCTAACCGCGCCTGAAGTTCAACGGCTTCTAACGCCAGCATCACCACCTCTTCCGGCAGCTTGCTCAGAAATTTCCTCGCCGCCATTGCGGTCGTCTTAGCAAACATACTTGTTCACCTCCGAACGCATGACCCGTTCTTCCACGCTGCAGGCGTACATCGAAACCAGCAGCATCGCAGCCTGCGGATTCAACCCTCCGGCTTCCATACGGTCGATGATCATGTCGCAAAGACGTGCCTCCTCCTGACTGAGCACCGGCGCATTCTTTTCAAAGGGATCAAGTTCCGGGCTGTCAGACCCCTCGACTGCATAGAACTCTTCCAGCAGATCGAATATCTCTGAGTCGGGAAGGGAACCAAGCGAGTGGTCAGTGGGAATCTGAGAAAGAATCGTGAGAATCAAAAAACAATTTAGACATATCAATGTCCTCCTTCACCATTCTCTTTAGTGACAGAAAAGAAAAATCCCTGAAAAAAGTTCAGGGAAAATGTTCAATATGTACGAAGTTATATGGAGAATGACATTTCAGGACTTAACGATAGTCAATTTGTCGACCCTCGTATCATTTGGTTTGTCAATTTCTTCTGTGGAATAAAGCTAAAAAGAAGACAAGACACATTACGACAACCGTCAAAATCAGTGCGTTCCAGAGTGCATAGTCTCCGCCAAGCAGAATCTGTATGATCGTCAGTACGGACGCAAGAATGGAAACAATGCCAAATGCCGTGATCAGATTTGTCAAAAGGTCTGCTCTTCGGGATTCAAGTTCTCTTTGATACTCAGACAGGATATTGATTTTATGGTCCACATCAGCGATTGCCTCCGGAACCCCGTTCAATTCGAGGAGTGCACTGTAAATAAGCCGGATGTTATACCACCGGGAGAAATTTGCCGGTGCAATTGTTCCGTAAGCCTGAAATTCCAGCATTTCCCGCTTAAGCCTCTGTATCCTCTTCAGATGCCGAAGATCTGTTCCGGCAATCACATCCGTATAATGCAGGCAGGTGTATTTTTCGTACAGGGCAAGCATGACTACAGGAAGCCCGGCTCTTCCCCTGACCTCTAACTGTTTTCCGAGATCCATTTCAGGATCAGCGACAATATAGGATTCCGTCTGGCTTGTAATACAGGTTGCCCAGCGGTACGTTTGAGAGATCTCATCGGCTTTTGCATAAATAAACCGCACATCCTCTTCCGAATTGTCTGTGACCGGCTTAGTGAAAGGAATCATAAGATGGAGGTTGAATGCGGCCTGCCTCATCACTGCCATATCTGTAAACCGTTCGGGGATCACGGCAAGCGTTTCCGTAAATACATCCATAAACGGATTTTCCCTGCTGCTGAAAAAAGGCTGCAGACCTGCTTTAGATGCAAACTGTTCGATCCATGCGGCAAGTGAAAATGCGTGGCGGCCGTTCTCATCCTCATAACTGAATGCGGCGCGGCTGCTGACGCCGCCGAGATTAACAATGTCCGCAAGTGTTTCAATCTCATCAAAGACAATGCCCAGTGCAAAAAAGGCGACCTGAGAATGAAACATATAGAGCCAGCTGTCTGTCAGCGAAAAACTCCTGCTGCAGCTGTCTGTATCCGCACGGAAAGATACCTGCTTCCCGCTGAGTGGAACGTCTGCCATTTCCCGGAAGAGCACATCCCGGGGAACCATCCAGCAGCTCCCGATGCTCATATGTCCGTCTTTGCTCATCATGGATCGGGCAATCTCATTCAGATCCACAGTCGTTATATTTTTCGGAACCAGGTTAGTGTCAGCCCAGATGCTGTTAAATCCGTTTTCCTCAAATTGAAACGGAAGAATCAGAAAACTTCCGAATTGCGCCTGTTTCAGAGCCGGCAGCATGGCAGAATAGAGCTCATTATTCTCATTCATCTTAAAATCTGCAGTCATTTTCTATGCCTCTGTATTTTTATAGTATATGGAAATCCGAATCTGTTCATAATAAGAAAAAAATCAGCTTGAGCACATCTATGCGCTGAAGAGCACTGAGAAGAAACGTTCCAGGGACAAGCGTCAAAGAGAAAGCTGTGAATGGATAGGACCTTGGGAAGAGTACTAGAAACTGTTGAACCTCCACCTCCCAAATGCAGATGTGGAAATGCACAATATGTACAGATGACATGCTGAACAACGGTCTATTTTCCGCACCTCGCTTAGCAACAAGAAAATTGCATATCAATACATTAGTCAAATATGAAGAGAGTTAAACCACCGGGTTACAGACAAGGTATTGCATTGGAATTATATTGAGTATGCCTCAACAGGGAGTAGGAGATTAGCTTTGTAAATAATTGAAGCAGTCTACTAAAAATCGGCACATACAGCAAAACCAAGTACTCAGATCTTATTGATATATGTGAGAGATAAAGAGGAGATGCGTTCCTGTGCCGTGTTGAATAAGGAACCATCTCATGTTGTTTGAAAGGAGAAGTGAACGATGACAATTCTTAATTCCATAGCACTTACACAGAACTGGACTTTCACCGAAAACGGTGCGGATTGTCATCGTACATCCGGCAGCGCGCTTTTGGATTGCTTTGCCATATGCGGGGCAATGCGAAATCGTACAGACTCCGAAATCGAAACAGTCTTCCAAAAAGCAATCATTGAAAATCCATTGCTTGCTTTAAGACTGGCGTTTTATACACGTGATATCCGTGGCGGATTAGGGGAACGTCGCACGGGCAGAATCATGTTTCAAGTACTTGCGAAGCATTATGCCAATATGCTTATTCCAAACCTTCCTTTCATTGCGGAATTTGGCCGGTGGGATGATCTCATCTATCTGTTATGCACACCGGTAGAAGCAGAAGTCATTTCACTTCTTTC
>JAFUFO010000009.1 GCA_017469885.1 Solobacterium sp.
TAATAATAAGGGGGTGGCTGACTGTTTGTCGTCGGGAGTATCTTCTGATATCCCTACTGGAATTTCGTCAGGCCATCTGTATCCCTTATTATGAAACAAGCGCAGATAATCATCTATTATCTACGCTTCTACAGTACGAAACTGGAATTTGTCAATGCAACGCGCCCGGAAGTTTCTCAAGCTCCGCTTTCGTATGCCGGTGTCCGTGTCTGTCGTCGTTCACGTAATGATCGTGCCCGTGCGTGTGAGTTACCGTATGCGTGTGCGTTGCTCCGTCGTGCGTGTGCGTGAAGGTGTGCTGATGAATATGCGCGTGGTGCTTTATCAACGTATCGATCACAACGAGCGCCGAGCCTGCCGTCATCACGATCAGCGCGACGATATAAGCCCAAGTGATCTTTTCACGCAGAAACACGAAAGCAAGGAAAGTGCCGACGAACGGAGCGACCGCGTAATAAGCGCTCGTTTTTGCCGCTCCAAGCACGTTTTGCGCTCTTACGTACAGGAAAATACTGAGCCCGTAGGCGACAAAACCGAGGATCAGCGCCACCGCGATATAAGGAAGCTCCGGCATAGCCTCGCGTTTGATCAGCGCGATCACGAGCGAGCCAAGCCCAGAAAAAACGCCTTTCAGTACGACGATCTCATAGGTGCTTTTGGAAGAAATGTTTCTCGTGCAGTTGTTCTCAAAGCCCCAACAAACGGTGGCGATCAACACGAAAAGCGACCCGAGAGAGAAACGGAAGCTGTCTGTTCCCTCAAAAGAAAGGATGATACTTGACAGCGTGATCAATGCGATCGCTGTCCAGAGCCGCTTTGAAACCGCTTCCTTGAATATGAACAGCGCGATCACCGTGGTCGCCACGATCTCAAAATTACCGAGAAGTGAGGCGTTTGCGGACGAGCCGTAGCTGATACCGAGCATAAGAAAGATCGGAGCCGCTATATCGAGAACGATCATTCCGATAACGAACGGCAGGTCTTTTTTTGAGAGCCGCTCGGACTTTTCTCTGCCTTTTCTGTTGAACAGCGACAGAACTCCGATCCCGATCCCGGCGCCGAGATACAGAAGCGCCGCCATTGTCGTAGGACCGACGTGCTGTAACAACATTTTAGACGCCGGCACGTTTACGGCGTAAAACACCGCGGCGAGAAGCGCATATATGATAGCTTTTGCTTTATTCACTTAATACCTCCTCAAATCCCGATTTATCTTTCTTTTTTAGTTTACATTACTAACGCTTGCTCGACATCAATCTCCGTAGATTTGCAGAACAATGCAAACCGTCCATCATTCGCATGATAACTGCATGTGCTTAACGTTACGATCTGATCGTCCGGCGTAATCTGTATCTCACTTTTGAATGTGCTCCGTTCGATCTTTGCGTTCACATAGTCCATGAAATCCTCATCATCCGCAAAGCTCACCTGAACATATGCATCACTGCCCACTGTAACATATCCCGCAAATGGCTCTAACATAAACGCTCGACCATCAGACGTGAGATAGTACACTTTCCTGTCAGCCTTATAGAATTCCGGATTCTTGTAGTTTGCAAGCATGGCGAACATTGTTCCGTTTCGCATGTTGTGACCATAGATAACCGTGTTCTTGTCGCTCATGTCGCTTTTGTTGTGCGGATCGATATACACGCATCCGGCGTTGTTGTATTCTCCGGTGAACAAGTGCTTCAGGTAATAGTCGCCTTTCTCCGCTGACCAGACCACCGGATAATTGATCGGTGTCCCTTCCATCCTTATCCATCCGGTGATGTCAGGATTGATCTTCGCAAGAGTATCAAAGTCGATCGTGTATTCTGTTTCGTCCGAGGATGCTTCTCCTAATACAAAGTCATATGCTTCATCTGACTGCCTGTACTCCTGTGTTTCGTTGAATATGTTGTATCCCGCATATCCGGCAATACAGGAAGCCGCCATCATGAGCAACGTGAGGAGTGTCACAAGTATCGCGTTCTTCTGATTTCTATTTAAGGTCTTTGGTTTTCTATTTATGTGTTCCAAGTTTCTTTCTCCCTGGCGACGTATTCGTCATATCTGCGGCTGTCTTCATTCACTGTTTCCGCAATCAGATTCTTTATGTATGCTGACACATTCACACCATGCAGTTTCGCGGCCTGCTTTACCTTGCTGGCGAATGTGTCGCTCACAACGATCGATATTGATGTCGTGTCTATCCTTGCGGTCTGTTTCTTCTCGTTAGCGATGTCCGGCAGTTCGTCCAGTTTCATTCTTTCCAATACATCGCTTACTGGTATGCCGCCTCTTGCCACGCTGTTACAGAACTTTGTGTATGATATTCCAAGTTCTCCAGCCACTCGTTTGATCTCTGCGTTAGAACTCTTCTTTCCGATTTCACTCAGTGCAGCCTCGATCATCCTTGGCCCTTTTTCATATCCGTTTGCGTCATAGATCATGACAGTATCCGGATCGATCTCCTCCATCGTTTCAACATCAAAGTATTTGAGTTCTTTTTTTACGGAATGGGCGATCACATTCGCCATGTCCTCATAAGTGATGACACAGACTTCTTCGGTTCGTTTTGCGATCTCCGCAAGCTCCGTTACCTCATAGATCGGAAAGAACAATACCGGCATCTCCGTACCGTCTGCATTCAGTGTCCCGGGATACATCGGGTTGAATGTATTTCGTTTGAACATCCCGCTTTTTTGAACCAGCTCGGCAGATGTCCTGGCCCACTCTTCCGCAGTGGTATGGCACAGATAGGAAAGGCTCACTACACCGTTGTATGTAAACGGAGTGACAAAGACTCTGCGGTACAGTTCCCGGTTCCCTGTCAGCCAGACATACTTCGGGTTCTTACGATTCTTACGTGCCGCACTTACACGTACCTGCTGAATCTTCTCTGTGTCTGTATTCCGTATCCGTCCATTTTTATTCCCTGTCGCCATTGCGTATACCATCGCATCGGTGTCAGATATCATCAGTGCGCTCACACTTCCTTTGCGGACATCCTCGTATAGATGAATCGATCCGTCTTTGTTCATGTCTTTCCGGGTCAGTTCCAGCATCGCCCGTTCGGTATTCGTTATGCTCAGGATCTCTCTCAGTTTTTTCAGAAGGTTCCGTTCCCCCTCCGGGCTTAACCGCATGATCTTGTTTTCTCCGATGGGAGAGATATAGACCATGACGCATTTATCCGCAGAAAGAAAAATCCCGCGCACACGTGACCGATATGTAGTATCGGACGCGCCGGGGGATTGTTCATCAAGAAACTGTCTCACTTCTTTGATCGTGTAATACATTCCATTCCGTAACAGTTCCATGCATTCTTCTTTGTCTGTTATCTCCCGATAAGCCTTATCGGTTTCGTTAAATGTCACCGTTCCGCTGCTCATTGTTTTGACCAGGTGGGAGAGCGATGGTTTCTCGGATCTGAATACAGGAACACCTGCCGCAGCGAGCATTACTTTGATCCGTGCGTCGAGGAATCGCGTGCGCAGTGCCGCGGGGGAGGAGGTGCGAAAGTCATTGCCATATTCTCTGTAATGCTCGTTGTGATACGCATCATCCAGCGTATCCAATACCAATGTTTTCCCCCGCTTCGTCAAAGCTACCGCTTCTTTTACTTTCGATTTTCCCTTCTTCTGTATTTCACGAATCGCCACCGTCTTCTCTTCGATCATTTTCTTCAATACCTTCGTTGGCATCACTGCATCACCATGGTTCAGCAGCCTGCCATACAGCAACAGGTCTGCTTTATAGCATTGGCCCACCTGAAGAAGCAATTCCGCCATCGCTGTCTCTATCGTCCCGACTCTCATCGTCAGCCTCCTTCGCTCCATTGTTTTTCTTCTGCGCCCTTGTACACGCAGACTCCCTAGCCTTCTTCGCAAAATGCTCTGAACCCGCATGAAATAAGGAAAAAGGGATCGCCAAAAGTTAAGTCAGGACCGGCTTATATGAATTGCGCGCCGGAATTAACTTTACTTGTCCCGAATAATATATCGTTTATGGCCTCTTTTTCTTTCTTTGAAACCAGAATGAACTCAGTGCCGATATCCGCTTTGCTTTCTGCAGGCTCATATTTACTGCAAAGATCCATGATCAAAACATTATCTGAATAACCAAGCGCACCAAAGATCTCGTTGATGATCCGTCCGTTTTCAAGATTGTCGTTGTCGCAGATCCCGCGTATTTTGTTTCCGTTTCCCTTGCGGATAATAAACGCAACAACTGGCCAATCGATCGATTTAAAAAGTGACAGTCCATGTTTGTCCTGCCACTCTTCCAGTGCCGCTCTTACGTAATTCATGAGCATGTAGTTGTGTTTGTCATTGGCTTCAATACCTGACCGTTTCAATGTCAGCGGTGTCTTTACGATGAGCATTCGGCCATCAAATGTGATTGCCACCGGCTGCTGATCAATAACATTTGTGATTATTTCCGGCTGCGTTTTCGTTCGGTTTTCACTAGCGCACCGCAAAGAAAGGTCTGCTTTTTCTGCGGCGAAAATGACATCGTTCACGATGCTTTCCGGAAGATTTTCGAGCGGGTTTTCGGCACTTATCCTCCCCAGCAACTCAACAACTCTGTTCAATGAATTCCGCAGTTCTCCGACCGTTTCATATGGATCTCGGAGCTGAAAATAGCGCTTCTCACTCATAATCTTTCCAGAGGATGTCGTTCTCCCGTTTCTCGACCACTCTGTAATTCTGAGGACAGTTCTCATCAAGAACACAGATGTATTTGAAGCCGACATATGGCACAGCCCAGGCATGCTCTGGGTTATCAATGATCGCAATCCGCCGCACGGTTTCCCTTGTTTCCTGATCGGATATCACCGGCAGACGCTTGAGAAGCTGGACCTTTGCGGTTTCATTTTTGCTGGAGATCTTTGTGATCTCGAACAGTTTTGAGTTCTCCTGTTCTTCATTAATGAAGGTAAGCAGCCACGGATATGCGGATACGATGAAGTCTTTACTGCCAGGCATCATGTCCGCCACGATCCACATTGCGTCTATCAGATCCTGTTCTCTGCGGTCGATCAGGTCTTCCGTATCACCGGTCTTTGTGACGATCCGCTTGTTGTTTTTCTCAAAACGGATGACCGCCATCTTGTCTTTGATCCGTATGCTGTCATTGAGGTCTACGTTATCGAAGAACTTATCATTCGTAAGATAGACATACGCGCCGCGTGTCATCACATAACCGTCATACGTAAGCATCAGCATCCCTTTCCGCTGCAGCGCCTTGAGGATCTCAAGCGGCAGTTCTTTATTGGACGCGCACTCTTCAAATGATTTTTCGAGGCAGATGATAAGCTGTTTTGCGCGAAGGATCGAGATGGATTTCAAAATGTTTTTGATAAACACTTCATACTTTGACTCCAGTTCGTAGATCATAAAACGTCCTCCTCACTGAATTCATCGAGCAGTTCATCTGATGAAATGAATATGCTTGCGTCATGGATATCCTCGCTTTCTTCAAACACAACATTGAAATCGAATGGGTTTTCCCGCTCCTGTTTTCGGCGTTCTTCGCTCCGCGCTTGCCGTTCTTTTTCGCGTTTGATCCGATCATATCTGTTAATGGTTTCCTGATCGGTAAACATCAATAGCTTCTCTGTTTCGCTTGGAGTGAACTGAATGCTCATGCGGTTCGTCCCCGCAAGAAACAATGCCTGTCCTGGTGAAAACTGCTTGATGGAGCGCATCTCATCACTTGTAAGATCGATCAGATCCTTAACTGCTTTAACGTCATCTTCCGTCATTCCAAGGACGATCTTGGTGTCACAGTTATTCAATACAGCCTTGCCGCCTTCATTACTTCCCTCACCGAAAATGTCATCCATCTGCTGGGTCGCAAAGATCATCGAACACCCAAGCGCACGCGCAAGTTTTGAGTAAGCGATGGACTTTTCCATCGCGATCCTGTTCCTTGCCATCTTCCACCATTCATCAATGATGAACATTTTGTTCTGTGTCCGGTCCTGTTTCACCTTCTCCCAGATGAATTCCATCGCGGAATACATGGATAGATCGAGCATCGTCTTACTGTTATTTTCAAGACCGATGATAATGAACTCATTATTTATATCGATGTTTGTCTGCCCATCAAAATGCGCGCCTGCCCCCTGAGTAAGGAACTTTACGATACGAGAAAGCGCGACCGTTTCCTTATTTTCCGCAAGCACATTTGCCAGATCAGAAAGGACCGGCATCTCTTTCAGCACACCATTTGTCTTATCTTTCCAGACACTTTCGTTTTCACTTGTGATCCCTTTTCTTCGATAGGTTTCAATGATCGCTTCATTGAGCAATTGCTTTTCTTCCATTTTCAGGTGTGGATAATGAATCTCAAGGAACTCCAGAACCGTGCCGACTGTCGCTTCAAGATAGGAAGATTCTTCCCGGTAGCCGTCGATCATAGCGAACTTTTCACGGATCTCATCGCTTATGGGATGTACATCCATGATGTTCATACGGTCCGAAGATCCCTGTCCGAAATCAACGAACTGTCCGCCGATCTCTTCGCATAGTCTGCGCAGCTCATCCTGCTTTTCCGGTGAAATGATGAACACCGGAATATGAAGCACACGGGCGCGCACTGCGATTGTAAGGATCGATACGGTCTTCCCGGCACCTGTTTTTCCGCAGATGAACATGTGCGGATTGGTAAAGATGTCGCGTTTGAACACATCAGGAATGACAGGAGAGCCGGTCATCAGATCGTCCGCGATATAAAGGCCAGTATCATGGATCATCTGAAATGTCGTGAACGGATAGCAGGCTGCTGCGCCATTCGTAAGAACGTTGCGCATCATCTTTTTTGTGATCGCGCTGTCAAGATCGACAAGCGGAAGCGCAGAAGTAAACCCCTCCTCTTCCTGGAATAACAGCGGGCGCAGTGTGACATCGATCTGCTTTCCGTAACTGATCAGCGCGTCTGTTTTCATCTCGACATCCTTGATCGTTTCCCCGGATACCGTGATTAGAATTCCCATGTCATACACGTCCTGCCGTGCGGCGATCCCGTTCTTGATGTAGTAGCCGGACTGTACGACCGAAGACGCTGTTTCATACGCATCAGAAAAGGAGTTCGTATCTCCCATCGTCACCTGCGATGTCGCAAGCACATGGTCCAGTTCCCGTTTGACGATCGTTTTGTTCTTCCGCTCCAGAAAGACATCAACATCAACCCCGTTATAGGAATTGACGAAGCCGTCCAGCCATCCGGTAACAACGACGTTGTTATACCCATTCTCCGGAATATACAGGAAGGTATAATACAGCCCATCGCTCACGATATATCTGCGGTTTCGATATGAGATGGATTTACCCGCGATCAGCTCTGCCGGAGGCAGATAAAATCCTGTTCGTCTGATCTTTTTGTAATACTTCCCCCATACCTCTTCGGCATGATCTTCAAATGGCTTTTCGTAATAGGTGCGCCGGTTATAGAGAAAGTAGAAGAGTTTCATGTTGGCGCGGTTCTCCTCTTCTCTCGACATGTAAGCAACTACTTCATTCCCGCATGCTTTTAGTGTGGAGCGGATCTTGTCTGCCATGCTTTCAAGCTGATAGCGGATCTCATCGAATGAAGCGTTATCACGAAACCCGCCGGATCTTTCATATGAAACTGATATAAAAAAACGGCGTGTTATGCCGTAGTTCTGCGCGTAATACAGCCGTCCCTCGTATTCTTTTCCGATCCGTCTGCAGTTATCGTTACGCTCCTTCTGGATGTTTTCATCCAGCCGCCGGATCTGATTGGTGAGGTCTGCGTTCATCGCGATCGATTTGATATGGATCTTGCTCGGTGCGATCTTCAGAAGTCCCTGAAACGCTCTTGCGACCGTATTTTGATCGGATACCTTTTTGAAGAAGAACGGAGCCGGAAGAACTTCGATGATCTTAACGTAGTCGCCATTCTTTGTAATGACGATTCCATCAATGAAGTCGCTGACCGGAACATTCTGCTGGGTAGACTGCACTTTCCGTTTATGTTTTTTCACCGGCTTCTCATCGTGCGCCTGCCGGCTTTCTCTTTTCCTCATTTCTCCGACTCCTCCTTTCCATCTTCCTTCTCTTCTTTTCTAACTTCCTTGCCACGCGTCGTGCCTTCCAGCGGCTGAATGCAGACTGCTTCGGTGTGTCCTCGCTGATTACAGAATCATCGTCATAGAACTCATACTGTTCCTCATTGAACGCTTCCTGTTCCGGCATCATTTCTCCGCGTTTGTTCCGGATCGGCTCCAACACTTTTTTCGCAACTGCGATGAGCCTGTCTTTTGGCAGCACGTTCTCACTGCCTGATGCAGCACCGTCTGCGAATACCATGGGACGCGCTTCCGTTTTGACTCTCGGATTGTAATAAGTGACCCGGCGCTTTCTGAGGTATCTAAACAGATGAACGATGAACTCCGATAAGGACTCACCGTTCAGTCCAATAACACCTATGATCGCGCCAATACCGAATCCAATGATCGAGTAAGTGATCACACGCACGGAAAAGCCGTAGTCATAATAGACAATGATCGATCCCGCGATGATTGCCAGGATCGCGCCCAGGATGAACCCCTCGATCAGATTTCTGGTCTTGAATGTGAACGAAAGGAAGTTCGTTATGCCCTTATAGTTTTGAGGAATGATACATTCAGTCTGCCGTTCTTCATCCATATCAGAACCTCCTTAAAAAAGAAACCTGCTCTCGCGGAACAGGTTCCTTACATATCAATCGTTTTTTCGTCGAGAAGAAACTGCTCAATACCAATGTAGAGTATCCCGTTTTCATCCTTCCATGGATTAATTCTGTTTCCGACCACCACTATTTTTCGGAAGGAGTCCGGTATTCTGATTAATGAGTTAATTTCCTGAGCCCGTTTTTCCGAATCAGAAACAGACAGCGCTGATTGAATGTAGTAGCGCTGTGTGCCGCGATTTACAACAAAATCAATTTCCAGTTGTTTTCTTGCACTCTTCCCGTCTTCTTTCTTGTAGTTGTATTCGACCACACCCACATCGACATCAAACCCTCGTCTCAGGAGATCACAATAGAGCACATTCTCCATAATGTGAGTTTCTTCCTGCTGTCTGAACCCCAGTTTAGCATTCCTTAATCCAACATCGGTGAAATAGTATTTGACAGGTGTTTTGATGTATTTCTTTCCTTTCACATCATAGCGTTCTGCCTTGGAAATCAGAAACGCATCTGAAAAATAGCCGAGATACTTGTCTATCGTTGCGGATGAGATATTCATATGTTTTTCACTAGCAAAGGTATTGGATAGTTTGGTCGGATTTGTCAGGGAGCCGATCGCAGACGCTGTAATATTCAAAAGGTCTTCAAGCACCTCAATGTCATTTTGAATCGAATGTCTCTCGACAACATCCTTCAGATATGTCCGAGCAAATAAGTCCCTGAGATACTGGCTTTTCTGCTCATGTGAAGCGAGGGTCAGAGTGACCGGCATTCCGCCATAGGTACAGTAGTCAGTCCATGCGTTATACTTGTCACCTTGGTAAACCTCGTAAAATTCCGCAAACGAAAGCGGATTAACCCGAATTTCATCACCCCGATCCCTGAATTGTGTAAGAATGTCAGAAGATAACATCTTTGAATTACTTCCCGTCACATACACATCCGCATTTTTGATTTTCATGAGTCCGAGAATCACATCTATGAAATTGATTTTTGCGTCTGGATCATTGACGTATGGGTTTTTAACCTCTGATACGAACTGAATCTCATCGATCAGAATATAGTAACGCTTCGATTTGTCTGTGATCTGTGCACGTATATAGTGATCCAGTTCAAAAGGATCCCGGTACTTTGCGTTAGGCAGCTCATCCAGTGCGATTCCGATGATCTGATCTTCTCCAACACCCTGCTTCAGAAGATATTTTGTGAAAAGCTCAAAAAGAAGGTATGATTTACCGCAGCGACGGATACCGGTCACGATTTTGACCCGCCCGTTATCTTTTTTGTCAATCAGCTTCTGCAAATACTCTTTCCGTTCCAATTCCATATAATATGCCTCGAAAAATTTTTGCGTATTTACGCATTTTTCTTACGAGTTAATTATGCCTTTCTTTTTGATCAGAAGCAAGCTCAACTCGAAATTTTTTTGCGTATTTACGCAATTATTTTTTGCTTTCAGCGCATACTGTTGCCTTTCCTACCTCATACTCCACTGTCGTTGTCGATCATATGCATCGTCAGATCTTCATCGCAATGCCTGTCACGTAATCATCTCGGACGCTTGTGATAAACACGCTCACACGATCGTTTGGATAGAGCGGAATGCCGCCCTGAACATCCTGCGCTCTTACGGAAGCGTGCACGCCTTCTTTGAGGGTGATCGAATAGATGTTATTCCTTCGGTTGAAATAATCGACCGTGCCAAGGTGGTTGGAACGAACACGCATCATCCGGATCAGTTTGGAGGAATCATTAAGACGGCCGGAAACAGACAGATATACGTTGTCCTCATTTATATAAAGACGGCGGATCCGTACCGACAGCGTATCGCCCGGCTTAACAAAGTCACGGCAGTTATCTACCGCTTCGTTATTCAGGTTATAGCTGTCGATCCATGTCTCTACGCCAAGGCACTCCACAAGGACACGATCGACTTTTACGGAAATCACCTTTGCGGTCGCAATGTCTCCGACCTTGACCTCCCTCGCCTTTCCCGGCGTATCTTCCCGTCTGTTTTTGTGATAGAACCAAATATCCCGAAGTGTTTCCATCGCTTCCCGTCTTGAACCGCCAACACGGATATTGGACTCTCCGGCAAAGCGACCGTTCTCAATAAGTTCCCGCTCAACACCTTTGATCTTGAAACATACCCGCGCGCCCTGCTGGTAACGGCCGACCACAAGACGGCGATTGATCTTCTGCCGTTCGGTCATTTCCGCATAGGTCTTTCCGAAATCGAGTTCCGGCTCAAAGTATTCCCTGTCCGGAATCGAAACGATGATCTTGTTCCAGAGGATATTGAAGATCACACCCGGATAAACCGTTCCTGGATCCACACTTACAACTTCACCCCAGAGAATCTCACCGGTTCTCTGATAGCGCTGCAGGTCCTGAAACAGCTGATTCTCAATTTCACGCTCATCCTTTTCACGCGCATCCTGTTCAAGGATTTCGCTCGAATAAACACCGGAATTCTCCCGTAAGATCCTGGGTTCTTCCCGTGTCACTCTTCGCTCCCGCTCCTGCTGAACGGTTTCGGCTTCCTGTGCAGGGAGAGCCTGTTCTTCCGCGTCGGCCGGAACGATCACTTCCGCAAGCGCTTCTTCCGTTTCCGGCTCCTCGATTTCCTCTGGCTCTTCACTGGCTTTTACTTCTATTTCGATTGCTTCTTCCTGATGGGTATTTTCGGCGTCCTGAACAGGTTCTTTCACCTCTTCAAGAACTTCTCCTTCGGTTTCCTTTTCCATATCCTGTATCCTCCTTACTCGTTATCTATTAGTGATGCTTTTGACTTCTTTTTCTTCGCATGACGCGGGATACCGGAATTGATCGCCTGCGTCTTGTCGTAGGGTTTTCGTGTCTTTGTCTTCCTTACTTCCTTTTTTTGTTTCGATTCCCTGCGCTCCGCAGCGGAAGGTATCATGCTTTCTTCCGGAATATATTCTTCAAGGGTCTCATCGGAAGTGACGATCCGGAAGTCCGCTTCCATCACTTCGCCTGTTTCAGAATCGATCTCATACGCGTCGCTGTCATGTGATGTCTTTGCTTTGTGCTGTTTCAGTAAGATGATCCGGTTGTGAATGCTCGTCTTGGGATCCGGATCATCTTTTAATCGCTCGTCTATGATCCGTTCCGCTCTTATCTCGATCGGTTCAAGGTAATCAAACAGTGACATGATCGACTCCGGCATGACGTTTCCGTTTTCATCCATCTTGATCAGCCCTTCCCTGCAGACCCAATGATCTGTCCATGGGAACGGATTGACCGGGAGCGGATATTCTCCCTGCTTGATGATCAGCGTCCTTCCCTTCCAGCGTCTTGCGTCATCTTCTGTAAGCAGCGGCCTGGATTTTCCGGAAACTGATGTCTGATCATCCAGTGGTCTTGCATGCATGAGGATCCTCGACCGTTCCCTGTGTGTTTCACTCAGGATCGTTGCGGTTCCTGCGAAGAACGATATGAACTTGCAGGTCTCCGGGTCATTGCCGCCAAGATACAGGAGCGTTGAACAGCCACCCTGAATCGCGTGCTTTATGTTTTCGCCATACAACGCTTCAAGCTGTGTGTAGTACTGAATGATCACCTTTATGTACAGCTTTCGGGAACGTGCCGTGCTCATGTACATGCCAAAGGTTTCAGGATTGCCGCCGATGACACCTACCGAGAAGAACTCTTCCAGCATTACGGTCACGCCAAGAGTCGGATTCGGTTTTCCAAGCGCTGCATATATCTGTCCGTTTTCGTCATAGGTTTCCATCGCGTCCTTAAACAAAAACGAGGTGAACAACGAAACAAACGGCTTCGTCGTGTTTGTCTTGTCCGACATAATCACGAAGAACGCCGTCTGTTTCTGGTTGATATTCGAAATGTTAATGCCCGGATGTGACAGAGCTTCTTTCAGGTCGTTGTCCGAAAAGATAGAGAACCGCATCTGCGCTCCCTGAAGCGCGGACTTTCTTACCTGTTCCGTGTCATTCGTCATGTACATCCGATACGCGACGGACGCAGGGTGCCAGGTCGCGATCTCCTCAAGATCACTGCTTATTTCCGCAAAGCTCAGCAGTTTATCGACGACCACTCCGAGGTTATATTCATTTGCCGGAAGTTTGTATTGGATGTCATGCAGAAGAGTACGGACATATTCCTCGTCGTATCCATTCTGCCGTGCGGCTTCAAGGATCTTCTCCTTGCACCAGACAAAGGAACACATGGAGTTCCGCATGCGGTAAATAAAACGGTTATCTATGGACGCGCCTGTTATCTCTTTGTACAGGTCAATGAATCCTTCGATGATCTCCATTTCTCTCACATATGCGGTATAGCCGATTACCGCTTTTGTAAGGTTGAGTGCACTGTCATACCAGAAGTCTTTTTTAGTTCCGGCATCATAGGTGTTTTCCATGTAGATCGAAACGAATTCGTTCAGACGTGTACCGTCCAAACGCTCTGTCTTCGGATTGATCGTTTCCTGCAGACAGTCCCAGAATTCCGAGTACTTCGGTTTGTCCATATTCAGAACGTGTACATCAACACCCCGCGACTGACAGAACTTGAACAGGTTTTGAAAGCATTCTCCCTTCGGGTCCATTACAACGAAACTGTCACCGCGCAGTATCGTCTGGATCAGTTCGTTATATACATACGTGAATGTTTTTCCAGATCCCATGGAAGCGATAATGATATCGTTTCTGTTTCCCGAAGCGCCATGTTCCTTTTTCTTCCATGCGACTACGTTTTCGCCTTTCTCCGTGAGCTGACCGTAAATCGTTGATGTAGTGTTTTTGACATTGCCTACATAGAACACCTCCGGGATCTCATTTTTAGGCATCCACCGCGAACCGCCGCCTGTTTCGTCTTTCAAAAAATGAAGACCTCTCTCTTCATCTGTGGCGATGATCTGATTGTGCAGACTTTCAATGAACAGGAGATATGTCAGCAACCCTAAGAAGCTCGCTGAAACAAGAAGCGTGACAGGCAGTCCGGAACCGCGAAATCCATAGAATAATGACGCTGGTTTATCCTCAATGGAAAAGTCCAGCGCCTGAAACATAGTTCCAACTGCATAGCCAACTATTGTGATGAACACTGCAATGAACAGCAGCAGTACCGCTGTCATCAATATCTTCTTTCTGATTGTACCTCGTCTGTACTTATCAATCAGGTCCGTCATCTTCATGTATACTAACGTCCTTTGCAAAACTTAATGCTGCTTCTGTCCATCCTCGTCGTCATACTGCCTGTCAAACACATCTTCCATAAAGTCTTCGTATTCTGCACCAGGAGCTTCTGGAGAATACTCCTCACGGTCCGTAATGTCTCGATCATCAAACTGGTACAGTTCGTCTGTATCCTTGTCGTAATCGGAACCGTATCCAAGCGAACTGTCTTCATATCCGCCGTCGTTGTATTCGTGATGTTCCAGCGTGTTTTCGTTCCCAGGCATGAGCTCCTCAGACTCATTCAGAATTCCAGAATCCCGAGAATCTGTATCTCCAACAAGAATCTGCTGGATCTTATCTCCTTCATCATCTGCCCCGTAGAAGTCTTTCATTACAGCCGCGACATTGTTATCGAGTTCATAACCGATTCCATCCGCACTGCCTTTGATCCATGGATCATCTCCCATAAGATGTGCCTCCGCATACATCGCTTCTTTGAATTCGTCCATTGATGTGAATCCGCCCTTCTGATCGTCGGGGATGATGTCATCAAAGAACGCCTGCTCCAGTTTCCCCATCTCTCTGAACGAGTCTGAGCCGGACAATTCGCCAATGAGATCGTCATATTTCCCGCTCTTAATTTCTGTCCTGAAGCGATCAAGATTTTCCGGAGAATTGATCTGTTCCGAAATGCCTTTCAGCGTATCGGCAGCAGTGCTTTCGTCATATTTATAGCCTTCAATATCGAACGGTTTTGCATCCGGAGATTTATTAATATCTGCCGCATGGCTCTGTGTGAAGAAATCATTAAGTGCTCGTGTATTATGCGCTTCACGGTTTCCGTAGTAATCAACGCCGCTTGTATCTGTGAATTTTCCAGTGGCGATCGCAAACTTTCCACTTTCATCTGCTGAGGACATATCAAATTTTCCATTCAGGTGATATCTGCCATCAGCGCCGAGCGTACCTGCCTGCAGACCAAGCGACTGGCCATGTGCCCGACTGATCGATACGCCGGATTCCAGATCTTTTTTCGAGAAACTACCAACTAAAGCAACCTCTCCGTTTCCAGTCACATATGCTCCTGCCGTTTTATTTCCGACTCTTGCAGGAACGATATCGGACGACGCCAAAAGGCTTGTACCTCCAAGACCGATCGGGTTTCTTCCAAGCTGAGAATTGACCGCGTTCTTTCCTACGAACGATCCAGACGAATCTGCTTTTGAAAGAATATTGGAAATATTCTTCTGCCCTTGTGCTGTTGCCGCAAGTTTTGGTAGCGCGGAATTACCGTTGTAGTAGTTCCGGCCAGCCGTATACACCTGCTGCAGAGGATGAGTGCCGTTTGCAAATGCGCCGACTGTTCGTCCGGTTGCTGCAGCGATACCGTTTGCGGTTCTAAGAGCCATCATCGTTCCTCCCATACCAACAATGACAGCGCGGGCAAGGTCTCCGCTTGGTGCTGTCTTTATTCCAACGCTGTTGAATATCCGCTCGCTGCTCTTAATCAACTGTCCCAGCATCACAACAAGCAGCAGCAAAACAGTGACCTGATAGTAGCTTTGGATCACTGCTTCCTTGATTCCCGGGAAATATGACATGATTGCATTCGTTACTGCATTTACGCCAGGGAGCATCACAAAACTGAGAAGTCCCCCGATCAGCGGAAGATCGCGTGCACCCAGTATGTCTGGGGATCCGACCGTATCATAGATATTCGTCATAAATACACATATATTCAGCATGATTCCCCACAGCCACAGTGATACGATCATCGCCAGCGCCATTCCGATCAGCTGAGTCATCCACATCTTTGGAATATCCTTTGTGTCCTGTCCGGAATAAAACGCAAGACAAATCGGACCAATCACCATCTGAATAACGATCGCGTAGACACGCTCTAAGAACGTGACAGCAGCACCGATGATTGAAGAGAATGCGGCGACCGCAAGAACAAGAATGATCAGACACAATACCGGGTGAGCTACGTTTACCGTAAAGCCTTCTTCCACACTTCCGATATGTTCGATTCCAGTGGTGAAATGATTGCCCATCACTCCAAGCAGTCTTGAATAAATACCGATTAAGCCGCCCTGTATTGTTGACCGCAAAGTGATTCCTGTTTCTGCCGCTGTTTTGCTGTTGATGATACTTATATTGGCTCCGTAAAAAAGCAGGATCATAACATACGCCTTCAGCACATTTCCGATTACAGAACCGATCGGCTCGGCTTTTTCGTTTAGCATCGGTGCAGTCATTGAACGCAGAATGCCTATAACAAAATTGATCAGAATGATTCCGCCCGCAAGAGCCAGCGCGATATATGAAAAGTCCGCTAAACCGCGTGACATGATCGCTGAGGATGATTGCGCAAGAAACCCCTCAAAGAAGTTTCCGTTCTTGAACATCCCAGTAACGACACTCATCACGATGTCTGAGAAGACGAATGCTGCTTTTATGAGATAACCAGAGAACGCTGCGAGCAATGCTGCAACAGCGACCAGTATTGCAATTCCCATGCCAACACCTCCACTAAAAAAAGAAATTCGAGCTGCAGGGATGGCATCTCGAATTCCGTTGAATCAAAAAACTTATCAAAATAAACAGTATGGCTTACATAGTATCCACGAGCTTTACAAGCGCAGATGTGCCTTCAGTGCTCTGACCAAGCTTCGACGCCCAGTCGGCAATTGTCGGCGCAGCATTGACGAGGATCATACCCACGATAATACTGATCGCCCAGGTCTTTACCTTCTTGATGGTCTGAGGATCAGAACCAATGAGAAGATAAATACCCATGACTGCGATCGCAACTACAGCAATCGGGTTGGCAATCGACTGAAAGATACTGTACACATCCTTAAACGCTTTCGAAATCTGTGAGCCGATCCCGCCGTCACCTTCGCCAGCAAGAAACATAAACAATTCAATCATCGCTTTCTTCCTCCCTTCTATCCCCCGTTACATCAGTCCAAAGAAAAACGATCAATTTTCATCGACCGCTACAATTGATTGTTCGATACTATCTTATGTTCCCGCATTCCTTCCGGCATTACATTCTTTGCCATTTAATATCTTGCTGAGATGCAAAGATCTCCTATGTATAACGAGTTTATCTGCTAATTCTTCTGCGGTGAATTCTGAATTATCCGAAGTAGTTCCGCTTTTTGTGGGACTCTTTTGAAAAATCAACTGACAGTTGATTGAAAATAGATCATTCGAGTAGTAAAAAGCAAAAGGAAAACAGTTTTTGTTGTTCATGCGATTAGTAAGATCACGTGTACTAAATGAGCAATCATACTTTAAAACATCATATGAAAAGATTTCAAAAGGATAGAAAACATGAATCTTGAACGTACTGGAAAACTGATAAGAAGTTTGAGAAAACAGCAGCACCTGACACAATCAGACTTGGCCAATAGGATGAACGTGACAACACAGGCAGTATCGAAATGGGAAACGGGGAAAAGTTTTCCTGACCCTGCTATTCTCGAAACTCTGGCGGGGGCTTTAGGATGTTCTGTTGAGGACTTGCTGATAGGCGATACATCAGGATCTCAAGGCGTTTTGAGACATGGTTCTAATAAAGTCAGTAGGGATAAATTAAAACTGATTGGCGTTGGAATATTGACAACACTACTTGTGGTTTTTTCAACGATTCTTCTTCTATCTAACGAAAGAGTTGTTATACCATACGACAGCGACGGAACCAGTAAGACTGTTTGCAGTGATGGAGAGTATGTTCGCTTCCTAGTACCTAATATTCATGTTGAAAAAACCAGTGGCAGACTTATTGCTTTGTGTACAGTTCCAACACATACACGAATCATTACAGTTCGTTTGCTAAATGCCGATCATCAGAACTGCCTGTTGCTTTATGCGGAGAGCAATAAGTGGCACATGTTGGTACATTCAATTAAGCAGGTGGAAATTAACCTGACAAATTGCTTAAATTCATCTGAAAAACCGGATGTAGTATATTACTGGAATGGAGATCCATTAAAATCGGATGTACTAGACGGATACTTTGATGATGAAACACTTGCGAGTAACGCTATTTGTATTTATGACAACAATGAATTGAATCCGATATTTGATAACGATATTTTTATAAAGCAGATCGAGAATATTCCAAACCAATATAAATATTACACAATTCCTATCACAGTCCTTGAGGATAATGGGATGGCTATTACGGATAAAGGATTAGAAATTAATCATACTGATGTGGAATGTAATCTGGAGGTAAATGGTGATGCCATAGAACTTCAGATATATCCGGAAAATATGCAAGTGCTTCTAAAAGAACTGTTACGTGACATTGAAGAAATCAATTACAAACTCAAACTGGAAACAGCAATCGATTCACTGAATTATTCATCAAGAAATAATGAAATATACGTCGTCAGTAATGTGAGTCTAAATAATGACATCGCTTTAGCCCCAAAATAGTGATTTAGCACAGCACTGTACCAGAATTGGTACAGCAGGTATGTGAAGGTGTCATATTCTGTGAGTGTGAGGTACAGAATATGAGAAATAAAGATGTTGATCGTAAGTCAGATATCCTGAGGGATGCTGTTATAGATGAACTCTATGACTATCAGATTGACAAAGTCGAAATGATGGTCAGAGATATGCAGGAACTGAATAAGGCTTCCTGCATCAGCTATCCTTCCGCTTGTCCGAAGTGTGGTTCAAATTCACCGCGTTGGATCAAAGGAGGCTTCACGGGCTCAGGCAAACAGCTGATCAGATGTGCTGACTGTAATGCAAGATCAACCGTTGATCACGGGCAGCTAACCTGGTATTCCCATCAGGATGAATCAAAGTGGAATACTTTGATTGCGGATACCTTTGATGAAAAACCGATTGCGCATACTGCAGCTGATATCAACGTCAATCCGAAAACCGTATTCCGGATGCGCCATAAACTGCTGGTCTTCATGGAACCGTTAGCAGAAAGTCTGATCCTGTCTCGCCCAGCTGAACTGGACGAGACATTTGTTTCTGAATCCCATAAAGGATATGCAAGTGAGATTCGTTCAAGTCACAAACGCGGCGGCAGCGCCAGGATACAGGGTATCTCCGATGATCTCGTGTGCCTGACCACCGGAGTGGAACGACAACAGGGAACATCATACATCCACGCCTACAATATGGGCCGACCTAAAAGCAAAGAGGTCGAGCCCTTTTTCAAAGATCATGTAAAGCCGGGAACATACATGTGGGTAGATGGCGAACGCTGTTTTCCGGCGTTGCTTAGTCAGTACAACTGTGATTATCACACAATCAAATCCAATACGAATCCCGACCAGGTAAATCATCTCAATAATGTCAATTCATGGCATAAGCGTATCAAAGATCTCTATGAGTACTATCGTGGTGTAGCCACGGTATATATCAACCGTTACGCAACCCTTTTTTCCTTGAAGCAGAAGTATATCGGCTGCGACATTCAGGAGATTGTTTTGAAAGTGCGTAAGTCATTGCGAAAAATCAGCCAGTATTTCTTCATCAAGGATCTCCAGACCAAACATATTTTTGATGAATGTACAGTGATGGCTCACCGGGAATACTGCAAACAGCATTCTGCTAAACCGGTGATTCCTTTACAGAATAGCGAGAGTATCAACATCGCGGATATGGCGCTGACATTCTAAATCACTATTTTGGGGCTATAGCTAATGACATAAATGAAAAGATTATAAATTTGGCTAAAAAATACTCCTTTTATAAGTATCTTCATTCGGGTAGCTATGGGGAAGTGAAAATCAGATATTCATCAATCAATTCAGATGATTATAAACAGGTCACAGTATCTTTATATACTCCTAGAAAAAAACATAACTGATAAATAGGATTATTCTGGGGTGCACAAGATATGGTAAATAAAAAATAAGGGGGGATACAGCAATGATGAGAGATGAGTTTAAGCGACAAGAAAGAAATGTTACGGCTAAACAGGATGCAGATGCGTACGCCTCAGAGCATAGACAGACAGAAACCGATTCCTCCTTTATGATGAACCGTAGAAAAACGGTATTTTGGGCCCTTGTGATACTTGGAATTATTGTAATTGCGTTCGTGACAAATCTATAGAATTATCCAAAGTAATTCAGAGCGCTTGGTAAACTACCGTTTGTTGCTAAGTACAATTCCATGACGTTCTCTGTAAACATAGAAAGTCCCATTACGACAGAGCTCCAGGGATCACTTTTAGGGAGAAGGATAACAGCAATGCGAGTGTGTGAAATTATTTCTGTAAATTAGTAACGTAGATACCCAATAGGTCTCCTGTGATACATTCAAAGATAGGAGACCTTTAAAATGGCAAAACGGGAAAAGAAACCGGTCCACAAAGTCGAAATGACGGAAGGAA
>JAFUFO010000010.1 GCA_017469885.1 Solobacterium sp.
ATGAGTCTCTTCCATTTGTTCTCCTATCTTGGTTTTGCAGTTGCCAGACCGCATCTCCATTATAGGAGCTCCGCTGGGAGGGACTTATCGGTTAACCTATTTTGAACCCCCGGACTATCCGGGGGTTTTCGTATACAAAAAAAGCCAGATCATTACGGTCTGGCTTTTTCGTTTCATGGCAGATCCGCCTCACTGGATCTGCCGCTGCTGGAGGTTACCCTAAAAGGGGGAATTAATGGTCGTTTCTTACCGGCTCAACGGAATTCGCAACGAGTTCCTTGAGCGCTTTCTGGAAGTGCCACATGTCATTGCCGAGAATGATCATGCTGTAGCCGGCTTCAATGTTCTTACGGAGGTTCTCCGGTGTCGGAGGAACGACCGGTCCAAGAACGCCGATGCCCTTCTCTTTGCACTTTTTGACAAGAAGATCAAACGCTTCGTTGACCTCTTTGCCCATGGAGTAGCCGATCTTGAGACCGAGCGAGTTTGCATAGTCGATCGGACCGAAGTTGACAGCGTCAATGCCCGGAACAGCGAGGATCTCATCGATGTTGTCAGAGAACTCGAAGTCCTCATCCATCGGGATCACCAGGGTGTCACGATTCTGCTGTTCAATGTACTTGTTCCAGTCAAAGTTGTTGTAGCCAAAGCCCGCTGCGCGGACATTGGATTCACCGCCGCGTCTTCCCAGCGGATAGAACTTGGCAGCTTCGACACAGCGTCTTGCCATCTCTGCTGTTTTGCAGTGAGGGATGACAACACCGTCAGCGCCCCATTCGAGAACCTTGCGGATTGCAACTTCATCATCATCAGCCATTCTTACAAGAATTGCGATGTCATGAAGTTTTGCGGCCATGATCTGTTTCTCGAATGCTTCATCCAGCTGATAGTTGGTGTGTTCAAGATCGAGATAAATGAAGTCCAGTCCGCTCTGTGCAATGTTTTCAATGACACAGGTTGTACCGGTGAAGCAGGCCATACCGAAGACGGGGCCCTTCTTCATCTTTTCTTTTAATGTCAGTCCCATGTTGAGTGATTACCTGTCTTTCTCAGTTCAGGCTGTAGCCGAGCAGTGTCGGCAGCCAGGTTGTGAGTGCCGGAATCGTTGAGATGAGAATCAGAACGATGATGTTGATGGTGATGTACGGCAACGCATGCTTGAAGATTTCAAATACAGGCATACCGTTGATCTTGTTGCATGCATTCAGGCACATGCCTACCGGCGGCGTAACCAGACCGATTGCAAGACCGGTGATCATCATTGCGCCGAACTGCAGTGTGGAGAATCCATACTGGTGCATTACCGGCAGAAGGATCGGTGTAAGCAGCAGGATTGCCGGGGATACATCGATGAAGGTACCGATGATGAGAATCATGATGACGAAGACAAGCGCAACACCAAGGCGCGGCAGTGCGAGTGCCTGGAAGAATGCCGCAACGGCCTGCGGAACGCCTTCCATGGTCAGAACCCATGTGAAGATGGTTGTGAAGCCGATGATCAGCATGATGGAGGAGCTGGAAATGAAGCTCTTCTTCAGTGCTTCCCAGACCTGGCCCCAGCTCAGCTCATGATAGATGAAGAAGCCGACAAGCAGGGAATACAGGCAGGCAACACCGGCACTCTCGGATGCTGTGCAGATACCGAAGGATACGCAGATAATGATGAACAGCGGAAGAATCAGTGCAGGCAGACCGCCGAGGAACGCCGCCTTGGCTTCTTTCGGATCGAGCTTTTCTCTCTTCGGATGCCAGCCATGCTTTTCCGAAAGGATATAGACCAGTAACAACTGTCCAAGACCGATCATGATTCCGGGAACTGCGCCGGCCATGAAGAGTGCACCGACCGATCCGCCGGAGATCATGGAATAAACGATCATCGGAGTGGACGGCGGAATAATCATACCCATGGTGGAGGAAGCAACCGTAACACCGGTCGCAGTTCCGCTCGGGTAGCCTGCCTCTTCCATTGCCGGGATCTCGATGGAGCCAAGTGCGGAAGTATCCGCAACGGAGGAACCGGAGATACCGCCGAAGATCATGGATGCGACGACGTTGACTTCGCCAAGGCCGCCGTTGATCGGATGAAGCAGAACCGTGCAGAATTTCATCAGACGGTCTGTCATACCGCCAACATTCATGAGTTCACCTGCCAACATGAACAGCGGCATGGCAATCATGAGTTCGGAGAATGCGCCGTTCCAGATCCGCTGCGGGATCATCGACAGGAACGACGGGTTGAACATCATAATGTAGGTAATGCAGGATGCACCGATTGCAAATGCCAGAGGAACACCCAGAAGTGCAAAGATAATCAGTAATACAAGCAGAATTAACATTGCCATAAGACAGTTCCTCCTTATGCTTCTACGGCCGGCTGTTCCGGTCCGAGGCCTTCAATGATCTTGACGATGATGCAGATTGCGCAGAGCACGCCGCTGACCGGCATGATGCCGTACATATACTTCATCGGGATTTCCATACCCATGCTGATCTGCTTTCCGGCCATAGCTACATACTTGAAGCCCTGAACGGTGAATACAAGGTCAACAATCAGCGAAATGATCAGGTTGATAATGTTGACGACTCTCTTCACAGCAGGCTTGAAGGTGTTGTAGAGGATGTCGATCATGACATGCTCGTTCTTGATTACGTTGATGCCCATTCCCCAGAACGTTGTGAAGGCAAAGAGTGTGACATTGAACTCAGACAGCTCTTTCCAGCTCTTGGAGAAGAAGTAACGCATGATAACAGTGAAGATGACCAGCACTGCAAGAAGTGCAAGTGCGATTACACCGATGTAGAAATACACGGTGAAGATCTTTTTCCCAAATTCTTTCAGTTTTTCCACAATTATTCTCCCCTAGAAAGGAACAGCGCACCGGATAAGGTGCGCTGTGTTCCGGAATGATGATTTGATTAGCTCGCTTTTGCGACGATATCCTTCATCTGATCCATTTCTTCCTGAGTGCAGATGCCTTCAGAAACCATCTGCTCATAAACCGGCTCAGCTGCAGCCTTGAATGCTTCAAGCTCTTCCTCTGTCGGTTCATAAACTTCTGCACCGGAGTCAATGATCTGCTGCTTAGCAGCTTCGGAGTTCTCATCGATCAGCTGGTCGTTGTAGTCGCCCATTTCAGTAGCGCACTCGGAGATGATGTTGCGGTACTCTTCAGGCAGGCTGTTCCACCACTGAGCGTTTACATAGAAAGGATCCGGGTGGAACTGGTAGTTAACAGCTGTGAAGTACTTCTGAACTTCATAGAACTTCATGCCGACAACGTTGACCCAAGGGTTTTCCTGTCCGTCTGCGACACCGGTCTTGAGACCCATGTAGAGATCAGCATACGGAACGGATACAGTGTTGGCACCCATTGCCTGGAATGTCATGTCAATGGTCTTCATGCCGTTTGTACGCATCTTGAGGCCCTTGAGATCTTCCGGCTTGGTGATCGGACGTGTGTTGTTGGAGAACTGACGGTATCCGCCTGCATCGCAGAGGTTGATGATGACTGTGCCTGTGGATTCTTCTGCTTCAGCGCAGACGCTCTTAGCGAGGTCGGACTTGAGAAGTGCAGAAACCTGAGCTCTTGTCTGTGTGAGGAACGGTGCTGTGAACATCAGCAGACGCGGGGAGAAGTCAAACTGTCCGCCGCGCATACCCTGTACAGTTCCCTGAACAACCTGTTCAAGCATTTCTTTTTCTGTACCGAGCTGGCCGTTGCCGTAAACAGTAACCTTTACGTGTCCGCCGGTCTTCTCTTCGACATCCTTGGCGAACTTTTCCATGGATACATAACGAGGGTTGCCTTCCGGCTGTGCATGTCCGACGATCATTTCGAAATCGCCGAGATCAGCTGCTGCAGCTTCTGTTCCTGCTGCTTCAGTTGCAGCAGCACCACCGTCTGCAGGTGCTTCTGCCGGAGCAGCGCTGGAGCTGCTTCCGCATCCTGCGAGCATCGCTACAGAGAGCGCAGCCGCGAGGACCTTTGCCAAATACTTTTTCATGTTCTTTCCTCCTGATTTCTTTGGCCGTCCGGCTTTCGCCGAACTTGTATACAAGTAGTGACAATCACATGGTAGGTCATCATGTAAGCGCTGTCAACTAGTAAACTTAGTAAACGTTTCCAATCGTTTGTTTAAGCCATTTTATGCTTATTCATGGTACAGGTTTACAATTTTTTCATATTTGTATACAAATGGTGTGGAATGAGCAATTTTCTTTCCATGCATTAAAAATTCCTCATATAATGAGGCTGATGAGGTGATTTATCCCTATGACGAAACCAAATTCCGAAGATATCTACAGCGTTCTGGAACAGGAAATCGTTTCTCTTCAGATCATGCCCTTCGAAGATCTCAGCGAAAATGCACTCTGCGATCGATTCAATGTTTCACGTACGATTGTCCGCAGTGCTCTGCAGCGGCTTGCGATGTCGGGATTTGTGGAGATTACTCCCTATGTCGGCACAAAGGTTACCGGCATCGATCTGGATGCGGTCAATGAATTCATCTATCTTCGTACCGTTACCGAGACTGCTGTGCTTACCGACTGCCTGAAAACAATCACGCCCCTGCAGAAGGAAGAACTCCGTTTCCGCAAAAATGCTTTCGAAGAAAAGATTCGCGAAATCGGTGATCTGTCCAGCATGAATGCACGGATGACCAACGAAGTGCTTTCTTATGACCTTGAGTTTCATCACTGCTATTTCCGTTACCAGAGAAAAGAACTGTTATGGAGCTTCCTGACGCAGCCGCGTCCGAATTATTCACGCTTTATCCGTCTCGATATGATGGGCGGCAAGAATATCCCGGACGTCCTGGAGGAACATGATAAACTGATGGACATTATCGACCGCGGAGCGGTCAAGGAAATTGAGCCCCTGCTCTCCCGCCACCTCAACGGAGGAACCAGAAGACTCGGCACAAAGCTCTTCACCGAAGAGTACCGCCATTACATTCAGGCATCCGGTCTGAAGCAGCAATTCATCTGACCGCTATGAAAACGGAGCTTACGACTCCGTTTGGTACTCCAAATTCTATGGGGGACTAATCTGTGGGGGACCACTATGGGGGAACGGTGAAAAAATCTATGGGGGACACCTCCCGTTCTCTGTGAATTCCATTAATTCTTCAGGTTCCAATTGTTTGTTCGGCACTAAAAAGACGAGATACCTTCAGCTCACAACTGTAGATACCTCGCCTTTTTTCTCCTTACTATTAGGAGTGACCAACTCTAGTAGAAAGGAGTTATATGCATGATTATACATCAGATATCATAGGCCTCGCTGACCCCGACTGCGAGGTCTTCAAAGTGGAAACAGAAGGAAACATCAAACAAGTACACATTCGATCCAGGAAACAGGCAGCTTACTGTTCCTGCTGTGGCCGCAGAATGAGGTCCAAGGGATGGCATGTGAGACAAGTTAACCATCAGATCCTCAACGGATGGCTGAAATCCGTCCTGATTGTTCACCAGAGAAAGTGGCACTGTCCTGCGTGCGGCATTTACGTTTACGACAGTTTTTCCTTCATTGAGAAGAAAAAACAAACGACGACTCTTATGCCATATATCATCCTCAATGAACTTAAAGATCTGAATGTCACAGTCAGACAGGTCGCCCGCCGGCTTAATGTTTCTGATACATACGTCCATGAGACATTCACAAAATATGTATCTATGGAGCGCCTTTCTTTAAGTGATGCCATTTCAATCGATGAGGTATATCTCCATTTCGATAATTATGACAATTACGCTTTAGTCATAATGGATTTCAGAACCCAGGAGATCATCGATATCCTTCCTAACCGCAAGCAGGAAACGACAGAATACTATTTCAAACATGTGCTTCCAAAGGAAGAACGGGATAAGGTGAAATATCTGATTTGCGATATGTACGATCCTTATATTTCGTATATCGGGAAGTACTTTGTGAACGCAAAATACGTAGTCGACTCATTCCACGTTGTCTCAAATATCATCAGAAGGCTGCGCTACTACATCAATGATGTAAAAAGAAAATATAAGGCAATCAACGAACAGAAACTGAATGAAGAAAACTATAAAAACAACCGCGACTGGAAGACAAAGAAAGATTCTCGCGAACTGTACGTTTTAAAACACTTTGATTGGGCGCTTCTCCAGAATAAAGATGATATTTCTTACACTTGGGACAGGAAGTATTTCCGTTTTTTAGATCAGTACCTGGATACATATGACTGCGAAAAACTCTTTCTTGATCTCGACCCAAACTTCCGGCAGTTAAGGGATTTGAAAGAGCGTTACATTCGTTTTAACAGAGATCATCAAGGTGACCCAAAAAGTGCGGAAGAAGACTTGAACGAAATCATTAAGCTATATGGATCATCCAAATTCTCAATGTTTCGTGAGTTCGCTGAACTGTTAAAAACATATAAAGAAGGTATCCTCGTTTCATTTACCTACATCACAGTAAAAGTCAGAGCCAGTAAAGACAAAATACTCATGCGGCTCTCTAACGGTCCAATGGAGAGCTTCAATAATAAACCAAAAGACTATAAGCGTAATTCGAATGGAGTCTCAAATTTCGATTTCACAAGAAACAGAATCTTATGGTCGCTAAGAGAAGACGCCAAGCCTTTGGCTATACCCCGAAAAATCATCCGTCATGAGGTCCCGGAAAAATATAAACGGGGTCCTTACAAGAAAAAGAAGAAGTATTAATCACGGGAATCGCCCGGCTGGAGTTGGAAATCAAAAAGAAGTTTGGTTTGAGAATGATCTTCTCTCCAAACTTCTTTCATTTTTCGTTAGTCCCCCACAGATTCAGGACATTTTACTATGTGGTCCCCCATACTGGTCCCCCATAGAATTTGACATGTCCCCCACAGATTTTGGAGACCCCTCCATAGATACACGTTTCTATATTTCGTGTGTCTACTTTGGCGGAATCATATCACTGAATTCAGTGCTTTTTAAGTATTGTATTATCCGTTGCCCGTCTGATCTCCGTCATTCTGCGGTTCCTGATCGCTGTTTTCACCCGGTTCCGGCGGGGCAGGCTGCTGGCTGTCCGGTGTTGGTGTAGTCTCCGGTGTCGGTGTGGCAGTCGGTTCCGGTGCGGCAGGTTTCGGTGTATGGAACTTTACGCAGATCTCATTGGATGCCTTGTCGGAAACATCGAATGCGTAGAAACCACACGCTTCATATTCGGTATCTTCATCGAGATCCGAGGCATCAGTTTCAAAGAAATTCTCTTCACTTGACAGTTCCGCAATGGTTTCGCCGCCTTTGCGGATCCGGGCTTTGTAACGAATCGGACCGTATACCCAGCTCCAGTCAAAGAGCCGGTTTCCCCAGGCTTCGACCAGCACGTTTCCGGCACCGTCACGCAGCGAGATGTCCATGGTGTTGTCTGCCTGTTCAAGACGTTCCGGATCAGGATATGAAGTCCATTCCAGTGCCAGTGTATCACCGTCAAGGGATGCATCGAAACTTGCAAGATCTTTGACTTCTTCGGTAGACTGCGGATCCGCAAGTGTCGCAAACTCACTCTTCACAAGACCGGAAGTAACCAGAGACGGATCCATATCCGGCAGGACGGAAGAATAGGGGAACGTTCCGAGAATATGCGTAATCTGTGAGATTCCTTCCGGCATTGCCAGCGGTTCCGGCGCATGATCCCGGTTGAGGGAGTCAAGCACCAGAGAACAGATGTGTCCCGGAATATTGGCCGCAGACTTGTCGCGGTTGAAGTAGGTGTCCTTGTCCTTTACACCTTTTTCGTATCCGACCCAGGTACAGATCGTATACTCACTGGTATCACAGACCATCCATTTATCCTTGGAGGCACCCTGCGGAATATTGTACTGGAGACCTTCATCACCCCAGTCAGAGGTTCCGGTCTTCCCGTAGGTCGCATAGTTTCGCGATAGAATGTCAAGGTAGTTGAATACGCCCCCGTGTACTGCGGTGTACATGAGCTGCGCAGCAAGGTAGGCAGCCTGCGGTGAGAGGACGTTGTTTGGCTCATAGTTCGGTACCAGCGGCTCACTGTTTCCGCTGCGGAATTCAATCTTCTGAATTGTATGCGGTTTAATGTAATTGCCGCCGTTCATCAGTATTGCATGGGCTGCCATGACTTCTTCACAGGAAGCGGTGAAGTTGGAGCCGCCGATCGCAAAACCGATGTCAAAGTTGTCATAGGTGACCTGTGAGAAGCCAAGGCTGTTGACATACTGAACGACGGTGTCCCAGCCGGCGGCATCAATGACATCCTGGAGGGCCTGAATGGCAGGCGTATTCAGGGAGGCTGAAATCGCATAGGACAGGGTGACCTGGCCGTTATATGAGCCGTTGGCATTCTTGATGATCATATTCGTTCCCCGATAGGTGATCGGACGGTCGGTGACCACATGGCTTGTGGACCAGCCGAGATACTCAAATGCAAGTGCATAGTCGAGGAATGGTTTGACACTGGAGCCTGGCTGCTTGTACTGATCGGTCGCATGGTTCAGCAGCATCGATCCGCCGCGGCCGTAGTTGCGTCCGCCGCCGATTGCGACAACTTCACCGGTCTGATTGTTTTCTGCGATAATGCCGATTTCCATGAGTTCATCCGGGAAGACGACTTCTTCGGTCCGCTCTGCCTGAATATCATCCATGACCGACTGAACCTCCGGGTCCATGAATGTATAGATGTCCATGGCAACCGACAGCGGGTCCTGTCCGGTGATATTGGATGCTTCTTCGATTACGGTATCGATATAGGACTGGAAAGCATAGGTTTCACCGCCGCCGGAATTCGGATTGATCAGGGTGTCCTCGACTTTAACCTTCTTGGCCAGGGAACATTCCTTCTCGGTGATGTATCCATGTCGCAGCATCAGATTCAGAACTGTGTTTCTGCGTGCGGTCGCATTGTCCAGAAAGTTATGCGGATCGTAGGTATATGGCGCATTGATGACGCCTGCCAGCATCGCGGCTTCCGCCAGATTCAGCTCACCTGCAGTTTTCCCGTAATAGTATTCCGCTGCCTTCTGAATGCCGCGGATATTTCCGGTGCCCCCGAAATTCATCTTGTTCAGATACATTTCGAAGATCATTTTCTTGTTGGATTCCTTTTCCAGCTGACGGGCAAGGTCGATCTGCTGGACTTTGTACTCAATGTTCCGGTTAGCTGTCTGCCCGGTTTCATCATTCTGGAAGTAGGTCAGCTTTACCAGCTGCATCGTAAACGTGGAGCCGCCGGAGAGTCCGCCTCTGCGCCGCAGCTTGTTCATGACATTGTCGATTGCCGATTTGGTAAATCGCGGCAGATCAAATCCGTCATGTTCAAAGTAACGGCTGTCCTCAATCGCCAGGAAGGCGTCAATGACAGATTCGGAAATCTCGTTGTAGGTGACATTTTCACGAAGCTGCGTGCCGACGTCCGCAATCAGTGTTCCGTTGCGGTCAAAGATATGCGAGCTTTCCTGTGAAAAGAAGTCATCGATGACAAGTTCCGGCTCGTTTCTTGTCATCCGGTTAAGCGCAACGACACCGACCAGTCCGACGATCAGTTCCAGCACAATAAAAACAATCAGAACCAGCGTCCAGACGGCAAGCTGGTTGACTCTCCGTTTTCTGCGGCGGGTTCTCTGCGGAGATGCGGACGACGTACGTTTTGGGGCAGTCTTCCGCTGTACGGACGGTTTGGCAGAGGTACGCCTTGCCGGCTGATTCGGTTTATGTGAATTCGGTCGTTTCTGAAGACTCATGCATTCTCCCTGAAATAGACCTCATCGACTACTTTCAGATAATCGACGGGCCGGACATAGTTGTATGGTATCTCGTAGGCGTTTTCCGTGAACCATTCATACGGAATAGAACGTCTGCCGCAGGTACGGATGTAATTGATCGCCGTCATCGCATCCGCAAGATAGGTGATGTTGCGTGATGTGAAGCGGACGATCAGAAACGCAATTGCGCCGTGCCGGCAGACTGCCTCCAGATGCGCAATCTGATGCGCATGGATGGACTTCAGTGGGAAGGAGGTGTTTACGGCACACTCCTTTGCCTCAAAGTCAATATATTTACCGCGGTAGATACCGTTGTAGTCAGTCGTGCTCGGAAGCTTGAAGTAGGCTTCCGTAATTTTCGCGGCGGAACGCATCGGATAATCGACCTTGACAATCTGAACGGGCGTCGGCTTCTTGTGAATGACTGCCCGGTCAATTGACAGATAATACTCATTGGTCTGGTTGATATCCTTTTCAAGTGTCATGCCGCGGTCCGCGAAGGACGTTGGGTTATGGGTAACGGAAGCTTTTTTTCCGTTGGGATAATTCACCATGAATAACCTCCGTTCGACACAATATTATAACTTTTATATGACTGATACAAAAGCGAATGGGCAGAAAACTGAAAAAACCGCCGGCATTCATGTTCACAAAATCGTAATTTTGTGTGAGAATATCTTTCGTGGGAGTGGGTATTCATGGCAGGAAAGTTAAATCTTGATATTCAGACGATCCTCGACAAGCGGTTTGATATTGACTTCAAGGGTTACAGCGGACTTGAGGTTGATACCTTTCTTGATCTTGTGATCGAAGATTATCAGACGTATCAGGATATTACGGCAGAACTGAATCAGAAAATCGCAGAGCTTGAGCGGACCAATGCGTCCCTTCGGGCGAAGCTGATTGAAGAAGAGGGAAGAACCCGTGCGCTCGTGGATCAGCAGAATTCGACCCCGGCAGCGCAGGGAGCTGCGAATGTTGATATTCTGAAACGGCTCTCACGGCTTGAAGAAGAAGTCATGAAGCAGAACAACCGCTGATTATTTCGTACATATTCGGGCAGTCGCTGGTCTTCTGACCAGAGGAAAGTCCATGCTCGCACAGGCTGTGATGCCTGTAGTGTTTGTGCCGGCCGAATCAATAAGACCGGGCAGCGAAAGCTGACGGCGGAGTCCAACTCTAAAGGAGCGATCCCATGACGCGGACCCGTAACGTGCCACAGTGACGAAGCCGGAGCGGAAACGTTCCGGGTGGAACGAGGTAAACCCCGCAAGCGAGAAATCCAAATTTGGTAGGAGAATTCCCCGCGGCGAACCGAAGCCAAACGGGAGGTGCCTTCGGGCAGAGATAAATGGCTGCCATCCGGGCAACCGGAGACAGAACATGGCTTACAGAGTGTGTACGTTCAGAGAGGGTAATTCCTCTCTTTCTTTTTGTGTCGTGCTATACTGTTCTCGTTGCAATTTGAGGGGGTGCAGCTATGAATCTGCCCAATCGGCTTACCTTGTTCCGGATCATTCTGATACCGCTGATGGTATTGGTCTATCTGTTTCCATATGCGCAGTTCGGCATTGAACTGCAGACATTTTCCGTCGGCGCAGTCCGCCTTTCGGCGGTCAATGTCATCTGTCTTGCTATTTACGCAGTGGCGGCACTGACCGATTATCTCGACGGACAGATTGCCCGCAGCCGCAATCTGCAGACGACATTCGGTAAATTTGCCGATCCGATCGCGGATAAGATGCTTACATCCACGATGTTCATCCTGTTTGCCTCACGCGGAATCATTTCCGCAGTCCCGGTCATCATCATGGTGTGCCGTGATATCGTGGTCGATGGCTGCCGGATGATTGCGGCCGCAAATGGAAAAGTGGTTGCCGCACAGATGCTGGGAAAAGTGAAAACCGTTTCGCAGATGATCACAATTGCACTGATCCTGCTTAACAATCTTCCGTTTGAACTCTGGCAGCTGCCGATCAGCGATGTACTTCTCTGGTTCAGCGCATTTGTCAGTTTTGCCAGCGGCGTATCCTACTTCAATCAGCTGAAGGAAGATATTTTTGAATCAAAATAATAAAAGATGCGTGTAAATTGCGCCGAGGCGCGCAATAAAGAATAGTAGTTAGGAGATTGAATATTATGGCAAAAGAAACAAAAACAGCGGTTTCCGCGGAAGACAGGAAAGATCAGCTTCTGCAGGACGCGCTCCGCGCTATTGAAAAAGAGTATGGCAAAGGCTCGATCATGCGTCTTGGCGACCGGGCAGATGTATCGGTGGACGCGATTCCGACCGGCAGCCTGACACTCGATGCGGCACTTGGCATCGGCGGCTACCCGAAGGGCAGAATCATTGAGATCTACGGACCGGAATCCTCCGGTAAGACAACGCTTGCCCTGCATGCCATCGCTGAGTGTCAGAAAGAGGGCGGCCGCTGCGCATTCATCGACGCAGAAAATGCGATCGATCCGCTCTACGCAAAGAATCTCGGTGTCGATATAGACGAACTGATTCTTTCCCAGCCGGATTCCGGAGAACAGGCACTGGAAATCACGGAAGTGCTCATCAAGTCCGGCGCAATTGACCTTGTCGTCATCGACTCCGTCGCAGCTCTGGTTCCGCAGGCGGAACTGGATGGTGAAATGGGCGATGCCAGCGTCGGTCTGCAGGCACGTCTCATGTCCAAGGCGATGCGCAAGCTCGCGGGTGTCATGAACCGTTCCAGCTGCACGGCAATCTTTATCAACCAGCTGCGTGAAAAGGTCGGCATCATGTTCGGCAACCCGGAGACGACCCCGGGCGGACGAGCGCTGAAGTTCTACTCCAGCGTCCGGCTTGATGTACGCCGCGGTGAAACGCTGAAAAACGGACAGGATGTCTACGGAAACGTTGTTAAGATCAAAGTGGTCAAAAACAAGGTTGCGCCTCCGTTCAAGACTGCCACGGTAAACATGATCTACGGTGAGGGTATCTCTCATCTGGATGAAGTGATCAATCTGGCGGTTGAAAACGACATCATTGACAAGTCCGGCGCATGGTTCTCCTATAAAGGAGACAAGATCGGACAGGGTATCCAGGCGGTCCGTGAGTTCATGAAGAACAATCCGGAAACTGACGCTGAGGTAACTGCGGCAGTCAAGGCAAAGCTGTTCGGAACCGCGGAAGAAACGGAAAAACCGTAAGAAACAAACTGAGAAAACCATAAAGCACCGCTGACGAAGGCGGTGCTTTTATCATGCATGAAGCCGCATTGGTTACGGTTGTGAAAAGGTGGTTTTTCAGTATATAATACACGATGGGAGTAATCCCGGAACAATATAAGCATTTGAATGGAGGATAGTAGTATGAACGGTTTACTGATCGCCATTCTTGCTGGGATTGTCGGCATTGCGATCGGAATTGCCGTAATGACGGTAATGAGCCGGACCGGCCTTGATAAAGCGAAAAATGAGGCACAGTCCATACTCGATGAATCGAACGCAAAAGCGGAAAATATTGTCCGTCAGGCGAACCTGGACGGTAAGCAGCAGGTTTACGAAATGAAACTGCAGGCGGAGAAGGAACTCAAGAGCCAGAGAGACCGTCTCCAGTCACAGGAAAACAAGCTTGTACGCCGTGAGGATAATATCGGTTTCCGTGAGGAAAACCTGAACGCAAAAGAGAAGAAACTCGACGAAAAAACGAGACTCGCTGATGAAAAGCTTACACATCTCAGTAAGATGGAAGAAGATCTGAAGCGACGGATTGACAGTCAGATTGAAGTACTTGAAAAAGCAGCCGGGCTGTCCCGTGAGGACGCCAAGGCGGAACTGATGGATGCCGTCGCCAAGAAGTGCGAAAAGGATATTGCGGCTTACCTGCATGAACAGGATGAGATTGCACAGGAAAAGGCCGCTGATAATGCGCGTAATATTATTGCGACTGCGATTCAGCGTTATTCGCAGGAAGAGACCATCGACCGTACCGTTTCTGTCGTTGCGCTTCCGAATGAAGACATGAAGGGCCGCATCATCGGACGGGAAGGCCGGAATATCAAAGCCATTGAACAGGCAACCGGCGTTGATCTCATCATCGATGACACACCGGATGTGATCACCGTTTCCTGCTTCGACCCGATCCGCCGTGAGATTGCCCGTCAGTCACTCGAACAGCTGATGAAGGACGGACGCATCCAGCCGGGCCGGATTGAAGAAGTTGTAAACAAGGTGACCCGTGAACTGGATGAGACCATCGCCAAGATCGGTGATGAGGCAGTGTTCAAACTCGGCATCAACCGTCTCAACCGTGAGCTTACAAAGCTCGTCGGAAGACTCCGTTACCGTTACAGCTACGGACAGAATGTACTGGAACATTCCATGGAAGTCGCGACATTTGCGGGCATCATGGCTGCCGAACTCGGACTTAACCAGCAGCTCGCAAAGCGTGCAGGCCTCCTGCATGATATCGGAAAGGCAATCGACTTTGAGCAGGAAGGTTCCCATGTGGAACTCGGCGCAAAGGTTGCCAAGAAGTACGGAGAAAACAACATTGTCATCAATGCGATCGAAAGCCATCACGGCGACAAGCCGGCAGATGACATCATCGCAGTGCTTGTGGCAGCAGCGGATACGCTCAGCGCAGCCCGTCCGGGTGCCCGTTACGAATCAATGGAGAACTACATTGAGCGTCTCGAGCAGCTTGAAAAGATTGCGACAAGCTACGACGGTGTTGAAAAGGCATTTGCGATCCAGGCAGGCCGTGAGATTCGTGTCATGGTTCAGCCGGAGAAGATCAATGACGAAACCATGGTCAAGGTTGCGCATGATCTGAAGGATCGAATTGAAAACGAGATGACCTACCCGGGTCAGATCAAGGTAACGCTGATCCGCGAGGTACGCGTTCAGGAACTGGCACAGTAATCCATGAAGATTCTGTTCCTCGGTGATGTTGTCGCAAAGACCGGAAGAATTGCGGTTCTGAACCGGCTTGCGGACCTGAAACGCAGCTATAAAGCGGACTTTACAGTCATCAACGGGGAAAATGCGGCGCATGGAAAAGGCATTACTTCCGCAATCTATGATGAACTGATTGCGGCAGGCGCCGATGTTGTTACTCTCGGGAATCATGCATTCTCAAAATCCGCGATCACCGAACGATTCAGGCAGTGTCCTTACCTGGTACGGCCGGCCAATATGGAGCCGGAAGATATCGGACGCAGCTGGGTGATCCGGGAGTGTCAGGGAAAACGGATTGCGACGGTCAATATTCTCGGCGGGGTGTTCATGGACCAGGCGCTGGGGGAATCGTATCCGGTGATGGACCGGATCCTGCAGGATATTGATGCGGATATTATTCTCGTGGACCTTCACGCGGAGGCGACGGGAGAAAAGGAACTGTTCTGGTTCCGCTTCCGTAACCGGGTAAGCGCGGTGATCGGAACGCATACCCATGTCCAGACAGCGGATGAGCGTGTCGTAAACGGATGCGCATACATCAGTGATGTCGGGATGTGCGGCTCCTTTGACTCCGTGCTCGGACGCGACAGCGATGAACTGATTGCGCGCAGCCTCGGTGAACCGACACGATACACGCCGGCGGAAACACCCGCTGTCATCTGCGGCGTTGTGATTGAGATTGATGATTCAACAAACAGGGCAGTGGGAATTACAAGAATTCAGGAACGTCCGGAAGCGGATGCCTGAGGAAGAAACAGCAGACAGAATCCGGAACGTCCGGATTCTGTTTTTTAAAAAATTCATCAAAAAATGCGTGGATTCATGGAAGTTTTTCCGTACAAAAATATGTAGTTATGTCATTGAAACCTGTAAAAGGGAGATGATATAATTCCATGGAAGAGGAGGAAGAACATAATGGCAGTTGTAGTAGATAAGGAAAATTGCATCGGATGCGGTGCCTGCACAGGTGTTTGCCCGGTATCCGCTCTGACACTTGATGCAGACGGAAAGTCTGAGTGCAATGCAGATACATGCATTTCCTGCCTTACATGTGTCGGAACCTGCCCGGTCGGCGCGATTAAGGAAGGCGAGTAATTCGTAAATTACAAAGTGAAACCGGCGATTGCCGGTTTTCTTTATGCCCTGTATAATTGAGCCGCATTGAATCGAGGAATTTCCATTTATGAAACAGAACTATCAATTACCTGACCACGGCGCAGAACGCATGCGCACCGGCAGTGCGAAGCGGATCACGTTTTCAATGACGGATGATCTTCGCCATCTTGGCCAGGGGAAAACATATTTTATCCGGACCTACGGCTGTCAGGCGAATGTGCGTGACTCTGAAACGCTGTCCGGCATGCTGGGAATGATGGGATTTATACCGGCTTCCGGTCCGGAAGACGCGGATCTTTCCATTTTTAATACATGTGCGGTCCGCCGTGCGGCGGAGGAACATGTCCTAGGAGAACTCGGCAGTCTCAAACCGCTGAAAACGAAACATCCTGAGAAGATCTTTGCGGTCTGCGGATGCATGGCACAGGAAGAGTCGATGGCCAGACTGATTGCGGAGAAATGCCCGCAGGTGGACCTGCTGTTCGGTACACATAACCTGGAACGGTTCCCGCAGCTGCTTGCACGTACACTCTCCGGGGAACGGACGATCGAGGTCGAATCCGACGGCGCCGGATCTGTTGTCGAAGGAATGCCGGTCAGCCGTTCAAGACGGTATAAGGCATTCGTGAATATCATGTATGGCTGCGACAAATTCTGCACGTACTGCATTGTTCCATATACACGCGGAAAGGAACGCAGCCGCCGGATGCAGGATGTCATTGCGGAAATTCGCGCCGCAAAAGAATCCGGGGCACGGGAAGTGACGCTGCTCGGACAGAATGTCAATGCCTACGGACGGGATCTCGGTCTTGCGGACGGCTTCAGCGAGCTTCTGCGGGAAGCGGCAGAGACCGGAATTGAACGGATCCGCTTCTATACCAGTCATCCGCGGGATTACCGGGAAACGACCATCGATGTGATGAAGGAATATCCCAATGTCATGCCGGCGCTTCATCTTCCGGTTCAGTCCGGCTCAGATGAGATCCTGAAACGGATGAACCGCGGCTATACGATCGGCCGCTATTATGAACTGGTCGACCGGATGCGGGAGAAGATTCCCGGCATTACCTTTACGACCGATCTGATCGTCGGATTTCCGTCGGAGACCGATGCACAGTTTGCGGAAACGCTTGAACTTGCGGACCGCTGTCAGTTTGACAGTGCCTTTACCTTTGTTTACAGTCCGCGGGAAGGAACACCTGCCGCCGCAATGGAAGACGATGTTCCTGCGGAAGTGAAGAAGGAACGTCTTGCGGCACTGAATGAAAAAATCGGATTCTATGCCCGCCGCAACAATGAAGCGGAAGTCGGAAAGATCCGAAAGGTTCTGTGCGACGGTCCCAGTAAAAAAGATCCGTCGGTTCTCTGCGGGTACAGTGAAGAGAACCGGCTCGTGAACTTCACCGGAGAGAATATCCGGGAAGGGGATATCGCGGATGTGCGCATTACAGAAGCGCGCAGCTTCAGTTTGAACGGCGAAGCGGTCCGTTAACATTCCGCGGAGGAACGTTTCACGTTATAATAAGTTAAACGTTGTTTTTAAACGGAGGAATAATTCTATGAGTAAGGTACGTATTTTTGCGCTCGGCGGACTCGACGAAGACGGCAAAAACATGTTCATTATTGAAAATAATGACGATATCTTTGTGATTGAATGCGGTATGCGCTATCCGACCGCAGATGAACAGCTCGGTGTTGAAATGATTACGCCGGACTTCCAGTATCTTGTAGAGAACGAAAAACGCATCAAAGGTGTGTTTGTCACACACGGCCACGATGATGTCATGGGCGCGTTGACCCAGTTCCTGAAACAGGTGAAGGCACCGATCTACATGGCGCCGCTTACAGCCCGTCTGTTTGAACGCAAGGCGCGGAAAGAAGGAATCCGGGATGTGGAAATTCACCGGATTCGCCGCAATACGAACTTCAAGATCGGCAAAACGGAGATCCGCACTTTCGGCACGACCCAGTCCATCGCCGACGGCTTCGGCGTCGCCATCCGTACGGAAGATGGCTATGTTGTTTATACCAGTGAATTTATCGTCGACTACGATGTCAAGATGGATGCGTTCCGCTTTGACCTTACCGAAGTTACGGAACTTGGTTCCCGCGGCGTCCTTGCGCTTCTGACCGAATCGGTCGGTTCAACGCGGGAAGGACATTCTTCCCCGAATCACCGGATCACCTCACAGGTGGAACCGATTTTTGACAATGCGGAAGACCGCATTGTCTGTACGGTATACAACCAGAACCTCTACCGTGTCATTGAACTGGTCGAGCTTGCGAACAAGTTCAAGCGCAAGGTGATGATTTATGATGATGAACTGCGCAGCCTGATGGTGGATATGGCAGACCTCGGTTACTACCGGATTCCGGCCGGGCTTGAGATCGCACCGCAGAACTTTTCCAATGACATGGATAATGTCTTGGTCATCATCGGCGGAACCGGAAGCACGATCTTTCGCAAGGTCCACAAGATTGCCAGCCGCGAAGATGATGTAATCCAGCTGCGTGATACGGATACGGTTATTGTGGCGTCTCCTGCTGTCCCGGGTACGGAACGGGATGCGTCAAACATGGAAGATGACCTGTACAAGGAAACCTCACGTGTATACGGTGTTGATACCAAGCGGACATTCTCCATGCATGCGTCCATTGAAGATCTTAAGATGATGATCTACCTCATGAACCCGCAGTACTATGTACCGGTGAAGGGGGAATACCGTCAGCTGATTTCCAATGCGAATATTGCGCTTGATATGGGATATCCCGCAAACAACATCATTGTGCTGGAAAACGGAATGATCGCCTGCATTGACGGCGGTCAGCTTCAGCGCGAAATGAAGACGGTTCCGGTCGGTGATGTCATGGTCTCCGGCGGCGACAGTCTGGATGCGGCAGGCATGGTTCTCAAGGATCGTGAAACACTGAGCACCGACGGTGCGATCGTGGTCGGTGTTGTGGTAAATCATGGCACCAAGGAAATCATCGGCGGCCCGGATGTACAGAGCCGCGGCGTCATCTATCTCAAGGATGCAGACTATATCATCCGTGAAATCGGTGTGATCATGGAAGATACGATCAATACCGCTGTGGCGGAAAAGCGATACGATAATCTGGAGTGCCGTGCAGAGGCGCGTGAGAAGATTGCGCGCTATGTCATGAAGGAAACCGGAAAGCGTCCGATGATCCTTCCGGCAATTGTTGAGATCAATACGAAAGACTGAGGTTCGTGATACAATAAAAGGTAATGACAAAGAAGAAAACAACCAGAAAAAAGAGCAGTTCCAGGACCCAGACAAAGCCGCTTGTCGACAGCGAAACGAGAGACTGGATTACTGTTGTAATCATTCTCGCGATCACTGTTGTCGCATATATGCAGATGGGGGTCGTGGGTGTATATCTGAGCCGGCTATGCCGGTTCCTTTTCGGTAAATTTTACTATGTGATTCTCGGTGCAGTCGTGATTCAGATCCTGATTACGATGATCAACCGCAAGGACGGAAATACCCGTTCGAAAAACCCGCTTGCGGTAATCGCGATCATCCTTGCGGTGCTTCTGTGGTGCGCCTATGCGGATACCCCGAAAGAACTGTCGGGATTTCAGGTGTTTACCGAATATGTGAAGAATACGGCTTCGTTCTTTTCGGATGAACCGGCAATGGAGCCGGCCGGCGGTATAATCGGTGCATTTCTGTTTTCACTGACCACCGCTACGGTAGACCGTGTCGGAACGGTCCTTGTCATCATCGTTCTGTTTATCATTGCGGCATTACTGCTGGTAAATCTGGATGTCTACAAGCAGGCATTCGAAACCGTCTGGACGTATCTTTCCACCAGGGATGAAGAAGACGATGACGACGAAGAGGATGATGAAGAGGAAGAGGAGGAAGACGACGAAGATGATGTCGTCTTTGAAGAGGTCCCGTTTGAACCGGAAATGATTGAGCCCGTGCGCAGTCTGCCGGAAGAAAAGGCACAGCCGAAGATCCGGATGATTGAGGCGGATGACGGAACATCACCGATTCCGGTTCAGCCGATTCCGCAGGATGAGTTTGATGATACACCGGAACCGCTGTCCGGATTCTATGAGGAACATCCAAAGACTGGCTCCGGCTCCGCGATGAATATTCTGACCGATACAAAGCCGGCCGCTGATGATAAGCTGAGCAGCTGGATCGAAGATGCCATTACACCGGCGGAACTGCCCCGGAAAACAGAAGCTTCCGCCGCAACCACATTCATTACCGTAGATGATCTTTATGACCGCACACCGCGCGGTCCGCGTACGGATTCCGACCGGAAGGTCAGTGATGATGAGCCGGTTCGTCCGATGATGACCTATGAGGAAGCCATGCGGCTTCATCAGCAGCGTGAAGAAGAACAGGCAAGCGGAATGCGGCCGTATCCGGAGGATATGATCCGCCGTCCGCATAATGCAAGTGCAGAACCTGCCTATCAGCCCCATACCTATCAGCCTCAGGCAGAGCCGGTTGAGACACATCAGCCGCTTGCGGGCGGATATGAAGAAGATCCGATGTACCGTCGGCAATATCCGGAAGAACCGGTCAGCGCAGCGCGTCCGTATCCGGAACAGCCAGTCGCCGAACCCGTGCCGGCATATCAGCCGCGTCATGCCCGTACCGCTGTAAACCGGGAACCCATGAAGGAGTTCCGGTCTGCGGACTATCTTGATCTCTCACGGCCGCAGACACATGCCGGTGATATCCGGCCGCAGGAATATCCCGAACAGGTCGGCATGCCCGAACAGCCGGAGGATCTTACCGTTTATCCGAAAGCACCGGAACCTGCACCTGCGGCGCCGGAAACACCGGCCGGAAGACGTTCGAACCGTCCGTATAAGCTTCCGAAACTGAATATTCTCGATCCGGTTCCGCCCAAGGCGAAGGATGATGTCAATGTTCAGGCAGCTCGTGAAAAGGGTGAGCTTCTGATTCAGGCACTTCGCAATTTTGATATCGAAGCACGGCTGATCGATACGCATATCGGTCCGTCCGTCACGCAGTTTGAAATCCGTCCGGATGCCAATGTCAAGGTATCGCGGATCCTCGGACTTGCGGATGATATCAAGATGCAGCTGGCGGTAAAGGACGTCCGTATTGAAGCGCCGATTCCCGGACACAATGCGGTCGGTGTGGAAATCCCGAACCAGAAGGCAACACCGGTCAAGATGAAGGAACTCTTCACCGATCTGCCGGATGGAACTGCAGAACCGCTGCTGATCGTGCTCGGAAAGGATCTGCTTGGCAAGACCATTACATGCCGTCTTGATAAGATGCCGCATCTGATGATCGCCGGTGCGACCGGTTCCGGTAAATCCGTATGTATGAACTCCATCATCACATCACTTCTGCTTCGGACGAAGCCGGAAGATGTGAAGATGCTGCTGGTTGACCCGAAGAAGGTCGAATTTACGCCTTATCAGCGTATTCCGCATCTGATCGGTCCGGTCATCAATGACCCGACGCAGGCAAGCAATGCGCTGAAGGTGATCGTCAAGATCATGGATGAGCGTTATGACTTCTTCGCAAAAGCCGGTGTCCGCAATATTCAGGGCTATAACAAGATGGTTTCCGAAATGGGGCCGACCCAGGAAGACGGAAGTCCGTCACCGAAGAAGATGCCGTACATCGTCGTTATCGTCGATGAAATGGCTGACCTCATGAATGTCGCAGGGAAGGAAGTGGAAAGCTCCATTCAGCGTATAACACAGCTTGCCCGTGCAGCCGGCATTCATCTGATCATCGCAACACAGCGTCCTTCGACCGATGTCATTACCGGTGTCATCAAGGCAAATATCCCGAGCCGTATCGCATTTGCGGTTTCCTCGGGAATTGACTCCCGTACGATTCTCGACCATGTCGGTGCGGAGCGCCTGCTTGGAAACGGTGACATGCTTTATATGCCGATCGGTGTTTCTTCGCCGACCCGTGTACAGGGCGTATTCATTACCGATGAGGAAGTCAAACGCATTACCGACTATGTTTCGGCAGAGGCGGTACCGATGTATGACGATTCCTTTATCCGCCTGGAAGGCGTCAATGACGGAGAAGGAAGCGTCGGAGGCGTTGCCGGTGCAGCGGAGGATCCGCTCTTTGATGAGATCCGCGAGTATGTCGTGGATGTCCAAAAAGCTTCCACGTCACTCCTGCAGAGACGGTTCGGCATTGGTTATAACCGTGCCGCAAGAATGATCGATCTCCTGGAAGAAAAGGGAATCATCGGACCTGCGCAGGGCAGCAAGCCGCGTGAGGTATATATCAAAAAAGACGAATGAGCGGGTCATGTACCCGCTTTTTCGATACGGAAATAGAGATCGTTTCCGTTGCAAATCCAAATAAAGTTAATCTATGATAAAAACGAAGGGAGGATAAAAAGATGAACTTTGGAAGTTTTGTGGTAATCGTAATCCTCGCTGTTGTAGTAATTCTCGACATCCGTTATCTCAGACGAAAAGGATTCAGTGACTGCGCCGGCGACTGCAATCAGTGCCACGGCACCTGCAAGTGGTCTGATGATCTGAAACAGGCGCGTCGCGAAATCGCTGCCGAAAAAGAATAATTCTGCATTGTCCGATTCATTTAGTTACGGAGTTTTGATTTTATGATTTCTGAGGAAATCGCCCGCGGTGTATATCTCCATATACACGAGACGAAAAAATTCAAAACACAGGTGCTCTCAATCACATTTCTCTGGCCGATGAATCCATCCATTCGGGCGGAGAGTTTTTTACTGTCTTATCTGCTTTCGGATACGACAGAGCATTTTCCGAAAAAACAGGATCTGCTTTCCCATCTGGACCATCTGTACGGCGCATCTCTGAATGTCTCAGGTGTTCCGCGCGGCGCATGTGACCGGCTCAAGATCTCGCTTGCCGGTGTACATGTGAACGGACTTAATGATGATCTGGTGGAACAGCTCGCCGGGGTCGGTGCGGAATGCATTTTCCATCCACGTCTTGAAAACGGAGTGTTTCCGGATGCCATGTTCCGGGAATGCCAGGAACAGGCAATCGTAAGTGTCCGCATGATCAAGGATGATCCGCAGACCCGATGTGCGGAAGCGGCTGCCCGGGTGTACGGCGGGTCCATGGCAAACCGTGTGCTTCCTTCACCGCGCCAGCTTGCGGCACTGACACCGGAACGCTGCGCCATTGCATGGAGATGGATCCGTGATCATGCGCGGGTAGATATTCAGGTACTCTCCGATCTTCCGACCGCCGAAGTCCGCAGATTCTGTACGGCGCTGTTTCCGTTCCGGGATCGCACCGCAAACCCGAAACTGCGATGCTATATACCGGGAAAGGAAGAACGGGTGGAATCCGTCCGGAACATTTCCCAGAGTCATATTGTCCTGCTGTTTGAAAGCGGCATTCTGATGGGAGATCCGGAGTATCCCGCATATGCACTGGCCAACGGTATTTTCGGCGGTCTTCCGTCAAGTCTTCTGTTTCAGAACGTACGTGAAAAACAGGGACTCTGTTATTCCATCGAATCCGGACTGCTGCGATATGACGGCGTCATGCGGGTGAGCACCGCGGTAGACGCACCGCATATCGAAGAAGCGATCCAGTCGATTCTTGCGCAGGTGGAGGTAATGAAGAAGGGGGAATTCTCCGAAGAAGATCTCTCAATCGCAAGACATATGTATATCAATACGCACCGGACGATGCTGGATGATCCGGATGCGATTCTTTCGGAACAGTACCGGCGCGCTCTGGTATCCGGAGCGCTGGATATCACATCCATGATCACACTGTTTTCCCGGATGGACCGTGAATCCGTCATCCGGGCATTTGCGCCGCTGAAACTCAAAACCGTTTCCATCGTAAGGCAGAAGGGGTAACAGAATGCGGAACGAACGTTTTCAGGAAGAATGGACAGAACATACATGCCGCAGCGGACTGAAGCTTGTGCTGATTTACAAGCCGCAGTTCTGTACAAGTGCGTTTCTGATGATGACACCGTTCGGCAGTCTGGACTGGTATCAGGATGATGCCTCCGGGAAGCGGAGCTATTATGAGCCCGGCACGGCACATTTTCTGGAACACAAACTGTTTGAATCAGGGCAGGAAGACGTTATGCGTACGTTCAGCCGGTTTGGTGCGAATGTCAATGCGTATACGTCCTACGATTCCACCGTCTACTATTTCACGACACCGGCGGAAGAGATTTCCGCACCGCTCAGTCTTCTGCTGGATTTTGTGCAGGATCTTTCGATTACCCCGGCTTCGGTCGAAAAGGAAAAGCCGATCATTCTGGAGGAATTTGCGACCTACCAGCAGGATCCGGATGCCCGTCTGTTTCTTGAAAGCATGCGTTCCATCTATCGCACGCATCCGCTCCGCACGGATATCGTCGGAACGGAAAAATCCATTCGCCGGATCACGGAGGCGGGTCTGCGGGAGGCTTATGCGAAAAACTATCATCCTTCCAATATGACATTGATTGCGGTAACGCCGCACCCGGACGAGGACCTGATTGAGATTGCGGAACGCAACCAGTCCGCAAAGCAGTTTGCGCCGGCAGTTCCCATGCGGCGGTGGATCGCGCCTGAAGCTCCGGAAGTGGAACGCGAATATGATGAGTTTCTGATGGATATCGAACAGCCCAAGAGTGCAGTGATCATAAAACTTCTGCCGGACGGGATGAGTGCAGAAACAATGGTTCTGTATGAATGGGCACTTCGCTTTGCGCTGGAACGTCAGTTTACCGCAGTAAATCCTGCATATCAGAAATGGATTGATGAGAAGCGCATTACCCCGTATTTCGGCTACGAAGTGGAATATAACCGGGACTTTGCGTTTATCTACTTTGAAGACACGACCGATGAGCCGCAGAAACTGCGGGAGTTTGTGACGGAACAGTTTACGTATCTTCAGAAACACGGCATCAGCAAGGCGGAGATCCAGCAGATGAAGTGCCGTGTCATCGGAGCGGCAGTACGTTCCTTTGATCATCCGATGGATATGGCGGCTTCCTGGGGCCGCGGTATTCTGCGATCCATCAATCAGTTTGATGAGGTGGCGCTGATCGAACAGCTGAATTCGGAAGTATGTCTCGAAATACTTAACAAAATCGGAAAATTGTACATTTCCTGTATAAAACTGGCGCCGGAACACTGAGCATGCCAGTTTTTCTATTAGGCAAAAATGGCACGGCAATGCAGTAATTGCCGGAAATACCGGTTTGCGGGTACTTCTTTCACATTGGAATAATACAGGTACAGACCACATGTGAAAGGAGATTACTGACGTGAATGAATGTGTAGTAGTGGGAAGAGTGATGGAAGTTCCCGAAATCCGAAAAACAGCGAAAGGAAATGTGGTTGCCTCGATGCTGGTGGAGAGTGACCGCAACTTCCGGGACGAGGACGGGACGATCGGAACGGATGTATTCAACATTACGCTCTGGCGCGGTGAGGCAGAACAGGCCAGATCGATTCTCAAACCGGGATCCATGGTCGCTGTGCGCGGAAGACTCAGCGGACGGATGGTCCAGAAGGAAGACCGGACTTATTATTTCTGTGAGGTGATCGCAGAACATGTAGATTATCTGCGGGGATTGAATCCGGCGTGAACCGGGATTGTATCATTCCGGCCCGATTCTGAACATGAGATCCGCTCCGGCGGGTCTTTTTCATGTGTGACCCATCATGCTTTTTGTTAATATAGTTATGTTGATTAACCACAGGAGATAAAACTATGGCATTTGATTCATTAAGTGATCGTCTGAATAAAACCATGCGGAATATCATCGGAAAAGGAAAACTGACCGATGCCAACATGGAGGATATGCTGAAGGAAGTGCGGCTTGCACTCCTTGAGGCAGATGTTAACTATCGCGTCGTAAAGGACTTCCTGAATCACGTCCGTGACAAGGCGAGAGGTGAGGATGTTCTGAATTCCGTTGAACCGGGTGAAATGCTCGTCAAGATCGTGCATGATGAGATCATTTCTCTGCTTGGTGAAGAACGCGCGGAACTGAACTTTAAAGAAGACGGTATGACCATCATCATGATGGTCGGTCTGCAGGGAACCGGTAAAACAACCAGTGCCGCAAAGATTGCGCGTCTCTGCAAGACAAAATACAACCGGAAGCCGATGCTGATTGCGGCGGACATTATCCGTCCGGCTGCGATCGATCAGCTGAAGACCCTCGGTGCGTCCATCGATACCGAAGTCTTCTCGCTCGGTACGCAAGTCAAGGCGCTCGAAACTGCAAAGCAGGGTGTGGAATACGCAAAAGCCAACGGCTACGATACGGTTCTGATCGATACCGCCGGCCGTCTCCACATTGATGAAGAACTCATGCAGGAGCTTGCGGATATCAACGCTGCGGTGTCTCCGGATGAAATCCTTCTGACGGTTGATGCGATGACCGGTCAGGATATCGTCAATGTCGCAAAATCCTTTGCGGATCAGCTTCCGCTCACTGGACTTGTCGTCACAAAGTTTGACGGCGACAGCCGCGGCGGCGGAGTACTCTCTGTCAAGGCAATTACCGGACTGCCTGTAAAGTTTGTCGGTGAAGGTGAAAAGATCGATGACATGGATGCCTTCTATCCGGACCGTATGGCAGACCGGATCCTCGGCATGGGAGATGTTGTCTCGCTCGTTGAAAAGGCCCAGGAAAAACTGGACATGGAAGAGGCTGAACGCACCGCACAGCGGATGATGGACGGTGTATTTACCATGGATGACATGCTGAGCCAGCTGGAACAGTTCCAGAAGCTCGGCCCGCTTAGCGGCATTCTGAAGATGCTGCCGGGATACGGACAGTTCGCGGATATGATCGATGAAAACAAGGCAAATGATTCCCTGAAGAAAACCAAGGCAATCATTCAATCCATGACAAAGGCGGAACGCATCGATCCTTCCAGAATGCGCGGATCGATGAAGAAACGCGTTGCGGCGGGCTCCGGCACAACCGTCACCGAAGTCAACCGGCTCATCAATCAGTTTGAGAAGATGAAAAAGATGATGGGTGCGATCGGAAACATGCAGAAGAAAGGTTCCCTGAATGAAGAGAATCTCAGCCGCATGATGGGCGATATGGAAGAGCAGATGAAGCGGAATCCGCAGATGCGCTACGGAAAACCCGGCAAGAACCCATTTAAATTCTGATTACTGAAAAATCTGTCCTGCGGGACGGATTTTTTCGTTTTGAACCGTAATCCGATTCACAGGATGAAAATCTATGATATTTTATTATTAACAAGAAGGGCATTCTGTGCATTTAATGGAATGCAATCACTGCAACGCCGGATGGAATCCGGCATAAACAGAAATAGAAAAAGTTCAGGTGTAAAGGAGAATAATGAGTTATGGGACTGTTTGATTTTCTGAAGAAAAAGGAAGAAGAGCCGGTTAACAACATCAGTGTTGCGGATGACGTGATCATCGCACCTGCTGATGGTGAGCAGATCGACATTGCGACAGTCAGCGATCCGGTATTCGCTGAAAAGATGATGGGTGACGGTGTTGCATTCCGCTTCCCGCTCGAGAAAGTAACCATCTGTGCTCCGGCAAACGGAACACTTTCCGTGCTGTTCCCGACAGGACATGCATTCGGCGTTACCATGAACAACGGTGTTGAAGTACTGGTTCACATCGGTATCGAAACCGTCAACGCAAAGGGTGACGGATTCACACTCTGCAGCAAAAAGCAGGGCGATACCGTCAAAGCCGGTGATCCGATCGTCGTTGCGGATTTTGCAAAACTCAGCAAGACCTATGATGTTTCCACAATGCTGATCATCACAAATCCGAACGATCAGACCATTACCTTCAAGGGCCCGGGCAAAGTCGAAAAAGGCCAGCCGGTCATTGAGTGAAAATGATTTGAAGACTGTCAAGCAAAAATGCTTGACAGTCTTTTTCTGTTCTGCCATAATCAGTTCTGTTCGTAAGGAGGAATATAAACATGGCAGTTAAGCTGAGACTTACCCGTATGGGTGCGAAAAAAGCTCCGAGATACCGTATCGTTGCGGCAGATTCCAGAAGCCCGAGAGACGGTCGTGTCATTGATACACTGGGCTATTATGATCCGACAACGGAGCCGGAGACAGTAAAGGTTGATGCAGAAAAGGCAATCGACTGGATGAAGAAGGGCGCACAGCCTTCCGATACTGTCCGCAACATTCTTTCCCGTCAGGGCATCATGAAGAAGTTCAATGATGAAAAGAATGTCGGAAAAGAGAAGAAGTAATTAAACATGGCAGAGCTGGATAAGGTTCTTCTTGACCTGGTCAGCCCGATGGTAGAAGACAAGGAATCTCTTTCCGTTAAGGAAATGCCGAGTGAAAGCGCGCGTGAAGTTGTTCTGCATGTTTATGCAAAGAACGACGACATTGCACGTCTGATTGGCCGCAGAGGATCCATGGCATCTGCACTGCGCCAGGTAATGTCGGTTGCGTCACACACCGATGATAAAAAGGTGACAATCAAGTTCGAGGAAATCGGCTGATCTTACAGAGAGTTCACAGCACATCGCTGCGGGCTCTCTTTTGTTTGTTATAATGCAGATTGCAGGAGGCACCATGGCATATATCGAAATAGGACGGGCTGTGAATACCCACGGTCTCAAAGGAGAACTGAAAATTGAAAGCTGGTCGGATTTTGACGATATTCGCTACCAGCCCGGAAATACGATTTATCTTGTCCGTGATGATGAGGTAAATGCATTTACCGTGCGCAGTTACCGGCCGCACAAGGGATTTGCGCTTGTCGCATTTGAAGAACTTGAAGATATCAATGCGGCGGAGCCGTTCAAAGGATATACCGTATGTGTTGATGAGAAAGACCGGCATGAGCTCCCGGAAGGGGAATATTACTATGATCAGCTGATCGGACTGCTTGTGCAGGATGAAGACGGCCGTCATATCGGTGAGGTGATTGCCGTAGAGGAAACCAACGGTGCACAGGACAATCTTCGCGTGAAACGGGAAAACAACAGCGATGCGCTGATTCCGAATGTACCGGCGTTTGTAAAGAATGTGGATCTTGAGGTCAAGGTGATCACGATTCATGTGATCGAGGGGCTGTTATGAGAATCTCAGTGCTGACGCTCTTTCCGGAACAGTTTGAGGGGTTCTTTTCCACAAGCATCGTAGGACGCAGCGTGGAACGCGGTATCGTAAACGCTGATCTTGTGCAGATCCGTGATTTTGCGAAAGATACCCATCGGCATGTGGATGATACGCCGTTCGGAGGCGGGGCCGGAATGGTCATGAAGTGCCAGCCGGTATTTGACGCGCTGGAATCGGTGCGCACTCCGGACAGCCGTGTTGTGCTGCTCAGCGCTTCAGGGAAGCCGTATACCCAGAAGAAAGCGCATGAACTTGCATCCGTGCCGCACCTGATTCTTCTGTGCGGACACTATGAAGGCGTGGATGAGCGCATCGCAGAAGCGTGTGATGAACAGATCTCCATCGGTGACTATGTGCTTACCGGCGGAGAGCTTGGCGCCATGGTCATTGCGGATTCCGTGATCCGTCTTCTGCCGGGCGTAATCAGAGAAGACAGCATTGCGGAAGAGTCCTATGAAAACGGACTTCTGGAATATCCCCAGTATACCCAGCCGGCAGATTACAACGGCAGCCGGGTACCGGACGTCCTGTTGTCAGGGCATCATGAAAATATCCGGAAGTGGCGGCTTACGCAGTCCCTGCTCAGAACGCGTGAAAACCGTCCGGATCTCTTTGCGGCCCATGAACTTACCAGAGAAGAACAGAAACTGCTTGATGCGGCGGACAGGGAATCCTGATCCGTTGCATTTTTATTTCTTCATGGTACTATGTACATGCTTTTGAGAAGACTATGAACAACGATGCGCTGATGATCAGAGTAACCGTACACCGCAGATCGATTTTTCCGAAGGTGGTCACTCCGAACATGATCATGCTGGAGGGGATGAAATCCGGCGGTGTCATTAACGGAAGGTTCAGACCGGAGGAGAACGGACAGAGTTTTACGATTGCCTACCGTCCGGATCGGATCGGCCGCGGGATTCAGATCCGCTGGGACGAAAATGACGTCCGCTTTACGGAACTGTGCCTGAATCTGCCGTCCAGTGAAGAAGAACTGGATGACTTTTTCCGCATGAGTGCCCGGCTTGCCCGGCAGGATATCAGTGAAGTTCTGATCAATGACAAGCCATTCATGCCGAAAGAATTTCACACGATCCGGGAAAGCTACCGTGTCTATAATCTGAAACTCCTTCACGAAATGATGGGGAATGTCCTGAATGAACCGCCGGGAAGAATTTCCATCGGCTGTGTATTTCATCGGCTGGTTGCCGGCGAGAAGGAAGCGGACCGCATGTGGGCGGGAGTTGATGCGTCCGCGTTCCGTGACTGGATGCATGAATCTCAGGCAGTGGATGCCTATTTCTCGGAAGCCCGTGTGGAAGAAAATGATACAGCGCAGGAATACCGCGCTGTATTCCCGATGCCTTCCGGCACCACAGTGATTCTTCCGGATCACGAAGAACTCCCGATCCGGTTCTATGATCTTGAGACAGGCCGGCCGCGCTATACGATTTCCGAGTGGCTTGTGGAACTGGTTGACGATTCCACGCGAAATGTAATCGGACAGCTTCCGCTCGGGGAATTCCGCAGCCGTCTTCCGCAGGATAAGATTTCCTATTTTGATGCGGCTGACTCACTGCTGAAACCATTTACGGTAGAAGAACTCCAGCTTCTGCTTGGACAGGCGAACCAGGAACATGCCTGACCGTCTTTTTTTGCGGCCGTTTGAACCGGAGGACGGCGAATCATTTTATCGCAATGTAATGAAGGATTCCGCACCGGAACTCTTCGGGCTGGATCATCCGGCATTGCCTGCTGATGCGCAGAACTATATTGCAGAACGGATTCCGTTCTATGAGCGTCCGCATTTTTATGATTTTGCGGTTGTAAGAAGATCTGACGGGGAAGTCATCGGCGAGGTCAATGCCGCTTATATTTCTCCGGATACTGCGGATATCGGCTATGTGATCGGCCCGCTGTTTCGGGGACAGGGCTACGCGAAGGAAGCGGTGAAGCTTCTGATCACACGACTGACGGAGGACGGCATTCATAAGATCTACGGCGCATGCCGTGCCGATAACATCGCATCGCATGCGGTGATGCGTGCCTGCGGAATGCGGAAAACCATGAAAATTCCCGTACGGGTATCTGTAAGAGAAGCGGAATCGGGGCTTCACTGGTACCTGATTGAATTACAGCACTAGAGTGCAGTTTGCATAATCGCAGACTGCATTTTTGTTATTATAGTTAAAAAGTATTCATTCATGCAGGGAGGTTTTACTATGAGCATGGGTCCCGGCGGAATGGGACGCGGCATGCGCGGCTTTATGACGGAAGAGGAAAAACAGCAGGCACCGAAGGTTACCAAAGAACTGCTGGTCCGGGTGTTTTCCTGGCTGAAACCGTACTGGAAACAGTTTGCTCTGACGCTGTTCTGTATTCTGATTTCATCTGTTCTTTCCATTCTTCCATCTGTCCTCACCGGTGAGATTATCGATAAGGGATTGTATGGGCGGAATCTGCCACTGCTGATCCGTCTGATTCTGCTGTCACTGCTGGTGACATTTCTTTCCAATCTCATCGGTGTTGCGGAATCGTATCTGAACTCCTGGATTGCCCAGCATATTACCTTTGATATGCGCAACCAGCTGTTCCGCCATCTTCAGACCATGTCACAGCGCTTTTTCACCACGAACAATCAGGGCGATATCGTGACCCGGATGACATCGGATGTGGATGGAGTAAAGCGTGTTGTCACGGATACGTTTTCCAGTATCCTTTCAAACACCATTACTCTGATTGTCGCTATGACCGCAATGTTTCAGCGGAACTGGATCCTTGCGGTGCTCGGCATTATCATTGTGCCGCTGTTTGCGATTCCGACACGGCGTGCCGGAAAGACCAGATGGTCTCTGACCAGAGAAGCGCAGGCCTGCAATGATGAAATCAACGGTATTCTCAATGAGACGCTGTCCGTCAGCGGACAGACTCTGGTAAAACTGTTCGGCAAGGAAGAAACGGAATACAAGCGCTATGAAGAGGCGAACCGGCGGATGATCGCACTGAATATCCGTGAGTCGATGGCTGGCCGCTGGTTCCGCGTAATTATCAGCACCGTATCCTCGATCGGTCCGATGCTGCTGTACCTTGTCGGCGGCATTCTGATGATGAAATACAACAGTGATCTTACGGTCGGCGACATCACCGTGCTTGTAACGCTGCTTTCCAGGATGTACGGCCCGGTAAATCAGCTGCTTAACATTCAGGTGGACTGGATCCGGTCCATGGCACTGTTCACAAGAATCTTTGAGTATCTTGATATGGAGCCGGAAATCAAAAACTGTCAGAACCCGATCATTCCGGCAGCCGCGACCGGTTCCGTGAAGTTTGATCATGTTGGATTTTACTATGAATATCCGCATCAGATTCTCAAGGACATCAGTTTTGAACTGAATGCCGGTCACAGTATCGCCATCGTCGGTCCGTCCGGTTCAGGAAAGAGCACCATGATCAATCTGATTCCGCGTCTCTATGATGCGACAGAGGGAACGGTATATTTTGACAGCGTCGATGTACGAAAGCTTGATCTTGCATGGCTCCGGTCCAATATCGGCATTGTTACCCAGGATACCTATCTGTTTAACGGAACCATCCGGGACAATCTCCTGTACGCAAAGCCGGAGGCGACCGAGGAGGAACTGATCGAGGCATGCCGTAAGGCAAATATCTATGACTTTATCGAAGCACAGCCGGACGGTATGAATACGATTGTCGGCAACCGCGGTCTGAAACTGTCCGGCGGTGAAAAACAGCGTATCTCCATTGCCCGTGTTCTGTTGAAAGATCCTGCACTGATGATCTTTGACGAGGCGACTTCTGCGCTGGATTCCATCAGTGAACAGAAGATCCAGGATGCGATCGACCCGCTGATTGAAAGCCGGACATCGATCCTGATTGCCCACCGGCTCAGTACGATCCTTGCGGCGGATGAGATCCTCGTCCTGAAGAACGGCGAGATCGTGGAGCGCGGCCAGCATGCAGATCTGGTACGGCAGGGCGGTGTCTATACCGAACTCTATGAAACACAGTTCGGTGCCGGAAATGTAAGCGGTCCGGAAGACGAAGCAGGACGGGTCGCCGGCTGGAATGCCAGCTATACCGAAGGTGAAGGCAATGCATAATCATAAACCCGGCACGGCCGGGTTTTCCTTATGCGTGGAGGCGTTCTATGAAGTAAAATGACTTCATGTCATTGCTGGACAGGGATATCCGGGAGCCGCTGTTTGAATGGCTGGAGGCAAATCATTCGATGGTGCGGATTCTGGAAGAAAAACAGATTGGACGCAGCCGGGCGGATGTAGTCGCAGTCACGGAACAGGGACTGATCGGAATGGAAATCAAAAGTGATGCGGATACCTATGCAAGACTTTCGCGTCAGGTGAAGGATTATGACCGGTACTATGATTTCAATGTGATTGTCGCAGGGACAAGTCATGCGGGACACGTTGCGGAACATGTCCCGGAATGGTGGGGTATTGTCACCGTTGAAATGGATCGGGGACAGATGGATTTTTATGAAATGCGCAACGCAAAGCCCAACCCGAAGATGAAGATTGAAAAGCAGCTGTCTCTGTTGTGGCGGCCGGAACTGGCCCTGATCCAGGAACGGAACGGCCTGCCGAAATACCGGGAAAAATCAAAGGAATTTGTACAGAAGAAGCTTCTCGAGAAACTGCCTGCGGACCTTCTGCATGAGGAAATCGTTCATGCGCTGTTTGAACGGGACTATACACTGATTGAGGCGGAAATCGACGCCTTCCGTGCCGGCCGCAGGTGATGAACGACAGGTATGCGTGCAGTATGAAACCTGCGGTAAAAACAGGCATGGATTCCGATCATTGCCTGTTATATACGCGCGCGGGATGATATAATAACTTTCCGAAAGGAGTATTTTGCCTTGTCAACTTATAACGTAAATCTGACACTGGAGAATATCCGAACGATTACGATCATGTTTCTGGATATTTTCATCATGTGGATGGTCCTATACAATACGATCCGTCTCGTACAGTCCAATTCAAAGACCGTACAGATTTTTAAGGGCGTTCTGCTGATCCTGATCATTGACTCCTTTGCGACACTGCTCGGTCTCAAGACCGTCTCTTATGTCACAAATATCTTCATCAACTGGGGATTCCTTGCGATCATCATCATCTTTCAGCCTGAGATACGATCCGTGCTGGAGCGGCTCGGCAAGACGAATGTATTTACCAGGATCACGACCCTGACCGGAAACGAGAAGGAGAACCTCGTGGATCAGATCGTCACAGCGACGATGCTGCTGAGCAACGACCAGACCGGTGCGCTGATTTCCATCGAGCAGAGCCATACGCTCGAAGATTTTATTGCGACCGGCACAAAGCTGAATTCCGATGTTACAGCGGAACTGCTGACATCTATCTTTGTTACTTCAACACCGCTTCATGACGGTGCGGTTATTATCCGCGGTGACAAGATTGCCTGTGCGAGTGCTTATTTCCCGCCGACCAATCTTGAACTGCCGTCCCGCTATGGCGCAAGACATCGTGCGGCGATCGGTATTTCAGAAATCACGGATGCCGTGACAATTGTTGTCTCCGAAGAGACCGGTGCGATTTCCATCACGGAAGGCGGCACGATTACAACGGTAAACCGCAAGCAGCTGCGTGATTATCTGCTGCGTGTGATCTGCGGTGAGGAAACGGAAGTCACTCCGACAAGCCGTCCGAAGCTGAACAATGAAGCTGCTCGTGATGTCATCATTGAAGATACGGAAACGAAGAAGACGGATGAGCAGGTGAAGGGCGGACTCACCGGAACGATTTCCAAACTGGCCATCAAGCGCCAGGAAGCCAAGCGTGAAAAGATTCCGGTTGAAGCGGTTGTCAACGGTGAAAAGGACAAGGTGACTCCGGCCAAGGAAGACGCTAATCCGGATGCCGGCATCAAACGTATTGAAGAAGGTGCGCATGACATCAAGCTTCCGCGCAAGAAGGAACGTCCGGTTCCAAGTTATCCGGAACATTCCGCATCGCATCGGTTTGAAGAAAACAAGCGTGCGGAAATGGAGGCACAGAAGGAACTGGTTCGTGCCAAGGAAGCGGAAATGGCAGAGATTCAGCGGGCACGCGAGGAAGCTGCCAAGGATGCTCTTCGCAAGGAAGCGGAGGATCGCGTTCGCCGTGCAGATGAACTGCGGATGCGGGAACTTCAGCAGCGTGAAGCCCAGCAGCGCGAGGCACAGCAGCAGGAGGCTCAGCAGCGTGCTGCCGCGGAAACTGCCAATGGAAACCGGCGGATGACTGCTGAAGAAGTTCAGGCACAGCGTGAAGCTGCCCGCAGACAGCTGTCCGGAAAACCGGAACAGCCGCTAAATCCGAATGGTGTCATCATGGATGACAAATCTCGTCAGTTCGACACAACCAAGCTGGATCTTTCCAAGATCATGGGCATGAACGATGAACTGACAAAGACATTCCAGATGCTTGATTCACTTGAAGACGGGGATAAATCCTCCAAGAAAAAAGGAGGTAACCGATAATGTCAGAAAACAAAGACAGACGGTTCGATAACCAGGAACAGGCAAGCAAAACAGAACTTGCCAACCGGATTGCCGGCCAGTCCAAGCGTGTCGCCAATACCTATCAGCACATCGGTGACCATGTAGTCCGGATTATCCGCTGGTTCTCATCCTTCATTGATAAAACACTCTTCAACCGCAGATATTCCAAATTCGTATCGCTGATTCTCGCAGTGATGATGTATGCCGTTGTAAATTACAACAGTCGTGCATCTATTTACACGAATACGCTGCGCACGGCAAAAGATTTAAGCAATGTTACGGTTACTGCGAAATACAACGCAGATACCTTTGAACTCTCGGGACTTCCGGAAACCGCGGATATTACAATCACCGGTGATGCGACCAGCGTTACCAGTGCCGCCAATGTAGACGGTGTGATCTTCGCAGACCTTGAAGGTCTTACAGAAGGCACCCATGAAGTCAAACTTGAAGCAGAAGGCTATGGCGCCAATGTTTCCATTAAAATCGATCCAAGCACTGCTGTGGTTACACTGAAAAAGAAGACCACACAGGCATACGATCTCAGCTATGACTTCATCAACCTCGATAAGATGGAGAACATCTATTCGGTCGGTACGCCGGTATTTGAATTCACCCGGGTCAATGTTCGTGCATCGAAGGATACGCTGAATTCCATCGCGTTTATCAAGGCACTGATCGACGTCACCGGACAGACAGCTGACTTCACACAGGATGCGCGTCTGGTTGCCTATGACGCAAATGGTCTTCCGGTTGTTGCGGATATCTATCCGTCAACTATTGAGGTTACTGTGCCGGTCACCTCACCGAACAAGACTGTACCGATTGCGGTCGAAGTTACCGGCGATATTCCGGAAGGACAGGCAATCGACAGTATTGAGATGGATCAGCAGTCCGTTACGATCTACGGTCCGGAATCCGTTCTCGGACAGATCGATCAGGTTGTCGTAACGCTGAATGCCTCCACCATTACGAAGGATTCGACGATCATGCGTCCGATTACATTGCCGGCAGGAGTCAACTCCAGCAACATCAACCAGATTACGGTTTCCATCAAGCTGGCAGAAGGTTCCTCACGGACCATTGACAACGTCAAGATCAATTACCGCAATAACGTCAACAACTACAAGGCTTCCACGTCCGACAACAAGACAACGACCAGTGTCACCGTCTTCGGAACGGAAGCGAATATCGCTAATATTACCGCAGATGATATCAATGTTTACGTTGATATGAAAGACGCAAAGCCGGGTATTCAGGAATTCCCGCTCGAAGTCGAACAGCCGATGGGCGGTCTTGTGAAGTATTCCCTCACAGAACCGACGTTTGAGATGAACGTCCTCGGCGAGACCAATGATGACGGCGGAAACGGTGATAATGCGGATGTGAATATCGGCTGATCGATAGCCGAAAGGACATCAGAAACAATGAAAGAAACTGAGACACGTGCTCAGTTTCTTTTTTGTTCGGGCGGTGTGAATGCATATATTCTTGTGCTAGAATTGAAACCATGAAACGGGTAGTCAGTATTGTAGAGGATGAGCGCGATCTGAATGAGCTTGTCAAACGATATCTGGAAAAGGAAGGATATGAGGTCCGCTCATATCTGACGTTTGATGATGCCTCGATTCATACCGGTGACGACGATGTTCATCTCTGGATCTTGGATATCATGCTGGGAGACAAATCCGGTTTTGATCTGATTGAGGAAATCCGCCGTCAGAATCCGAATGTCCCGGTGATTTTCATGTCTGCCCGTGACAAGGAATTTGACCGGATCATCGGCCTTGAGAAGGGAAGCGATGACTATATCACCAAACCGTTCTCGCCGAAGGAACTGGTTCTTCGCGTCAATAACATCATGCGGCGTACATACCGCAATGACAACGAAACAATCACGGTTGATGGCTACCGCATCAACGATGTCAAACGCACCGTTACTGATGCGGCAGGGTCGTCGATCGATCTTTCCACGAAAGAATATGAACTCCTGATGATGTTTGTAAAGAACACCGGAACTGCCTTTTCGCGTGAACAGATTCTGGAACAGGTCTGGGAAACGAATTACTACGGCAGCGACCGGGTGGTGGATGACACCATGCGGCGTCTGCGCAAGAAGATGCCGGATCTGAACATTCATACGATCTATGGATTCGGGTATCGGCTTGGCTGATGAAACGGATTCGTTTATGGCTGCGGGAGCTTTCCCTGACCCAGCAGCTGGTCACAATTCTTTTTCTCGTAATCTCTGTTCTGACGATTTTCATTTTTGCCTTCCTGACTCCAGGTATTAATCAGTTCACCTCCGCCGAAATGTACCGCATGCTGCATGCGGCGCATATCCGCGCGGCATACTATGTCGATTCTGTGGATCATATCAGTCAGGTCGACTTTTTTGATGAGGAGAACGGCATCATTCATGTCCTCTATGACAATACCGACCGCTCATTCGGCGGACATGCCGGCGAGGCAGATGAGCTGCTGAGTGATGCGCTGTCGGAAGACATACGCATGCATCTGCCGGAAGCGGCGGACGGAATGAAGGACTATCAGTTCGGAGAAACCGGTGGACGCCATACGGTGCTGTATACCATTTCCAGAGTGCAGGACGGGCGTTACCTTGTGACGATGATCTCGTCTGCCGGAGAATCGCAGTTCCGCAGTATGCTGGTGAACAATATCGTCAATGCGAATATGATGATTGCCATTGTGCTGTTTGTCATTCTAACGGTATGGGTCGCGACGATCATCTATCCGCTGAATCAGATCAAGGCATACATCACCAGAATCAAGAATGACGAACCGGTTGAACTGACGGTCAACCGTCACGATGAGATCGGTGAGGTTGCGGACGCGCTGCGTGAAATGGACAGCGAACTGCAGAAACAGAACCGGGAAAAACAGGAGATGATACAGAACATCTCCCACGATCTTAAGACGCCGATTGCGACCATCCGCAGTTACGGAGAATCCATTAAAGACGGCATCTATCCGTACGGAACCCTGGAGAAATCCATTGACGTGATCATTGAACATGCCGACCGGCTCGAGAAGAAAGTACGCTCCCTGATTGCGCTGAACAAGATGGGGTATCTACTGGATGACTGTGAGGAAGGGGATACGCTTGTCATGTCGGAAGTCATCGACAAGGCTTTGCTTTCGCTGAAGGTCATCCGTCCGGAAATCACCTTCCGGCGGGAACTGGATAAGGGCGTGAAGTTCCATGGCGATGAGGATCCCTGGCGCATCGTTGTTGAGAATCTTGTCGATAATGCGCTGCGATATGCGGTTACGACGATCACCATTGAACTGCATCCAGGTGAACTTAAAGTAATCAACGACGGAAAACCGATCGATAAAGAGCGTATCTCAAAACTGTTCCACCCGTACGAAAAGGGTACGGATGGGCAGTTTGGCCTTGGCCTTTCCATTGTCTATAAAATCGTCACAACCTATGGCTACCGCATTGAAGCGGAGAATCTTGCGGACGGCGTATGTTTCCGGATCTGGAAGGAACTTCCGAGGAAGGAAATCCGCGCAATTCAAAAGGAAAAGAAGAAAGAAGAACGCGAGAAAGCAAAAGAGATCCGCCGGATGGAACGCCAGGAGAAGAATGAACGCAGGAACAGTCCTCCGGAGTCTTAACGGAAGACTGTTTTTCATGTACAATAACCGGAGATATGAGTGATACAACGATGATGATCTGCGGCGTCAGAACCGCATACCGCCATACCGGAACCGGAAGAGATGTCATCCTGCTTCATGGATGGGGGCAGAACATGTTTATGATGTCTGCGATTGAAAACCATCTCAACCAGTTTTTTTCTGTATGGAATCTTGATTTCCCCGGACACGGAGAAAGTGATGAACCTCCTGTCGCATGGGGAATGGAGGAATACACAGACTTTCTTGCGGAATTTATCCGGCTGAATGGTATTCAGGATCCGATTCTGATCGGGCATTCGTTTGGATGCCGTGCCGCAATCCGTTATGCGGCGGAACATCCGGTACATAAAATGTGTCTGACCGGCGCTGCCGGAATCCGGCCGAAACAGTCCAATGCACAGAAAATGCGGGTGAAGGCATATAAGGCCGCAAAGTGGCTTCTGAAAACAACACACCAGGACGAAGCGCTGAAAAAACTGCAGGACCGTTCGGGCTCACAGGATTATCGGAATGCGCATGGCGTGATGCGGGAAACTTTTGTTAAAGTGGTAAATGATGATGTCAGTCCGCTTCTGCCCAAGGTGAGCTGCCCGGTGCTTCTGGTCTGGGGCAGCAACGACACTGCGGCTCCGCTCTGGATGGGCCAGCAGATGGAACGGGAAATGCAGGATGCAGGCCTTGCCATATTTGAAGGGGATGACCATTTTGCATACTGGAATCAGGCGGAGCGGTTTAACCGTGTGCTTGATGCATTCTTAAAGGAAGACATGTTATGAGAGTTGTCTATTTTATAATCATTATTCTTGCGGCGCTGGTGCCTGCCAAGCATGCGCTCCATATGTTCCAGCAGAACCGTTATGAACTGGGACGGTTTTCTTCCTGGATTATGGAAAACGTAGAGGGCGGCGCAAAACGTGCAATCATTCCGGCTGCGGTCATCACGGCAGTTGCGGTTGCGTGTATGGGTCTGTCGGTGAATCATGTCCTGCTGTTCTGTATTGTGATCGGAGCCGTGCTTGCGGCGGTTCTGATTCTGCGGGAAACAAAGGCGACCTATATCAAACCGCTTGTCTACAGCGACCGTGTCAAACGTCAGATCGCGGTGCTTGCGGTACTGTATCTTCTGATACAGTTCTGGCTGCTGTTCCGTTACCGCCGGTTTAATCTCTGGATGATGCTGGCGCTTTCCTATTTCGGCCCATGGCTTCTGATCTATCCGATGGCACTGATCACCGGGCCGGTTGAAAAGCGGGTCAATCAGGGCTTTGTCAATGACGCAAAGCGGATCCTTGCCCAGCATGATGACATGATCCGCATCGGTATTACCGGATCTTATGGAAAGACGACGACCAAGAATATCATGAATGCCGTCCTTTCCCAGCAGTTCAATACACTGATCACACCTGCCAGCTACAATACCCCGATGGGAATCACACGGACGATCCGTGAGATGATGAAACCGATCCATCAGGTGTTCATATGTGAGATGGGTGCCGACCATGTCGGCGATATTACGTATCTGATGGAGTTTGTAAAACCGACAATCGGCGCGGTTACGTCCATCGGTCCCCAGCATCTTTCAACGTTCGGTTCCCAGGAAAACATCACGAGAGAAAAGATGCAGGAAATCGAGCTGCTTCCGGAAGACGGATTCGGTGTTCTGAATGTGGATAATGACTTTATCCGTAATTATAAGATTCAGTCAAAGGTGAAAACCGCAACGTATGGTCTGCATCATGATGCAGATTATACCGCAAAGGATATTTCTTACAGCCCGGGCGGAATGAAATTCACGGTTGTATGCCATGGGGAAGAGTATCGCATGGAAACTCATCTGCTTGGCGAACTCAATATTTTGAATATTCTCTGTTCGATCGCAGTCGCACGGCATCTGGAAATTCCGTGGGAATCCATCCGCCGCGGCGTACGGCAGATGAAACAGGTAGAGCATCGTCTCGAACAGCGGATCATCAACGGCCGGATGTTTATTGATGATGCATTCAATTCCAACCCGAGCGGCTCCGCGATGGCGCTGGATGTACTGGCCATGATGCCGGGGAAACGGGTTATTGTCACGCCGGGAATGATCGAGCTCGGTGACCAGCAGGAGGCGATCAACCGGGAATTCGGCGCCCGCATGAAGGGTCGTGCCGATGACGTGATCCTTGTCGGTTCGCATCAGACCAAACCGATTCTGGAAGGTCTGAAGCTTTCCGGATTTGATATGGATCATGTATCTGTGGTCGATAAGGTGACGGAAGCCTTTGACATAGTGTATCGGATTACAACGCCGGAGGATACGATCCTTCTGGAGAATGATCTTCCGGACGCATTTAACAGGTAACATTACGATGAAATGGGCTATTCTTTCGACATGGAAAATGTCGTTTCAGGGAAACCTGGAAGCTTCACAACAGCTGGCAGAGCATGGTTCTGCGGGGGATGCCGCAGTGCACTGTATTCAGAACGTGGAAGATAATCCGGCATTTCAGTCCGTTGGCTACGGCGGACTTCCGGATGCGGAAGGGCACACCGTGCTGGACGGCGCATTCATGGACGGTGATACGCTGCGTTTCGGAGCGGTAGGCTCCATCGAAGGATTCCGCTCTCCCATCGCAATCGCAAGATCACTGAAAGATACCCCGTTCAATAATTTCCTTGTCGGACCCGGCGCGGAACAGTATGCCAGGGAACGTGGATTTGAAGAACGGGATAATCTTACGCCGGAAAGCTTTGAGCGGTATCAGAAGGAAAAGCATCAGAATCAGGAACTTTATTCCTATGATGGGCATGATACGGTCTGTGCACTGGCACTGGATGATTCCGGAAGTATGTGTGCCGGTGTCAGCACATCCGGTCTGTTTCTGAAAAAGAAGGGACGTGTCGGAGACTCTCCGGTCATCGGCAGCGGGTATTATGCGGATTCGGGAATCGGAGCGGCTGCGGCGACCGGTGTCGGCGAGGACATCATGAAAGGGGTGCTCAGCTTCCGTGCGGTAATGTATATGCGCAGCGGTATGTCTCCGATGGAGGCTGCAGAGACAGCGGTACGTGAATTGAAAGAGGAACTGGAAGAGCGAATCGGATCGTGTAATTCCGTTTCCCTGATTGTCCTTGGGAATGACGGACGCTTCGGTGTCGGTACGACAATCGAGTTCCCGTTTGTCTATGCGGCAGATGGGGAGAAAGCAGCATTATATCTTGCGTCCCCGTCCGATGACGGGCATACAGTGATCCGCCGGATCGAAGATCATTCGACAGTTTCACAGGATTGAAGAAAAGGCGTGACGACACGTCTTTTTTTTGCGCAGTGAAAGCCGAACAGTGCACCGGCAGTCTCCGGACCGGTCTGTTTTATAAATGGAAAAACAAAAATCGTTTTCTGAAAATCTGAAAAACTTTACTTTGTGAAGATTTCATGTTTTCATAAAACAGTCTGAAAGATTTAAACTCTTTCACAGGAGGGATAGATTCTATGAAACGGATACTCTGTACAATTCTTACGCTTGCGTGCAGTGTTGTTCTCACGGCATGCGGCGCATCATCCACTTCTTCAGAAGCCGTCACATACGGATTTCTGGATGAAACACTCGGTACGGAAAACTATGCGATCGGATTCCGCCTCGGGGACGAAGAACTTGCGGAGACGGTATCCGCGGCAGTAAAGGCGCTCGTGAAAAACGGAACCTACGCATCCATTGCGGAGAATTATCCGGACATCAAGGACTATCTGAGCCTGAGTGCGGAAGACATCAGCGATGATGAGATTGCACAGCCCGGTTCCGGAGATCCCAACTATACCTTCAAACACGGATTTGATCTTGATTATCCGCCGTATTCTTATCTGAACGATGCCGGTGAAGTCGGCGGTTTTGACGTGGAAATGGCACAGGCGGTATGCGACTATCTTGGCTGGAAGTATGAGGCGGTTCCGTTTAACTGGGATTTCAAGGATGCGGAACTCAACGCCGGAAGCTGTGACTGCATCTGGTCCGGTTTTACCAAAGAAGGCCGTGAGGATATGTATACCTGGGGTATTACCTATTCTTCCAATACGCAGATGATCATGGTTGCGAGCAACTCCGGAATCAAGACACTTGCGGATCTTGCCGGAAAAACCGTCGGTGTTCAGATTTCCACCTCTGCGGCAGAGATGCTGGAAGGGGACCGGGCAGATCTTGCGGCGACATTCAATGAACTGAAGATTTATGAAACCTATACCGTTGCCTTCAATGACCTCAAGGCCGGCGCAATCGATGCGATTGCAATCGATGTGACCGCAGGCTCTTACCTGATCGCAAACGAAAACAAGCAGTAATCAATCCTGCTGTAACGGCAAAGGAGAACGTTCTCTATGACACTATCAACGATGTTCCTGACGATGCTGCCGGGGATGCTGCGGACAATCACAATCTTTGTGCTGACGCTGGTGTTTTCACTTCCGCTCGGCATGGTTGTCATGATGCTGCGGAAGAGCAGAATCGGTATCGTACAGATACTTACCAAAATCTTTATTGCCGTCATGCGCGGAACCCCGCTGATGCTTCAGCTTCTGGTCTGGTATTTCGGTCCGTATTATCTGTTCCGGATGCCGATCGGCGGATATCGCTTTACCGCGATCATTCTCGGTTTTTCCCTGAACTATGCCGCATATTTTGCGGAGATTTACCGTGCAGGCATCGAGGCGATTCCGGTCGGTCAGTATGAAGCGGCAGATGTGCTTGGTTACAGCAGGGCACAGACCTTCTTCAAGATCATTCTTCCGCAGGTGGTCAAGACCATTCTTCCAGCCGTTACCAATGAAGTGATCACGCTTGTCAAAGATACGTCACTTGCATTCGCACTTGCCTACAGTGAAGTGTTTTCCATTGCCAAACAGATTTCTTCATCCCAGACGAGTTTCATGCCGTTTCTGATTGCGGGCGTGTTCTACTTTATCGCAAACTACGCGGTGGCATTCGGAATGGAAGCTGTCGAGCAGATGTTCAAGTACTATGACTAGGGGGATCGATATGACGGAAGAACGCAGATCGAATTATGATGATGTTCTGTTTCGGATGGATCACATTCAGAAATCATTCGGCGGAACCGAGGTGCTGAAGGATATCAGTGTATCTGTTCGTGCCGGTGAAGTTGTCAGTATTATCGGACCTTCCGGTTCCGGAAAGAGTACGCTTCTGAGATGTGCGACATTTCTGGAAACCATTGACGCCGGAACCATCTGTTACCGTGATGTGATCGCGGCGGAAAATGATTCCTCCGGCAAAGCCGTTTACGGCAGTCCGGCAGATATCCGTAAGGCGAAGAAGGAGTTTGGACTGGTATTTCAGCAGTTCAATCTGTTTCCGCACTTTTCGGTTCTGAAAAACATTATGGATGCGCCGGTTTCCGTTCAGAAGCAGCCAAAGGAAACTGCACGTGCCAAAGCGATGGAACTGCTTCGCAAGATGGGGCTTGAAGACAAGGCAGATGCGTATCCCAAACAGCTCTCCGGCGGTCAGCAGCAGCGTGTTGCGATTGCCAGGGCCCTTGCGATGGAACCGGAAATTCTGTTTTTTGACGAACCGACCTCGGCACTCGATCCGGAACTGACCGGAGAGGTGCTCAAGGTAATCCGGCTGCTTGCGGAAGAGAAGATGACGATGGTAATCGTTACACATGAAATGCCGTTTGCCCGGGCTGTTTCCAACCGTGTGATTTTCATGGACGGCGGTGTGATTGTCGAACAGGGAGATCCGGAAAAGGTATTTGGTTCTCCGGAACAGGAGCGGACACGGCAGTTCCTGAGGAATTACCAGCAATGACCCTCACAAGGGAGATTTCCTATGTCCTTATGGACCCGAGCGGCAATCGCACAATCCTGGTGGAAACGCCTGTGGATGCGGCTGATCAGCCGCGGATTGCGGAAGTGCTGATGAAGGAAGAACCATCTGCTGAACAGACCGGATTTCTGCGTATTCCGGCCGATGATACGATCACGCTGCGCATGGCAGGGGGAGAGTTCTGCGGAAATGCGGCAATGAGCGCTGCGGTATATCGGGCAGAACAAAGCGGAATCACTTCCGCAGACATACAGGTTTTATTCGATGGCATGACACAGTCCGTAAAGGTCAGTGTGAAACGAAACGCTGACGGATCCTGGAACGGGGAAGTGGAAATGCCTGCACCGCGATCCATTGAAACGGCAGTGATGCCGGATGGAAAACGATTTCCGGTTGTTCACTTTGACGGAATCAGTCATGTGATCATCGGGCAGGGAATGGAAGAACATGCGGAACAGCTGGCAAAAGAGCGCTGTGCTGCGTTGAAAGCAGACGCAGTCGGGCTTCTGTATCTGGACCTTGAACATTCTGTTCTTACCCCACTGGTTTATGTGCCGGGTGCGGGGACGATGTGCTGGGAGAGTGCCTGCGGAAGCGGCACCACCGCAGTCGGTTGCTGGCTCGCACGGGAAAGAAACGAGGAAGTTCAGCTGTCATTACAACAGCCGGGCGGAACACTCTCGATTCGTGCAGATGCGTCCGGGCATGCGGTGCTGGGCGGAAGCGTAATTAACCTCCATCGGAAAACGGCTGCCGTTACATTATGAAATGAACAAATACCAGTACAGACAGTACTGGTATTTTTAGAAGGCAAAAAAAATCCCCGCATCTCTGCGGGGTCTAGGAGCGAACGAGGGGAATCGGACCCCCGTGTCCACCTTGGCAAGGTGGCGTTCTACCATTGAACTACGTTCGCACTAAGTATGGCGGTTCCGACGAGGATCGAACTCGCGATCTCCTCCGTGACAGGGAGGCATGTTAGCCACTACACCACGGAACCATATATGGCGAAGCAGGAGGGATTTGAACCCTCGCGCCGGTTTCCCGACCTATGCCCTTAGCAGGGGCACCTCTTCGGCCTCTTGAGTACTGCTTCACTCTGCCAAGCGCATGTTCTCTTCAACAGTGCCTTCATAATATACCACAAGGATTTTGATATGGTCAAGCACATTTTTGAAGAATTTTCGGGAACTTTTTTCCGGCTGTAAATGTACCGGATTCATAGGGTTCTGCACAGTTCCTGTCTGCATATTATAATGCATTCAAGGACAAAAGGGGAGATAAAAACCTATGCTCAGTATTGGCACGAAAGCACCGGCATTCTGTCTGCCGGATCAGAACGGCACCATGCATGAACTGAAAGAATTCCGCGGCAGAAAAGTCATTCTGTATTTCTATCCGAAGGACAGCACATCCGGCTGTACAAACGAAGCGTGCAGTTTTCGGGATGCATACCCGGATATTACGGAGAAGGGTGCGGTTGTGATCGGCATTTCCAAAGACAGTGCCGTATCACACCGGAAGTTTGCGGAAAAGAATGCACTGCCGTTTCTTCTTCTGGCAGACGAGGACACATCGGTAATTCAGGCATATGATGCCTGGAAGGAAAAGAAACTGTATGGCCGCGCCTATATGGGGACGGTTCGCTGTACTTATCTGATCGATGAGAAAGGTATCATCATAAAGACGTATGAAAAAGTGAAGCCGTCAGCTCATGGCGCAGAGACGCTTGGAGATCTCTGATGCGGATTATTCTTTCACCGTCGAAAACGATGCGTACGGAAGAGGTGATCGTGCCTGAGACGGTTCCTGTGTATCTTTCAAAGGCAGAGGAACTCGTCCATGCATTGAAGGCACTTACGCCCGATGAACGCAGGAAGGTATGGAACTGCAGTGAAAAACTTGCGGCGGAAAATGAACTGCGCCTTGCGCATATGAATCTGCATGGGGCAGTATCACCGGCACTTTTTTCCTACAGCGGTCTTGCGTTCACGCATCTGTCTCCGGAATCTCTGGACGATGTCAGCCTGGCATATCTTCAGGACCACCTCCGGATTCTCTCCGGACTGTACGGGATTCTTCGCCCGCTGGACGGAATCGTTCCGTACCGTCTTGAAATGGCTGCAAAGCTGTCGGTCCGCGGAAGAAGAAATCTTTATGAATACTGGGGCAGTCTCCTGTATGAAGACCTTTACCGTGACAATGATGTCGTGATCAATCTTGCGTCTGAAGAATACAGCAGTGCGGTTACTCCATGGCTCAGGGAACCGACGCGTATGATTCACATCGTCTTTGCGGAGGAAGTCCGCGGAGCGCTGAAAACAAAGGGAACATTTGCCAAGATGGCACGCGGACAGATGACCCGCTGGCTTGCGGAAACGCAGGCGGAGGACCCGCAGATCATCAAAACTTATACCAGAGGATATTGTTATGAATCTTCTGCGTCGGATGACACTCACTGGGTATTTGTCCGGGCAGCCGGAAAGGAGACTGAAAAATGATTCTTTATACACCACGCCTGATATTACGGAAGTGGGGGCTGTCTGATGCGGAGGACCTCTTCCGGTATGCGAGTGATCCGGACGTCGGACCGATTGCCGGCTGGCCGCCGCATAAGAGCGTCGCGGAAAGCAGGATGATCATACAGAACGTATTTACCGGACCGGAGGCATATGCCGTGTGCCGGAAGGAAGATAATCGTGCGATCGGCGCAATCGAACTGAAACTGCAGGGACATACGGACATGAGTGACCGCAGTGATGAGTGTGAACTCGGCTACTGGATCGGAAAACCGTTCTGGGGACAGGGCATGATGCCGGAGGCGGCAGAGGAAATTCTGCGCCATGCATTTGAGGATCTTGGCATGCGGGCTGTATGGGCTGGCTATTATGACGGAAACACGAAGTCGAAACGGGTTCAGGAAAAGTGCGGGTTCGTCTATGTGCGGACCACGCAGAATCTCGAAGTTCCGTTAATGCATGAAACGCGGACCGGTCACTGCAATGTACTGACCAGAGAGCGATGGCAGGAACTGCACAGGAAATAATTGAAAAGGCTCGCCGTGGCGAGCCTCTTTCATTGGGTAAAGTTTCTTATTACGCTGCCTCGAGCGCAATTTTCATCATGTCGGTAAACTTCTTCTGACGTTCTTCCGCAGAAGCTTCTTCATTGTAGACAAAGCTGTCGGAGACAGAGAGCAGGCAGGCTGCGTTCTTTCCGAGAACCTTGGCATTGGAGAACAGACCGAAGCTTTCCATTTCCGCACAGATGCAGTGGCGCTCGTTTACGACATATTCGGTGTGCGCACTGTTCCGCTGTTCCGCATAGAATACATCGCCGCTGTGAACAACTCCTTCATGAAGATGAATGCCGAGATCCTTTGCGGCCTGACGAAGTTTTTCGTTCAGCGCAGCGGAAGGATACTGGATATCACTGGTATCACCGTTCTGATACAGCGCATAGGTGGATTCGGAATAAGCAGCTGTCGCAAGGACGGTATCGAAGAGTTTGAGTTCTTTGGTGTAGCCGCCGGTCGATCCGATACGGATGATGTTTTCAACATCATAGAACTTGAACAGTTCATACGAATAAATGCCGACGCTCGGAATTCCCATGCCGTGCGCCATGACGGAGACGGGTTTTCCCTTGTAAGTGCCGGTATATGCCAGCATATTTCTGACTTCGTTTACAACGCGGGCATTCTCAAGAAATGTTTCCGCAATAAACTTTGCGCGAAGCGGGTCACCCGGCATCAGTACGGTTTTCGCAAAATCACCGCGTTCAGCGCTGTTATGAGGTGTAGACATATAATTGTGTATTCCTTTCTGTCTGTTTCCTCAATTATAGCGGACAAATAAATGATGCCGCAAAAAAAGACCGCCCGCAGCGGTGTACGGACGGTCGTATACAGAGAGTTAAGGGTTCGGTGCTCAGCCGAGTTTTGAGGCCTTTGTGCCGGCAGGAGCGGCATAGGTGCTGAGCAGGTTGGTGTCATAGGAGAACGTCATGCGGGAACGTCTGCGCTCACGGTCCAGCGCAAGTTCAACAAGGCGGTCCATCAGTTTCGGGAAGGAGACGCCGGAGGCAGTCCACAGATAGAATGCCAGGGATCCCGGGATCGTATTGATTTCGTTCACATAAACCTGATTCGTATCGGTATCCATCATGAAGTCGATGCGGCAGACACCGCTGGAACCGAGTACGCGGAAGGTTTCAAGTGCAAGCCTGCGGATTTCATCCGTTTTCCCATCCGGAAGATCCGGATTGACATTGCGTGTGGTGGAAGCCATTCCCTTGGATCCGGAGGAACCGGTCTTGGAGGATTTGGATCCGCCCTCATATTTGTCCTTGAAGTCAAGCAGCTCATTGTCCGCCGCATGATACACTTCTTCAAGCACAGAAGCTTCTGCGCGGAACGTATCTCCGAGAACGGAACAGTTCAGCTCCCGCATCGGCTTGATTACCTTTTCCGTAATGATCTTGGCATCATACTGCCGGGCATTTTCGAAGCACGCAATATATTCTGCATCGGAGTGGGCAATGGAGATACCGACCGAGGAACCGGTGCAGGCAGGCTTGATAATTACCGGATAGCCAATGCCGTGAACCTTCTCAATGATTTCATCCTGTTTGGTTTCCAGTTCTTCGCCGTATACCCAGAACCAGGGAGTAACCGGCAGTCCGCTGTTTTCCAGCGTGTGCTTCTGAAGCACTTTATCCTGTCCGACCGCAGCCGCGATAAGATCACAGCCGGCATAGGGAACTTTCAGCATTTCAAAGAATCCCTGGATCGTTCCGTCTTCGCCGTTGGTTCCGTGCATGACAGGAATCGCGACATCAACGGTAAACAGGTCCTTCCGATGGAAGAGGCCGGTATGGACCGGATGGATGACCACCTTGTTGTCTTCCTGTACAAGATCTACCTGCGTGCACTTGCGAAGCAGGGCAGGAATGTCCTTGTAATTGGTGAGATCCAATAACAGATCCGAGCAGTACATCTTACGGTCTTTAGCGACATACACCGGGATGACATTGTATTTTTCGTGATCAAGCGCGTCCATCGCCTGATGCGCGGATATGACAGATACTTCATGTTCTACGGATTCGCCGCCGAAGAACACTGCAATGTTGAGTTTCATACTTCAGATTCCTCCAACCTGCCTTATTATAACGCGTGCATTAAAAATGCCAAAATGATCTTTTTATAATGCATTTTGCATGATGGTATAGTATATGCGTAGGAAATCAGAAAATGAAAAAAGCATTGGTATTAGCCGGGGGAGGAACCCGCGGCAGTTATCAGAACGGTGCGATTCATGCGCTGCGCCGGCTGGGAAAAGATGATTGGGATATCGTGACCGGAACGTCGATCGGTGCACTGAACGGGATGATGGTGGTACAGCGGGACTACCGTGTGATGGACCGTGTGTGGCATACGCTGACGCAGGATAAGATTCTCAACGGGAATATTTCCGTTGATATGGATCTTTCGGATATGTTCAATGAGCGCACGCAGATCGTGCCGTTTGTAAAGGATTTTATCAAGGACCGGGGAGCGGATATTACGCCGTTTATCAGTTATGTGGAAGAACTGTTTGATCCGGACCGCTTCTGCGGCAGTCCGATTGATTTCAGTTGTGTTGTATGCCGTCACAAAGACCGGAGTCCGGTATTTGTCACAAAAGATATGATGATGGAACACGGGGTGGACTGGCTGGTCGCGACTGCCTCTGCCTACCCGGCATTTCCGGTTCATAAATTTGAAGAGGGTGAGTTTATCGACGGCGGATATTATGACAATATGCCGATCGATCTGGCACTGCGGATGGGTGCTGAAGAAATCATCGGCATCGATCTCAACAGCAATCCGAATCATACAAACTATTTTGACCGCAGCGGGATAACCTATATCTTCCCGCAGGTTGAAACCGGAACCTTCCTGACATTTGACCGTGATGTGATCGACCGGCTGGAAATCCTTGGATACTATGACACGATGAAGGCGTTCGGCAAGTTTGACGGGGTGAAATACACCTTTGAACTGACACAGCTGCCGAAATGGTATGAACGGTTCCGCCTGGATCTTCTGATTCTCGAAGAGCGGATCCGCCGGGCGAGTGAAATCACCAACCGGCTGTATTCCTCACAGGTCGTGACAGACAGGCTCGCCCAGCAGCAGCGCCGCAAGGTTATCGATGACCGGCAGATGTTCTTCGGCTTCATGGATAATCTGATGACCGCATGCGGTCTCGATACGGAACGGATCTGGACCTACCGTGCCGCAAGAAATGCAGTGCTTGCCGGATTTGCGGACTGTGCAACGGAAGACTTTGAAGTTCGTCCGGAGCGTCTCAGTATGGATGGGATTCTGTCTTATGCGTCAAAACTCAGCACAAAGGGCGTTGTGGAGAAAACCATGCATACCAGACTCTATCCTTCGCATGCATTCCTGAGCGACGGTGTACTGCTTACGATGTATCCGTTTGAAAACGCACTTGCCATGTTCCTGGGGGAACTGATGAATGAACTGAAAGAGGAATGAAATGGAACGTATCGCAAAATTTGAAAAGGTGAGCTTCACGCAGTACAAGGAAGCGGTACAGAAGATCGATGCAGAGCGCAGCGAACCGGAGATCCGGGCATTGTATGAGTCGATCCGCCTGCCGAAGCGGGCAACTGAGGGAAGTGCGGGTTATGATTTTTATGCGCCGGAACGGGTGACGCTGGCCCCTGGCAAGCAGATCCTCGTGCCCACCGGAATTCGTGCTAGAATTGAACCGGGATATGTTCTCATGCTGTTTCCGCGCAGCGGTCTTGGCTTTAAATACCGCCTCCAGCTGAATAATACGGCCGGGGTAATCGACAGCGATTACTACAATGCGGACAACGAAGGACATATTTTCTGCAAACTGACCAATGATACAAGAGACGGGAAAACCGTAGTGATAGAAGCCGGAGACGGTCTGGTCCAGGGAATCTTCATGCCGTTTGGAATCACGGAAGATGATGATGCCCATGCACAGCGGACCGGCGGATTCGGCAGTACGACAGGAAAGCGATAAGTAATATGACAGAAGAAGAACTGAAATTGAGTTATTTCAAGACGGAGCCGATTCCGGCTTCCATCCTTGAACGCATGGAAGAATGCCGCAGAAAGGGAATGCTGGTGCCTGATGAGACACTGATCAAGCGTCCGAGCCAGATTGCCGGTATCCGGGAAGCGTCCCGGATCAACGCGGCAGTGCTGGATGAAGTCGCCGGAAAAATCCATGCTGGAATGACAACACAGGAAATTGATGATATCGTGCAGGAATTCACGCATGCCCAGGGCGCGATCTGTGCGCCGTATCAGTTTGAAGGATTCCCGAAATCCGTGTGCACCTCCATCAACAACGAGGTATGCCACGGTATTCCGGCAAGACATCGCAAGCTTCATGAAGGGGATATCATCAACGTTGATGCGACAACGATTTATAAACGCTATTACGGTGACGCAAGCCGTATGTTCATGATCGGCAAATGCACGGATGCCCGCCGGAGACTGGTTGAGGAAACCAAAAAGTGTCTCGAGATCGGACTGGAAGCCGCAAAACCGTGGAACACGGTAGGTGATATCGGCGCCGCAATTTCCAAATATGCCCGTTCGAAAGGCTATTCGGTCGTCCAGGAACTCGGCGGCCACGGTGTCGGTGTGGACTTCCATGAAGATCCGTTCGTAGCGCATGAGGCAAGGGCACATACCGGAATGGTGCTGGTACCGGGCATGGTGATTACAATCGAACCGATGATCAATGCGGGCCGAGCCGGCGTGGTCATTGACCCGTATAACGGCTGGACCATTTATACAAGAGACGGCAGTGACAGTGCACAGTGGGAACACACGATCCTGATCACGGAAACCGGCAACGAGATTCTTTCCTATTAAGTTATGGATGACCGGCTACGCATAGAACTCGAACAGGCTGCGGTGCGGGGATGCACCTTTGAGGCATCTCCGGCCTGGCATTTTCTGTTTCTCGAAAACACAGCGCTTCTGCAGGACCTGCTGGAACTTGTGCGGGATGCGGAAGACAAAGAAGCGATCACAGATGCGGTCGTCGCATTTTCTGATTCTTCACCGGCTTCGGCTGCGGATGCGTGTGCCGCGCTGAACCGGATGTACAGCGCAGTGCAGGGGAATGGAGTATGTTTTTCCAATGCACTTACTGCGTTCTTCTCAGAGGCAGAGGCAGATCGGCTTAAGGAAGCACTTGGTGTCCCGACGGAGTATATCTGTGCCGGCACGCTGGTATTCGGGAACTTTGAGTCTGCCGATCCTGCGGAAATCCGCTGGAATGTTTTTTCGTATATGAAATGAATCACTTTCAATCGCAAAAGGTGAGGAATAAAGATGAACAACATGATTTACGTAACGGGGCACCGGCACCCGGATTCGGACAGTATCTGCGCAGCGATTACCTACGCGGATCTTTTGCGCCGGTGCGGACATGAGGCGATACCCTGCCGGCAGGGACCGCTGAATGAAGAAACCAAATTCATTCTCAAACGGTTCCATCAGGAAAATCCGCTGCTTCTTACCGATGCGCGGACAATGATCAAGGACATTGATATCGACCCGCCGATGGTCATCCGGAAAGACGAAACTGTGCATCATGCGTGGCATGAGATGCTGCGGACACAGAACCGGTCGCTCTTTGTCGTAGACGAAGAGGGCAAGCTCTGCGGAATCTGCACCACCTCCAATCTTTCCTATGTACGACTGCAGCCGGATGGCGATCTGGATGCGCTGATGGCGACCGCAACACTGGAAAGCATTGCACGTACGATCGGCGCAAAAATCCGGGTCGCGGCGAAAGACTTCCGCAATAACGGAACCATTCACATCGTCACGGTAGACGAGGAGGAGATTGAACACTATCCGCTGAAAGATGGCATCGTTCTGATGTCAACGGGATCGGAAAAGCAGAAACGGGTGATCGACTGCGGTGCAGCCTGCCTCGTTCTGACCTGCGAAGAGCCTGCCTCGGAAGAGGTGCTGGAATACGCCCGTGAACACGACTGCGCACTGATTGAAACCGGTCTGGATACGATGCATGCGGCCCGGATTATCAGTGAATCGTATGCTGTGGAAAACATCATGACCCAGAATCCGATCTTCTTCCGGGAAACGGAGTATATCAATGATGTTTCCGCAAAGATGACAAAGAGTCGTGTCCGCAGTTACCCGGTACTGGATGAAAACGACCGGATCGTCGGCGCAATTTCGCGGTATCATACGCTGAATCATAACCGCCGCAAGTTTGTCCTTGTCGATCACAGTGCCGTGAATCAGAGTGTGATGCATGTGGACGAAGCGGAACTGATCGCAATCATCGACCATCACCATATCGGCGGCATTCAGACCGACCGGCCTATCATGTACCGGAACGTCAAATGCGGCTGTACCTGTACCATCATCTCCAATCTGTATCAGGAAAACGGTCTTCTGCCGGATGCGGATATGAGCGGACTCCTGCTGTCCGCGATCCTCAGCGACACGCTGAACTTCCGCAGCCTCACCACAACTGAAATGGATCGTGTTGCGGCTGACTGGCTGGCAAAGCGTGCCGGGATCGATGATATCGATGCCTATGCACGGGAAATGCTCGGCGCATCCGTATCGCTGAAAGACAGCAGTATGACGGAAATCCTCAACCGCGACCTGAAGACCTATGAAGTCGCAAATTACAAGTTTGCGATCGGTCAGACCAACTACAGCCGGATGGAAGAGGTTCAGAAGATTCTGCCGGAGTTCAAGGAAGCAATGCAGGCGGAACAGGAAAAACTGAAGCTCGATCTTCTGGTCATGCTGTTCACGGATGTGATGGGCGAGGGCTCCCTGTTTGTGTTCTACGGCCCGCTGTCCAATGTCATCTATGACATGATTGAGACCAAGTTTGATGAGCACAGCGGATTTGATCCGAATATCATCTCACGGAAACAGCAGATGATGCCGAAACTCTCCGCGCTAATTAAAAACATCTGATTAATTACGCAGTCTTGCAGAATTGAAACTGTCCGCGATGCTTTGCGGGCAGTTTTTTTGGTGCGTATTATTCACTCAATCAGAGAACATAAAAACGAATGAAATTGTATGAAAAATTTTACAAAGAATTGTGAAATAATTTCACGAATTGTGTAAATTTCGTGAAGTAGTATCTTGAAATGAATATTTCGAATCGGTAAAATTTATTTATATTTTCTGAAAGGGGGAATATAAGAAATGATTAATTTCAAAAAGCCTTTAAGCCTCGCGCTCGCCGCAATGCTGCTCGTAGGCTGTGGCACATCCACAGATGCAGGCGCTCCTGCTGAAGGTACCGACGCAGGTACAACGGATGCAGCTGCTCCGGCTGATGCCGGCACAGAAGCTGCTGCGACCGGTGCTCCGGAAGAAGTAGTAGTCGCATTTGATGCTGACCTCAGCACCATGGATCATCACATTGCGACTGATGGAAACTCCTTCATCATGCAGTCCATGTGCTATTCCGGTCTGATGTCGCTCACTGCTAATGGTCAGCCGACAGAAGAACTCGCTGAAAGCGTTGATGTAAGTGATGATGGTCTGGTTTACACATTCCACATTGCGCCGGACGCAAAGTGGTCCAACGGAACCGATGTCACCGCAAATGACTTCGTATTTGCATGGCAGCGTCTTGCTGATCCGGATCTTGCATCTGAGTATGCATTCATCCTTGAGACAATCCACGTTGTAAACTCCAGCGAAGTTGTCGCAGGTGAAAAGCCGGTTGAAGAACTTGGCATCAAGGCAGTTGATGACAAGACATTCGAAGTTACACTGTCTCTGCCGTGCGACTTCCTGCTTGGCCTGATGGCATTCCCGAGCTTCTTCCCGCTGAACAAGGAATTCTTTGAGTCCCAGGGCGACCAGTTCGCGCTCGGTGTAGACAACATGATCTACTGCGGTCCGTACAACATGACAGACTGGAAGCAGGGTGAGTCCTACACATTCACAAAGAACCCGGATTACTTCAAGAACGATCCGGATGCTGCGGAGACTGTTGTCTTCAAGTTCCAGCAGGATACACAGACTGCAGTTCTTGACTATCAGTCAGGCAACATCGACGTTGTCAAGCTCCAGGGTGAGCAGGTTGATATGTACAAGGAAGACCCGGGATTCACAAACCGTCTCCAGGGTTACCTCTGGTACATTCCGGTCAACCTGACTGTTGACAAGCTCCAGAACCTCAACCTCCGTAAGGCGCTCCACTATGCAATTGATCGTGAGACCATTGCAGCGAACGTTCTTAAGGACGGCTCCATTGCCGCAGAAGGTGAAATTCCTGTTGAACTCGCTACCGGTCCGGACGGAAAAGACTTCCGTGAAACCGCAGGCAAGATCACAGAATATGATCCGGCAAAGGCTGAAGAATTCTATAAGGCAGCAGTTGAAGAACTCGGCGGCGATGTAACACTCGATCTTCTCTATGAAGACTCCGAAGCTTCCTCCGCAGTTGCAGTCAACCTCCAGCAGCAGCTCCAGACAAACTGCCCGGGTCTGACCGTTACACTGAACCAGAAGCCGAAGAAGACACGTCTCGAGCTCATGAAGACTCAGCAGTATGAACTCGGTCTCACACGTTGGGGCCCGGACTATGCTGACCCGCAGACTTACATGGATCTCTTCCTCTCCACCAACGTTTCAAACAACCAGGGACGTTACAACTCCGCTGTCTATGATGAACTCGTTCTCAAGGCAACTCAGGGTGAAGACGCAACTGATTCTGCTAAGCGTTGGGCTGACCTCGTTGAGGCAGAGCGTGTCATGGTCGCTGAAGACTTCGCAGTTATTCCTATTTACCAGAATGGCGGCGCGATGCTGATCAGCACCGATATCAAGAACGTCAACTTCCACAGTGCTGGTGTTGATGACTACAGACACATCTACGCAAACTAAGTAAAGAATCCTGTATTACTCTACTGACAGACAGATCACAACAGAGCGGAGACGCTCTGTTGTGACTGTCTTTATTCAAATTTAGAAAGGGGAACACTGAATGTCGAAATACATTACCAAACGTGTCCTCGTCAGTCTCGGCACACTCATCGTGATCCTGTTTGTCCTGTTTCTGATGCTGGATAAAATGCCGGGTAGTCCGTTTAACGATGAAAAACTGACGGAGGCGCAGAAGGCGCTTCTGTACGCCAAGTACGGTCTTGATCAGCCGTTCTTTGTCCGTTTTGCAAAGTATTTCATTGCAATGATAAAGGGCGATCTCGGTGTTTCTTATGTAATCAGCAAAAACAAAGCGGTTGCTGATCTTGTGGCAGCACCGCTCTGGCTGTCCATCCGGATCGGTGCCCGTGCAATGCTTCTGGGTACGGTTCTCGGACTGCTTCTCGGAATTGCTGCAGCGCTCAACCACAATACGTGGATTGATACGCTGTGCTCATTTGTCTCCATTATCGGTGTAAGCGTTCCGTCCTATGTATTCGCGCTTCTTCTTGCGTATTACATCGGATTTGTACTGAAACTCACACCGATTCTGTTCAGCTCCAAAAATGTTGCTGCCTCGATGATTCTTCCGACGATCGCATTATCCATGTTTCCAACGGCGAACATTTCCCGTTTCACACGTTCGGAAATGATCGATGTACTGAACTCGGAATACATTCTGCTCGTTGAGGCAAAGGGCGTCCGTCAGGGCGGCCTGATCTTCCGTCATGCACTCCGCAATACCCTGATTCCGATCATTACGATCATGGGTCCGATCCTTGTCAATCTTCTGACCGGTTCAATGGTCGTTGAAAAGGTTTTCGGTATCCCAGGCATCGGTATGCTTATGGTGCAGGCGATTCAGAACAATGACTATAACGTCGTCATTGCATGCGCATTCGTCTATTCGGCAATGTACATTGCGATGATGCTGATTGTTGATATTCTCTACGGCGTGATCGATCCTCGAATCCGCGTTGCGAAAGGAAGTGCGTAATATGAGTGAAATTATTAAAAATACACACGAACCTGTTCTCGGCGACGGATATTCCAAAGAGGATTTTGTCTTCGTCCAGCAGGGCGAACGGCTGAATGATAAAGCATACAAGGCGACCTCATACTGGAGGGATGTCTGGAGTCACTTCTCCAAGAACCGCGGTGCGCTCGTTGGCTTTGTCATTATTCTGATTATTATTATCTTTGCAATTATCGGTCCGATGATCTCCGGACACTCATATGACACGATCATCATTGAACACCAGAGCCTTCCGCCGAAAATCCCCGGAATCTTCGGCGGCGTGGAACGCGGTATTGATGTATATGCGCAGAAGGGCGTTACCGATGTCAATTACTGGTTCGGCACTGATTACAACGGCCGCGACCTGTTCACCCGTGTATGGCAGGGAACCCGTATTTCTCTGCTCGTTGCCTTCGTAGCGGTTATTATCGACATCGCGATCGGTATGTCCTACGGTCTGATCTCCGGCTACTTCGGCGGAAAGGTCGATATGGTCATGCAGCGGTTTGCCGAAATTCTCAACGGTATCCCGACACTCGTTATCGTTACACTGCTCGGTCTTGTGCTTCCGTCCGGTATCTGGTCGATCATCTTTGCACTGATGATCACCGGCTGGATCGGTATGGCACGAATTTCCCGTGCTGAAGTGCTCAAACTCAAGGAAAGTGAATACATTCTTGCGTCCAAGACACTCGGCGCTAAGGATTTCGCCATTATCTTCAAGGATATTCTTCCGAATATCTTCGGACAGCTTGTCATTATGGCGATGTTCTCGATTCCGAACGCGATCTTTACCGAAGCATTCCTGAGCTTCGTCGGTCTTGGTATTCAGCCGCCGCAGGCTTCGCTCGGTTCACTTATTTCCGATGGATATAAGTCACTGACCATCCATCCATATCAGATTGCGACTCCGGTTATCGTGCTTGCGCTTCTGATGCTCAGTTTCAACCTGTTTGCGGACGGTCTGCGTGATGCGTTTGACCCGAGCATGAAACAGATGTAAAGGAGGAACAGTTATGCCGACACCTAAAGACTTAAATGACCGCGTACTGTCGATCCGTGACCTGAACATCAGTTTTGATACCGCAAGCGGTACTGTACATGCGATCCGCGGTGTCCGTATGGACCTGTTCCGCGGTGAAACCATTGCGATCGTCGGTGAGTCCGGTTCCGGTAAATCCGTAACGGTCAAGACGATCATGGGAATTCTGGCGAACAACGGTCATATTGACAGCGGTTCAATCAACTACACATTTATCAATGAAAAAGGGGAAAAGGAAACCGTCGATATGACGCGCCTTTCCCAGAAAGAAATCCGCTACCGTTTCTGCGGCAAGCACATTGCCATGGTATTCCAGGATCCGATGACCTCGCTCGATCCGACCATGACGATCGGAAAGCAGATCATGGAAGGCATGATCCTGCATCTGAAGCTTTCCAAGGCGGAAGCAAAAAAACGGGCGATCGATCTTCTTGCAAAAGTAGGAATTGAAAATCCGGAAAAGCGGTTCAAGCAGTATCCGCATGAACTCTCCGGCGGTATGCGGCAGCGTGTTGTCATCGCGATTGCGCTTGCCTGTGAACCAGATATTCTGATCTGTGATGAACCGACCACCGCACTTGATGTTACGATTCAGGCGAAGATCCTCGAGCTGATCAAGGAAATCCAGGCGGAATCAAACTTTGCGGTTATCTACATCACACACGACCTTGGCGTTGTCGCGAAGGTTGCGGACTATGTGGATGTCATGTATGCAGGAAGAATCATCGAAAAGGGAAACATCGACGAAATCTTCTATGATCCGCGTCATCCGTATACCTGGGGTCTGCTTGCGTCCATGCCGGATACCGATACCAATTCCAAGCGTCTCTTTGCGATTCCGGGAACTCCTCCGAATCTTCTGGAGAAGGTTACCGGCGACGCGTTTGCGCCGCGTAATCCGTTTGCGCTGAAGATCGATTATGAAGCAGAACCTCCGATGTATGATGTCGGCGGTCAGCATCGTGTGGCTTCCTGGCTCTGTGATCCGCGTGCACCGCATGTTGCGATGCCGGAACAGCTCCGGGAGCGCATGGAGAAGATGCGGAAGGAGGGCATTCTTGAATGACAGTGATTGATAAGAATACAGCTCCGCTGCTTCATGTGGAAGGCCTTAAGCAGTATTTCCGGATCAGTTCTTCCTATACCACAAAGGCGGTAGACGGAATCAGTTTTGATATCTGGCCCGGCGAAACATATGGTCTTGTCGGTGAGTCCGGTTCCGGTAAATCGACGACCGGACGTGCCATTATCCGTCTTTATGACCCGACCGGCGGAAAGATCATCTTTGACGGACATGATATCAGCGGAAAGATGTCCAGAGAAGATGAGCGTTACCTAAGAACCAATATGCAGATGATCTTTCAGGATCCGATGGCTTGTCTGAATCCCCGTAAAAAGGTTAAGGAAATCATCGCTCAGGGACTTGAGATCCATCATCTGTACAGCTCCCAGAAGGAACTGGAAGATAAGGTTTATGCCATTATCGATAAAGTCGGACTCTCCCGTGAACATGCGACACGTTATCCGCATCAGTTTTCCGGCGGACAGCGTCAGCGTATCGGAATTGCCCGTGCGCTTGTCATGAATCCGAAGCTTGTCATCGCGGATGAAGCGATTTCCGCGCTTGATGTCTCCATTCAGGCGCAGGTCGTAAACCTGATGAAGGACCTGCAGGATGAACTCGGTACCACGTACCTGTTCATTGCGCATGATCTTTCGATGGTCAAATACATCAGTGACCGCATCGGCGTCATGCATCTGGGACACATCGTGGAAACGGGAACCACGGATGAAATCTTTGAAAACCCGATTCACCCGTATACCCGTTCACTTCTGAGCGCTATTCCGCGGCCGAATCCCCGGATCGAGAAGAAGCGTGTCGCAGTGGAATATGACAAGGAAAAGGAAGGCGTGGATTACACTGCCGGTCATATTCATCAGCTTACTGACACACACAGCGTTCTTGCGACCGACGAGGAATTTGCAATCTGGTCCAGGAATCACAGTTATTAATTCTTCGAAAGGGATCTCAAAGATCCCTTTTTGCGAGATTTCAAGGCGGAAAACATGTAGAATGATACCGCTGAACAATATTAAAGAAAGGTAGTTAACAATATGTCGCAATTCTTTCCGTTTCGGGCGCTCCGTCCGGCTAAGGGGAAGGCAGGCAGCACCGCATGTCTTCCATATGATGTTCTGTCAGAGACACAGGCAAGAAAACTGGCAGTAAATCCGTCTTCTTTTATCCATGTCATTAAATCCGAAGCTGATCTTCCCGAAGGAACAGATCTCTACAGCGATATCGTTTATCAGACGGCCGCCGCGAATCTTGCAAAGATGGAACAGGACGGGATCCTCTGTGAAGCGGAAGCGCCGGAATATTACATCTATCGTGAGATCAGCGCGGATCATGCGCAGACCGGGGTTGTCGGAACCGTTTCGTGCCGGGAATATGAAGCCGGAATTATCAAGCGTCATGAACTGACGGTCGCAGAGAAGGAAGACGACCGCACCAGGCATATCCTTACCTGCATGGCGCAGACCGGACTTGTTTTTCTGACATTCCCGAAGAATGAGAGTTTAGGCAGATGCATTGCCGAAGTCACCGCACAGGAACCGGATGAGAATTTCTTACAGAATGAGGTAAGACATCAGGTCTGGGCTGTTCGTGACGCTGAGATGATCCGTCGGATCGGAGAGTGTTTCCGTGAGATTCCGTCCCTGTATATCGCAGACGGACATCACCGTGCCGCATCCTCATGCCGTGCCGCTGAAAAACTGGGCGCGGATGATTCGAAGGAAGCAGGGCGCTTCATGGCATGTGCATTCCCGGCAGAAGATCTTTCACTGCTTGGATATCATCGTTATGTTAAGGATCTCAACGGCATGGATGAAACAGCATTCATGGCCCGTGTGAAAGAGGTATTTGAAGTTCGTGAAGGCGGAGATACCGTGCGTCCGGATGCACCGCATGAAATCATCATGCGGCTTGGCAATACAAACTATATCCTGACCCCGCACAGTGACTGTTATGATGCTTCTGACAGTATCAGCCGGCTGGACGTCTCCATCCTGCAGGAAAACCTGCTTGCACCGGTACTTGGAATCGATGATCCGCGCCGCAACAAACGTATCTCCTTTATCGGCGGAATGGATGCCGCAGAACAGATCTGTGCACTCACTGCTGAAGGAGGCGTTGGATTTGTCCTTTATCCCACCAGTATTCAGGATCTGATTGCGGTTGCGGATGACCGGAGAATCATGCCGCCGAAGTCCACCTGGTTTGAACCGAAACTGCTCAGCGGTCTGTTCATTCATAAGCTGTAAATAAAAACTGTCCGCAAGAGTTACGGACAGCAGAGGGGCAGGCCATTTTCCGATACAGAATCTGCGTCTTCTGCACAGGATTCTGACCTGATATTATTTAACACCAGCAAAAGCCATAAAAAAGACATAGTATACCCCCGATAAACTGCGCATTCGTGCAGGTATTCATGCCAACAGGAATCATTTGGTGTGTTAAGACCTCATTGTTAGCGGATATTATTCTATTTTTTCGCCGGACTGATAAAATAAGAGTTGTATCTTGCAGGAGAATAAACGGCATGGGAGATCTTTATAAATGTAAAAAATGCGGTCAGCTCTGCTATGGGGCATCGGTATCTGAAGTAGACGGAAACCTCGCATCAGAGATTTTGACCACCATCGCAAACGATGGGTTTATTGAAGCGCCGGATTCGATCCCATTTCTGGATTCGGATTTTTCACAGTTCCTGCAGAAGCATGTCGGCATCGCAGCCATACGTTACGAGGCGACTCCTTCATTTCCGAATGTGATCTCCAATATGCGCCGTGACAAGGTTGTCATCGGAACGAAGAAGATTGAGGACGGGTATGTATGTCTGAGCTGTCCGATCTGTCAGTCTCAGGAGTTTTTCTCCCGGATCGGTTCACTGCCGACCACATTTGCGGACGGCAAATGGGATAATTATGTAGACAGCGATCATACCTGGTATCTGCTCAGTGACGGCAACCGCGGGCTGGGGTCCTTTACGGAACTCGAACGCAGGGAACTGACAACCTATATTCTTCAGGAAGACCGGGAAGATGCGCAGCAGATCTATGATGACATCATCAAGGAAGGGTATGACTCTGTGATCAAATCCAAAGGCGGGTTTGCCCAGACCAAGGATGTTGATCTGACACAGTACTTCCGGACATTGATGAACGTAAAGACGGACATTCAGATCATGGAAACCCGCCTGTTTGATCTTGTGCTCAATCAGCTTCCGGCAGAACGTGAGTATATCAACTCAACGTGCCGTTCGGAAGAGACCATTGTCAGTGAAATCGATAAGGAAAAACATCAGATTTCTGAACAATCCGAGCGGCTCCGCAAAGAACTGGAATTCCATATCCGGGAAGACTGGCGGGAGGCAAACGGTATATCTGTTCCGCAGGAACCGATCAAACCTGTGATTGAAGCACCCGTTGAACCGGAGTACCGGCAGGCAGGACTGTTCAACCGGAAAGAAGTCACCCAGCAGAATGATGCGCTGCGTGCCGAATATGCGGCCAAAGTGCAGGAATATAACGGAATCCTGCGCAGTTATGAAGAATCCATGGACGCATACAAAACGGCCAGGGAAGAATACGAGCGCAGACAGAAAGAAATCTTTGAACAGGAGAAGACAGCCTGGGAGACAGATTCGGAAAATGTAGAAAAACAGAAGAAGCTGGATGAACTGACTGCGCGTGACGGTGAACTTGATGAAATGCTGAAGAACCCGATGGAGTATGCGCAGAAAATGCTGGAGAACTCCGGACCGGCAAAAGTGAAGCGGCTGTATGAAGCGGAAATTCAGCGTAATGCAAAGATGCTGCGGAAGGGATATCAGACAGAGTCTGACCTCCAGAATGTGCTCTTTGTTTTCCCGAAATACCTCGATATCCTTGCGGTTTCAAAGATTTATGAATACCTGGTAACCGGCCGTGTCACCTCACTGACCGGCGCAAACGGCGCATATACACTCTATGAAAGTGAGATGCGCAGTTCCCGTGCGCCTGGTATGAGTGCGATGATGCGCAAAACTGAGAATGCCGCCAGAGAGTTTACCATTTATAATGCACTGTCTTCTGTATCCAAGATCATGAACGAAATCGGAGATAAGACAGCGGCTGCTGCTGAGGAACTGAAAACGACGAACAATACGGAAGCTCTGGAAGATTACAACCGTTCTGCGGATGCGTTCTATTCTCTGATTGATGAAGATCTGAAGATCTGCCGTGAATACAACAACCGCTATAACCGCGATCAGGGAGAAACGGTTGTCGCAGATTCGTTCCTGAAACCGGGCGAAACATCGGAGGAAGCTGCCGCAAGAGTGCAGCCGGTTTCCGAAGAGCCGTCAAAACCTGCAGAAACCGTGGAGACTGCGGCAGAACCGGAAGAGACTGCTCCTGTTTCCGAGACACTTGAAACGGAGGCGGAAGAAACGAGCGAACCGGCATCGGTTATCGAAGAGGAGAAACCTGTGGAAGAGGAACCTGTGGAGGAAAAACCGACAGGAACTGAGCTTCCTGCAGCAGAACCGGAGACAGTCATTCCTGTTTCCGAAGAAACTCCAACGGAGCAGGCAGAATAAGAAATAACGAAAACAAAAAGAAGCCGCACAATGTGCGGTTTCTTTACTATATGGTGCCGCTTGGCAGAATTGAACTGCCCGCTCATCCTTACCATGGATGTGTATTACCACTATACTAAAGCGGCGACTGCTTTTCTATTTTATCAGAACCTTCGCATTAATCAATAGGAATCGAGATTTTTAAGTTCCTGATAAACCATGGACAGGGGAAGACCCATGATCGCGTAGAAATCACCGTCGATATTCGTGATAAACCTGCCCGCAAGGCCCTGGATGCCATAGGCACCGGCTTTGTCATCCGCTTCGCCGGAGGAAAGATATTCAAAGATCTCCGTTTCGCTGAGCTGCGCAAAGGAAACATGCGATACCGAAACATCCGTATATGTTTTTTTACTGCTCACAAGCGCAAGTCCGGTGATGACCTGGTGGGTACGGCCGGACAGTTCTTCCAGCATGCGCCGTGCTTCTTCCCGGTCGTGCGGTTTTCCGAGCACCCGGTTATCAATCACCACAATGGTGTCACTGCCGAGAATTACCGCATCCGGATGCCGTTTCAGAACTGCCGCAGCCTTGCGCACGGAAAGATCCATGATCGCATCTGTCAGAGAACAATCAGACTTAAGCGTTTCATCAATTTCTGCCGCATCAATTTCAAAGGGAACACCGCATTTTTCCAGCAGTTCCTTTCGTCTCGGGGATTTGCTCGCAAGGATCAGTTGTTTCATCACATCCGCCTTTCCGCCATGGATTATACCAAATTTGGGTAGCAGGAAAACAGGGCAATGTTATAATGAGGGCAGTAATCATACAGAAAACAAAAAGGAGAAACAGATCATTATGAACAAGGCACCCACATTAGTCATTCTTGCGGCAGGAATGGGAAGCCGTTACGGTGGAATGAAGCAGATTGACGGCGTTGGAAGTCACGGAGAACCGATTATTGAATTTTCCATTTATGATGCATACCAGGCAGGATTCCGTAAGGTCGTTCTGATTATCAAGCGTGAACACGAAGAACTGTTCCGCAAGGCTCTGACGGATCGGATCGCCGCAGGCGGAATGGAAGTGGAATTTGCATATCAGGAGATGACGAATCTTCCGGCTGGCTTCACGGTACCGGAAGGAAGAGAAAAGCCGTGGGGAACCACTCATGCGCTCCTTTCCTGCAAGGGCGTCGTCGACGGACCGTTCGCAATCATCAACGCGGATGACTTCTACGGACGCAATGCATACAAGGTCATCTATGACTATCTGACCAATGAGATTTCCGATGACAACTATGCAATGGTCGGATTCAAGTGTCTCAATACACTTACGGAAAACGGTACGGTTACCCGCGGCCTCTGTGAGGAAAAGGACGGATGCCTCAGCCATATCGTTGAGATTCAGAAGATTGCGATCCAGGACAACAAGGCTGTCTATGAAACCGAGAAGGGTGAATGGGCACCGATTGCGGATGATGCGCTCGTATCCATGAACTTCTGGGGCTTCACACCGAAGATCTTTGAAGAGTTTGAACCGGTATTTGAGAAGTTCCTCTCTGAAAACATCGACAAGAATCCGATGAAATGCGAGCATGTTATCCCGACTGCTGTCGGAACACTCGTACAGGAAGGAAAGATTTCTGTCCGGATGCTGTCAAGCACGGACAAATGGTTTGGTGTCACTTATAAGGAAGACAAACCGGATGTCGTTGCCCGCATTCAGGAACTCAAGGATAACGGCACCTATCCGGATGTCCTCTGGAAATAACGATTTCTCAGAACACGGTCCCCGGACCGTGTTTTTAAATTTGTGGGTATCTGAATCTTCGGCTATGTGCTACAATACTTCATGCGTATGCGCCCGTAGCTCAGCTGGATAGAGTATCAGATTCCGAATCTGAGGGTCGCAGGTTCGACTCCTGTCGGGCGCGCGTCAGATCAAAAGCGGCAATGGAATGCCGCTTTTTTACGTTATGTAAAGAAACAGGACTTACGGGAAGTCCTGTATAGGATTTATTCGATGTTCAGACAGTGCCGGATCAGACGGTTCAGCAGACGGCGGACCTGTTCTTCCGAATACAGACCGCGTGCTTTGTTTTCGCTGATGACCTGTGTAACACCGGCGATCACATAGGTGAGAATCAGGTCTTCTTCCGCATTCTCATCATTTTTCTTTGCGAGGTTGACCAGCCAGCGGTTCAGCTTTGCATACTGCTGTGTTTCGCGGTCCTTCGCAAGATATATGAGATCCTCCCGGTGCGGCTCGAGCGCTTTGGAAAACTCCGTCAGATAACGATCCGGATCGGTGTAGATCAGACCGCGGAAGGGAAAGTTCTCAAAACACTCCTCAAGGATACGGTTTTCAACTGCTTCGTTAAGATCATATACATCTTCGAAATAATGATAAAACGTAGTGCGGTTGGAATTTGCGAGCCGACACAGCTCGGTGATACGGATGCGTTCAATTGGAAAGCGGCGCCGCAGTTCGAGATAGGCATCTCCGATCTTCCGTTTTGTAAGTTTTGTGCGTTGGCTGTTTTTCATGTGTCTTATATTAACATCTGTAAACATTTTTGTGTGGGATTTGCGTAAAAAAATCAAACAATTTATAATATGGACGAGGCATGAGTATGTCTGATGTAAGCGGTTCCGTTTCATTTGCGGATGTCCGTCTGTCAGGATGAATCGTGCATACGAGAAGGAGGCAGAAGATCGGACCCGTTCCGGGATCTGCCTTTTATTCTGCTTTCTGCAGGAAATGAACGGATAATGCTATAATTTTCGGGTTATGAGAGAAATCTGTACCGGAATCCTGGCGCACGCGGACGCGGGAAAAACAACCTGTATTGAATCCTTTTTCGCCCATACCGGTGTGATCCGCACTCGCGGCAGGGTCGATCACGGGGATTCCGTATTTGATAATGATCCAAAAGAACGGGAACACGGAATTACGATTTACTCCAAGGAAGCAGGAATCACCTGGAAGGATACCCGGATCAATGTAATTGATACACCGGGCCATGTTGATTTTTCCGGTGAAATGGAACGGGTTCTTTCGGTTCTTGATCTTGCGGTTGTGCTGATCAGCGGACTGGACGGTGTCCAGCCGCACACCGTGACCATCATGAACTGTCTTGCCCATTATCATGTTCCGCTGCTGTTTTTTGTGAACAAGATGGATATTGCCCGCCGTTCGAAGGAAGATCTGCTTTCCGAACTGCAGGACCGGTTCGGAGAGTGCATCGACTGGAATGCGCCGGATGGGGAAGAAACAATCGCAATGGTAAATGACCCGATGATGAATGCATTCCTCGAGACCGGCTCTGTTCCGGATGACCTCAAACGTCTTGCGGTAAGCAGACGGGAATGCTTTCCGGTATTCTTCGGATCTGCGCTGAAGGATGAAGGAATTGACGAACTTCTGGATGCGATTGCGCAGCTGAGCGAGCCGCTGCCGCTGCGGAATGAATTCGGCGCAAGGGTATTTAAAATCACAAACTCTCCGGAAGGACGTCTTGCGCATCTGCGGGTTACCGGCGGAACCCTGTATGCAAAACAGGCACTGAATGAGACGGAAAAAGCGGACCGTATCCGGATCCTGAACGGGGCATCCTATGAAATCGTGACGGAAGCGCATGCCGGTGCGATCGCGGTTGTCTCCGGCACAAAGACGCTGGAAGCCGGCATGGGTCTTGGCTTTGAAGAAGATCTTGAACCGCCGATGATAGAACCGTGCCTTTCCTACACACTGGAAGTTTCCAGCTCAGTAGATCAGCGAGCATTATTTGAAGTGTGCCGCCGGCTTGCGGAAGAAGATCCGACACTTGCGGTTTCCTCGGATGAGACAACCGGAGCCGTGCATATTTCCATTATGGGAGAGATGCAGAAGGAGATCCTGCGGTACCGGATCAAAGAAGAGACTGGTATCGATGTGGAATTCGGAAACGGCAGAATCGTCTATCGCGAAACCATCCATGAAACAACATACGGCGCCGGACACTTTGAACCGCTTCGTCATTTTGCGGAAGTTCATGTCCGTTTGGAACCCGGAGAGCGTGACAGCGGGATTACGGTGAGCAGTGAATGTTCGACGGATGATCTTCCGATGCACTGGCAGACGGCAATTCTTACGGCACTGCGTACGATTTCGCACCGCGGTGTTCTGACCGGCGCATTACTCAGTGATGTGAAGATTATTCTGACTGCCGGCAAGGGACATCTCAAGCATACGGAAGGCGGAGATCTTCGTAACGCATCCAGGCGTGCAGTGCGGCAGGCACTGATGAAAACGGAAAGCATTCTGCTGGAACCATACTGCCGGTTCGAAGTGACAATGGCGCCGGAGTATCTCAGCCGCGCGCTCTATGACTTTGAACGCAAGGAGGCATCCGTTACGGTCAATGAAACCACTGCCGGAGTTCTGCTCAGCGGAGAAGGACCGATGCGCACACTGATGAACAGTCAGGCGGATGTGATTGCCTATACAAGGGGAACCGCACGCTGTGTGATTTCACCGATCGGATATCGGGAATGCAGAAATCCCGATCCGATCATTGCGGAAAGCGGCTATGATGCGGAAAGCGATCTGCGCAATCCGGCCGGTTCCGTATTCTGTTCGCATGGTTCTTCGTTTACGGTGTCCTGGGACCAGGCGGATTCCTTTATGAGTATTCCTGTAAAGGACCGGGCACCGGAGGCAAGTTATTCTCACCGGACCTATCATGTCGGGGAAGATGAACTCAAGGCGATCATAGCGTCTGAGTCCGGTCATAACCGCAACCCGAACAAGCAGATGCGGCAGACCCCGGAACCGGAAAAACAGCGGCCTGGAAAACCGAAACCGGTGCTTCCGGAATGTCTGATCGTGGATGGGTATAATCTTCTGCATCTTTCGGACATTGATACGACCGATATGTCCTATGCCCGCGAGCGTCTGATCGATGATCTTGCGGCATATCAGGCCTATGCGGACAAGAAGGTCATCGCCGTATTTGACGGTTACCGCAGACAGGACAATGAGGGTTCTTCCTATCAGACCGGAGGGCTGGAGGTTGTCTATACCCGTACCGGTCAGACTGCGGATGCCTATATCGAAAAACTTGTGCATGATCTGAAACAGAGCTTTGCGATTACCGTTGCGACAAGCGATGCACTGATTCAGAATTCCATTTTTGCCCAGGGAGCCATGCGGATCAGTTCCCGCATTCTGAGGCAGGAAATCGATCAGGCAAAAAAACTGTTTCTTCCGGAGAACAGTCGGTTATAATGATTCTGTTTTTTGCGCTTTGCAATGCAGCGCACAGTTTATTCCATACACGCGATATTATTCAGGAGACCTATGGTAAAAGATTATTTTTCATTTGAGACGATCCGTGACAAAAACGGAGAAGTCGTCTGTTATCATGTGACGGCGATCGGCACGATTGATAAGGACGGAGAGACGCGGATCCGCAGTGATCTCGGGGATTCCGGAACGAAAAAAATGGCGTTCGGAAAGCTGACCGTAAGGGGTCGGGATCACATGATCGGGCTGCTGTTAAGAGAAACCGGCAGCCGGGTATACTGGCGTTCCACGGATGATCAGGGAAGCTATGCGATCATCAGCTTCGCCGCAAGAGAAAAACATGCGGAAGAAATCTACAATCTGAATGAAGGAGACCGCGTGCTGATCGAAGGAAGGGCATATATCCGTCAGAACAGCGCAGGACATGAGGATCGTCTGCCGGAACTCAGCATCACCGTATCCAGTTCGTTCCTGCTCGGACGGCGCCGTCGTCCGCAGACGATGACGAGTTCCATTATTCCGCAGAAAATTCATTCCTATGACAGTGAACCGGAAGAGAAGGCGGAGGAAACATTCGAAGCACTTCCTTCGTTTGCGCCGATGCAGAGCATTGATGACGATGATGCGCCGATGATGTCGCTGACACCGATGGATAACGGTGTTTCCTCTTCTGAGGAGAAAGGAGACCTCGAATGAGACGTGCAGGTATTCTGATGCCGGTATTTTCACTGGCTTCGCCGTTTGGAATCGGAACGTTTTCCAAAGAGGCATATGAGTTTATTGATTTTCTGAAGGAAGCCGGACAGTCCTGCTGGCAGATTCTGCCGATCGGTCCGACCGGGTTCGGTGATTCCCCGTATCAGTCCGTATCGACGTTTGCGGGCAATCCGTATTTCATTGATCCGATAACCCTGAAGGAAAACGGACTGCTTTCCGAAGAGGAACTCTGGTCCTATGACTTCGGCAGTGATCCGGAGAAGATCGATTACGGGAAACTGTACAACTTCCGCTATCTGCTCCTAAAGCATGCCTTTGACCGCTTTACAGAACAGGGCGGACTCGCGGATAAAGATTATCTTTCCTTTAAGAAACAGGAAGCCGGATGGCTGGATGATTATTCCCTGTTCATGGCATTGAAGCGGAAACAGGACGGCAAGAGCTGGCTCGACTGGCCAAAGGAACTGCGGGAGCGGCAGGCTGCCGCACTGAACAGTGCCCGCAAGGACCTGGAAGAGCTGATTGAATTCTTCTGTTTCCAGCAGTATGAGTTTTTCCTTCAGTGGAACAAGCTCCATGCCTATGCCACGAAACAGGGAATTGAAATCATTGGTGATGTTCCGTTCTTTGTGTCACTCGACAGCTGTGATGTATGGAGCCATCCGGATGCGTTTGAAATGAGCGCATCCCATACACCGCGTGCAGTTGCCGGTACGGCAGACGGACAGATCTGGGGCAACCCGGTGTATGACTGGAAAACAATGAAAAAAGATCATTATGCATGGTGGATCAACCGGATGCGTCATGCACTGCGCTTCTATGATGTGCTGCGTATTGATCACTTCCATGGCTTTCTTTCCTGCTTTGCGGTTCCGTACGGTGATAAGGATACCAAGGGAGGGAAACTGGAGAAGGGACCGGGCACGGAATTTTTTGATGAAGTGCGCCGGCAGCTCGGTGATATCCGCATGATCGCGGAAGACCTTGGCGCAGTGACAGAGGAAAATCAGAAACTGCTTGCGGATACCGGAATTCCGGGTATGAAGATCCTGCAGTATGCATTTACCAGCTGGGACAGCATCTATATGCCGCATAAGATTGAAAAGCGTTCTGTGGTATATACCGGCAATCATGACAACCCGACCACGGTCAGCTGGGCAATGGGGCTGAATGAAGGGGAGATGCGGTTTACCCGGGCGTATATCCGCTCATGGAATACTGACTATAACGGCTTTACCTGGGATATGATCCGGGAAGCGTACCACACACCGGCGGATCTGTGCATTATTCCGATCGGTGATTATCTGTGCCTGAAGGAAGAAGGGCGCATCAACACACCGGGCACTGCCCAGGGCAACTGGAAGTGGCGTCTGCGGCCGAATTTCCTTTCCAAGGATCTGGCCCGTGACATTCGCGCTCTGGCTGAAGTGTACTCCCGTATTCCGCCGAAGAAGGAAGCCTGAGTTATGGCAAAGCATATGATCCGTTTCCGCTGTGAACAGTGCGGAAAATATCACGATGCCGCGGTGTATGACGGGGTGGATGTCTCAAAAGAGCCGCAGTTCCGCGCAAAGGTCATGGACGCGTCCATCTTTGATTTTGTATGCCCTGACTGCGGAGCGGTATCCGGAATTATTTATCCGTTCCTTTACCATGATCCGGTGAACCGATTCATGGTTCAGCTGGTGGACAGCACCGTCACGGAAGATCCGTTTACCGGAATCTTTGATACGGAGGATGAGACGGACCAGACAATCAAAGGTGTTGTGGAAGATATGAAAGAACGCTATTTCCTGCGTACCGTCCGCACACCGAATGAACTGATGGAAAAGATTGCCATCTTTGAAGCCGGCTATGATGACCGTGTTATTGAACTGATGAAACAGGGAATCATCGCCGCAGATTCTGCCGGAACGATTCTGCATCTGTATTTTGCGCCGACCAATCAGGGACCGGTTCTGCTCTGTGAGGAGGAAGCAGGATTTACACGCTCTTTCCCGCTGGATGAGACGGTTTATAAGACGATCCAATCTGCCATGCAGTTTGACGCATCGGAAACGCGTATTGACGAACACTGGGCTCATGACGTTCTGAAACAGGGTTCCTGATAAGTTCTCAGAATCTTCTGTTTCTGTTCAGATATCATTCACATAACGCCGATAACATGATCCTGTCAGGAGGTACTTGTATGAAAACGAAACTGACGAATCAGCTGATCGGCGTTTTCTTTGCCGCAGCGCTTATGGTTACAGGAACAGAATCACTTGTCATGAAAGTGAATGCGGAAGGAACGCAGGAACCGCCGCAGGGAGAGCCGGGACAAATGCCTGACGGAATGCCCGGTGAAAAACCGGACGGTGCACCCGGGGAACCGCCTGAAGGCGGAATGCCCGCCGGAGGTATGCCGGGCGGAAGCCAGTCAGCGGTTACCGAATGGGACAGTGTAATTGAATATACCGGTGATACGGAAACAACCGAAGAACATTACGAATCAACTGGTACCGAGGAAAATGCAGTACTTGTCTCAGGCGGCACAGCCGTTTTGACTCAGCCGGTGATCACCCGTACAAGCGCCGAAAGCCAGGGCGGGGATAATGCGAGTTTCTACGGTGTCGGCGCTGCGGTCCTTGCGGCAGGCGGAAGCGCCGTCATCAACGGCGGAACCATTACCACAGATGCTAATGGGGCGGCAGGCGTATTTGCCTACAGTGACGGCACAGCTTATGTTTCGGATTCAGTCATCCGTACCTCTGGAAATACAGCCGGCGGCATTCATGCGGCAGGAGGCGGAACCCTGTATGCATGGAATCTCGATGTGGAAACACAGGGTGAAAGTTCGGCTGCGATCCGCAGTGACCGCGGCGGCGGAACGATGGTTGTGGACGGCGGAAGTTATGTGACAAACGGAGAGGGATCTCCGGCGGTTTATGTCACCGCAGATATCTCCGTGAAGGATGCGGAACTGACCGCAAATAGTTCGGAAGGCATATGCATTGAAGGACGCAATACACTCCGGCTGTTTAATACGGATCTGACTTCCGATATGAGGGATCTGTCACAGAATGACCACACCTGGTCGGTCATTCTCTACCAGTCGATGTCCGGTGATTCGGAAGAAGGAAATTCCGCGTTTTATATGATTGACGGAACCCTTGTCTCAAAGAATGGCGGCCTGTTCTATTCCACCAATACCGAATCGGAATTCTATCTCGAAAATGTAACGATTTCTGCGGCAGAAGACTGTGAATACTTCCTGCGTGTCAGCGGAAATGCCAATCAGCGCGGCTGGGGCACAACAGGACAGAATGGTGCCGATACGGACTTTACGGCAGTCAATCAGATCATGAATGGTGATGTGATCTGGGACTCCATTTCAAATCTGGACTTCTACATGGCGGAAGGCTCTGTGCTTACCGGCGCCGTACTGGACGATGAAAGCTATGCGGGAGAAGGCGGAAACGGGTATGCGAATATTTACATCGATGCCGCATCAAAATGGGTCGTGACCGGGGATTCCCGTGTTACGAATCTGTACAGTGAGGGAACGATTGTCGATGAAGCAGGCAATACCGTTACGATTGCCGGTACCGACGGCACAGTCTATGTACAGGGAGAAAGCACATATACCGTCACGGTGGATTCCTACAGCGCAGAAGCGGATCTTTCCGGTATGACATCTTCCGTCAGCTGGGAGGATTATGAAGCTGACGTACCGGACAGTGGGATGATCTTTGCCGCAGATACGGCTGCGGAAGAAACGAAGAGCACTGAATCCGCAGCGGAAGAATCCGCAGAACAGACAGAGCTCATAACAGAACAGAAAGCGGTCAATATGATTGCGCTGATCGCTGCCGCTGTCGCAATTCTGCTGCTGGCCGGATTTCTGGTCAGTGTTCTGAAAAAGTGACCAAAAAATGAAAATAATTACATTATATGAAAATTGTATGTAAATATTATCTGAAAACGTTTGCATTTCTCTGCATGCATGCGATATCATCAGAGTATACAAAACCGATGAGGTGAAGATAACGGCAGATATGATCTCCAAGAGAGTCCGGGCAGGTGCGAGCCGGGCAGAACTACAGTCTGTCAAATGGATCACTGAGGGCAGGGTCAAAGGGTAACCGAGTATTCTCTGACGCAGACGGCAGCGTTACAGGCCAAAGGATATGTCTGTATCCGAGATGAGTGCGCATGTATAAATGCGAAAAAGGGTGGCACCGCGATTGAATATCGTCCCTGATGGAAGAGGATTCCGTCAGGGATTTTCTTTATCCGGAGGATTCAGAAATGGACATACTTGAACAGCTCGCTGCTCACGCAGTAGAACGCGTGGAAGAGAAGAAACGAATCATACCGCCCGTTGAGATGAAGCGGCTTGCGGAAGAGGTAAAACCCGGGAACCGGATTTCCTTTGCGGAAGCGCTGGCAAAACCGGAGATGAGCTTCATCTGTGAATGCAAGAAGGCTTCTCCTTCAAAAGGACTGATCGATCCGGAGTTTCCGTATCTGCGCATTGCCAGAGACTATGAAACTGCAGGTGCGGATGCGATTTCCTGCCTGACGGAACCGAAATGGTTTCTCGGAAAAGATGAGTACCTTCGGGAAATCGCTGAAGCAGTTCGCATTCCCGTTCTGCGGAAAGACTTTACGGTAGATCCGTACATGATCTATGAAGCGAAGGTTCTCGGAGCTTCGGCGATTCTGCTTATTTGTGCGATTCTTTCTCCGGAAGAACTGAAAGATGATATTCAGCTGGCAGAAAGCCTAGGACTTGATGTGCTGACCGAAACGCATGACGAAGCGGAAATCGAAATGGCGGTCAATGCCGGCGCAGCGATTCTCGGCGTCAATAACCGGAACCTCAGAGATTTCACGGTCGATATTCACAACAGCATACGTCTTCGGGCATTGGTTCCATCACACATCCGAATGGTAGCGGAAAGCGGCATCCGGACACGGAACGACATCCTCACCCTCGAACAGGCAGGCATCAGCGGAGTACTCATCGGTGAGGCTCTCATGAACGCAACGGACAAAAGAACAATGCTCAGAAAGCTGAAAGGAGAACCGTTATGATCCGCGAAGCAATTGAAAAGATTTCCAACAAAGGAGACCTCACTTACACAGAGGCCTACACGGTCATGAATGAAATCATGTCAGGGGAAACCACGCCGACACAGAACGCCGCATTCCTTGCGTCATTGTCGACAAAGAGCACGAAAGCCGAAACCATTGACGAGATTTCCGGCTGTGCTGCCGCGATGCGTGAGCACGCGACACCTGTAAAGCATGAAGGCATGGAAGTACTGGAAATTGTCGGCACCGGCGGAGACGGCGCACATTCCTTCAATATCTCCACGACCGCCGCGTTTGTCATTGCGGCTTCCGGAATCAAGGTAGCCAAGCACGGAAACCGGGCTGCTTCATCTCTCAGCGGAACGGCAGACTGCCAGGAGGCACTCGGCGCAAATATCAACCAGGACCCTGCGCAGGCAGAGGATCTTCTGAAACGGGTCGGAATGTGCTTCTTCTTTGCGCAGAAATATCACAGTGCCATGAAATACGTCGGTGCGATTCGGAGAGAACTTGGCTTCCGCACGGTATTCAATATTCTCGGACCGCTCACGAATCCTGCAAAACCGGAATACTTTGTGCTTGGTGTATATGATGAATATCTGGTCGAGCCGCTGGCAAAAGTACTCGATAAACTCGGTGTAAAACGGGCATTTGTCGTATACGGACAGGAGAAACTGGATGAAATTTCTGCGGTTGGACCTACCACTGTGTGTGAACTGAAAGAAGGCTATTACCGCACGACGGTAATCCGTCCGGAGGACTTTGGATTAAGCAACGGAAAAAAGGAAGAACTGGTCGGCGGAACACCGCAGGAAAATGCCGAAATCACCAAAGGCATCCTCAGCGGAACGATCCGTGACACAAAGCGGAATGCGGTTGTTCTGAACGCCGGTGCGGGTATCTTTATCGGCGGGAAAGCAGAATCCTTTGAAGAAGGAGTCCGGATGGCAGAGGAACTGATCGATAACGGTGCGGCGTATCGGAAGATGGAACAGTATATTGCGGAGACGGCAGCCTTATGACATTTGTAAAACTATGCGGCCTTCGAAGCTGGCGCGATGCGCAGGCATTCAACGAGTCCGGTGCTGACCTTGCGGGCATGATCCTGTCACCGGGATACCGCCGGTCGATCACCAGTGGGAGTGCAAGAGGAATCCGTCAGGCGCTGCGGGATGATATTCCCTTATGCGGTGTCTTTGTGAATGCAGAACTTGGGCGGATCGTTTCCTACACCGAACAGGGACTCATTGACGTGATTCAGCTTCATGGTCAGGAAAGCAACGAATACATCGATACGGTACGCGTTCATTGTCCGCTTCAGAAAATCATCAAGGCATTTGTGGTGAAGAATGCCTCCGATATTGAACTGGCAAATAACTCCCATGCGGATCTTGTTCTGCTCGATGGCGGAACCGGGCAGGGAAATGGATTTGATTACAGCCTGATTGAAGGTATGCGGCGTCCATATGTGCTTGCGGGCGGGCTTGACAGCAAAAATGTCGCTGCGGTGATCCGCCGTCTTCATCCCTATGGGGTGGATACCAGTTCGGGCATTGAGACCGACGGAAAAAAGGATCCGAAGAAAATGATCGCCTTTGTAGAAGCGGTAAGGAAAGAGGACAATCAACAATGACAGAAAACGGAAGATTCGGCATTCATGGAGGACAGTATATTCCGGAAACCCTGATGAATGCGGTGATTGAACTGGAAGAAGCATATAACCGGTATAAGGATGATCCCGAATTTAACCGCGAGCTTACTGATCTCTTCAATCAGTACGCAGGACGTCCCAGCCGTCTTTATTACGCAGAACGGATGAGTGAAGATCTCGGCGGCGCAAAGATCTATCTGAAACGGGAAGATTTGAATCATACCGGTGCGCATAAGATCAATAACGTGCTCGGACAGGCTCTGCTCGCAAAGAAGATGGGAAAGACGCGGCTCATTGCGGAGACCGGAGCCGGCCAGCATGGTGTCGCAACCGCAACCGCAGCGGCGCTGTTCGGCATGAAATGTGTCGTATTCATGGGTGAGGAAGATACCAGACGACAGGCACTGAATGTCTATAAGATGAAGCTGCTCGGTGCGGAAGTAATCCCTGTCACGACCGGTACGGCAACGCTGAAGGACGCGGTGTCTCAGGCCATGCGGGAATGGACATCCCGGATCAGCGACACGCATTACTGCCTCGGCTCGGTGATGGGCCCGCATCCGTTTCCGACCATTGTCCGGGACTTTCAGGCGGTAATCTCAAAGGAAATCAGAGAACAGATTCTCGAAGCTGAGGGAAAACTTCCCGCTGCGGTAATTGCCTGTGTCGGAGGCGGCTCCAATGCGATCGGTTCGTTCTATCACTTTATCGATGACTCTGAAGTGAAGCTGATCGGATGTGAAGCGGCAGGACGAGGAATCGATACGTTTGAGACAGCCGCTACAATCAATACCGGACGGCTTGGAATCTTCCATGGCATGAAGTCGTATTTCTGCCAGGATGCCTATGGACAGATCGCACCGGTCTATTCCATATCGGCTGGTCTGGACTATCCCGGTATCGGCCCGGAACATGCTTACCTTCATGATATCGGCAGAGCAGAGTATGTCCCGGTAACCGATGAAGAAGCCGTTGATGCATTTGAATATGTTTCGCGGACAGAGGGAATCATTCCAGCAATCGAATCGGCTCATGCGCTTGCCTATGCGATGAAGTATGCGCCGACGCTGGCCAAAGACCAGAGTATTGTCGTTACCGTAAGCGGACGAGGTGACAAAGACTGCGTGAGTGTTGCCCGTTACCGCGGAGAGGAGATCAGTGAATGAGCCGGATCAGAGAAGCATTTGCCGGAAAGAAGGCATTTATTCCATTCATCACGTGCGGAGACCCGAATCTTGCGGTCACCGAACAGATCGTCCTGCGTGCGGTGGACGCAGGCGCAGATCTCATCGAACTTGGCATTCCGTTTTCCGATCCGACGGCAGAGGGGCCGGTTATCATGGAAGCGGATGAGCGTGCGCTGAAGGGCGGTGTAACGACAGATCAGATCTTTGAACTGGTACGGTCACTGCGCAGGACCGTTGCCATTCCGCTCGTCTTCATGACCTATGCCAATGTGGTGTATTCCTATGGGAGCGAGCGATTCATGAAACAGGCATCCGAAGCCGGCATTGATGGACTGATCCTGCCGGATGTGCCGTTTGAGGAGAAAAATGAATTTCAATCTGTCTGTCACAGCTATGGAATCGATCTGATTTCCATGATTGCGCCGACGTCCGAGGGACGGATTGCCAGAATTGCCAGGGAGGCAGAAGGCTTTCTGTATATTGTCTCATCACTCGGTGTTACCGGTGTCCGCTCCAGTATCACATCGGATATCGGCGGAATGGTGAAGATCGTACGTGAGAATACCGATCTTCCATGTGCGGTCGGATTTGGAATCTCCACCCCAGAACAGGCCGCAGCGATGGCAGCGCTGAGTGACGGCGCAATCGTCGGATCTGCGATTGTAAAACAGATCGGACAGTATGGGAAAGCTGCGGCTGAACCGGTCGCGGAATATATCCGCGCTATGGCGGATGCCGTGCACAGTCTTTGACTGTCATTATATGAACCGGCCGTTTACAGTCAGCGGCCGGTTTTTTTGCGGAACTGCGGCTTTGTTTTGGACAAGTGGAGTATACTGAAGACAGAAGGAAGCGTCTTATGATTACGGAAAGTAATACCTGGCGGGACTACATCACAATTCCGATACTGATCGCCCTTGTTGGAAGCGCACTTTTTTTCGCGGCGACATTTTTTGAAATCGGCCGGCTGTCGGTATTCGGATATGTACTGCCGTTCCGGCTGGATGAACTCGGTCTTTCCAAAGAAGTCGTGCTCTCACGCATTCTGAGTGCCGCAGGGGCAGGGCTGCTTCTGATACCGAAGATCGGCAGAGTGTCCTATGCCGTATGCGGTCTTGGACAGTTTATCCTGTTCGGTCCGAAGGTGATCCGTGTTCTGCGTCATATTTCCTCCGCGCTGAACATTGCGCAGGCAATCGGGATTTCCAATCTGATCAATCTGGAAGACTACATTTCCCATTCTGCAGGATATTATCTGATGCTGGCGGGGGCTGTGATTGTATTTGGCTGTTCTGTATATTTCTTCATTACGATGTTCCAGAAACGGGAAGAGGCTGAGCCGCATGACTGAGCTTCGCTTCGGCAGTGCGGCAAGGCTCTACAGCAGCACCATTAACGAATCCATGCCGAATCAGCTGGATCTTCTGGACCGGTGGTTTCCGTGCCTCATCGTTCAGGAAACAGAACATGACGGGGCGTTCCGTAAGGAAGCGGAGTACAACGACCGGGGATTCTGTATTGAAGCCGTGAAATACAACGGCTCGTTTTATGCCGGCGGAAGCCGTCGGGTCGCACAGATCACCGGCCGGCTGGTCGGCAGCGCAAAGGGGAATCAGGAGAAGGAACGGAAAACAGCCTCCATTCTCCAGAAACATCTTGCGGAAGTGATGGTGACCGACCTGTCGGTGCTTCCGTCGCTTCAGAGGTCCGTTCTGGAACGGATTGAGAAGTTTAATGAGGAACAGCGGGAATCGTTTTACGTGGCCATACTGGAATATGTCGAGGCAGTGCTTGTCAACTGGGAAACCAAAGCGGAATATGAGCGCCTGGAAGAACTCTTTCCGCTTGATTCCGAAGTATTCGAAGGTATTCTGTACAACGCAGTCTATCAGATGGTGATTCAGACCGATCAGTCGATTGCCAATGGATATCTCTGGCTTCTGCTGGGTGGTCTGCTCAGAAATGAAGCGGGCAGGGTATTGCGTCTGTATGACAGTTCCTTCATTCCGATCCGCAGGCAGAGTTCCGAAGACGGCTCGATCCGCGATAAACTCCGGTATCTGATTGCGGCGGAACAGTATGAATCGTTTTATGAAGGGGATGATCTTGATCAGCGTTATCCGGGCATCGAGTGGTATTGCGATCGATGTGAGGCACATCTCAACGAACAGGAGGGCTTTACAGACCGTAATCCCATCTGGGTGTGCACGGCATGCGGATACGAAAACCGGATCGGCGCGGATGTCATATTCAATAACCGGGAAGATTATCATCACCAGATCCGCCCGATGACGGAAGAAGAAGTGCGTCATGCGGTTGATGAACGCGCAGACGCTGCGAAGCATAAATGACCGGATTTCCTGATCCACAGTAAAAAAATCATCTCATCAGTCGGAACATTTTTAATGTTCCCGAGGAACGAACAACATGAGTGTACCAGCAGCTGAAATCACAAACAGTGCCGCACTCTCTGCGGCTGCGTTTATCTGCGGCACGGTAAGTGCCAGTTTTTTTACCTGTATCGGAAGCCGGATTGCGGCGGGGAAAGACTGGATTAGAGGACGAAGCACCTGTGATGCATGCGGACATGTACTTTCCGTTCGGGACCTGATTCCGGTACTTTCCTATATCTTCAACCGGGGGAAATGCCGCTGGTGCGGCGCAAGGATCCCCGTAATATGCATTGTTTCGGAACTGTGTCTTGGGTTCTATTTTGTGCTGGCAGTAGTGCGGTTTGGATTGGGTATTGAGGCTTTCCGCTGTATGGGGCTTTCCGGTATTCTTCTCGGACTTTCCGTGGTGGATCTTGCATGTTATGTGATACCGGACGGATTTATTGCGGCGGGCATCATTTTCTGGGCCCTGACGATTCCGTTTTATGGTTCTTTCTGGATGGAAGAGGGAGTGCAGGGGCTCTGTGGCGGTGTTCTGGTATCCGGAATAATGCTTGGCGTATCACTGCTGTTTGACCGGCTCACCGGGAAGGAGAGTCTTGGCGGCGGGGATATCAAGCTCTTCTTTATGACGGGATTGTTTCTGAAGCCGGTAAGGGCAGCCGCAGCGTTGCTGTTATCCTGTCTGATCGGACTTTGTTCTGCGGTAATCCTGAAGAAACGGAAAATTCCGTTCGGACCGTCAATCAGTATTGCGGCATGTCTTTCCATGCTTTACGGATCCCTTATGGCGCAATGGTATCTGAACCTGTTTTTCTGATTGCGGGTTATCGGGGGAAAAGAACCGTCCATCCGGCAGCGGAACGTCAAAAACACGCTGTTTTGATATACAATAATGTCTATGAAAGAAAAACCTAGTCTTTATATTGTCATTCCCTGTTACAACGAGCAGGAAGTTCTGCCGATCACGGCACCGCAGTTTCTCGCGGAACTGACGCATCTGATTGAAAGCGGAAAAGTATCGGATGACAGCCGCATTCTGTTTGTGAATGACGGCAGTAAGGATCGTACCTGGGAACTGATCTGTGAATATGCAGAACAGGATCCGCACTACACCGGAATCAGTCAGTCACGCAATCGCGGTCATCAGAGCACGGTGCTTGCCGGACTGATGGATGCCAAGGACCGCTGTGATATCACGATTTCCATCGACTGTGACGGACAGGACGATATTACTGCAATGGATCAGATGGTCGATGCCTACCAGGATGGATGTGAAATTGTCTACGGCGTTCGTTCCAGCCGCGAAAGCGATACCTGGTTCAAGCGGACGACCGCACAGGGATTCTATAAACTGCTTTCTTCGATGGGTGTGGAAACGGTATATAACCATGCGGATTACCGCCTTGTCTCTTCCCGTGTCCTGAATCATTTTGCGGACTATCAGGAAGTGAACATTTTCCTGCGCGGTATGTTTCCGCTGGTTGGATTCAAGAGCACCAGTGTTTACTACGAACGCCATGAGCGTCTGGCAGGGGAAAGCCATTATCCGTTAAAGAAAATGATCGGTCTTGCGATCGATGGGATCACGAGTCTTTCTGTAGAACCGATTCATCTCATTGCGAAGATCGGGATCGTCATTTCCCTGATCGGAGTCATTGGAATCATCTGGGTATTCATCCGGGCATTCAGCGGACATACTGTAATCGGATGGGCTTCCATGATGTGTGTGATCTTCTTCCTTGGCGGAATGATCATGCTGAGTTTGGGTGTTATCGGAGAATATGTCGGAAAGACATACCTCGAGTCCAAACACCGCCCGCGCTATATCATCAGTGAACGGACGGACGATCACAAAACAGATGCAGAATAAAAAGCAGAGCCGCCGCTCTGCTTTTTCAATGAAAGAGAATTTCAGATAACTCAGTAATTTTCCGGTTCGATTTCGAATTCAATCATCGTTTCAATCAGTTCGATGTCTGTATCGGCATTGATCTGCCATTTTTCACCGTCCTGAATGGTAAAGATCGTTCCCGGCTTCATTTTTTCGCCGGCGCCATGGAGAACCGTGAGTGTCTTGCGGACACCGATATCGGTTTTGATCGTAACGGAAGATCCGGCGCGGATGGTAAGCAGAGAGGTTTCGCTGCTTTCACTGCGGTGAAGCACTTCCTTTCCGCCATAGCGCTTGCCGATCACACGCGGCTCCAGCCAGACCTCGTCCACGACTGTTTTCAGATCCGGGATGCGGTCTTTCTCCGCCACAAGAATTCCATCCCGGCTTGCCGCAACGACAAGGTTCTTCACACCCATCGCAAGAATCGGAAAATCCAGATGATTGACGATCAGTGTGTTTTCACACTGATCATCACGAACGACCTGCCCGATATCCTTATCGTTTAACAGATCGGACATGCCGGTCCATGTGCCGGCGTCAGTCCATGTACCGTTATATCGTTTTACGGCAATGTTAGGTTCCTTTTCAACTACTGCGTAGTCAAAGCTGATCTTCTTGAGTTCCGGATAACGCTGAATAAGGTTGGCATAACTGGAACTTCCGAAGACAATATCCGCGCGCCGCAGCAGGTATTCCAGCCGGCAGGCAAAGACACCTGCATTCCAGAGGGCATGATGTTCTTCAATGTATTTTTTTGCGGTTTCCGTGTCCGGTTTTTCCCGGAACGCACGGACTTCGCTGACTTCATCAGAGGAAGCCGGAATGATATAACCGTATTTATCACTCGGAGAGGTAGGCTCGATTCCCATGAGCACTAGATTGGTCTTGCCGTCATCAAGTATTTCTCCAAGGCTGAACAGGCTTTCGTAGAAGGAGCGGTCCGCATAACTGTCAACGGAAAAAATGACAATCGGCTCCTGCGGATCGACATGGTCGTGATCTTTCAGGTACGAAGCCGCAAGCGAAATGGCAGGGAACGTGTTTCTGCGGCTTGGTTCTTCCGTCAATGAGACATCAAACCCAAGCTGGCTGCGTACTTCCTCCGTCTGAACCCGTCCGGCCGCAATCGTGACCTGTACGTTGGGATCAATCTCCCTGATTTCGGAAATCGCATGTTCCAGCATGGAGCGGTAATTGCCGTTTCCGTCATCAAACAGCTGCGCAAACTGCTTGGAATGAACATTATTGGAAATGGGCCAAAGGCGTTTTCCGCCGCCTCCGCATAACAGAATCATTTTCATAAATTATCTGTCCTCTACCTTCTTATCAGTATTATAAAGAAATAACTGCCGGAAGGGAAACGCTCCGTTTGAATCAATCTGTTTGAAACAGCAATCTTATTTCTCCGTCAGATGTGTCAGAAGATATCCTTCACGGACGCAGCCTTCCGAGATACGCACCGTATCCGCATGATAAGCATCCATAATCTCGCCAAGCATGTTGAGGCCCGGCGCAAGGACCGTCCATCGGCCCGGTGTGATGACTTTTTTCATTGCGCCGACAATAACCGCATCCTCTTCCAGAAGCCCGGTTAACAGTGTCCGTACAACAGATCTTGTGACCGGCATTCCGGGATACAGTTCGTCCGCAAGCAGTGCACATGCCCGGGCAGTGCCGCCGATGCCGATCAGGTTTTCGGACGGCGTATCGAGAAGGGAAGGACATGCGTCAAATGCGGCACGCAGATAAGACTGTGCAGTTTCCGGTGTAACCGGCAGTTCTTTGAGCCGGACACATCCGGCCGGCAGGGAGTGGCACGCATGGATCCTGCCGTCACGGAACGAGATCAGTTCAGTCGATCCGCCCCCGATATCAAATGCGTTTCCGTCTTTAATATCAGCACAGTCGATGCGGGATCCGTAAAAGTCATATTCTGCTTCTTCCTGTCCGCTCAGTGCGTCAATGACAAAGCCGCTCTCCGCGAGCCGGGAAAGGAATTCCCCGGTATTTGTCAGACGGCGCCATGGTTCGGTGATAAATGCGAAATACGTATCCACCTGCTGTTCTTCCAGAATGGATCTGTACCGCCGAAGAACGGCAAGTGTCTTTTCAATGCCCTCCGGCTTCATATAGCCGTTGTCGTTATAGCTGACAAGATGAACCGGTTCGGACCAGTATGCCTTTACATGGACCGGATCGACAGAATCATAGATGATCAGAACGATCGTATTGGATCCGATATCGACAATGCCGTACTGCTTCATAAAACCTCCGTGTCTCTCTGCAGAGCTCCTTGAATCATAAGCCTGCGGAAGACTATCATATTTTCTGATGTATAAATCATTATTGCACAGCAGAGGAGTTTACAGACAGTTATGAAAATCGGAGAATTCAGTGATTCGTTCCTGCCGGTCGTAGACGGCGTCGGAAGGGTGGCCTACAGTTACTGCGATCATATCGCACGCAGGGGGCATGAGTGCTCTGCCATTGTACCGCTCACAAAAATGGGTTACCGGGGACAGTATCCCTTTGAAATCATCGATTATTACAGCAAATCCATGCCCGGCATGCCGCAGTACAAGTTCGGCGCACCGGTCATTGACGAGCATTACCAGCAGCTTCTTTCCATGACAGAATTTGATATCGTGCATATTCATACGCCGTTTATCGCCGGTCAGGAAGGCATTCGTTATGCAAGAAAACACAATATTCCGCTGGTCGGTACATTTCATTCCAAATACTACGATGACTTCTATCAGATCAGCGGTTCACGCCTGCTTGCCGGGCTTTCAACGGATGTCATGATGGCGGAGTTTTTCAATAAATGCGATGAGGTCTGGACCCTGACGGAAAACAGCGCACGGACACTGAAGGCATATGGCTGCACGAAAAACATCTTCATTCTTCCCAACGGAATGGACGTGCATCCGGTCAGTGAGGAAAGTAGAGATAAGGCTGCAGAGAAATTCGGCCTTCGGCGTGATGTGCCGGTATTTCTGTATGTCGGCCAGCAGAACTGGAAGAAGGGGATCGGACAGATCCTGGAGGCATGTGAAGAACTGAAGACGACCGGAACCGGATTTCAGCTGGTACTGGCCGGACAGGGACCGCACGAAGCGGAAATCCGCGAGCGGACCCGTGAACTTGGTCTCTCAGAAGATACGGTATTTACCGGCCATATTCTTGATACAGAACTGCTGGACGGACTATACGGCGCAGCTTCGCTCTTTGTATTCCCGTCGGACTATGACACCTATGCGATGGTGGTTCGGGAAGCCGCCAATGCCGGAACGGCTTCGGTGTGCCTGAAGAACAGCGCCGCCTCCGAAGATATCATTGACGGCGAAAACGGCTGGCTCTGCGGAAGTGAAGCGCATGATCTGTGTGAGGTGATGAAGCGTGCTGTAGAAAATCCGTCGCGGCTGAAGGAAGTCGGAATCAATGCCATGCATACACTGCCGCAGTCATGGGACTCGATCATTGACCGGGCACTGGACCGGTATCAGATCCTGATCGATATGAAGCGAATGTGAATTTCCTTTTCCATGCAGGGACCAAACGGCGATGCTATAATTGAGTTCAGGAAAGCAGAGGATTTCAAACATGTATAAACGTATCCTTTTAAAGCTGAGCGGAGAAGCGCTCGCAGGAGACGGCAATAACTTTGATCCGAAAGTACTGGATCGTCTTGCGGAAGATATGAAGGAGATTCAGGCACTTGGTGTTGAGACCGCCATTGTTGTGGGCGGCGGAAACTTCATCCGCGGAAAGAATCTGACCGATATCGGCATCGAGCGGGTTCAGGGCGATTATATGGGCATGCTGGCGACGATCATCAATGCGCTGGCACTGCAGTCCAGTTTTGAACGGCACGGTCTTGATACCCGTGTTCAGACAAGTATCGATATTACCAAGGTCGCAGAACCGTTCATCGTACGGCGCGCAACCCGTCATCTTGAAAAGGGAAGAATTGTCATATTCGGCGGCGGAACCGGTTCTCCGTACTTCTCCACCGATACTACCGCAGCGCTCCGTGCTTCGGAAATCAAGGCGGATGTCATTCTCATGGCGAAGAACGGCGTTGACGGCGTATACAGCGCAGATCCGAAGAAGGATCCGAATGCGGTCCGCTTCGATCAGCTGAGCTATATGGATGTTCTTAACAAGGGACTTCAGGTCATGGACAGCACAGCCATCAGTATGTGCATGGACAACAAGATGGAACTGAGCGTCTTCAACATGAATGAACCTGGCAACCTTGTAAAAGCAGTCAAAGGGACTGCAGTTTGTACCATCATTCGATAATAAGCAGGCAGGAGGAAAAAAGTATGGCTTATCCAATCGTAGATTCCAGTGAAAAGAAGATGAACGGGGCGATTGAGCACCTGAAGGAAGATCTTCTTACGATCCGCACCGGCATGGCGAACGCCGGTATGCTGAACAATGTCAATGTTGACTATTACGGCAGCCCGACACCGCTGAATCAGATTGCCGGAATCAAGGTCGAAGAAGGCAGAACACTTGTCATCAAACCGTATGATCCGTCCAGCCTGAAGGATATTGAAAAAGCAATCAATACCGCCAACCTCGGCATTGCACCGCAGAATGACGGAAGCGTGATCCGTCTTGCAGTTCCGCAGATGACTGAAGAAACCCGTAAGGAAATGGTCAAGAAGGTCAATAAGATGGCGGAAGAGGCAAAAGTTGCGATCCGAAATATCCGCCGTGATGCAAACACCGCAGTCAAGAATGACAAGACCATGGATGAGGATATTCAGAAGGACGCACAGGAAGAAATCCAGAAACTGACAGACAAGTTCACAAAACTGGTTGAAGAAATCGCCGGAAAGAAATCCAAGGAAGTACTCGGCAAATAATGTGCATACTGCGGACTCCAGACCGAATCCGCAGTATTTTTTGATGAATAAGGCAGTAAGAAACAGGTCATGACGTATCTTTCGGCAGAACACATCACATACGGATATCAGAACACCCCGGTATTGAAGGATGTTTCTTTCAGTGCGGAGAAGGGCACCTGCGTCTGCGTCTGCGGTCCGAGCGGTGTTGGAAAAACAACACTGTTAAAAGTGGTGGCCGGTCTTCTGAAACCGGAATCCGGAAAGGTGCTGCTGGAAGGAAAAGACATCACCGGCACTCTTCCGTCCGAGCGGCGGATGGCGATGATTTTTCAGAATGCGGCGCTGTTTCCGCATACACGGGTCCGGCACAACATTTCCTATGGTCTCCATAAGCTTGGTTATACGGAAGACGAAATTGAACGCATGGTAACGGAAACCGCAGAGCTTCTGCATATCGAAACACAGCTGAACAAGTATCCCGGCGCACTGTCGGGCGGTCAGCTTCAGCGGGCAGGCATTGCCCGTGCAATCGTGCGCATGCCGGAAATTCTTCTGCTGGATGAACCTTTCAGCAGCCTGGATAAACCGCTGCGCGCGGAACTGATTCAGGAACTGGACCGGATCCGCAGGGACCGCGGTATGACAATGGTCTATGTTACACATGATGTGGATGAGATCCGGGAGTATGCGGACTCCATCGTTGAGCTTCGACCGGCAGTCGAGCATCTTGTATCGGATCGGTGAATCCATTATGCTTCAATCAGGAGGAATGTTTTATGGATCAGTATGAATGCCCGTGCGGATATATTTATAATCCGGAAGAAGGTGACCCGGATAACAATATTCCTGCAGGAACTCCATTTGAAGATCTGCCGGATGACTGGATGTGTCCGGTGTGCGCACTCGGCAAAGATCAGTTTACAAAGTGCGAGTGATCATTTGTTTGAAAACCGGCTCTGCCGGTTTTTTTGTCAGAAACAGAAGTCGGATTTTGAAGGTGACATATATGTCTGCCTTCCGGAACAATGCTATAATTCTGCATATGAGTGAAAATGAGAAAAAATGCCGTCATGTGGCAATTATCATGGATGGGAACGGACGCTGGGCAAAGGCGCAGGGCAAACCGCGCACTGCCGGGCATCTTGTCGGTGCCGATAATGTCCGCACTATCGCAATCGCGGCAAGCGAGCTGGGAATCGAATATCTGACACTGTATGCCTTTTCTACGGAAAACTGGAAGCGCAGCCAGGATGAGGTGAACTATATCATGAAGCTTCCTTCCTATTTCTTCGGAAAGTATATGAAGGAGTTTATTGACCGCGGTTATCGGATGCGGATGCTGGGAGAACTGGACCGTCTTCCTGCGGAGACAAAGCGTGTTCTGGACGATGCGGTCGAGCAGTCAAAGACCAATACCGGTCTGAATCTTTCCATTGCGATCAATTACGGATCCCAGAGGGAAATCGTACTGGCTGCGGAACGCTATGCGAAGGATGTTCAGGACGGGAAGATCGGACTGGATATTACCAATGAACAGTTTGCGTCCTATCTGATGACATCGGATATGCCCGACGTGGATCTGCTTATCCGGACGAGCGGGGAATTGCGCATTTCAAACTATCTGTTATGGCAGATCGCCTATGCGGAACTGGAATTTGTGCCGGAGGCATGGCCGGACTTCACACCGGACGTGCTGAAGCGCTGTGTGGAACAGTTCGGCAAGCGTGACCGCCGCTACGGGGGAATCAAATATGAGTAAGAAGATGCTGACGAAGATCCTGATGGGGGTCACATTCATCGCCATCTTCCTGCCGACGTTTCTGATCGGCGGAAAACTCCTGGAAGCCGTTGTGGCAGTGGTTGTCATTGCTGCTTCCTATGAGATCGCCGGCCTGCGGGATGAATCGAAGGCAAACTGGCCGATGACGATTCTGATCTCTGCGGCAGTGCTTGTTATGGGACATGTTCCTTCCGCAAGTCTTCCGCTGTATGCAGGAGTATGGCTGATCATTCTGTTCATCGTTCTTCTGTTTGATGCGACGATTTCGTCGGACCAGGTGGTTTATACCTTTACGCTGAGCCTGATTATTACGTTCGCAAGCCGGGGCATTCTCGGTATTTATCAGTGCGGCATGAACTGGGCAGGTTCTCTGTTTGTTGCGCTTGCATGTTATGTCTGTGATACTGCCGCCTATTTCTTCGGCAGCTTCATGGGAAAACACAAGATGATTCCGCGTATCTCTCCCAACAAGACATGGGAAGGCGCAATCGGCGGTTATGTCACTGCGGCGGTTGTGTCTATCGCATTTGGTCTGATGACCGAGAAGATTCCGAATGATCTGGTGATCGTGGCAGGACTTCTGCTTCCTGCAGTTGCGGAAATCGGTGACCTTGCATTCTCCTCGGTGAAGCGCAGATGGGGTATGAAGGATTTCGGCAGTATTTTCCCGGAACACGGCGGTATCCTTGACCGGATCGACAGTCTTCTGTTCTGCCTGATGGTATTCAGCTTTCTGATGATTCACTGGGGGATCGTATTATGAAACGTATTGCATTGTTAGGCGCAAGCGGCAGTATCGGCACCCAGACTGTTGACGTGATTCTCCAGCATCCCGATCTGTTTGAACTGGTCAGTTTCGGCGTCGGCAGCCGGGTTGAAACCGCCCGGACACTTCTGAAACAGTTTCCGGATATTTCCCTCTGTTCGGTCATGAAGGAAGAAGATGCCCTGGAGCTCAGTAAAGAATTTCCCGGTAAAACGATTCTCTTCGGGGATGAAGGACTGAAAACCATTGCGGAAAGTGATTATGACGTGCTTGTAAATGCACTTGTCGGATTTGCCGGTTTTGCGCCGACGCTGGCTGCGATTGAGTCCGACCATGACGTGGCGCTCGCAAATAAGGAATCGCTGGTATGCGGCGGGGAACTGATCACACGGGCGCTTGCACTCCATGGAAAATCACTGATTCCGATTGACAGTGAGCACAGTGCCATCTTCCAGTGCCTGCAGGGCAACCGGATGCGGCAGGTCAAACGCCTGATCGTTACCGCAAGCGGCGGAAGCTTCCGCAATCGGACACGCGAAGAACTGGCTTCGGTTACTGTTGAAGAAGCGCTTGCCCATCCCAACTGGTCCATGGGCGCAAAGATTACCATTGACTCCGCAACCATGATGAACAAGGGTTTTGAAGTTACGGAAGCCCATTGGCTGTTTGGAGTTCCCTATGAAAAGATCGATGTTCTGATGCATCCGGAATCCATTGTGCATTCGATGGTCGAATTTGTAGATCAGAGCGTCATGGCGCAGCTTGGTTCCCCGGATATGCGTCTGCCGATCCAGTATGCATTGTCCTGGCCGGATCGTCTGCCGCTGAATGAGCCGCCGCTGGATCTTGCAAAAGCAGGCACACTGCATTTTTCCAATCCGGATACCGAACGGTTCCCGTTGCTTGCGCTTGCGTATGAAGCCGGCACAAAGGGCGGAAATCTCGGTGCGGTCATGAATGCCGCAAATGAAGTGGCCAATGCCGCATTCCGCAATCATCAGATTCCGTTTACGATGATTGAGGATATTGTGATCGGAGCTGTTCACGAAGCGCCGTTTACACCGCTGAAGAGTGTGGATGATCTGCTTGCGGCGAATGCGTGGGGCGATGAATATGCCCGCGGAAAGATAAGGAAGCTCAGTTGATGACGATCATATATTTTCTGATCCTGCTTACGGTGATCATCTGTCTTCATGAAGCCGGACATCTGATCGCCGCGAAGATCTTCGGGGTCTATTGTTATGAATACAGCTTCGGCATGGGTCCGCTTCTGCTGAAATACAAGCCGAAGGAGACACAGTACAGCCTGCGGCTGATTCCGATTGGCGGCTATGTTGCCATGGCAGGAGAGTCCGATACGGAAGAAAGCTATGAAGATATCGAAGTACCGAAAGGAAGATATCTTACCGACAAGCCGACCTGGCAGCGTCTGATCATTCTTCTTGCCGGTGTAACGATGAACTTTCTGTTGTGTTACTTCATTCTGACCGGTATCGTGCTTCATAACGGTGCGTTTGCGGTGGCTCCGTCTTCCCGGATTGTGGAAGTGGTGAGCGAGTCGCCGGCGGAAAAAGCCGGTCTTCAGGCAGGGGATGTGATCACCGCATTCACAGCCAACGGAGAGACCGAGAAAATCAGGAATTTTCAGGAGATTGAAACCTATCTCTTACTTCTTGATACGCCGGACGTTGACATCACGGTTGACAGAAACGGGAAAACGGTCACACTTCATGCAAATCTCGAGTATATTAAAGAAGAACAGCGCTATCGCATCGGCATCCAGGGAGAAGGCTACCAGTATGTCAAAGTGAATTTTTGGAACTGCTGGTACTACGGCGCAAAAGAAATGGCATATTTTGCGGGCATGCTGATGGCAGGGCTGCGCTCGATCCTTTCCGGACACAATCTGGACCAGGTGAGCGGACCGGTCGGTATCTATTCCGCAACGGAACAGTCCGTCTCGTACGGAATCCGAGGCTTCCTGATCCTTATGGCGGAACTCTCACTGAATATCGGAATCATGAATCTGCTTCCGCTGCCGGTGCTTGACGGCGGGCAGGTTGTGATCACGCTCGGTGAGGCAATCGTCGGGAAGAAACTGAATGATAAAGTGAAGATTGCCTTAATGGCAGCATGCTGGGCATTGCTGATATCACTGATGCTGTTTGTAACATGGAATGATATTTCCAGACTGATAGGAAGGTAAAAAAGGAGAAAAGCTCATATGAAAACGATTCTTGTGACCGGCGGAACCGGTTATATCGGAAGCCACACTGTTACAGCTCTGATTCAGGCAGGTTATGACGTTGTTGTACTTGACAATCTGTACAACTCCAATGAGGCTGTCCTTGACCGGATTGAAACGATCACCGGCAAAAAGCCGAAGTTTTACAAAACCGATATTCTGGATAAAGAAGGCCTGAAGAAAATCTTTGCGGAAAATAAGATCGATGCGGTCATCCATTTTGCCGGATACAAAGCAGTCGGTGAATCCACACAGATTCCGCTGACGTACTACGAAAACAATATCAGCGGCTCCATCAATCTGTATCAGGCAATGAATGAAGCAGGGGTAAAGACACTGGTATTCTCCAGCAGTGCCACCGTGTACGGCGCACCGAAATCAGTTCCGATCAAGGAGGATTTCCCGACTCATACAACCAATCCGTATGGCAGCACCAAGCTGATGAATGAAATGATCCTTGCGGATGTCTGCGCATCCGATCCGGATTGGTCGGTACTGCTGCTTCGCTACTTCAATCCGATCGGCGCGCATCAGAGCGGACTGCTTGGTGAGGTCCCGAACGGCATTCCGAACAACCTGGTTCCGTATATTGCACGCGTCGCAAACGGCACGCTGGAATACCTCCGTGTCTGGGGCAATGACTATCCGACACCGGACGGAACCGGCGTACGCGATTATATTCATGTCGTTGACCTTGCGGATGGACATATTGCGGCAGTCAAGTATGCCATGGAACACAAGGGTGCGGATTATATCAATCTCGGCACAGGCAACGGATACTCAGTGCTCGAAGTGCTTCATGCATATGAAAAAGCCTGCGGAAAAGAGCTTCCGTATAAGATTATGGAACGCCGCCCGGGTGATATCGCAGAATGCTATGCGGATACCGAAAAGGCTTCAAAACTCCTTCACTGGAAGGCAAAATACAACATTGATGAGATGTGCCGCGATTCCTGGAACTTCACACTGAAGAATCCGGACGGCATTCAGTAAGTACGATTCAGACAAAGGATTCTGCATATGTCAGAATCCTTTTTTTTATGAATAAAGAAAAGGACCTGAACGTTCGTTCAGATCCTGATGTTAATGAAATCAGTACGGATGGAAGTTGCCCATCTCATCCCACCAGCCTTTTTCCCACCAGTTGGGATCGTCATAGTTGATGAATCCGCCTTCGCTCCAGTTTTCTTCGGTCCACTCCGGTTCTGCGTAGGTATGTCCTTCGCAGACAACTGTCGGAGCGTTGTTAGGAGCGGCATATTCATAATGGCCTTCACACCAGCTCTGGGCAAGCTGACCGCTGTTGGTGCAGACCCAGTACTGCTGGATGCCGACATCTTCTGCGGTGTAATCCAGAATCTCGCGGTCTTCCAGACCTTCATGGATCGGCTCCATGTAGGCACGCCAGAGCGGAGCGGACTGATAATACGAAGAACTGTTGGTCATACGTACATAGTCATCCGCGGAGATCCGCAGGAAACTGGTGTAGTAGGGGGTATATCCTCCGAAGGAGATAACCTGGTGTTCATGCGTACCGGTCTTACCGCACGATTTTACGTTGGAGAGCCGGGCGTTGACACCATATCCGTCTACCATGTTTGTTTCCATCATATTGGTAACCAGCCATGCGGTAGATTCGGAGAATACACGATGCTTTTCGACATTGTTTCCGTCAAGGATCAGATTTCCGAAACGATCGGTGACCTTGCGGTAGGCATGCGGTTCAATATACTCACCGCCGTTGGCGAGGCAGGCATAAGCGGCAGTCATCTCAAGCGTGGTGACATCGGTTGCGCCAAGCGCAAGACCTGCGGCTGTTTTAGAGAGGTTCTCCGGAGAGAAGCCTTCCTGAACCATGAAGTTATAGGCTTTATCAATTCCGACATGTTCAAGCAGGAATCGTGCGGCTGGAATGTTATGCGAGAGTTCCAGCGCGCGGCGCATCGTTATAGCTCCGCCGGTATGATCACCGTTCGGATAACTGTTGTCTTCGCCATACCCCTGAATGCTCTCCTGCGTATCCATGACAGTAGTGCCGGGATAATCGCCGGTTTCACATGCGGGTGCGTATACAGACAGCGGTTTGATGGAAGATCCGACGGCCTGGGTACTGTCGGTCGCACGGTTGAATCCTTCCGGAGCGGTCGGTTCTTCGCGTCCGCCGACCATTGCGACGACTTCGCCGGTCCGCTGGTCCATAATGACCGTGCTGGCCTGTACTTCCGTGCCGGTGATCAGAGTGGGGTAGCGGTCAAAGCTGGTGATCGCTTCCTGTGCAGTATCCTGAATGCCGGTGTTGAAGCCGGTATAGATCTGATAACCTGCGGTACGCAGCCACTGTTTCTTTTCGGTCAGTGCTTCGTCCGTGATTTCAGTTTCTTCTGCTTCAAGCAGTTTTGTCGCAACATTTTCAACCGCGTATTCAACGTAGATCGGATAGTTATACAGTTCGTAGCGGCGGGACTGTTCCAGCACGTTCAGGTGCTCGTTCAGCGCTGCTTCATACTGCGTATCATTGATCTTCCCGGTCTTGTGCATCGCAAAGAGCACATTGTTCGCACGCCGGTTAGTCGGGGTCATATCGCCTTTGAGACTGTTGAGACGCGGGTTATATGCATTCGGTGACTGCGCAAGTCCGGCAAGAATCGCACATTCCCGCAGGGACAGCTGACTCAGTTTCTTGCCGAAGTAGTCTTCCGCCGCAACTTTGACGCCATAGTTGGAATCGCCGAGATACAGCGTATTCATATACCAGACGAGAATGTCATCCTTCGACATCACTTTTTCCAGCTCAAGCGCGAGGTGAATCTCACTTGCCTTACGCTCATAGGAAACTTCCTGCGTAAGGTGCGTATTCTTGATCAGCTGCTGGGTAATCGTCGAAGCACCATAACTTGCGTTTCCGGTAATCTGACCGATAACCGCACCGACAAGACGCTTCAGGTCAATGCCGTTATGTTCATAGAATCGCTGGTCTTCGATTGCGATGAATGCATCTTTCAGCTGCTGGGGAATCTCATTTGACTCTGCCCACTCAACGTTTTCGTTGGTTCCGTATTCTGCGACAAAGTTTCCGTCATGGTCGTAGATTACTGACGCCTGCGAATATTCTTCCCGTTTTCCGACATCGAGCGGCGGTGCGTTTTCTATCAGGTTTTCAAACCACATCGTGCCGGCAAATCCGGCAACGACACCCAGGATCATAAATCCCGCAAAGATGCCGAGCAGTATTTTTCCTGAACGATACCTGAGCAGAGGCTCACCGTTTCCGCTCTTCGTTCCGGATTCCTTTTTCGGCTTCCGTGCTGTCAGTCGCGGCTTCAGCACTGTTTCCGCAAACGATTTCTTATTGTTCTTCACAGCGGAAGGCTGATCGGAGGGATCGGACTGCTTTACCTTCGGTTCTGGGGAACCTTTCTGCTGGACATGTGTTTTCTTCCTGCGAGGTTTCGGTGCCGGCTGAATGTCCTTGTGTTCCTCGGACAGGTTATCCGAAGCGGAATGCTCTTCCTGTTTTACTGCCGGTACAATCACCGCTTCCTGTTCGGCTGTTTCATCCGGTTCTTCCGCTGCGGCTTTCGTCACAGTTTCAGTTTCCCGGACCGGCTCAGTCACAGTCTCTGATTCGGGCTGCGGCTCTGCCGGTGCTTTATCTTCCGGAAGTCTTTCCTTCCTGGATTCCTGTGCTGTTGCCTCCAGTTTTGCAAGTTCAGGGAAGAACAGGGAAATATCATCGGATTCTTCCGATTCTACGGCAGGCTCAGGAAGATGCGGAGGGGTCACTTCCGTCTGCGCCGGTTCTTCTGTCAGGATCAGATCCTTTGGAAGATCCGGAGGTGTTACCGAAGTTCCCGCTTTTCCTGCTTTCTGTTCATGAACTGATTCTGAAAAGAGCTCCAGCTTCTGTTCATCGCGTACAGCAGGGGCATCCGCTGTTCTGACCGCATCACCGGGAACAGCGGGAAGCTCAGGCATCTTCCTCGGCTTTCCGCCTTTTCGGGGGGCGAGGTTAATATCAGAACGATTCAGTTTTTTGCCATCATGTTTAGACATCGTTGTATTTCTTTCTCATAACACACCCAAAAAGGAAAACCGTTACCGGATTTCCTTGAGGTATGCCTGTCTATTATAAAACAAAAGTAAGGAAAACATCTTATAAAAGAATCAAAAACTTCTCTGAAACGGGATATTCATCTGGTTTTGAAATCCCGGAAACAAAAAAATTGCCGGGCACAGCCGGCAATCAGATTGATTAATGAAGCTGCGGAACGCCTTTACAGAAGGTTTCTTCCACGGAATAATCGTCGTTCAGCACAACGATATCCGCATCATATCCTGCGCACAGTTTTCCAAGATGGTCATCGAGTCCAAGCAGCGCGGCGGGATTCAGCGTGCAGGAGTTGATGGCGGCATCGAACGGGACACCGGCACGCTCGACAAGATTGCGGAGTCCGTCATTGGTGTGCATCGTTGAGCCTGCAATGCTGTGTTCGGGTATATCGGTAAGATGTGCACATCCGTCTTCCCAGATCTCCACTTCGTGTCCGCCGAAAATGAATTTGTCTCCCGGCTTGAAGCCCTTGCACATAAGAGCGTCAGAGATCATGACTGCCTTAGCTGCGCCTTTGCAGGTAAAGAAGATATTCAGCGCTTCCGGCGTGCTGTGTGCGCAGTCACAGATGACTTCACTGTACAGGTTCCTGAGACGCAGGGCAGCGCCGACAACACCGTTGTCCCGGTGCTTGAACGGTGTCTGTGCATTATAGGTATGCGTGATGGAAACCGCTCCGTTGGCTGCCGCCAGCATGGCGCCTTCATAGTCCGCATCGGTATGACCGATGGATACCCGGACACCGGTGGATGCGCAGTAACGGGTCAGCGCAAAGTCCGGATCGTTTTCCGTCGCAACGGTGATCAGACGGATATTTCCGCCGGCAGCTTCCTGATATTCCCTGAATTCTTCCACGGAAGGAGGAACGATCGCCTCGGGCGGCTGTGCGCCCTTGTGCTTGATATTCAGATAGGGACCTTCAAAATGAATACCCAGGATGGCAGCGCCGTCAGGACCTGCGTGATGGGACTTCATGACATCCGCGACATTCGATACAGCCTTCATCAGAACCGGTTTCATCTGTGTGACGGTTGTCGCAAGGAATCCGGTAATGCCTTCCGCCGGAATGCCTTTTGCCCATTGTTTCAGTCCGTCCGGCGTTGCATCGTTGGTATCCCAGCCATAAGCGCCGTGGCAGTGCACATCAATGAAGCCCGGAACGATGCGGCGGTTTCCGTAATCAATATCGGGTTCTGCGCTTCCATAGGGGAGAATGCGGCGGATAATTCCGTCTTCTGTTTCTATGGCGGCCCTCATGAAACTTCCGGCAACATAGACACGTGTACTTTGAATAATCATAATCAGATGATCCTCCGTGTTTTCTTTCTGTCCGAAAACATAATATCATGAGTTCAGGATGAAAGATGCAATTCAAATGGTCCGGAAGGCTGTTCTTCCGGCAGTCTGTATTCTTCCGGTATTCGGAATTCTTGCGGGAATCGGGTACGCGCTCTGTCCTGCCGCGATGCAGGGCGGGGCGGTAACGACCCCGGCAAACCGGATCGGCTGGTTTCTCTCAAGGATCGCGAGTGCGGTATATGACAACCGGGGCTTTCTGACGGCTGTCTCCGCCGGATATGTTCTGAGCAGAAAACGGATTTACGGTGTTTTCGGCGCGCTGATTGGAATTCTGCTTTACAATTCCTTTTCCGCATCATCCGTGTTTGTTCTGTTTGCGCCGGAAGTGCTGGACCAGCCGTTAAACACGCTGGCACTTTACGGTCCTTCCGCAGCGACCGGTCTTATTCTGGGATGCACTGCCGCATGGATCGTTAACCGGATGATTCACGAGACGCATCCTGTGAAAACGATTGTGCTGCTGGGAATATCGCTGGCGGTCGTTTCCGTTGTTCTGATCGCGGTCCGGCTGGTTCTGTTTCATGTGATTGCCGCGCTTGGAACGTGGATTATTTCTCTCGGCAAGCCGGGAACAGGGCTTTTTGCCCTGCTGAACCGTCTGCTTGCGCCGTTTGATCTGCACAGGCCGCTGAACTATATGATTCTGGGCGAGGGCGGTGCGCATGACATGAATTATTTCTGGGGTCAGGTTACAGACGAAGACCCGGGTAAATATATGTCCGGCTTCTTTGCGCCGATGATGTTCGGAATTCCTGCCGCATGCATGGTTCTCCGCAAGCGCACAGGCAGTTCCGGAAACCGGCACTGCCGCATGTTTCTTCTGCTGTGCGGTCTCAGCGCATTTTCCTGCGGACTCTGTGAACCGTTTGAGTACTGGCTTCTGCTTTCTTCGCCGCCCGTATATGTCTGCTATGCGCTCTTATTCGGTTTGTCCGGATGGCTGAGTGCGTACAGCGGATTCCGTGCCGGATTTGCCTGTTCGGGCGGACTGATTGATCTGATTTTCTCCGCCGCAATGCCGGCTGCGCGAAATGCATGGATGGTCCTTGTGCTCGGCGCATTCATCGGGCTGCTGTTTTTTCTGCTCTTTCGCCGGTTTCCTGCCGATAACGGAGCGGAATTCGATATAATTGAACCGGACTACAGGGAGGTAGTGAAATGATTGGTATCATGATTCTCGGACATGCGCAGTTTGCGCATGAAATGGTAAGGGTGATTGAACAGGTGGAGAGCGCGCAGCGCAATCTTATCTGCGCCGATTATCAGAAAGGCGATACCAAAGAAGGATTCGCGGAGTCTGTAAACCGCGCCGCGGAATCATTTGAACCGGACACCTCCGGTGTGCTGATCTTTACAGACAGTGCGCGCGGAACACCGTATCATACCGCACTCAATTTCGCCGAAGCATGCAGTAAGTATCCGGTGATTGTGGTCACCGGCGCAAATCTTCCGGCGATTGTGGAGAGTGCGCTTTCCCGCGCCTATATCAATGATGTGGAAATGCTGGCGGATCTTGCGGTAGAACACGGCAAAAAACAGGTGATGCGTTTCGGTGGAGCACAGCCGATTCCGCGCTGAAGCCGCCGGTTTTACTCAAATCCCCTGAGGGAGTGATAAAATTAACTGGTTATGAAGTTCATCGATCAGATCTCAGAGAAAATCAATGAAGACATTCGTATTCAGGCACTGATCAAGGTGATTCTTGTTCTGCTTGTGATTTTTCTGGTGCGGTCGATTGATGTGGTCTGGATGGGCCTGTTCCGAAAAGCATGGAATATCCTGCGCCCGTTTGTTCTGGGATTTATCATCGCATACGTGATTCATCCGCTGATTGAGAAACTGGAAGCGAAGTATAAGATCAGCCGGAAGATCACAATCCCGGTATTCTATCTGATCCTGCTGGTGGTACTGTTCTGGCTGGCATTCACCATCGTGCCGCTGATTTATTCCCGGCTTTCATCGTTTATTACTTCGATGATTTCGGGTGTCAATTCCATTTACAACTCCTATGCGGCCTTTTCGGAAAGCGGGGCGCCGATATGGGTGCGCAGACTGCTTCAGGAGATCGTGGAGAGCCTGCAGTCGACCCGGAATTTCCTGCCGCAGCTGTCGACACGATTCTCATCGATGCTGTCGGACGCAGTGCAGGTATTTACGATTTTCGTGATCACGATCATCGTTTCCATATACATGTGCTTTTCCTGGAAGAATATTGAGGCTTCCATTTATAACTTTGCAAAACGGCTCGGCAACCGGGCAATCCGCAATATTAAGGCGGTAGATATTGAAATCGGAACATATATCCGGTCACTGCTTGTTCTGATTGTCATCAAGTTTCTGGAATATGCGCTGATGTATTATCTGGTAGGGCATAAGGACTGGCTGCTGGTATCACTTCTTACCGCAATCGGCCTGATTGTTCCGTATATCGGCCCGATGATCGGCAATACCGTAGGTATTCTGACAGCTCTGACTATGCCGCGGCGGAATGTGATCATTCTGCTGATCTGTATTGTGGTATTATCTCAGCTGGACGCCTATATTATTGAACCGCTCGTCCATTCACGTAATGTGAAGATTTCTCCGCTCTGGGCACTGTTCTCCATCTACGCCGGCGGCATTCTTGCCGGCGGACTCGGTGTCATGGTGGCAATTCCTGCCTATCTTGCGGTACGTACGATTATCCGTACCAATACCACGCAGGTCTGAATGTATGTAAAGGAGACCGAATGAAAAAGTTTCTGATCAAATATCTTTCTCTGATGATGCTTGTCATTACGCTTTCCGGCTGTAATGCGGAGCGTACGACGATTGCATATACCGTGTACCCAATCGGATTTCTGGTGAACCGCCTGACCGGCGGATCGGTCACAGCGGAGTCTGTTCAGGATGATGTGATCGTGCAGCGGGCAACCGTAAAAAGCGACTGGCAGAATATTCTGAACCGTGCACAGGTCTTTCTGCACATCGGTCAGCTGGAACCGTATTATTCCATGTACAGCGCAGATTTCAACAGCATGGTGCCGAACCAGATCGACCTTTCGGTGCTTAATGCCGTTTATGACTTCCGCCGCTATACGGAAGTGATCACGGATGGTGAAATCACATATCTTGAAAGCCCGTATTACCGCGGCGATGCATTTAATCTGATCGATACCGATTCGAAGGATCTCTATCTCTGGATGGATCCGATCGCGATGCTTTCGATGGCAAAAGACATCCGTTCCTGGCTGATCAGCACCTATCCGGATGAGCGCAACAACATTGAAGAGAATTTTGAAACACTGGAAAACGATCTGATCAATCTCGATGCACAGTATCAGGCACTGGCTACCTCGAATATCGTGAATAACCGTGAGATCCGTTTTGTCTCCATGACCGCAAGCTTCGGCAACTGGCAGAAGACCTACGGATTTCAGGTCTATCCGATTATTCTCTCCAAATACGGTGCGCTGCCGAATGAGGAACAGCTTGCACTGATTGAGAAACGGATTCAGGAAGATAATGTACGCTACATTGTTTATGAAGAGAATATGACCGAGGATATGGTGGAACTGTTCAACCGCGTACAGGAAGATCTCTCCCTGACTCGTGTCGAACTCAGCAATCTTTCGAGTCTTACCGGCGGAGAGGAAAGCTCCGGCAAGGATTACCTCTCGATCATGTATGAGAACCTCGCGGTACTTGAAACTATGGCGGTTGCCCGCACTGCGAATGAACCTGCGGAGACTGTTACGGAAGAAGAAACGCCTCCTGAACAGGCATTGACCTACGAAGAAGCACAGGCAACGCCGGATCCGGAAAAAACAGAAGAAGCCGATACGGAATCAGGCGCCGGCTGACAGGCTCGGGAGCGTCACGCTCCGGGCCTTTTTGATACAGTTATAGAAATGGACACAAGATTATGAAGACACTGTTGTTAGTTGATGGAAATGCAATGCTGTTCCGGGCATATTATGCGACGGCCTACGGACAGCGTATGACAAGCAGAGATGGAATTCCGACCAATGCGATTTTCGGATTTGCCAATATGCTGCAGAAAGCGATGGATCTTGTGCAGCCGGACAGTATTCTGGTTGCGTTTGATGCGGGAAAGCACACGTTCCGTCATGAACTCTATGCGGATTATAAAGGCGGACGCAAACCGGCACCCGATGATCTGGTTCCGCAGTTCCAGCTCGTGCGTGATTATCTGGACGCATTTCATATCCGCTGGGTTGAAATGCCGGATATCGAGGCCGATGATCTGATCGGCTCATTCAGCGCATCCGCAGAAGGCTACCGGACGGTAATCTTCTCCAGTGACCGTGATCTGCTTCAGCTGATCGGTCCCTCTACGACGGTCATGCTGATGAAAAAGGGCATTACGGAAATGGCGGAAATGACAGAGGATTCTCTGAAAGAAGAAATGGGGATCGTTCCGACACAGATTATCGATCTCAAAGGTCTGATGGGGGATCATTCCGATAATATTCCCGGTATTCCCGGAATCGGAGAGAAAACTGCTTTGAAGCTGCTGGATCAGTACCATGATGTGGAGAATGTTCTTGCACATGCGGACGAGCTCAAAGGTGCGCTGGGCAAAAAGGTGCGGGAAGGGAAAGAATCCGCAATGCTTTCCAAGACTCTGGCAACGATCCGCCGCGATGTGCAGCTCCCGTTTAATGCGGAAGACTGCAAATTCGTTCCGGATTACCCGGCGCTTATCCGCTATTTTGAAAGCCTGAACATGAATTCTCTGATCCGCCGCTACCAGGATATGTCTTCCGCAGAACCGGAAGAAACTAAACCTGCCGAAACCACAGTGTGGTTTACGGAAACGGAAAACTGTCCGGAAGACATTTTCAATTCCGATGTTGCGGTCTGGTATGACGGAGACAAGGCGCCGTTCTACCTTTCCGAACTGCGCGGCATTGCGTTATACAACGGCTCGAAGGGCGTATATCTGACGCTGGAAAATGCCCTGAAGGACAATGCACTGCGTGCGGCATTGAACGATACAGCACACCGACGCATCGGATATGACATCAAGCGCAACATGCATTATGCCGACCGCTTCGGACTTTCCTGCAGTTTTACGGATGATGTTATGATTATGGCAAATCTTACGGATTCAGAGCTGACTTCTGAGGATGCAATCATTGCGAAAACCGGTGTCATGACTACTGAAACCTATGAACAGATCTACGGTACAGCTGCCCGGCCGAAACTTCCGGATATGGAAAGCGTCGTACGATTTGCGTGTGAGAAGGCAAGGAATACCTTTGAACTGTATGCACAGTTTGCGCCGAAACTGGAAGAAGAAAAGCTTACGTCATTATATGAGGAGATGGAACTTCCGCTGACGTCGATTCTGTATGAGATGGAGAAAACAGGGGTGATCTGTGATGTTCATGTTCTGCAGAATATTGCCTCAGAGATGAAAGGACAGATCGATGAGCTTCAGGCGGAGATCTTTGACCTTGCGGATGCGCAGTTCAATATCAACAGTCCCAAACAGCTTGCGGAAATCCTGTATGACAAACTCGGTCTGCCGAGCGGAAAGAAACGAAGCACCGGTGCGGATGTTCTGGAAAAGCTCATCGGCGCCCATCCGATCATTCCGGCACTGCTTTCGTACCGCAAGCTTTCCAAGATTTACAGCACCTATGCGGAAGGCCTGCAGAAATATATCTGCAGCGACGGCCGGATCCATACCCTGTACAACCAGTGTGCTACACAGACCGGACGGCTTTCTTCCAGCGAGCCGAACCTTCAGAACATCAGTGTGCGGGATGAGCAGGGCCGCATTATCCGCAAGGCATTCCTTCCGGAACCGGGTCATGTACTGATTTCCTCAGACTATCACCAGATCGAGCTGCGGATGCTGGCGGACATGGCGGATGAAAGCTCCATGATCGATGCCTTCAACAATGACATCGATATTCATACAAAAACTGCCATGGATGTCTTCGGCGTAGAACAGGAAGATGTCACAAAAGAAATGCGCCGCCGGGCAAAGACGGTCAACTTCGGCATTGTATACGGCATCTCCGATTTCGGCCTTGCAGAACAGCTTGGCATCAGCCGCAGGGAGGCTGCGGAATTTATTGATACCTATTTTGAGAAGTTCCCGAAGATCCGCACCTATATGAACTCGCTTGTGGAATTCTGTGAGAAGAACGGATATGTTCTGACCGTCAGCGGCCGCCGCCGCAATATTCCGCAGATCCATGATAAGAACCGCATGATCCGGGAATTTGGAAAACGCGCGGCGATGAACGCCCCGATTCAGGGCAGTGCAGCGGATCTGATCAAAATTGCGATGATTCACATTGACCGGATGATGAAGGAAGCCGGCGTTGCTTCAAAGATGATTCTTCAGGTTCATGATGAACTGATCTTTGACGTGCCGGAATCGGAAATTGATACGATGAAGCAGCTGATTGAAACCGGCATGGTGAATGCCATGAAACTGAAGGTTCCGCTTACCGTGGAATGTTCCGTCGGTTCGGACTGGTATGAGGCCAAATAATGCCGGAACTGCCTGAAGTGGAGACGGTTCTCCGGACTCTGGAAACACAGATCAAAGGAGCGGAAATCACCGATGTCAGGGTGTTTCTGCCGAAGATGATAGACCGCAGTGAAGCCTCCTTCCGCAAGGCGCTGACCGGCCGGCATTTTCTGACGTTTGAACGGCGCGGAAAATACCTGCTGTTCGGCATGGAAGATGTGATTCTGGTATCCCATCTGCGGATGGAAGGAAAGTACTGGCTGAAACAGAAAGGGGATCCGCTGGACCGCCATACGCATGCGGTGTTCTCTCTTTCAGACGGTCGGGAGCTTCGTTACAATGACACCCGCAAATTCGGCACCATGGAACTCTGTGCACCGGATACCGACCGTGCATTGTTTCACGGACTTGGACCGGAACCGTTTGATGATTCGTTTACGGCGGACTATCTGTACCGGATCATGAAAGAACGGAATACCCCGGTAAAGACAATCCTGCTGGATCAGACAGTCGTGGCCGGAATCGGAAATATCTATGCGGATGAAATCTGCTTTGCCTGCAGGATCCGTCCGCGAATGAACTGCCGCAGGGTAACAAAACCACTGTGTGAATCGATCGTCCGGGAAACCAGGCGGATACTTGAGGCGGCGATTCAGGCAGGCGGCACCACGATCCGTTCTTATACGTCCTCACTGGGAGTGACCGGACTCTTTCAGCTTTCCTGTATGGTTCATGCGCAAAAGAACTGTCAGGAATGCGGGAGTGCGATTAAAATAGTAAGAGTCGGCGGACGCTCTTCCTACTACTGTCCGCATTGTCAGAAATCATGATGAAAAAGATTGCAGTTACAGGTACGATCGCATCCGGAAAAACCACGGTTTCCATTCTGCTTCGGAGAATGGGATACCGTGTCTTTGACTGTGACGGATATTCCCGGATGGTATACCGGAAGAATGATCCGTGCTTTGAACAGATCGTCAGTGCATTCGGAAGTGATATTCTGGATGAATTCGGAGAGATCGACCGGAAAAAACTTGCGGCAGTGATCTTCAGCGATGAGATGAAGCGGCAGGCACTGAACGATATCACCCATCCGGCAATCGTTGCAGGAATGGAGCGCTTTTTTGAGAATCATACCGATGAATCGCTTGTATTTGCGGAAGTACCGTTGCTGTTTGAGGCGCATCTGGAATCCCATTTTGATGCGATTCTGGTAGTTGCCTGTGAAAAGGAAAAAGCGGTCACAAGAATGATGGAAGACCGCGGTTATTCAAGAGACGAGGCTGAAGCGAGATATGAATCGCAGATGCATCCAGACCGGCAGATTGAGCAGGCGACGATCGTTATCATGAATGACGGCACGATTCGTGAACTGTATGAGCGTGTCGTCGAGGTTGTAACAGCACTGGAGGAACAGTATGCCTCTTAAGGGGAAAGATGTTTATCGCGTGGAGATGAGTGAAAATCTCAGTGAGGATATCATATCTTCGCTGGTTTCACTGTATCTTCCGATCATCGGCAATGATGCGGTGCTGCTGTATCTTCTTCTGCACAGTGAAGGACGCCTGCAGAAAACACAGGAAGCGCACAGCCGTCTGTTTGAACTGCTCGGCAGGACGCCTGATGAAGTGGAACAGGCAAGGATTCATCTGGAAGAATACCTCCTGTTACGGACATTTGTGCAGGAGGGAGAATCCCGGAATTCCTATATTTATCGTCTGAATTCACCGCTTCCTTCCGCAAGTTTTCTTTCAAGCCGCGAATTCTATGCGACTTATGTTCATGCGGTCGGCAAAAAACAGGCGGAGAATTCTGCCGCAAAATTCCTGTCCGGCGCAATCGCGGCGCAGGGATACAAAGACATTACCTCCTCTGTCCGGCGTCAGCCGAGTGAACAGGATTATGAAGCTGCCGTTGATTTTCAGAGAGTGTCACCGAAGTATCAGTTTTCTGAAAATGATATCAGTATCAACTTTGATTATGAACATTTCTTTAATACGACATCGGATGTCGTATTCCCGAATATCCTGCGGACCCGGGCAAACCTTGAAGAAATCGGCAAGCTCGCGACGCTTTACGGACTCTCTGCGGACCGCATGCGTATTCTCGTCGGTCATTGCGTCCGGCTCGATCCGGTAAGCCTGGATCTTGAACGTCTGAAGCGGTCTGCCGCATCCGCAAGGCCGGATATCACAACCGCCAAGGATCCTTACACGCTGCCTCCGGTATCGTTCCTGATGGCAAAGCAGAACGGCGCAATGGTATCACAGGCGGACAAACGGATTCTGGAACGGCTTGCGATGGACATGCATTTTCCAAATGAAGTGATCAACGTCATGATCGAATATATTCTCGGCATCTCCGACAACCGGCTGAACAGCCGCTTTGTGGATATGGTTGCGGGAGAATGGGCGCGAGACGGCGTTCATACGCGAGAAGAAGCCTTTGCGGAAACAAAGAAGAAAGCCCGCTCCGGTACGAAGAAGCAGGAGGAGCTGCCTGCCTTCTATAATGCGGAGCCGATTCGAAACAAGAATGCAGTCCCGGCGTCGAAGGAAGAAATTGAAGCGATGAAGCGGCTGCTGAACAAACCGAAAGGAGATGACCGAAATGTCTGATCTGAAACCTCTCAGCTTTCCGCATAGTCCCAATCGGGATGATACCGGAAAACAGAAGCTTGTGGAGCGGCTGCGGAACGATGTGTATCTGCACAGGGTCATGAAGACTCAGGGTATTCCGGAAGAAGAACTGTATCGTCATGCCTTTCTGTTTGAGCGTTATCTCAATGCACTGGAACCCTGCCGCGGCTGCAAATCTCTGAAAGACTGCCGTCAGAAACAGAAAGGGTATCATATGGGCGTCCGTTATGACGTGATCCTGCAGGAAACCGTGGAAGCGTGCCCGTATGAGACGGAACGTCTGAAAGGGGAATCACAGATGGAGCGGTATCTGGTCTGTGATTTCGGTGCCGCATTACGGCAGGTACGGTTTGAGAAAATCAATCTGGAAGGAGAAACCTCCGATTATCTGAATACTGTCGGGAAACTTGCGTCCTGCTGTGACGAACATAAAGGGGTGTTCCTCTACGGGAATATGGGGACCGGCAAAACGTATCTTGCGGCATGCGCCGCTAACCGGATTGCGGAAAACGGCGGATCGGCGGCATTTATCCATTATCCGTCGTTCTGTGATCGGATCGCCGCAACCGCCTACAGCGGGGAATACCGCAGGGAAGCGGATCAGTGCCGGGCTGCGGATATTCTGGTGATTGATGACATCGGTGCTGAGGAAGTGACTGACCGCAACCGCATGGTTCTGCTTTCCATCCTTGATTCACGGATGCAGAAAGAGAAGATGACCTGGTTTACGGGAAACGGAGATCTCCGCACCCTGCAGGCACATCTGCGGACAACACACTCAGGAGATTCCGTATCCGCCGCAGACCGCATCATTGAACGGATCAAAACATTGGCAGAGCCGGTATATCTTGACGGAAATGACCGCAGGAAGTTACATGGCAGTGAATAATACCCGCATTGTGCTAGAATTAGGAAGATTTGAGGTAACGATATGGTGAGAAAAATTGGTGTGCTTACTTCGGGCGGCGATGCGCCGGGAATGAATGCGGCAATCCGCAGTGTTACCCGTGTTGCGCTGAACAACGGGCTGGAAGTCTATGGCATTTACGATGGATATAAAGGACTGCTGGAAGGAAGAATGATGAAGATGGAACGGTCATCCGTTTCGGATATTCTTTCCCGCGGCGGAACAATTCTCGGAAGTGCGCGTCTTCCGGAATTCAAGGAAGATGAGATCCAGGATAAATGTATTGAGCATCTTAAGGAAAACGGGATTGACGCACTGGTTGTTATCGGCGGCGACGGCAGTTACCGCGGTGCGCTTGCGCTGACAAAAAAGGGAATCAACTGCATCGGTCTTCCCGGCACGATTGACAATGACATTTCCGGTTCCGATCTTACCATCGGATTTGATACCGCGCTGAATACCTGTGTGGAATGTGTCGATAAACTGCGCGATACCAGTTCCTCACATCATCGGTGTTCTATCGTTGAGGTAATGGGAAACCATTGCGGTGACCTTGCGCTTTATACAGCGATTTCCTGCGGTGCGGAAATGGTGATCACACCGGAAACGGGATATGATGAACTTGAAGTTCTCGAAAAACTGCGCTATCTGGATAATGCGGTTCATAAGAGTCATGCGATCGTCATTGTCTCTGAAAAGACCACCGATGTTCAGGCACTGGCATCCAAGATCAGTCAGAACACCGGCTTCAGCGGCCGTGCAACCGTTCTTGGTCATATCCAGCGCGGCGGTTCACCGACACCGGCTGACCGTATGCTCGCAAGCCGTATGGGAGAAAAGGCGGTTGATCTTCTGATGGACGGCATTGGCGGACACTGCGTAGGCATTATGGAGAATGAAATCATTTCTCTGCCGATCGCAGAAGCACTGGAGCGTCCGCGCAAGAGCCGTAAAAAGCTTTATCGTCTGTTTGACCGTCTTTATTGATAACATCGTTATCGAGCAGAATTCCTCAGTGAAGACTGACCGGAACGAATGCCCGCCGGCAGAATTCAATGATTCAAAGTCGATAATTCATGCATTGGAAACACAAAGGGCACTTCGGTGTCCTTTTCTGGAAGGAGAAAAGCGGATATGATGAACAGATTAACCTACTGCGGTCACAGCTGTTTCCGTCTGGAGGCAGATAACGGATGGACCGCAATGATCGATCCTTACGCACCGGGATCTGTACCCGGACTGCGGCTTCCGAAACTGAGTGCGGATGCGGTCTTCTGCAGCCACGAACATGGCGATCATAATGCGGCGGATGAAGTCGTGCTCCGGATATCCGGGCCGGAAAATCCGTATAACGTTGAGACGATCCTTACCGATCATGATGATCAGGGCGGTGCGCTGCGAGGGAAGAACCGTGTTCTGATTCTGAAGTCAGGCGAAGAAACGATAATTCATCTCGGAGACCTCGGCTGTATTCCGGAAGCGGATGTTCTGTCCCGTCTCAAACAGGCGGATATCCTTATGATTCCATGCGGCGGTTACTATACGATCGATGCGGAACAGGCGGAACAGCTGATCCGTACGCTGGAGCCTAAACTTGCGGTGCTCATGCATTACCGGCGCGGAAGACAGGGGTTTGATGTGCTTGCGTCCGCTGATGATATCTGCCGTATGATTCCGGAGGCGAGAATGATCGGAACATCATCTGTTTCACCGAACCGGGAAAGCGGCGTGATTCTGCTTGATCCGATCCTCGAAGCGCTGCTGGATGACTGAACTGTTTTTAGCATCCAAAGACGCAAAGTGATTGCGTCAGTGCAGAAATATTTTTGAATTATTTTCTGTGATCCGTTTGATTGTTTGTGAAAATGGCTTTGTTAAGCCATTTTTCTTTTAACTTTGAGATTAGCACTCAAGACTTGACAGTGCTAATATTTTGAATATGATAGAAGGTGTAAGCTGTAAAGGCACAGTGAAATACGGAGGTAATGAACTATGGTATACATTCCAGTAAAAAGAAACAATGTATTTGATGATCTGATTGATGATGTGTTTGGAACACCGGAATATAATGCCGGCAATTCCCTGATGAAGACAGATATTCGTGAAAAGGACGGCATGTACTATCTGGATATCGATCTGCCGGGATTCCGCAAGGAAGACATCAAGATTTCCCTCTATAACGGAACACTTACGGTTACCGCAGAACATCGTAAGAGTGAGGAAGAGAAGAATGCGGAAGGCCGTATTATCCGTCAGGAACGTTACATGGGTTCCTGTTCAAGAAGCTGGTATGTCGGCGATGCGATTCGGGATACAGATATCAAAGCAGGCTTCCGCGACGGAATTCTGACACTTGAAGTTCCGACAGAAAAGAAAAAGGAAGAAACGGAAAAGAAATTTATCGAGATTCTGTAAGGAATCCGAAGGAGGAACAGAACAATATGATGAGATTTGCGCCGGATACCAGAAATGACTGGTTCACATCCATGCTGGAACCGTTTGGTTCCATGTCCAACGGATTGATGAAGACGGATATCCGTGAGAAGGATGGAAGATATTTCCTGGATATCAATCTTCCGGGATATGCAAAGAGTGATATCAAGGTAAGTCTGTATAACGGAACACTTACGGTTGCGGCAGACCACACAGAGCACAGCGAAGAGAAGTCGGATGCCGGAAAGGTAGTTCGCAAGGAGCGCTTCACCGGATCCTGCAAGCGGAGCTGGTATGTCGGAGACGGAATCAAGGATTCTGATATCACCGCAGCGTTTGAAAACGGTGTTCTGACGATCAGTGTTCCTTCTGAAACAAAGAAGGAAGAACCGCAGGAAAAACAGATTTCCATTCTCTGAAAATTAACCATACAGCACCGGCAGAGTTATGCCGGTGTTTTTTAATGCAAAAGAACAGAGTAAATGCCCTGCATCAGGCAAGAAGCATTCGCTCTGTTTTTCTTTTTGCGATTATAAAAAATCTTTGGCTCAGCTGTGTTCGTCAGGGCGTAATAAAAATTCAAGCCGACTGCGAATGGAACTGCGCTTCTGTCCCTAGTCAGTTGACAGCTTCTTCGAGTTTGGATTTGAACCAGGCGGTACGGTTGTCCATCTGTTCGAGAATCTCGATCAGTTCGCGGTCATGCCGGGTATTCAGTTTGAACACATAACGCTTCACGTACTTCTTCTGGTAATCGAGATTGTAATCCGCACGCTTTTTTCTTGCGCGTTTCGATAATTTCTGAGCCATAACAACATTTCCTCCTATGATTGGTACACCAATCATTATAAAGGGTTTGTTCGAATGTTGCAATAAAAAAAGATGATTTTTAAAAATTTTTTTCGTGACGAAATAAAAAAACCGCCGTGGCTTGACGGCGGTCAGAATTAAACGGTTTTACGGAGTTAATTATGCGTTCTTGCGGATTTTGCCTGAATCTCTGCGATTGCGGCTTTCTGATTCAGGATGACCGGAATGACGATCGGGTTACGGTTTGTCTTCTGGAAGAGGAATGGCTCCAGCGAAGAACGGATACAGTTCTTCAGGTCACCGAAGGTTGTACGCTGCTGCATCTTTTTCTTTAATGCGTTATAAACGACAAGCTCTGCTTCCTTCAGCAGTGTCTGGGAATCCTTGATATAAACAAATCCGCGGGAGAGGATGCTTGGACGGCAAAGGATCTTGTTGTAGCGGCTGTCGATTGTGACGATGACTGCGACAAGACCGGACTCCGCAAGGATCTGACGGTCCTTGATGACAGACGTCGCAAGGCCGCTCGTGTCATTTCCGTCTACGTAGATTGCGTCAGTCTGGATACGTTCGTTTGCGATAAAGCATTCTTCATTCCGCATGACAACGATGTCACCGTTGGAACAGATCAGACAGTGATCTTTCGGCACGCCGGTTTCCTGTGCAGTTGCGGCGTGCTGAACAAGCATCTTGTATTCGCCGTGATTCGGCATGAAGTATTTTGGCTTGATCAGATTCAGCATCAGCTTCTGTTCTTCTTTCGGCGCATGTCCGGTGGTGTGGAAACTTGTCAGCGGAGAGTTCGTGACGACATTGGCGCCGACTCTGGTCAGCTGGTTGATGACCGCGCTGACGCTGACGCCGTTTCCGGGGATCGGGTTTGAGGAGAACAGGACAGTGTCACCCGGAATGATGTGCAGGAACTTATGGGTTCCGTTGGCGATTCTTGAGAGAGCAGCCATCGGCTCGCCCTGCGAACCGGTACAGACGATGCAGATACGGTTGGCAGGAAGGGTGTTGAGGTCGTTTCCTGAGATGAAACTGTCGTTGTCGATCTTGATAAAACCGGTCTTACGGCCGATTTCAAGGACGTTCTCCATGGACCGTCCGAATACAGCAACCTTTCTGTTGCAGGCGACGGCAGCCATCAGGATCTGATTCAGACGGTTGACGTTGGACGCAAAGGTCGACACGAGAAGTCGTCCCGGTGTTTTGCGGATCTGATCCATAATCGCGTTGGCGACCTGTTTTTCCGAAATGGAGAAACCCGGTACGCTGGAATTGGTGGAATCGGATAACAGAAGGGTAACACCGACCTGGCCGATATAAGCCATTTTCTGGTAGTCGCTGTTTGTGCCGACCGGCGTAAGGTCAAATTTGAAGTCACCAGTCTCCACGAGGCGGCCGTTGGGGGTATTGACGAGAATGCCGAGCGAATCCGGAATGGAATGCACGGTGTCAAAGAAGCCGACACTGAAGTGCTCGGTCTTGATCCGGCTGTCACCGTTGATCTCAATTACCTTGCAGGCACGGGAAAGATGATGCTCTTCCAGCTTCTTTTCAATCAGCGCCTTCGCAAAGCGCGGGGCATAGATCTGCCGCAGATGAACGGACCGCAGGAAGAACGGAATACCGCCGATATGATCTTCGTGACCGTGTGTAATGATCAGTGCTTTGATTTTGGACTGGTTGCGGACAAGATAGGAGTAATCGGGAATGACATAGTCAATGCCGAGCAGCTCGTCCTCCGGGAAGAGCACGCCGCAGTCAATGATTATGATCTCGTCATCATGTTCGACACAGTACATGTTCTTGCCGATCTCGCCGAGACCGCCGATCGCATATACAAGCGTGTCAGTCTTATGATTGATTTCACGCTCGCTGTAATCAGGTTCCTTGACCTGAGAATAACGTACAGGACGTCCGGCAGTTCTGTCGGATGCTTGATTTCTCATATTATATTTACCTCGTTTCTAGGTTGAAGATACTTAGTTCAACGGAATTATATCATTATTTTATAAAAAGAAAAGGGAGATCACGGATCTCCCTTTGACGGGCATCAGATTACAAGTGCGCCGGGTACTTCCGGATGCGGATTGTCACTGTTGATATGATCGTAGAACAGCACGCCGCTGAAGTGATCAATTTCGTGCTGAAGAACGATTGCCAGGTATCCGCGTGCCCGGATCGTGACGTTCTGATCCGTGAGAAGGTCATAACCCGTGACCTTGACGCGGGCACTGCGCACCACGAATCCATCATGCGCTTCCTGTACGGAAAGGCAGCCTTCACCGTTTTCCAGATAGGCTTTCTGTACGGAGCGGGAAACGATCTTCGGATTTGCGAGCATGTACTGATATGTCACCAGTTCATCGTTCTTGTCATAGTCATGCACGATGACTGCGGTCAGCTGACGGGGAATACCGATCTGAATGGCGGAAATGCCGACGGCAGGGCGGAGATTAAGTTCTTTTGCCTTTTCCTCATCGGTGCTGTCCTGTACATACTGAAACATTTCGCGGAGGATCTGTTTGTTTTCTTCACTCAGCGGAAGCTCTACCGGCTCGCTTTTGCGGCGGATGGTAGGATCGCTGTCTTTAATAATCGTATCGTTGTTAATAAGCATTCTGTTCACCTGTTACAGGCATATTCTAAAGAGCCGCGGCTTCTTTGTAAAGAAGTTGACCTGTGCTAGAATCTAAAGCGTATATGACTGTAAAGACGGCAGATATGAGTATGGTGAACAACGAAACTGCGGCACCGGTAAAGCGCCGGTTTTTTCTGGCGATGCCCAAACGTGCCGACCGAAGTATTTTTATCAGTATTCTTGTTCTTGCGCTGTTCGGCCTTCTGATGATCGCCAGTTCTTCGATGGGGCTTACCGTAGGAAGACCGGGACGGCTTGCGCTTATTCTGATCAAGCAGATCGTATTCCTTGGCGCTGGTTATTACTTTATGGCGCGGCTTGCGAATAATTTCAAACTGTCATTCCTGAAGACCGGAAGCTTCCCGGTCTGGGCAATCGGCATCGGTGCCGCACTGCTGTTCTGTCTTGCATTCCCGGCAGCGGGCGGTGCGCGTGCCTGGATCCGTGTTCCGATTTCCGGTATGGATATTTCCATTCAGCCTTCGGAATTTGCCAAGGTCATGGTCATTCTGATCGTTGCGGCATATTGCGGAGATGTAAAGAAAATTTTTGATAATCCAGGGGATATTATCCGGCGGCCTCTGGTCTTCATCGTTGCCTATGTCGGTATCGTACTGATTCTGCAGTCAGATATGGGAAGCGCTGTTGTTATTTTTATGATTGCGCTCATCTGCCTGATGATTCCCCAGCATCCGCAGCTTCGCCTTGCACAGCGGTTCCTCCGCTTCATGATTATTGCCGGGGCTCTCGTGGTGCTTTATATTCTGTCTCCGTTTGGAGAAGCGGTAATTCGCCGTCTGCCGCTCAAGGCTTATCAGATCAACCGGTTCCTCTCTGCGCTGAATCCGTTTGTGGATATGTATGATACGGGATTTCAGCTGGTCAACGGACTTGTCAGTTTTGCGACGGGCGGATGGTTTGGCCTTGGATATGGAAATTCTGTCCGTAAATATACACAGTTTCCGGCTGCCAACACCGACTTCATTCTGGCGATTGTCGTTGAGGAACTCGGGCTTGTTGGATTTCTTGTCATTTTTATTCCATACATGATCATCATTGTGCAGTTGTTCCGCTATGCGATGAAAATCCAGAGTGAGCAGGCAAGAGTCATTCTCATCGGTACAGCAATGTATCTTGTGATTCACTGTCTCTTTAATATCGGCGGTGTTACCGGAATGATTCCGCTCACCGGTGTTCCGCTGCTTATGATTTCTTCCGGCGGTTCTTCCACACTGGCGTTTATGATTGCGGTCGGTATCTCCCAGGCGGTCATTGATCAGTACCGCAAAGGAGCCATCCAGTGAGAATCATTGCTGGGACCCATGGAAGCCGGCGGTTTGAAACACCGGAAGGAAGAGAAACCAGGCCGACACTGGATAAAGTGCGGGAGGCGGTATTTTCCTCTCTTGGAGGATTCTTTGACGGCGGTGATGTTCTGGATCTCTATGCGGGAAGCGGTGCGATTGGCTTCGAAGCACTCAGCCGCGGAAAGGAACGGGCGGTATTCGTAGACTGCGCAAAGGATGCGGTCCGTGTGATCCGCAAAAATATCGAACAGCTCGGATTTGCGGATCGTTCTCTGGTTCTGCCGGTCCGTGCGGAAAAGGCAATCCGTCTTCTGGCGGAACAGCAGCGGGTCTTTGACCTTGTCTATCTGGATCCGCCGTATCGTCTCCAGGAGAATATCCGGATTATGACGCTGCTTTCGGAAGCCGGGCTTCTTGCGGATGATGCGGTTGTGGTCATTGAATCCCTGAAGGAAGAGCAGTTTCCGGAACGAATCGGATCGCTGGAACGGTACAAAGAAGCCTGTTACGGAATTTCACGGATCAGCTATTATCGCGCTTCTGCGGAGTGATAAAAATCAATTGCGAATTTCGCTGAACAAAACATGGTAATAAGCCGCAAAAACCGCGTCGTTATGCGGCTTTTTAACTTTTAGCAGACTGATGTTGACAGTGCTAAAAATCAGGGTTATACTGTTGGCAGTCACAGGGTGTGATTGCTAAAAGGAGGTGAGCGGAGATGCTTACACCGAGACGGATCGAGATATTCAAGGCGATAGTCGATGAATATATCAAGACCGCTGAACCCGTTGGTTCAAAAATGCTGCAGACGAAATACAAACTGCCGTATTCATCCGCGACGATCCGTAATGATATGCAGGTACTGGAAGAAATGGGGTACCTCGAAAAAACGCATACGTCATCCGGAAGAATTCCATCGACACTCGGCTATAAGTTCTACTGCGAAAACCTGCTGAAGAACTCTGCCATCGATAAAAAGATGGAAGTCGCAATCCGTGACGCATTCGAAGCGTCAAACATGAACATCTCGGAGGCAGTGGAACACAGCTGCCGGATTCTGTCCGAGATGACCAACATGACAACCGGCGCAATCGGACCCGACAGTTCCGCGCAGCGTCTGGAACACCTGAAACTGTTCCAGATCGATACACGGAATGCGGTCGTCGTCATGATTACCAATACCGGTCATACCGAGACAAAGAACTTCCGGTTTGATGAAGATATTCCGTTCAAGGATCTTGAAACCTGTACGGATATTCTGAATCAGCATCTCAGAGGAGTTCCGATCACGGAACTTCCGGATGAGATGGAAAAACTGAAACCGGAACTTGCGGCGGTAGTACAGCGGCATGATCTGCTGTTCACCGCATTTGTCCAGGCATTTGTCCGGTTCGCGTCGGAGAATGTTTACTTCAGCGGAAAAGACCGGATGCTGTATCAGCCGGAGTTTGAAGACATCTCCAAACTCAAGCAGCTGATGAGCATGCTGGATGATTCCACCGTCTGGCGGCGGATCGGTAATGATGAGCATGCGCTCGTCACAACCGCAAGGGGTGCCGAACTCACCTGGTACAACGATGTCGCAATTGTACGGAGTACCTTCCGGGTGAATGATTCGGAAACCGGTCAGCTGATGGTCGTCGGTCCCAGCAGGATGAATTACGATCAGGTCGTCGGAATGCTGGATTATGTGGCACAGATGATTGAAAAGATGTATATGAAAACAGGCGGAGGACGAACATGAGCGAGACAGAGAACAAATCACCGGAGGAAATGAAACCTTCCGAAGAACCGGAAGCGGAAGAAACCGCGGCGAAACCGGAAGAACCGGTCGCAGAAGAACCAAAGGAAGAAGCAGAAAAACCTGCCGAAGCGGAAGCCTCGGAAAAGACAGAGGAACCGGATCCGCAGGCAAGGATTACGGAACTGGAAGGTCAGGTCGCAAAACTGAAGAATGCCTATGCCATGGCATATGCGGATACGGAAAACACCCGCAAGCGGCTGACCAAGGAATATGAATCGAATATGAAGTATCACATTCAGAGCTTCGCACTTGAGATTCTGCCGGTCCTGGATAACTGTGAGAGGGCACTGGCGCTCAAGGCAGAAGACAGCAATGACGAAAACTACCGCAAAGGATTTGAGATGGTATTCCGTCAGCTGAGTCAGGCTCTGAAGAAAGAGGGCGTAGAGGAAATCGAAGCGCTCGATCAGGAATTTGACCCGAACTGGATGCAGGCCATGATGACCGAACAGGTCGAGGGCGTGGAACCAGGGAAAGTTACTGCAGTTCTGCAGAAAGGATACAAACTCAAAGACCGGCTGCTGAGAGCGGCGATGGTCAAGGTAAGTGAATAAATCACGAGGAGGAACGAATTATGAGCAAGATTATTGGTATTGACTTAGGAACCACAAACAGCTGCGCAGCAGTTATGGAAGGCAAGGAAGCCAAAGTTATTACAAACCCGGAAGGAAACCGTACGACTCCGTCCGTCGTTGCGTTCAAGAACGGCGACCGTATCGTCGGTGATGCCGCAAAGCGTCAGATGATCACCAACAAGAATACGGTTTATTCCATCAAGCGTAAGATGGGCACCGATGAAAAGGTTACCCTGGAAGGCAAGGAATACACACCGCAGGAAGTATCTGCGATGATTCTGACCTACATCAAGAGTTATGCGGAAGCGTATCTTGGTGAGAAGGTTGAAAAGGCTGTTATCACAGTACCTGCATACTTCAACGACGCACAGCGTCAGGCAACCAAGGATGCAGGACGGATCGCCGGTCTCGATGTTGTACGTATCATCAACGAGCCGACCGCATCCGCACTGGCATTCGGCATGGACAAGAACAACGCCAAGGAACAGAAGGTTCTGGTATATGACCTCGGCGGCGGAACATTCGATGTCTCCATTCTTGATATCGCAGACGGCACCTTCGAAGTTCTCTCTACAGCCGGTGATACAAGACTCGGCGGTGATGACTTCGATAACGTCATCATTGACTGGCTCAATGACAACTTCAAGAAAGAGCACGGAATCGATCTCAAAGCCGACAACATGACCCTGCAGCGTCTGAAGGATGCGGCAGAAAAGGCCAAGAAAGACCTCTCCGGCATGCTGGAAGTAGAAATCTCACTTCCGTTCATCGCTATGGCCAAGGATGGAAGCGGCGCACTGAACCTCGAGGCAAAACTCAGCCGTGCGCAGTTCGACAACATGACCAAGTTCCTGGTTGAAAAGACCATGGTTCCGGTACGTCAGGCACTTCGCGACGCAAAACTCAGCACCGGTGATATCGACAACGTCCTGCTGGTCGGCGGATCCACCCGTATCCCGGCTGTTCAGGAAGCAGTCCGCAAGGAACTCGGCAAGGAACCGAACAAGAGCGTTAACCCGGATGAATGTGTCGCAATCGGTGCGGCAATCCAGGGCGGCGTTATCGCAGGTGATGTCAACGATGTTCTCCTGCTCGATGTCACACCGCTCTCCCTCGGTATTGAAACACTCGGCGGCGTTATGACAACGCTGATCCCGCGCAACACCACGATCCCGACATCCAAGTCTCAGGTCTTCTCCACAGCACAGGATAACCAGCCGGCAGTTGACATTCATGTCCTGCAGGGTGAGCGTCCGATGGCAAACGACAACAAGACCCTTGGAAACTTCCAGCTTGACGGCATTGCGCCGGCACGCCGCGGTGTTCCGCAGATCGAAGTTACCTTTGACATCGACGTCAACGGTATCGTTCATGTAAGTGCCAAGGACAAGGGCACCGGCAAGGAACAGTCCATCACGATCACGAATTCTTCCGGACTTTCCGAAGATGAAATCGATCGTATGGTAAAGGAAGCCGAGATGCACAAGGCGGAAGACGACAAGAAGAAACAGGATATTGAAACCCGCAATAAGGCGGAAGCTTATATCAACCAGATCGACGAGACGCTGAAGACCGACAATGCGAATGTCACACCGGAACAGAAGGCGGAAGTTCAGAAACTCCGTGATGAACTGCAGAAGGCAATCGATGACAATGACATGGACGGTCTGAAGACAAAGCTGGATGCTCTGGAACAGGCTGCCAATGCAATGGCACAGCAGATGTATCAGAACGGCGGTGCAGCCGGCGCCGGGAACGCCGGAGCTGCGTCCGGCAATGCCGGTGACGATGTAGTCGATGCCGACTTCACCGAAAAGAACTAAACGACGCAGAAAGAACAGATTCCCGGTATCAGTACTGGGAATTTGTCTTGTTTGCGCAGTACTTCTGCTGATCACCAGTCTGATCCTACGCGGATGCGGGAAGACGGAACAGGAATACCCGGGCTCCGAATCTGCTTCAGAAACACCTGCCGCTTCGCAGATCCGGGACAGCAGTGATTACAGTCCGTTTGTCGGACACAAGGTGCGTATTGCGGAAGACTGTGATCTGTTTCTTGTATCTGACAATGGAATGGAACCATGCGGTCATGTGACTGCCGGTGCACTGCTTGATATCAGCGGAACAAAGGAGGGCGGATACCTCGAAGTATCTGACAGTCCGTTCTGCATACTCGGAAGTGCTGCGGAAGCATCTGACCGATGGTATCGGAATGATACGAATCTGATTCCGTATGCGGAAGATCTCAGAACGAATGATTCCTTCACACTGACAGATGAGACCGGCAAGCCGGTTCTGACATCTGAACGCAGTCTTACCTTCCCGGTATATGTAAAGCCGGGGGAGGATAACCGGTACGGAATCCGGTTCATGAACGGAATCTATTATATTGATGCCTCATCGGTAAAAGAGGTTCAGCCGGCTGACCGAAGCGTGGAAACAGCTGCCCAGGAGATTCCGGTACTCATGTATCACTTCTTCTACAGCGAAACGGAGGGCGAAACACGGATTGACGGAAACTATGTGGAAGTCAATGAACTGGACGAACAGCTGAACTACATTCAGGAACAGAATTTCCATGCATGTACCATGCGGGAAATCCTGTACTGGATGGAAGGAAGGGCGAATCTTCCGGAGAAGAGCATCGGAATTACGATTGACGATGCGGATCCGAGTGTGCATCAGTATGCGATGCCTGTATTTGTAAAGTATGGTCTGCATGCGACAAACTTTGTGATCTGCGGATGGCAGCCGGCAGAGATGCCGTATGAACTGTGGGAGATGCGTGAAAACGGTCTGGAACTGCAGTCACACGGATTCCTGACGCATACCGGAGGATGCTCCGGTATGGGACACGGCGGTCTGCTTCTTTGCATGGATCATGCGTCCGGAGTAGAGGACGTAAAGCGTTCTTTTGATTATGTAGACGGCGGGTTTGTATTCTGTTACCCGTTCGGCGATATTAACGACAATGCCGAATCAATCGTGCGTGATGCCGGAGGAAAACTGGCATTCACAACAGAAGGCGGACGGATTCATCCTGGAATGAATCCATTAGCACTCCCGCGTGTCCGGGTAACCGGAGGAAACGGGCTGTCCGCATTCGTGGCGAGCATCGGCTAGGAGGTAAAACGATGGCAGATAAACGGGATTATTATGAGGTGCTCGGAATTGCGAAGGGCGCTTCGGAAGATGAAATAAAAAAAGCATACCGGAAACTTGCAAAAAAGTATCATCCGGATGTGAATAAAGCTCCCGATGCGGAAGAAAAATTCAAGGAGATCAATGAGGCATATGAAGTACTCAGCGATCCGCAGAAACGGGCAACCTATGATCAGTTCGGCTTTGCCGGAATGGATGGCGCTGCCGGATTCAACGGATTCTCTGCCGGCGGCTTTGATGATCTCGGTGATATCTTCTCTTCGTTTTTCGGCGGAGATATGGGATTCGGCGGGCGCTCGTCCCGGGCGAATACCGGACCGGTGCGCGGCGACGATCTTCTGAAACGGCTTGAAATTGATTTCATGGAGGCATGTTTCGGAACGACAAAGACCATTCGGCTTAACGTTGATGAAACCTGTTCTGCATGCGGCGGAACCGGTGCGGCATCGCCGTCGGATATCGAGACCTGCTCGACCTGCCGCGGCCGCGGTTCCATCCTGACGCAGCAGCGCTCCATTCTTGGCGTTGTACAGAGTCAGCGGGTCTGCCCGGACTGCGGCGGAACCGGAAAACATATCCGGAAGGTGTGTCCGAAGTGTGCAGGCAAGGGATATGAGACAAAGGCACAGACCGTTGAAGTGAAGATCCCGCAGGGAATCAACAGCGGGCAGCGTCTGCGTGTCGCAGGAAAAGGCGGCCGCGGTGCGAACGGCGGACCGAACGGTGATCTCTATCTTGAGATTCTGGTACGGCCGCATGAGAAGTTCATCCGTGACGGAAAGAACATCATGCTCGAGATTCCGGTGACCGCAGTTGACGCAACACTCGGCACGACACTGGATGTACCGACCATCAATGGTGAAGTCACCATGAAGATTCCAGCCGGCACACAGGAAGGAACACAGCTTCGTCTGAAAGGCGAAGGCGTACCGGATTCCAGGGGAGGAAAACCGGGCGACCAGTTATGTACAGTACGAATCAAAATTGATAAGAAACTTACTTCCAAGGAGAAACAGCTGTATGAACAGCTGCGTGAACTGGAAGGCAAACCGGGGAAAGAAAACATCTGGGATCGGTTCATGAAATCGTTCGGGATGTAAAAAAGGGAATCTGTTTCCGCATTCTGCGGAGAAGGGAGGAACCTGACTATGAACATTGAAAAAATGACGGAAGCGCTCCAGCAGATCATTCTTGAGGCAATGACGAAAGCGCAGGAGAACCACCATGTGGAACTTGCGGCAGAACATATTCTGCTTGCCATGCTGGATGACAGCGGAATGGACGGAATCTGGACAAGACTCCATGCGGACAAACAGGCGCTGATCCGTTTTGTGGAAGAGTATCTCAAACGCCTTGCGGTCGTGCCGGATTCGGACGGCCAGCCGATATTCAACCGTTATGTGATTGAAGGCTATACCAAGGCACTGGATGTCATGAAGGCCCAGGGAGATACGTATATGAGCACGGCAGTGCTTCTGATCGGACTTCTGAAGACGAACAGTGAAGTATGCCGGCAGCTGAAAAAGCAGTTCCGCTTCAATGAAAATGATGTAGCCAAAGCGGATGAAGAACGCAGAGGAGGTATCAAAATGGACGAAAAGACAAATGAAAGCCAGCTTGATGCCCTGCAGAAATTTGGACGTGATCTCGTACAGGACGTCAGAGACGGCAAAGTGGATCCGGTAATCGGACGGGATGATGAAATCCGTCGGGTCATTGAGATCCTTTCCCGTAAAACCAAGAATAATCCGGTTCTGATCGGTGAACCGGGTGTCGGTAAAACAGCCATCGTAGAAGGTCTGGCATGGCGCATTATGGAAAATGATGTACCGCTTGGTCTTTCCAATAAACGGCTGATCGAACTCGATATGGGTTCCCTGATTGCCGGCGCAAAGTACCGCGGTGAATTTGAGGAGCGTCTGAAGGGCGTACTCGATCAGATCAAGAAGGCGGACGGCGAAATCATTCTGTTTATCGATGAGATCCACAATCTTGTCGGGGCAGGAAAGTCAGAAGGCTCGATGGATGCCGCAAATCTCCTGAAACCGATGCTGGCAAGAGGCGAACTCAAGTGCATCGGTGCGACAACCTTTGATGAATACCGCAAGTATATTGAAAAGGACCGTGCACTTGAACGACGGTTCCAGAAAGTCATGGTGACGGAACCGACCGTTGAAGATACGATTGCGATTCTGCGCGGTCTCAAGGAGCGGTTTGAAAGCCATCATGGTGTTCAGATCAAGGATGATGCGATCGTTGCGGCCGCAAGTCTTTCCAACCGGTATATTACCGACCGCTTTCTTCCGGATAAGGCAATCGACCTGATTGATGAGGCCTGCGCAGGACTCCGTGTCGAAATTGATTCAAAACCGGAAGAACTTGAGGAAATCTCACGGCGTATCATGACGCTCACAATTGAACTGACTTCCCTGAAGAAGGAGACCGGTGATAAAGCACAGGACCGCAGGGATGATATTGAACGTGAACTTGCGGATCTCAAGGAAAAGGAATCTGCACTGAATGATCAGTGGGTGCGTGAAAAGAAATCCATTGACCAGCTGAAACAGGACCGCAATGATCTTGAAGCACTGAAACTCCAGTTAAAGCAGGCGGAAAATGACACGAACTATGAGCTTGCGGCGAAACTGAAGTATGACCGCATTCCGGAACTCGAAAAGCGGATCAGTGAAGCAGAGAAGATCGAGTCCTCTGAGATGCTGATACAGCAGGCGGTCGATGAAGAACTCATTGCACGTGTGGTCAGCCGCTGGACACACATTGAAGTATCCCGTCTGATGAGTACGGAACGGCAGAAGATCCTGCATCTTCCGGAGTTCCTCAAGACCCGTGTCATGGGTCAGGATGAAGCACTGAAGCTTGTCAGTGATGCGATCATGCGCTCCAAGGCGCAGATCCAGGATGAGAATCGTCCGCTTGGAAGCTTCCTGTTCCTGGGACCGACCGGTGTCGGTAAGACCGAGGTCGCGAAGGCGCTTGCCCAGCAGCTGTTTGATGATGAGTCGAAGATCGTCCGGATCGATATGTCCGAATATATGGAGAAGTTCAGTGTATCGCGTCTGATCGGAGCTCCTCCGGGATATGTCGGTTACGATGAAGGCGGTCAGCTTACCGAAGCAATCCGCCGGAATCCGTATTCCATCATCCTGCTGGATGAAGTGGAGAAGGCGCATCCGGATGTATTCAATGTCCTGCTTCAGATTCTCGATGACGGCCGTGTAACAGACTCCAAGGGTGTTGTGGTTGATTTCAAGAACACGATCATCATCATGACCTCCAACCTTGGATCACAGTACGCATTTGAAACAGATCCCGACAAGCGGGAAGCCGATTACCGGAATGAAGTGAATCACTTCTTCAAGCCGGAATTTGTGAACCGTATTGATGAAGTGATCGTATTCAATGCGCTCGACACGAATATCATGAAGCAGATCGCTGACAAGTTCCTCGATCAGCTCCGGGCACGTCTGGAAGACAAGGATATTTCGCTCGAAGTTACAGACGCCGCAAAGGACAACATCATTCTTTACGGCACGGATCCAAGCTTCGGCGCCCGTCCGATGAAGCGCCATATCCAGCGTGAGATCGAAACGCTGGTCGCAAAGAAGATCCTCGAGGATCCGACGCTTGCGGGCAAGACGCTGATCGTGGATGCGAAAGACGGCGAATACGAAGTCCGGGTCAAGAGCATTGGTGCAATGGCATAATAACCAGACACAGTTCCTGCCGAAGGGACTGTGTTTTTTCTTGATTGAAAATATAATGAAAAAAAAGGAGAGTTCACAGATGAACACAAAAGTACTGAAACAGATTGCGGCGATAATTACGACTGCAGGCCTGCTGCTTGGAATGAGCGGATGTAAGAAGACACAGAATGCGGTCCCGGAACAGCCGGCAGAACCTGATTCTGCTGAAGCAGCAGATCGGATCGATGATGAAAGCATAACAAAACTGCTGAAAGTCTATGCAGTTGTTCTGGATGATACATTCGGAGCGGAATGCGACTGGGGAAATCCTTCCTTTACCGATGATCTGGCATCTTATTACGAAGTGAAAAACGCGAATACGATCGATGAACTTGAAGCTGATCTGAAACAATATCTGGCAGACGGTGTGTTTGACCGCAAAGCGCTTGAGAATAATTTTCTTGAAAAAGACGGGAAGCTGTATGCAGTGCGCGGAGGAAGAGGCTACGGGTATTACGGAATCGATCCGGATAACTGGGAGCGGACCGGTGACCTTTCGGCGTCCGCACAGTTTACGATTCTCGGAGATGCGGTGGAAGGGGAATCTGCAGAGTTCACATTCGTGTCTTCTGAAGAAGGATGGAAGGTTCAGAGCGTATCACTTCCGGAATAGGAAGAGATGCAAATGCATGATATTTGGTCAAGATGGAATATAATTGTGTAGAACTGAAAGAAAGAGGTTAAGTTATGTATCGTATTGCTGAACTGTATGATCTCGACCACACACTCGCAAAAGACTATCTGTCACAGTTTGAATATCCTTGGGAGGCGCTGAAAGGCATCAAGGACTTCATCATTTCGCTTGGCAAAACCCTGCCGGAAGACTATGAGCAGAGAGAAGAAAATGTCTGGGTTCATAAGACCGCCAAAGTGTTTCCGTCTGCTTATCTTGGCGCACCGTGCATCATCGGTCCGAATACCGAAGTGCGCCATTGCGCATTTATCCGCGGCAGTGCGCTTGTCGGTGCGGACTGCGTTGTCGGCAACTCCGTGGAACTGAAGAATGTCATTCTCTTCGACCACGTTCAGGTTCCTCACTACAACTATGTCGGTGACTCCATTCTCGGTTACTACAGCCATATGGGTGCCGGCTCCATCACCAGCAACGTAAAGAGTGACAAGACGCTTGTCAAAGTGCATGCAGGAGATGAGGATATTGAGACCGGTCTCAAGAAATTCGGCGCAATGCTCGGCGACCATGTGGAAGTCGGCTGTAACTCTGTCCTGAACCCCGGAACGGTAATCGGCCGCAATTCCAACATCTATCCGACCAGCTGTGTCAGAGGTTTTGTGCCGGAAGGTTCCATCTGGAAGACACATACCGGAGAAATCATTGAAAAGCATTGACAGACATAAGCCTTCCTGAATTCAGGGGGCTTATTTTTTGTATAATAGTTGTTAAGGAGTTTTGTGTATGAAACATGAACCGAAACAAACCATAATGCGCGAAAAGCTGGAGCGTCTTGCTTCCCGGCTTGAAGCGAACAACTTCGGTGTCACGATTACAGAGACTGCGGAAGAAGCAGCGGAATTCATAAAGAACCAGATTCCTTCCGGTGCGTCGGTCGGCGTCGGCGGCAGTGTGACACTGGATGAACTCGGTCTGATTGACTGGCTCAGAGATCATCCGGATCTGAAGTTCATTGACCGCTACCGCACGGAGGACAGAAAGAAGGCGTTTCATGACGCACTGCTTGCGGATGTCTTCCTGATGAGTACGAATGCCATTACAATGGATGGTCTGCTCTACAATATTGACGGAAACGGTAATCGGCTTGCGGCCTTGATTTACGGACCGGACAAAGTCTACGTCATCGCCGGCGCAAACAAGATCGTAAAAGATCTGGAAGAGGCGAAGACAAGAGTCGAACAGATTGTCGCGCCGGCAAACTGTGTCCGTCTGAATAAAGATAATCCCTGCGTGAAACTGGGAGAGTGCATGCACTGCAATCATGAATCCACTATCTGCAATCAATACGTTGTGACCCGCCGAAGCGGTGAAAAGGGACGGATTCATATCGTTCTGGTGAATGAGGAACTGGGGTACTGATTATGGAACAGACAAGCAACATTATTATCAGTGTTATCTTCCTGGCGATGTCCGTATGGCTGTTCTACGGCGTTTCCAAAACACGGAATCTGATCTTTAAGGACAAACTGTGGAATACGTATCGGGTTCTGTTTGCGATTGCCGGAGCGCTCTGCCTGCTGACCGGATTCCTGTATACCTCAGCGTGGGACCTGATCCGTCTTGTGCTGATGACGCTCTGTGTGATCGGGTTTCTCCTGTTAAGGGATGGAATCAGCGATACAGGAATTGCCATCATGGGACGGCTGACACCGTTTGATACGATCCGGTCCTATGATTACGGAGACTATAAGGACAGCTTCCGGATATATGCAGTAACGGAAGATGATCCTGATACAAAGGTGGTATTAACACTTCCGAAAGATCAAAAAGACGAAGTGATCGCATTTCTGAAACAGAAGATGGGGAAAAAATATACCCGCATGAGGAAAGGATGAATATGACCGACATCAATGTACAGCCTTATATCCCGGATGAAGATTATGACAATCCGGCAATGGTAACCGACTTCTATGAATTCACAATGGCGAACTGCCTGTTCATGCATGGATTCAAGGATACTGTCATGGTATTTGACATGTTTTTCCGTGACAATCCGGATGATCAGGGTTATGCGATTTCCTGCGGCCAGCAGAAGCTTGTCAAATTCCTGCTCAACTATCATTTCAACGAACAGGATCTGATCTGGCTCCGCAGTAAGGGAATGAGCAAGGAGTTCTGCGATTACCTCCGTGACTATCGCTGGAAAGGCGATGTGTACATGCTGAGAGAGGGAACCGTATGTTATCCGCAGGTTCCGATGGTCCGTATTGAATGCGATATGGTCGGTGCGATCCTGATTGAAACCTACCTCCTGCAGACCATGAACTTCCACTCCCTGATTGCGACCAAGGCAACGAAGATCTCCGGTCTTTCCATTCATCAGCCGCGCAACGTCATGGAATTCGGAACCCGCCGTGCCCAGGGCGCAAGCGCCGGCAACGACGGTGCCTATGCTGCTGTTCTCGGCGGCTGTATTGGTACTGCCAACTGTCTTGCGGAAATGAAGTTCGGACCGGATGTAAAGGCCGTCGGTACGATTGCGCACAGCTTTATCGAATTCTATCCGACCGAGCTGGAAGCGTTCCGTGCCTATGCGGAAACCTATCCGGACAATGTATCGCTTCTGCTGGATACTTATAACATCTTTGAGTCGGGTCTTCCGAACATGATCAAACTCGATGACGAGCTGATCGCAAAATATCCGGATGATCCCAACAAGCGTGTCAAGAGTGCCCGGATCGACTCCGGTGACCTTGCGCGCGGATACAAGCGTCTGCGCAAAGCCCTTGATAAGGCAGGCAAGCCGTATATCAAGCTTGTCGCATCGAACAGTCTGGATGAAAAGAAGATGGCAAACATGGAACTCTATGAAGATGCCCACTTCGATTCCTACGGTGTCGGTGAGAAACTCATCACCAGTGCGACCGATCCGGTATTCGGCGGTGTATATAAACTTGTCGCGGTAAAGGAAGCAGACGGAACCTATACGCCGAAGATGAAGTGCTCCGATACCGTATCCAAGGCAATTATCCCGGGCAAGCTGATGGCATGGCGTGTCTTTGATGAAGATGGAAAAGGCCAGTGCGACATCATCGCCATGGATGATGAAGTCATTGAAAACGGTGTCCCGATTGAAATCGTCAACCTCGACCCGGATGCGTTTGACACTCATAAAACCATCGTTCCGGTTCATGTGGAGCGCATTCTCGTTCCGCATATCCTGAACGGCGAACTGGCAATCGATCTTCCGACGATTGCACAGAAGAAGGATTACATCCGTGAACAGCTTGAGCACCGTGTCTGGGAATCCGAGCTGCGTCCGGAATTCCCGCATAAGCATTATGTTGACCTCACACTTCGTGTTGCCAAGTGCCGCGAAGATATGTACAAGCGTCTGCACGGAGGAAACATTTGATCCGCGCACTGCTGTTCGGCGGCGCCTTCAATCCGCCGACAATTGCACATATCCGGCTTGCGGAATATGCAATGCGTACGCTCGGTTTTGAGAAAGTGATCTTTGTGCCGACAAAGAATTCGTATATCTCGGATACGCAGGGGAAGGAGTATGTCTTCTCGGATGCGGACCGGCTCATGATGCTGGACCGTATTGCGGCGGATAACCCCTGGATGGAGGTATCCCGTTTCGAGATCGAAGCCGAAACACAGCCCCGTACGTATCAGACACTCTGCCATTACCGTGATCTTGGATATCAGGCATCGCTGCTGTTCGGCTCCGACAAACTTCCGGAACTTGAAACGGTCTGGCGTCATGTGGAGGATATCTGCAGGGAATTCGGCATTGTCTGTATGAAGCGAAGCACAGATCATCCGGAGGAACTTCTGGAGAATGATCCGTATCTTTCGGGAATCAAACAGTGGATCACGATCCTTGAAACCCCGGATGAAACCAAGGGTGTTTCCAGCACGAAGATCCGCCGGCTTCTGGCAGAGATGCAGGAAGAATATGCCTCCTTGAAGGAACAGCTTCCGAAAGAACTTCATACGGTGATACTCAATTATCTCAACGGAGGAATGGAACGATGAGAAACAGACTGATCAAGGTCGGCGCAGCCGTGCCGTCCATGAAAGTGGGAGATGTTTCCTACAATAGCGGAGAAATCATTTCCCTGATGAATGCCGCAAAGGACTGCGGTCTGGTTGTCTTTCCGGAACTGTGCATTTCCGGCTATACCTGCGCAGACCTGTTCGATCAGGAAGCACTGATCGCCGCAAGTGAAGAAGGACTCCGGCAGATCGCAAAGGCTTCCGAAAAACGCAAGGGAACGACCTATGTGGTCGGAATTCCGGTGAAGTACGGCAACTGTCTGTACAACTGTGCGGCAATCGTCTCGGAAGGCGTCATTTCCGGTATCGTCCCGAAGACCAACATTCCGGCATACAGCGAATTCTATGAGCTCCGCTGGTTTGCGTCCGGAAAGGATGTGATCGGAAGAACTCTGACGATTGCCGGGCAGGAAGTGCCGTTCGGCATCGACCTGCTTGCAGAAGACAGAACAAGTGCGGCAGTGCTTGGCATTGATATCTGTGAAGACCTCTGGGTTCCGGATCGTCCGAGTACCCATGCATGTCTTGCCGGCGCAAATCTGATCGCAAACCTGTCTGCCAGTGATGAAGTGATCGGAAAAGCCGATTACCGCAGAAATCTCGTTCTGCATCAGAGTGCGGACTGTTACTGCGGATATATCTATACCAGTGCCGCAACGGATGAGTCCTCCACGGACCTGGTATTCTCCGGACATTCCATGATCGCCTCAAACGGAAAGATGCTGGCAGAGATCATCTATCCGGAACGTCCTGCACTGAAGACAGCGGTCATTGATCTTGATGCACTGGAATATAACCGTACGCATCAGAATACATTTGCGAATGAATCCGATGACTGGTACCGCAGGGCACAGGTGCATATCAAACCGCTCGGCGGAGCTTATGAGACAACGGTCGATACACTGGTGAAACGGCTTAAGAAGGAACAGTATACGGTTTCCCGTATGCCGTTTGTGCCGAGTGATGACCGGGAACTTGCGGAGCGCTGTTCCAGAATCCTGCAGATCCAGGCAAATGGTCTTGCGACCCGTGTACGGGCTACCAATATCAAGACTCTGGTAATCGGTGTTTCCGGAGGTCTCGACAGTACACTGGCACTGCTGGTGTGCAATGAAGCACGCAAACTGGTGAAGGATATCCGCATCATCGCTTACACCATGCCCAGCAAGGGCAACACCAGCGACCGCACCTATAAAAATGCGGTGGATCTGATGAAATGCCTGAAGGCGGAAATCCGGGAAGTGGAAATCGGCGAGCCGGTAAAGGAACATCTGATCACGCTCGGTCACGGCGGTGAGTACAAGGGAGAGGGCGATACAACGTATGAAAACGCCCAGGCAAGAATGCGGACATACATCCTGATGGATGCGTCCAACATGGAAAACGGTCTTGTTGTAGGTACCGGTGATCTCTCGGAGCTGGCACTTGGCTGGTGTACATACAACGGTGACCACATGTCAATGTATGGTGTCAACGGCTCGGTTCCCAAGACACTCGTGCAGTATATCTGCCGTGCATATGCACTGACCTGCGGAGATAAGAAGCTGAAGGATGTCCTCCTGGATATCGTCGGCACTCCGATTTCTCCGGAACTGACACCGAATAAGAAGGGTGTCATAGCACAGAAGACAGAAGACAAGATCGGAAAATATGATCTGAACGATTTCTTCCTGTACTATGTGATGCGCTGGGGCTTTGCGCCGGATAAGATCATGGTGCTGGCAATGCTGGCATATGATGATCTGGAAAAGGAGTTCATCCGCAATGCGGAGATCCGTTTCTATAACCGGTTCTTCCACCAGCAGTTCAAGCGCAGTTGTCTGCCGGACGGACCGAAGGTCGGTACGGTAACGCTCAGTCCGCGCGGCGACTGGCGGATGCCGAGTGATGCCAGTGTTAATCTCTGGCTTGATATTCTCAAAAAGGCATAAGCATAGGGCGGCTTCTTTCGATAGCAGGGAAGCCGCTTTCTTTGTATAATAAATGGCGCTATGAAAACGATTATCTGGGATTATAACGGCACGATTATAGACGATATGGAACTGTGCCTGAATGTTGAGCGGTTCATGCTGCGGGAACGGGGCATGTTCTCGGAATATACGATGGATGACTATCGGGATCTATTCTGCTTCCCGGTCATCGATTACTATAAGAAACTCGGATATACTTTTGAGCGGGAATCATACGAAGAAGTTTCTGTCGAGTTTAACCGTCTTTATGATATGGGATTTGATAAATGCGGCCTTGTGGACGGGGTCCTGGATAAGATCCGGGAATCCTGTGAGAAGGGATATCGAAATGTGATTCTTTCCGCATGCCGCCATGACAAACTGGATTATCAGACAAAGGCACTTGATGTCGCAAAGTATTTTGAAGAGATCATGGGAATCGACAATGATCTTGCGGGTTCCAAGATCCAGATGGCGAAACGATGGATGGCATCGTCCGGCATCAATCCGGATGACTGCGTGTTTATCGGTGACAGTATCCATGACATGGAAACCAGCCTTGCAATCGGTGTGAAGAAATATACGCTTGTGGCATGCGGACATCAGAGTTATCGCGTTCTGCGGGAGGCAACGGAACATGTCGTTCATACGATGAATGAGGTGACATTTTGAAATGCCCGTATTCCAGACAGTGCGGCGGATGCAAGTGGATTGAAACCTCCTATCCCGAAACACTGCATAAAAAACGGAAACAGATCATGACTCTGTTTCCGAATCAGACTGTGGATATGGTCCTCGGTATGGAGGACCCGTTTCATTATCGCCATAAGATCTACGCGTCGTTTCGCAGACGCAGGGACGGTCATCTGACTGCCGGACTGTATCAGGAAGGCACCCATCGGATCATCGCAACGGATGAATGTCTGATTCAGAATGAGACAGCGAATGCAATCATCCGGGACTTTACGCAGATTGCGGATGACATGAAGCTTACCGCATATCATGAGGATACGGGAACCGGGATCCTGCGGCACCTGTATCTTCGCGTTTCAAAAACAGAAGGCAGCGTTCTGCTGGTCATTGTGATCGGTCAGAAGGTGCTTCCCGGCTCAAAGAAACTGGTCAGCCGGCTTCTTGCACTGCATCCGGAAATTGATTCCGTCATCATCAACCAGAACCGAAGACATACTTCCATGGTTCTTGGTGACCGGGAAACGATCATCTACGGTCCGGGATACATCTTTGATTCGATTGGAGGAATCCGATTCCGGATATCTTCGAAATCCTTTTTCCAAATAAATCCGACGCAGACCGAACGGCTGTATCAGACTGCGTTAGACCTGGCGGACATTCATGAAACAGATACGGTACTGGATCTCTGCTGCGGAATCGGAACGATCACGCTGCTTGCCGCAGAACAGGCGGCACATGCAACCGGAATCGAGGTGGTTCCGCAGGCGATCAGGGACGCAAAGGGCAATGCGTCACATAACCGGATTAAAAATGTCACGTTCATCTGTTCGGACATCGAAACCTACCTGAAGGATCATCCGGTAACGGAGTCCGTTGTCATCGCAGATCCCCCAAGATCCGGACTCGGGTCGGCGGCGTCACATGCGATTGGAAAGAGCGGCACAGCCAGAATGGTATATGTATCCTGTAATCCTGTGACACAGAAGGAGGATATTGATATTCTTCGGCAATATGGGTTTGCTATTCAGAGAATTGTGCCGGTTGATATGTTCTGTTTTACGGAGCATGTTGAAAACATCATCCTCTTAACGAGAAAGAAATAATACAGGCGCATCTGTCTGTTGTTATGCTGAGGAATTCTTTTATGATCAGATTTTTGAAAACACATACCCTGCTGATTGCAGTAATCAGTGTGATGGTTGCTTCCGGATGCGGCAATAGTTCTGTGACCGCCGCAGACAGCACGGAAGACGCTGGTTCTTCTTCAATTAAGGAAAACGCCAGCGTAAGCTATCTTGGTCCGGCGGGGACATATACGGAAGAAGCTGCGCAGTTCTTCTTTCCGGATGCCGGAGAACTTCTTCCGGAAAGCACTGTACCGGAGGCAATTGCCGATGTTGTGTCCGGGAAAGCGGACTATGCGGTAATTCCACAGGAAAATACGCTTGGCGGAACCGTTGTAAACTATGCGGATGCACTGATTGCCGCGGAAAATATTTATGTGGTCGGAGAAGTGGTTCTGCCGATCAGCCAGACGCTGATGGGACTGCCTGGCACCGAACTCAGTGAGATCAGGACAATCTGTTCGCATGCGCAGGGCATCGCTCAGACAGAGAAATGGCGAAGCGAAAATCTTCCTGATGCAGAAGTAAAGGAGATGGCAAGTACCGCGGCAGCTGCATCTTATGTTGCGGAAACCGGAGACAAGACGATTGCGGCAGTTGCGGCACCGGGTGCTGCGCCGCTGTACGGATTATCTGTTCTGGCGGAGAATGTTCAGATTACAGATACAAACAAAACGCGTTTCTATGTACTGTCTGCGTCAGAACTTGAAGGAACAAAATTAACGCATGCAGTGTTCGTTGCCTCCTGTGAGGCAAACAGAATTGACGATATCGTGGTCACGATTCACAATGCAGGACTTGAACTTGTGACGATTCATGACCGCCCTGAGGGCAGCAACCTCGGTGTATACAATTACATCATTGAGACAGAATGCCCGGATGGGATTTCAGAGAAGCAGCTCAAGGAAGTTCTCTCCTTTTCCGAGGTGAGGTTTTTCGGATGCTTTGACGCAATGGAAAAAGCACATTGATGGGGCAGACGGCATGATTATCGGATTTCTGCTGTGGAGTGCCTGTACGCTGCTCTTTCTTGGATTTGCGGTATACGCCCGCAGATCACAACAGGCTGTAGGATTCTGGGCAAATGTGAAGGCACCTGAAGTTTCAGACATAAAACAATACAACCGGGCAGTATCCAATCTTTGGCTGATCGGTGCTTTCGTGTTCGAACTTCTTGGACTTCCGCTTCTGTTTGCACGGCAGAACAGTCCGGTGTTCATTATCAGTATTCTGGGAACAGTCATGCTTGTTCTTGGAATGATGATCCGATACAGTTTTATAGAAGGCAGATATCGAAAATAAACCGGAGGTATGAAAATGGCAGAAGAACGCATCAATCAGGACCTGAATCTCATGGTTCCGGAAGGATACCGTGTAATGAGTGCAGAAGAAATGCAGGCGATGTTTCTGGATGATAATCCCAACCGGTGGGCAATGCGGAATGAAGCGATGCATCATACGGTTGCGGTATTCTATCACAAGTCCAATCCATTTCTTTCAATGCTGGCAGATGCGAAATCTGTTGCGGAAAGCACACAGCTGAAGCTGGCGGAAGGGCTTCTTTCCCATCAGTACCAGAAAGGGGAATCGTTTCCGTTAGCGATGTGCGGGCAGAAAGCTTACGGGTTTACCTATCGTTATATCAATCATGAAGTTCCAACCGATGGAACGGTAATTGTATTCAAACACGGGAACATCTGTTATACGGTCTACGGATACTCCGCCGCGGAGTATACTGAAACAAACCGTCCGATGTTTGAAACGATCTGTAAATCCATGCATTTCTGAGAGAGTCGTTTTGAGTTTTAGAATACACTGCGCTATCATAGCGTTTGCGGCAGGAACTGTTATTCCTGCGGATGGAGAGTACGGATTATGAAAATTGATCGCAGATTTATGACCGCGTTCTATACGCTCGTTCTGTTTATTGTATGGACGGTTCTTGTGAAAGTGGTGGATACCGCTGCCATTGGACCAATGGATACGGTCGTTGGGTTTTCTTCGATAAACGGGGCAGTACATAATGCCCTTGGCACAAGTGATCTCTGGTACCGCGCATCTCAGATTCTCGGTTACATTGCAATTCTGCTCTGCGGCGTATTTGCGGTGATTGGACTGGTACAGCTGATACAGCGAAAGAGTCTTGCCAAAGTCGATAAAAAACTGATCGCGGCAGGGGTGATCTATATCTGTGTCATTATCGCTTATGCTCTGTTCGATAAGATTGCAGTAAACTATCGTCCGGTGATCATGCCGGATGAAACAGTTCCGGAAGCTTCGTATCCTTCCACGCATGCGATGCTTGGCTGTGTCAGCTATGGCGTTGCCGCAATTCTTCTGCCGGAGTATCTGAAAAACAGATCTCTGGGAACGGTTGTCCGCCCGTTATGCTGGATGCTTGCCGGGCTTACTGTTCTGTTCCGGCTGCTTTCCGGAGTACACTGGTTCACAGATATTATCGGCGGAGTGATAATCTCTGCATTCTTCCTGACGCTGTTCTATGCGGCGTGCCGGAAAATTGATTACATGGAACGGAAAAAAAGAGCACAATCTGAAATACGATAGTTTCCGTGACAGATCATAAGAAATATCAGACATTCTGAATACATGCGTTCAGAATGTTTTTTTGCTTGGATATGCACTGTTAACGATATATGAAGCGAGGAAGAACCATGCGAAAGAGCATATCCGCATCTGCGGGCAGAAACGTATGCTCTTTCCTCAGACAATGGAAGTACGGAAAAAATAACGATTCTCCTATGCTGGCTCTTGATGAAAAGGGTTACTTTGTACTTTAATAATTATTAGATATATCCATTCCAGGAGGAAAATAATATGTTGCGAATCGGTATGCTTACGAGCGGCGGCGACTGCCAGGCTCTCAACGCGGCAATGCGCGGTGTTTTCAAAACGGTCACAAAGAATTCACGGGAACCGGTTGAATTCTATGGCTTTGAAGATGGTTATAAAGGACTGATCTACGGCAAGTTCAGAATTCTTACAGAATCTGATTTTTCCAATATTCTCACGGTCGGCGGAACAATTCTTGGTACATCCCGCTGCCCGTTCAAGACGATCCGGGAACCGGACGAAAAAGGTCTTGATAAGGTCGAAGCAATGAAGCAGACCTACTATAAACTTCAGCTGAACTGTCTGGTTATGCTGGGAGGAAACGGCTCTCATAAGACTGCGAATCTTCTGAGTGAAGAAGGACTGAACGTCGTAACGCTTCCTAAGACCATTGACAATGACCTTTGGGGAACCGATATGACCTTTGGTTTCCAGTCTGCAGTTGATATCGCGACCCGTGCGATTGATGAGATTCATACGACAGCATCTTCTCACGGACGTGTATTTATCGTTGAGGTCATGGGACACAAAGTAGGCTGGCTGCCGCTGAATGCAGGCCTTGCGGGCGGAGCGGATATCATTCTTCTGCCGGAGATCCCGTATGATCTGAAGAAGGTCATTGATGTGATAGAACAGCGAGATAAGGAAGGCCACCGCTTTACCATTATTGCGGTTGCGGAAGGCGCAATTTCCAAGGAAGACGCAAAACTTCCGAAGAAGGAATATAAGAAGAAGCTCGCGAATTACAAGTATCCGTCTGTTTCCTATGAGCTCGCAGACAATATCGCAAAGAAGACCGGACGTGAAGTGCGTGTAACCGTACCGGGCCATGTACAGCGCGGCGGTGCACCGGTTGCCTATGACCGCGTATTCGCAAGCCGTCTTGGCGCGGAAGCAGGCAATCTGATTCTCAAGGGTGAGTACGGCTTCATGGTTGGATACAAAAACCGTGAGATGGTCAAGGTTCCGCTGGCAGAAGTTGCCGGAAAACTGAAGACCGTTGATCCGAAAGCGCGCATTATCAAGGAAGCCAAGCTGATGGGTGTCAGCTTCGGAGACTAATTGTTGCTGAGTAAAATAATCAGTCAGAAATAACAGGAGGTGAAGTGTATGGCTGTAAATCGTTTTGTATTAAATGGTATTTCGTATCATGGACACGGCGCGATTCAGGAGATTCCCGGAATCGTCAAGGCAAAAGGGTTTAAAAAAGCGTTCGTCGCATCTGACCCGGATCTCGTTAAATTCGGCGTTACCAATAAAGTGACGGATCTGCTTGCGGAGAACGGAATCGAGTATACGCTGTATTCTGAAATCAAACCGAATCCGACAATCGAGAACGTTCAGCACGGTGTTGATGCATATAAAGCATCCGGTGCAGATTTCATGATCACCATCGGCGGCGGTTCTTCCATGGACACCGGCAAGGGTATCGGTATTATCGTGAATAACCCGGAATTCTATGATGTCCGTTCGCTGGAAGGCGTTGCGCCGACAAAGAACCGTACGGTATTCACCATTGCAGTTCCTACCACCGGCGGAACCGGCGCAGAATCCACCATCAACTATGTCATTACTGACGTTGAAAAGCGTCGTAAGTTTGTCTGCGTTGACCCTAACGATATTCCTGATATCGCAGTTGTCGACCCGGATATGATGTCCTCAATGCCGAAGGGACTTACCGCTTCTACAGGTATGGACGCACTCACCCATGCAATTGAAGGCTACACCACCGGCGCAGCGTGGGAACTGGCAGACTGCCTGAACCTTGAGGCAATCCAGCTGATCGCAAAGAACCTCCGCAAGGCGGTTGAAAATGATCCGGACGGACGCGAAGGCATGGCGCTTGCGCAGTATGTCACCGCAATGGCATATTCGAATGTCGGCCTTGGTATCGCGCATTCCATGGCACATACACTCGGTGCGGTATATGACACCCCGCATGGCGTTGCCTGCGCAATGATGCTTCCGATCGTTATGGAATTCAACCAGGAATACACCGGTGAAAAGTTTAAGAAGATCGCGGAGGCATTCGATGTTGATACCACCGGCATGAGCCCGGCTGAATACCGCAAAGCTGCCATTGATGCAGTTCGCCAGCTTTCTGTTGATGTCGGAATTCCGACCAAACTTGAAAAGCTGAAGGAAGAAGATCTCGACTTCCTGTGCGAATCTGCGGCAGCGGACGCATGTGCACCTGGTAACCCGAGACCTGCGACACTTGAGCAGTTCCGTGAAATGTTCAAAAAACTGATGTAATTCTCAACGGATTAACATCTGGACATTCAGTGAATTAACCAAGAAAAGCAGAGAATTCTTCGGAATTCTCTGCTTTTATGATGCGTTTTTATGAAGTGTTTCCGCTGACTGCAATTCAACGTCGGAAGGAGAAATCAGACTGTTTCTCCGTGGGTCTGTATTTTCATTTTTTTTCATATTTATTTTCCTTGTGTTTCCTATACAGACTGATATAATCAAACTGCAAAGAACAGATAGTTGGACTTCCAACTATCTGCGGCAGAAGCAATTGAATGAGGGTAATAACATGAATCTTAATGTAATCAAGCGCAGCGGTGAAGAAGTCATCTTCGACGCCGCTAAAATTGAAAATGCGGTGCGTAAAGCGAATGCTGCTACCGTGGAAACAGGTCAGGTTTCCGAGGAACAGATCAAGGAGATCACAAAGCGTGTGATCGAGCACTGTTCGAGTCTAAAGCGTGCGCTTGCGGTCGAAGAAATCCAGGATATGGTTGAAACCGAAATCATGGCAGAGCGCGCATTCCAGCTGGCTCATAACTATATCACATATCGCTATGAGCGTGCACTTGTCCGTAAGGCCAATACGACCGATAAACAGATTCTTTCGCTGATCGGCCGCTACAACGAAGAGGCAAAACAGGAGAATTCCAACAAAAATCCGACGGTCAACAGCACGCAGCGGGACTATATGGCCGGTGAAGTATCCAAAGATATCACACGCCGGTTCCTTCTGCCGCAGGATATCATCGATGCGCACGAGAAGGGCATCATTCATTTCCATGATGCGGACTATTTTGCGCAGCCGATGTATAACTGCTGCCTGGTAAATCTGGATGATATGCTGCAGAACGGGACTGTCATCAGTGAAACAGCGATTGACAAGCCGCACAGTTTTGCGACTGCCTGCAATATCGCTACACAGATCATTGCCCAGGTCGCATCCAACCAGTACGGCGGACAGACCATCACACTCGCACATCTTGCACCGTTTGTTGAAGTGTCCCGTCAGAAGCATCGTGAATCCGTCGCGGAAGAGCTTGCGGAAGCAGGTGTTGCGGCAGATCAGGAGCACATCAACAAGATTGCGGAAGCACGTGTGTGCAAGGAAATTCAGACCGGCGTACAGACAATTCAGTATCAGATCATTACCCTCATGACCACTAACGGTCAGGCTCCGTTTGTGACCGTATATATGTATCTTGATGAGGTTCCGGAAGGACAGACCAGAGATGACCTTGCGCTGATTATTGAAGAAATGCTCCGTCAGCGTATGAAGGGCGTCAAGAATGAAAAGGGTGTCTATATTACTCCGGCATTTCCGAAACTCATCTACACACTGGATGAAGACAACATTCATGAGGATTCCAAGTACTACTATCTGACAAAGCTTGCGGCAGAATGCACTGCCAAGCGTATGGTTCCGGACTACATTTCCGCAAAGATCATGCGAGAACTCAAAGGTGACATCTATCCGTGCATGGGATGCCGTTCCTTCCTCACCCCGGACCGCTTTACGGATGTCGGTGTCGGCAATATTGCGAATGCAAAAGACTATCATCCGGGCGAACACCGGTATTACGGCCGCTTTAATCAGGGCGTAGTGACGATCAACCTGGTTGATATCGCATGTTCCTCCGGAAAAGACATGGATCTGTTCTGGAAGATCTTCGATGAGCGTCTGGAACTCTGCCACCGTGCCCTGATGATCCGCCACAACCGTCTGAAGGGAACACCGAGTGACGTTGCGCCGATTCTCTGGCAGAATGGTGCGATTGCACGTCTTGAGAAGGGCGAAGTCATCGACAAGCTGCTCTATGACGGATACTCCACGATCAGCCTTGGCTATGCCGGTCTTGCGGAGTGTGTATACTACATGCTCAACAAGTCTCATACCAGTGAAGAAGGGCGTGAATTCGGTCTTGCGGTCATGCAGCACATGAATGATGCATGCAAAACATGGAAGGCTGCGGAGAATATTGATTATTCCGTATACGGCACACCGATTGAAAGCACCACCTATAAATTTGCGAAGTGCCTCCAGGAACGCTTTGGCGTTATCCCGCATGTCACAGACCGCAACTACATCACCAACAGCTATCACATCCATGTAACGGAAGAAATCAATGCATTTGATAAACTGACACAGGAAGCCAAGTTCCAGCATCTCTCACCGGGCGGCGCAATTTCCTATGTTGAGGTTCCGAACATGCAGAACAACATTCCGGCAGTCCTTGCAGTCATGAAGCATATCTACAATACGATCATGTACGCAGAGCTCAATACCAAGAGCGACTACTGCCAGAAATGCGGTTATGACGGAGAGATCCAGATCGTTGAAGATGAACACAAAAAGCTGATCTGGAAATGCCCGTGCTGCGGAAATACCGATCAGGACACAATGAATGTTGCCCGCCGTACCTGCGGTTATATCGGAACCCAGTTCTGGAACCAGGGCCGTACACAGGAAATCAAGGAGCGCGTTCTGCATCTCTGATCCGAAATTAAGAGAACGGGAAAAAAGAACTCTGAAAAAAATTTTTTAGCAAAATCGACGTAAAATCGACATAATAAGGTGTGTTCTCTTATTTATAAAAAATAAGAGAACACCTTTTTTTTGAACATAATTCGCTTGATGATTTGTAACGAATAACGGAGGATGAGGCTTCAAACATTACTTTTAGCTCACTACTTTTAATATCCGCTCTCAGGCGAGGGCGGGTATTTATGTTCGTATGAAGTTTAATACGGTCTTAAAATGAACAAAACTTCGATAGATAAATATAGACCAACGTCCATTCAGGATAAACAAAATTAGTTCAACGTGTTTAGTTATGTTCATAAGTCTAGTATTTTGAACATAACTTCGATAATGGCTAATTAATAATAGCTCTTTGTTACAATATAGTGTATATTATGCAGCCAAAAATCCCGGCTGTCAGAAGGGTGATAGAAATGAAAGAAAAACAACGAAATCATTTAATTTCAGAGAAAGTTCCTCTTATCGCTATTGTGTTCTGGATCATTCTCGCGTTTGTGCTGGAAATTATCCTGGACGGTCTGTTCAAAGCATTCTTTCCGTCCGACGGAACCGGAATGATCGGTAATATTTCCTCGATCTGTATGGCAATCCTGCTTATGATTTTAATGAAAGTCTGGTATTCGCCACAGTATAAGGGGACGCTGAAATCCGGTTTGCCGTTTAAACTGACCCTGCTGGTTATGGGACCGATGATCATCAAGAGCGTTGTTATCCTGATCATTCAGCTGTTTCAGTTCAACTTCTGGTTCGATCCGTCCCTGTACAATATCGTAAAGGCGCTGGCTGCCGGTTTCTGGGAAGAATGCGTATTTCGTGTGACTGTAATTCCGATCGCGATGGGATTCCTCAAAACGGAAAAGAAGATCTGGCTTCTGCCCGCCATCTCCGGAGTGATATTCGGAATTATGCATATGGTGAATATTAACGGCGGCGCCACCTTAACTAACACCCTTACCCAGGCACTTGTGACCACCCTGGACGGCTTCTTCTACGGCGCACTGTTTGTCGTTACGGGCTCGGCCTTTCCCGGCATCATCCTGCATTCGGTCTATGATTTCATCTGCTTTGCCGGAGACAGGAGTCTTACGAACGGAATCATGACAACTTCCCTTCAGACATGGGAAATCATCTTCAACATTGTGCTTTCCCTGCTCATATTTGCCGGCGGTGTCATGATTATCAGGAAAGTCGGCAAAAACAAAATCCTCTCGGTGTGGAGAGAAAAATGGAGTCAGAAAGAAGCCGCAATTCAAGGTTGATTGTGACTTCCTACCGGCTCTGACATAAATCGTTCAAATAAGGAGATTAAATTGTATGGATTATCTTGTAGCTGTATTAACACTTCTGATCCTTGCATTTCTTTACTGGCGTATGATCAAACGGGAGATTCCTGATCCAATCAAACCGTTCCAGGCCATCCTGCCGTTTGCACTCGGCATTCTTTCGATGATCATTTACAGCCCGTATATACTCTGGTTCATAACAAACATCGCGCCGAAAATATCTATTGCAGAAGGCATTCACCCGTTTTTCCGCGGCATGTTCAGCGCCTTCCTTATGGCTGGTTTCCCCGAAGAGGTGCTGAAACTGATCTTCATCCTCATTACCCTCGCTGTGCTCCGCTCAAAGGTCCGGAATGTATATGAATATATCCTGATCGGTGCTGCGGTCGGCGCCGGCTTTACGGTTGCGGAAGAGTGGCTGTATGCTGACAAATTCGGGATAACCACCTTGATCATGCGTACTATGAGCGTGGCAGGACATATGTCATTCAATATGGTCATGGCCGAATATCTGGGTCTTTCCCGTGTGGCCAAACTTACCGGGAAAGGCTCTCCTGTAAAATATGCTATTCTGGCTTTTGTGGTTCCCTGCCTCATCCATACGCTTTATGATACCTGCACAACCGGAAATACCTTCCTTCTGAATGAGTCAACTCAGATCATCGGCGCAATTCTCGGGGGCGGTGCATATATATTTCTCGTAGTCTTCCAGATCTCTGTTCTCATCCGCTTCAAAAAGAAAACAAAAGAATTCTGTGAAATGAGTGTGCAGCCGAAGTGAGACAGAAATAATACCTCCGCAAATGCAGAGGCTATCCTATCGGATATTAGAAGGCAATCACCGTATATCAGAGATGCGGGTCATTCTTTCTTTTGCGCATGCTGCAGGGGTGTCATACAATTGAGCCATGAAAATTAAGCCGATCGCGAAATATCATATTCAGACTTCTGAGGAAATACGGCGGATAGTTGTTGCGCTTGCGGCTGAATACGACACATTTCCGTCAGAAACTGTTTCCGCGATACGTGATGAGCTGAAGGGGCTTTTTATTGCCGGGCATCAGAGCGATTCCAAGTACCAGGAAAATCCTGATGCGACTATAAGAAGGATGCTGCGTTTGAGTGATGCTGCAGGAAAATGAAAATATCATGTATGTGCGGGTCAAAATGACCCGCACATTTTGCTTTTCAAGTACTGTGTTGGTAACATAATTGTGTGAGTGAAGAGGCAATGAATCTCACGGAATATCAGAATGTAGAATTAAACAAAACGCTTAGCTAAAAGGATAGCCAAACACACAGAGAGGTTAAACAAAACAGTGCTTTGCTTGTATGGTTATGTTAATGTACACAACAAAATGAACATAACTACGATTAAGGCTTAATAATGTTTTATATAAGTATTAGTTATGTTTAGAAAAAGGAAGAGATAAGAGAACGGGAGAACTCCCGTTTTCTTTCTGCGACAAGTGCACAGATTACAGAAAATTTATAATATAATTTCTATTGACCATCGCCGTGCAGTTAGTAACTGTACAGTGTGCTCATGCGAAAATCTGACAGGAGGTTTTGAAATGCTGGAAGAAAAGCGTGATAACGGAACACTTACGATTATACTGCCCGAGCGGATTGATGCTTCCAATGCCGGCGAAGTGGGTGCAGAAGCAGAAGAGATCTGCGGTACAGAGCCGTTTGACCGGCTGGTTCTTGATGCGGGTCGTCTTAGATATATCTCAAGCGCTGGGCTTCGGATTATTATCAAGCTTGTAAAGACGCTGAAGAATGTTTCGGTAGTCAATGTCATTTCGGAAGTGTATGAAATATTCAAGGTATCCGGATTTACAAAACTGCTTGAAATTGAACGGGAACCCAGCTGAGCGGCACATACCTGAACATACACCGTCAGCAGAAACATATTACAATCAGCACAACGAGGGAGTTTTCGGAAGGTTATGGATGATTTGATTCAGGTGAATCGGACATCACTGATTATCAGTGCGGCGATTATAATCGTTTATTTTGTGCTTGCCCATCTGATTGGCGTTGTTCATAATCAGATGATCAAAAAGCATCGTTCATCTCCTACATTCTCGCGGCAGGAGAGCATTCTTCTTGCCACGGTAAGGGTCAGCCGGTTTATTCTGGCGGTCATTGCCATTGCCCTGATCATGCATATCAACGGAATCAAGCTGACCACACTTGCGGCATTTCTGAGTATCATCAGTGCAATCATCGGTCTTGCGATTCAGGAACTGCTGAAGGACGTTGTGAACGGAATGCATCTTGCGCACGACGATTATTTTGCGGTAGGAGATACGATCATTTACAAGAATCATGTCGGGCTTGTGACAGAGATGAACCAGCGTACGGTAAAGCTCATCGATATTGATACTAAAGATATCGTTGTTATTTCAAACCGCAACATTGATGATATTGTCCGCCGCAGTAAACTGACAGATATCAATCTCCAGCTCTCTTATGAGGATGACCACAAGAAGGTCAATCAGATTCTGCGTGAGATCTGTGACCGGATCCGTGATATTCCGGGTATCGATGACTGTGTATACAAAGGCGTTCATGATTTCCGCGATCATGGTGTCATCTATAAGATTCGTTTCTTCTGTGAACCAAGTGTTATGCCGGAACTCCGGCGTGCAGCGCTTCGCGTCATTCAGGATGATCTGAAAGCGGCAGGAATCCGGATTCCGTATCCGCAGCTGGATATTCATCCGAAGGAACCGGCAAAAATCGAAATCAGACAGCCGGCAGATCAGTGATCTGCCGCTGTTTTCGTTTACGGGGAATTCCGGTACAATTCAGAAAACTTCTCCGGTACTGTGCTATGATTTTTCCTGTCAGGAAGGTATCTTCAATGTATTACGGAACGATTAAAAAATATGATATCGCGGACGGAGAGGGTGTACGCGTCACCCTGTTTGTCAGCGGCTGTACAAATCACTGCAAAGGCTGTTTTCAGCCGCAGACATGGGATTTCAGATACGGCACTCCGTATACGGAAGAAACAGAACAGGAACTGATTGATGCGCTGCGGGACCCGAATATTTCCGGGCTGACCCTGCTTGGCGGTGAGCCGTTTGAGGTGGAAAACCAGCAGGTTCTTGTCGGACTGCTGCGCCGGGTGCGCCGTGAGCTGCCGGAAAAGACAGTCTGGTCCTATACCGGATTTGTCTATGACCGTGATCTGGTACCGGGCGGAAAACGGTATTGCGACGTTACCGATGAGATGCTTTCCTATATTGATGTCCTTGTGGACGGTCCGTTTATCGAGGAACAGAAGGACATCCGTCTTACCTTCCGGGGATCCGCAAATCAGCGCGTTCTGGATCTGAAGGAAACCCGGCGGACCGGAACGATTATCCGATATATTGACTGAGGAGATGCCATGGATACGATTCCTGCAGACCTTGAAACACTGGTATTCGAAAAAAGTCGGATCAATGAAGCCAAACTGGAGAAGTTCGGCTTTTTGAAGTCGTCTGATGGCTATCATATCTCCATCCCGTTTCATGACGATGAATTCCGGGCAGAGATCGAAGTGCATAAGGATGGGGCTGTACAGGGAACCGTAATTGAAACCGAGATGGAAGAAGAATATCTTCCGCTCCGGGTCGCATCGCAGACCAGCGCGTTTGTCAGTACGATCCGTCAGGAGTACTACGATCTTCTCTGCCGCATCCGGGATGAGACATTTGATGATCAGCTGTTTGTGAGTGCACAGGCAAACCGTCTTGCGGACAGGATTATTTCGCAGTGGAATGATTCCTATGATCATCCGTTTGAAAAGTCCAGGGAGTCCGTTGTGTTCCGGGTGCCGGGAAGTCAGCGCTGGTACGGGCTCGTCATGCGCGTGGAACGAAACCGGATCTGCGGTGGGGATGACAACAGTCTTGTGGAAGTGATTAATCTGAAGGCGGAAGATGCCGAGCAGGAGAAGCTGATCTGTGAAACCGGTATTTATCCGGCCTGGCACATGAATAAAAAGAAATGGATCTCGGTTCTTCTGGATGACACGCTGAAGGACGACCGCATCTTTTCCCTGATCACTGCGAGCCGAAAACTGGTTTCAGGCAATGCGGTTCAGAAGGCTTCCAACGAATGGATCGTTCCTGCGAATCCGAATTATTTTGATCTGTATGCTTATCTGCGCATGAATTCGATTCGGGACTGGTCACAGCCGGTCAACGCAAAACCTGGAGATATTGTTTATATCTACTCTGCTGCACCGGATTCCGCCATTGTATTTAAGACCATTGTGGTGGAATCGGATCTTCCCAATCCGTATTATCCGTCGTCGTCAAAACGAAAGAAATCGATGCGGCTCAAAGTGGTAAAACGCTATCCGAAGGAACTGCTTACCATGAAGGTGCTTCGTACCTTCGGTGTACGTTCCATGCAGGGCAGCAAACGCGTACCGCTGGAACTGAAAAAGGTGATCGACAGCCTGGCGGACATTGACTGAACATGACAGAACGAAAAAACGCTTCCGCAGGTGATCTGTGCCTGTGACACAGATGCCGGGGAAGCGTCTTTTATTTTCGATTACTTGCGGTGATAGAGCTTTTTCTGCTGGTATACCGGATCGAAGGTGACGTTGATGCCGAGCTTGCGGTACATGTTTGCGTCTTCGGCAGGGAGAATAACCGTACTGTGTGCCTCTGATCCGTAGAGATTGGGCAGCTGCTTCATCGCGGCGGCGCATGTTTCGTTGGTCTTTGCGACGATGCTGAGGGCAATGAGAAGTTCATCGGTATGGAGACGGGGATTGTGATTTCCCAGATTCTTGACCTTCAGATCCTGGATCGGTTTGACGAATGCCGGCTCGATGAGGTGCTTGTTTTTGGTGATTCCGGCGAGTGCCTTGATCGCATTGATGATTGCGGCGGAACTCGGTCCGAAGAGACTGGAAGTCTTCCCGGTAACGATTTTCCCATTGGGAAGTTCGATTGCCATGGCAGGAGCGCCGGTTTCTGCGGCTTTTTTACGTGCAACACCGACACATACCCGGTCATCCGGCGTGACATCAGCCTTGTTCATGAGAACCTTGATTTTTTCGACACTGTCTTCACTGACTTCCTCATGGAAGGCATCGACCAGTGTCTTGTAGTAACGGCGGATGATTTCCTGCTTGGATGCTTCCTTGGCTGCTTCATCATCGACGATGCAGTAGCCGAGCATATTGACACCCATGTCCGTCGGTGACTTATACGGGCTTTCATTCTGAATTGCTTCAAAGAGGCGGTTCAGGACAGGGAAGATCTCAACGTCACGGTTATAGTTGACGGCAGGAATTCCATAAGCCTCAAGATGGAACGGATCAATCATGTTTACGTCATTGAGATCCGCTGTAGCGGCTTCATAGGCGAGGTTGACCGGATGGTTCAGCGGAAGATTCCAGACCGGGAAGGTCTCGAACTTTGCATAACCGGATTTGATTCCCTTACGGCTGTCGTTATAGAGCTGCGAAATGCAGGTTGCCATCTTTCCGGATCCGGGACCCGGGGCAGTAACGACGATCAGCTGGCGGGTTGTCCTGATGTGATCGTTTTTACCGAGTCCTTCCGGGCTGACGATAAAGTCCACATCGGTCGGATAGCCGGGGATCGGATAGTGGAGATAGGAACGGATTCCGTCCGCCTTAAGCTGGCGGCGGAACTGATCAGCCGCAGGCTGATGTGCATATTGTGTGATGACAACGGATCCGACATACAGATCCAGCGCCTTCAGGGCATCGACGATACGAAGCAGTTCCTGATCATAGGAGATGCCGGTATCACCGCGCAGTTTGGAGTGTTCGATGTTGTTGGCATTGATGCATATAATCAGTTCTACTTTGTCTTTGAGCTCCGTAAGAAGTTTGATCTTATTGTTCGGCTCATAACCCGGAAGAACACGTGCGGCATGGAAGTCTTCGAACATCTTTCCGCCGAATTCGAGATACAGCTTTCCGTCGAACATCTGAATGCGTTCCAGAATCTTATCTCTCTGCAGCTGAAGGTACTGTTTGGAATCAAATGCAATCGCTGTCATAGGAGTTTCCTCTTTTCCATCCGATAGTATATCAAATAAATCCGCTGTTCATGCGGGAAATAATATGTTCTGCAAAAAACATGAACTATGGCGGACGGAAAAAGTACTGCAAGGGAGTTCGAATGGACTTATAATTGGATTTACCCCTTAAATGAAGGAGACAACATGACAGGATTTACCTTACATCCATTTGAAACATCAATCTGTCTCTGGGCTCTCGTATTCAGTCTTCTTACATGTCTGATCATGCTGCTGATGCGGAAGGTGCTGCTCAGAAACTGTATTTTATTTTTCTTCTGGTTCATGGTCAATGCGGTATTTCAGGTGCTTGAAATCACTGCACTCGGCAGGGTAGATGTGCTTGCCTACCGCACCCTGATTCAGATTGTTTATATGGTCAATACGTTTGTGATCGTGCTTGGCATCGGAGCCGGCATTCAGCGCGGATTTGGAAATATATTCCGTTTTTCCAAGCAGGAATGGATCTATCTCGGCGTCAACGGGCTTGCTGTATTTGCGGTTCTGAGTTCCCTGATCATGATCGGGGAGCTTGGTCCGGAAGGGTTCGGAACACGCCTGACGATTTTCCTGTCAGTCTTTGGCATAGTCGCATTTATTGCGGCGCTTGCGGCTGACCTGAGTGTCTTTTCGGCGCTGCACCGCCGTCTGCGCAGATCCTCTCCGCGCATGATCTATGTGTTCTGTGCGGCCCTGTTTCCCGCATGCATGCTGGTGCCGGTGGTATTCGGACTTCACTATGCCGGACCGGTGTATACCGTCATGATGATGGTATACCTGATTCTATATATGCTTGGCCGCATGTCACGCCGCGGCACAGGTCCTGCAGCGGAGACACTTCCGGCTGTGATCTCCAGTGCGGCTGAAAAAAGCGCGGATTCCCATGGACAAGAAAAGCCGCGCATCCGGATAGTGAAGGAATATGTGAAAACGGATGATGCCGCATTGCTGGCGCAGAACCCGCATTTTGTATGCAATGCGCTGAATACAATTTCCTATCAGATCGATCATAATCCTGCCAGTGCGAAGAAAGCCGTCAATGATCTTGGGGATTACATGCAGGGAAAATACACCGGACTTAAGACAGATCATATGGTTCCGTTTGAGTCCGAAATCAAAACGGTCAACAGTTACCTGGAACTGCAGAAAATGCGGTATGAAGATCAGCTCAATGTGGTGACAGATTATAAGGCAAACGGATTTTTTGTTCCGGCGTTATCGCTTGTGACGGTTCTGGAACACATCATCGCAAATATCCTGCAGCGCCGTGCAGAAGGCGGTCTGTTACGAATCGAAACGGTGCACGAAACCGATTGTGATATGATTCGGGTCATCTGTGACGATGACATCAATGATGAAGATTCCCTGAAACATATCTGCACAGCATTTCCTCTTCTGAAAACTGTCCAGGAGCGCCTTGACCGCTTCTGCGGCGGTACGTTTGAAGCATTCCGTGATGGTTCCAGATCGGTTTTCCTCATCCGGCTCCCGATCCGTCAGGAGGAAGAAGAATCAGCGGTGTCTGCGCCGTCCCCGGCGGATCCGGTTTAACTGACGTTCATAATCTCCGTTTCGCAGCAGTTCATACAGAATCAGCTGTGAAAAGGTGGAAACAGGGCAGGAGTAAAATCCTGCCTTTTCATGTAAGGAGGGAAGAAGGGATTCCGGAAGGATCATGAATCCAATACGGATCGATGGCGCAATCGTGCGGGAAAAGGTACTGATATACACGACCTGATGATAATCCGAGGTGCCGAAGATGGTATCAGCGGGCTTTCCGGACAGCGTGAATTCGCTGTCATAATCATCTTCGACAAGAACCGCGTTACGTTCGGTAGCCCAGGAAAGATACTCTCTGCGTTTGGACGCATCCGCACTGATGCCGGTCGGCCAGCTGTGATAGGGGGTGATGTGCAGAACCGAGGCATCAGAGCGCTTCAGTTCACTGCTCAGAATTCCATTGCGTCCCATCTTCAGCGGATCGATCGTAACACCGCTTGCCTGATAGACTTTGCGGATGATTTCATAGGAAGGGTCTTCAATGCCGTAAATCCGGTCCCGTCCGAGGATATTTACAAGGATGCCGTAAAGATACTCTGCACCGCTGCCGATGACGATCTGTTCCGGAGTGACGGTAATCCCGCGGCCCGCAAGAAGATGGGCGGCAATTGCGGAACGCAGCTGGAACAGTCCGGCAGAAGGACTTTTGACCAGAATTTCCTCCTGGTAATCGCTGAGCACTCTGCGGATCGTCCGGGCAATCACACTGAAGGGAAACACATCATCGGAGAGCTGAACTTCCATATCCGTGAAAAGGGATTCCTCCTCATGAACTGCAAGCATGGCATCTTTCCGATAGGTCACAAATACTCCGGAACGCTCGCGCGTCTCAATATATCCTTCCTCATCAAGCAGTTCGATTGCGTGTTCTACCGTAACAAGCGACAGGTCATACTGTGCCGCAAGGGAACGCTTGCTGGGAAAACGGCTTCCGTAGGGAAATGCTCCTTCAGTTATCCGCTGTCGGAGAATCTGATACAGGGTAAGGTATGCTGGTTTTCTTGATTTCATCTGGTCTTTTCAAAAACCTCCCAATATTTATTCTGATAATACCACTTCATCGGAGGAGGAAAGGTGCACAGATGATAAGAAATTTTTATTTTCTGAGCGAATTCCGGTGTGCAAGCATATAATGTACGCATGAGAAAAGCACTGATGATCGGATCCACGGTTGCGGACGTGATGATCCGCGTTGATCACCTTCCTGCACTGGAAGAAGATGTGAACCCTTACGGACAGACCGTAGCCCTTGGAGGGTGCTGTTATAATGCCGCAAATGTCCTGTCTCTGTACGGTCTTCCGTTTACGCTGTTTTCACCGGTCGGAACCGGTGTCTTCGGAACCTTTGTGAAGAACCGTCTGGAAGAAAGAGGAATCAAACCGGTTCTGTGTCCAAATGAAGAAAACGGATGCTGCTACTGCATAGTGGATGCGGAAGGCAACCGTACCTTTATGGCAGTACATGGTGCGGAGTATCGGTTTAAGAAAGAATGGTTTGATGCTTTGGATGCGAATAGCTATACAGATGCCTATGTCTGCGGACTGGAACTGGAAGAAAAATCCGGTGTTCATATTGTGTCCTTTCTTCAGAACCATCCGGAACTTCAGATTTTCTTTGCGCCGAGCTCAAGAATTCTTGCGGTGCCGGATGACAGAATGGATGCCATTCTTGCGTGTCATCCGATCCTGCATCTCAACCGCAGAGAGTCTGTTTCATGGTTGATGAAACGAGGATATCTGGATGATGCCAATGTGACCTCTGAACAGCTAACAGAACTTCTGTACGCCCGTACCGGCAATACGGTAATTATGACGGATGGGGTAAAAGGCGCGTATGCATATGATGGAAAACGGCATTATTTTGAACCGGCCGTTCCAGTTGATGCGGTAGACGGTACCGGAGCCGGTGACTGTCATATCGGCACAATTATTTCCTGTTCCATGCTTGGAAAAGATCTTGCAGAATCCCTGAAGATTGCCTCCGTTAATTCTGCCGCTGTCGTTGGCATTCCGGGTGCCGCATTAACAAGGGAAGCATTCGAACACTCCCAGTAACTGATATCCGCATAAAACATCTGGTGTTTATGTATTAATTCGCCTAATTTTAAAGTGCACAGCGAAAAAAGGGTATATAATTCTTTCAAACGGGGAGGATAAGATGAACATAATACAGAAAACATGCACAGCTGTTGCGGGTGCTGCGCTCGTTATGATGAGCACAATTGCGCCGGTTGCGGCTGATGGCTACTGGGTCGATGGCTACTGGGATGATGCATCACAGACATGGATCGAAGGCAGATGGGTCGAAACCGGAGGCGGACAGCAGAGCTGGAACGGCGGTTGGTCGGCAGGTCCTTATCAGGAATATGCCAACGGTGCAGTAATCAACTATGATGCGAACGGAAATCGTACATCGACAGTTGTCACAAATGTACCGGTTTATTCACAGAGAAACGGTGCCTGGGCTGGTGTGACAATCGGCTCCGGAGGCAACTTTGGTTCTACCGGTTGTGTACCGACTGCACTGGCGATGATTATGAATCATTTCGGAATCGGCGGCTCACCGCTTGATTTCGGATATACACTGAACGCTTATGGAAACTACAATGCCGGATACGGACACGGAACCGACAGCGGAGGACTCCTGAACGTCGGTGCTGCATACGGACTTGGTGTACGTGCATTCTCCGATTATGACAGCATGTACTATGATCTCTCCCGCGGAAAGCTGGTTGCGGCCTGCATCGGCGGAAATTCTGCTTATACCCACTGCGTGGTTCTCTATGGCCTCGATGCAAACGGCAACACAACTGTTGCTGATCCGATGGGCTATACGTACCGGACAAATATTTCCGGAATTATTAACAGAATGTCTTACAATCCGATTGACTGGACAGCCGGCGGACCGTTTGTATCCTTCGGCTATGAGTGGTAATCATTAATTCATATCAATGTAATCAGATGCGGCAGGTGCCGCATCTTTATTTTCGTTGCAGTTTTACTGTGGTTGTTCTACAATGTCGTTATTGCGTAGAAAGGGAAGCAGTAGCCGGAAATCACTGCCCAGAAGAGAGCTGCCGGATGGTGAAAGGCAGCGGAGTGAAACGGTGAACTCATCCCCCGAGCAACCGCATCTGCAGCGTTAACGCAGGAAACTAAGCGCCCGGGAATCATTCCGGGAACTAAGGTGGTACCGCGTGAACAACGTCCTTAGACTGAGGACGTTTTATTTATCTGAAACAGGAGAAAAAATTATGGCATACAACCACAAGAAAACAGAAGAGAAGTGGCGCAAGTACTGGGAGGAAAACAAGACATTCCGGACCGATGTCTGGGATTTTTCCAAACCGAAATTCTATGCGCTCGACATGTTTCCGTATCCGAGCGGTGCGGGTCTGCATGTCGGACATCCGGAAGGTTATACCGCTACGGATATCGTTTCCCGCAAGAAGCGGATGGAAGGATACAATGTTCTGCATCCGATGGGATTCGATTCCTTCGGACTTCCTGCAGAACAGTATGCGATCAATACAGGAAATCATCCTGATGAGTTCACTAAGAACAATATCGGTATTTTTACCCATCAGCTGAAGAACATCGGCTTCTCCTATGACTGGGACCGCCAGGTTTCCACATGTGATCCTTCGTTCTACAAATGGACACAGTTCATCTTCAAACTCCTGTTTGAGGACGGTCTTGCAAAGTGCGTAGACATGCCGGTCAACTGGTGCGAAGAACTCGGAACCGTGCTTGCCAATGATGAAGTCATCGACGGAAAGAGTGAGCGCGGCGGTTATCCGGTTGTCCGCAAGAACATGAAGCAGTGGGTCATTGACATCGTCAAATATGCCGAGCGTCTGCTGGAAGGCCTGGATGAGATCGACTGGCCGGAAAGCACAAAGGAAATGCAGCGCAACTGGATCGGAAAGTCCATCGGTGCCCATGTGACATTTGCGGTAAAGGGCCATGATGAAAGCTTTACCGTATTCACCACACGGTGCGATACCCTGTTTGGTGCGACGTACTGCGTACTTGCGCCGGAACATAAACTGGTCGATCTGATCACGACACCGGAACAGAAGGCAGCGGTTGATGCCTATGTAAAGGAATGCTCCACCAAATCAGATCTTGAGCGTACGGAACTGAACAAGGACAAGACCGGTGTATTTACCGGCGCCTATGCCATCAATCCGGTTAATGGGAAAGAAATCCCGATCTGGATCAGTGATTATGTACTGGCCACGTACGGAACCGGTGCCATCATGGCGGTTCCTGCGCATGATACCCGTGACTATGAATTCGCAAAGAAATTCGGTCTGGAGATCATTCCGGTTCTGGAAGGCGGCAATGTGGAAGAAGAGGCTTATGTTGAAGACGGTCTCCACATCAACAGCGGTTTCCTGAACGGAATGAACAAGGAAGATGCGATCAATGCCATGACCGCATGGCTGGAAGAAAAGGGACTTGGTCAGAAGAAAATCAATTACCGTATCCGTGAATGGATCTTTGCACGGCAGCGTTACTGGGGAGAGCCGATTCCCATTGTTCATTTCGACAATGATGAGATGGTTGCGCTTCCGCTTGACCAGCTGCCTCTGATTCTGCCGGAACTCGATGACTACAAGCCATCCGCAAGCGGTGCATCTCCGCTGGAAAAAGCAACGGACTGGGTCAATGTGGAACTGGACGGCAGAAAGGGAAAACGCGAGACAAGCACCATGCCGGGCAGTGCCGGTTCATCCTGGTACTTCCTGCGGTATATCGATCCGCATAATGACAATGCAATTGCGGACCCGAAACTGCTGGAGCACTGGATGCCGGTCGATCTCTATGTCGGCGGTCCGGAACACGCGGTCGGACATCTGCTGTACAGTCGCATGTGGAACAATTACCTCTATGACAAGGGCTATGTACCGGTAAAGGAACCGTTTAAGAAGCTCGTTCACCAGGGTATGATTCTCGGTGCCAACGGCATCAAGATGGGAAAACGGTATCCGGAATTCATCGTTGATCCGAATGTGATCGTAGAACAGTACGGTGCGGACACCCTGCGACTCTATGAAATGTTCATGGGGCCGCTGGAGGCTTCCAAACCGTGGAGTGAACAGGGCGTAGAGGGTTCCCGCAAATGGATCGAGCGTGTCTGGCGTCTGTGCATGGAAATGCCGGAAAAGATTACGACAGAGCCGACACCGGCACTGGATTATGTCTATAACTGCACGATCAAGAAGGTCACCGAAGATATCGATACCCTGAACTTCAATACCGCAATCAGCCAGATGATGATCTTCATCAACGACTGCTATAAGGCAGAGAAGGTCAACCGGGATATGATCATCAACTTCATCAAGGTGCTGAGCCCGTTCACACCGCATATGTGTGAAGAAATCTATCAGAGCTATACCGGCGCGGATACGATTGCCTATGAGGCATGGCCGGCCTATGATGAGACAAAACTCGTCATGGAACATGTCACAATCGTTGTTCAGGTCAACGGCAAGGTTCGTGCGAAGTTTGAATTTGACAAGGATGCGCCGGAGGCGGATGTCCGTGAAGCTGCGCTTGCCCAGGAGGGTCTCAAGCCTTTCCTGGAAGGGAAAACAGTACGTAAGGTCATTGTTGTCCCGAACAAGATCGTCAATATTGTCGCAAATTAAAATTCGATTGATCAGCCTGTCGCAGAGACAGGCTGATTTTATGAATCTCGGCCGGATTCGACGTTTCCCGACAGGCTGATTTTTAGTATAATGTCCAACGGATATGAATGAATTTAAAGTGACGATTGATCAGTTTGAAGGACCGCTGGATCTGATGCTTCATCTGATCAAGGAAAAAGAACTCGATTTATTTGATCTCGATGTGAATATTCTGACGGATCAGTATGTAGCCTATCTCAATGCGATGAGTGAAATGCATCTTGAAGTGGCGAGTGAATATCTTGTGGAACTTGCGGAGCTGATTGAATACAAGTCAAGAAAACTGCTTCCGCGTGACAACAGCGAACTTGAAGATGATTATGAAGAAGATCCCAAGGACCGTCTTGTCCGCAGACTTCTGGAGTATCAGCAGTTCAAGGAAATCTCCGCTTCGTTCGGACGGATGTATGAGGAACGGCAGGAGATGCTGTCCAAGCCCGTATCCGGCATCATCGATGAATGGGCTAATACGGAGCCGGATGACTCTCACTATGAAGGAAATCCGTATGATCTGATGCGCGCCATGCGAAAGGTTCTGATGCGGATTCAGCTTCAGAAACCGATTGAGACGAAATATACGCATCGTGAGATTTCCATGGAAGACCGTGAACTGGAAGTTCGGGCAAAGCTTGACCGCCTGCCGGAAACCTTCCGGTTTGAGAACCTGCTTGATGACTGCACGGATATGCCGATGTTTATCGCCACATTCCTTGCGGTGCTGGATCTTGCACGGCTTCACACGCTGGTTTTTACTGTGGATGAAAATGATGTAATCTGGTTTTCCAGAGGGACGGGAATGGCATGAGCGAAAAAGAAATTGAACTGAATAATCCGGATGTATTTGCCCAGCCGGCAGAACAGCCCGAAACAGAGAATAACGAAACGGAAGCGGAAACACAGGAATCTGTTTCAGAAGAGCCTGAAGTATCTGAAGAGACGGAAAGTCATGTCACCTTTATTGAGGCAGACGGTGAGCCGCAGGCAGATGAACCGACCGAAGAAGAGTCTGGCGGAGAATCCGAACTGCTTGATGACAACAGCCGGGAACTGAATGAAGAACAGGTGGAACAGCTGTCGCTGCTGGATGGTCAGCTGCCGCATCTGGAAGCCGCAAATGCACCGGATCCGCGCAAGGCAAAAGCGGTTCTCGAAGGACTGCTGTTTATTACAGGAGATGAGGGAGTGACAGCTGAACAGGCAGCCACGGCACTCGATATTACCCCGGAGCTTGTGGCTGAGTACTTTGATGAACTGATGGAAGAGTATACCGATGACAACCGCGGAATTGAAATTGCAAACTATGCCGGCACCTATCGGTTCCTGTCCAAGGTGTTTGTTTTTGATTATGCAAAGCGTCTGTTTCAGATCACAAAGACAGCCCAGCTTTCCCAGGCGGCGCTCGAAACGCTTGCGATCATTGCCTACAAGCAGCCGATCACACGGGTCGAAATTGAGGAGATCCGCGGTGTCGGCGCAGATATGATGCTGCGGAAACTGATGGCAAGAGATCTGATCCGGGAAAGCGGCCGTTCTGAAGCTGCCGGCCGTCCGATTCTGTATGAAGTGACAGAGGAATTCATGAATTCCTTTAAACTGCTCAGTCTGAAGGAGCTTCCGGAGCTTCCGAGCTTCAGTAACGAAGAAGAAAGTGAAGAACTGTTCAATCAATGAAAGGGAAACGACTGATCGCTGTAATCACCGCGCTGGCCTTATCCGCATGCGGCGGTTCAGCTGAGAAAAAAGGAGAGGATGCCGAAGGGTTCGAAGAACCTGCGCCGTATGCGTGCCGGGTGCTGGATTTTTATGACTACACTCAGCCGGTTCCGTGGAGCGGAGAAATCGAAGATACCTATTTCAGCGATGTACTGCTCGCGGGTGACTCCCGCATGGGTGCCATGTATCTCTGGGGATCGCTTGAAAATGCGCAGGTGGAATATGTCACATCTCTGAATCTCTGGCTGATTGATACAATGAAGCTGGATAATCACGACGAAGATGCGACGATGATGGATGTTCTGTCGACAACGAACAAAAACAACATCTATCTGCTGTTCGGAATCAATGAGATCCGCAACTCTGAATCCTATTTTGACAGCTGGGCTTATGAACAGTATCAGAGTATTCTGACGATGCTGCGGGAGAATAATCCGGATTCTGATATCTACATCATGTCGACCTATCATCCGCGCAGTATTTCCGGACTTCCGGAACCTTCATTAAGTGAACATCTGAGCTGGGTGAATACGCGACTTGCAGATCTTGCACGTCAGAACTATATGTATTACCTCGATCTTGATAACGGCATGACCGATGAAGAAGGACTGATTCGGGAAGAGTATGTCGGCGACGGTCTTCATTTCGGACCGACAGGTACACGAGCTCTCGAAGAGTATATCAAAACACATGTGGTAAGGAGGAGTGTTTATGTTAAAGAAGTTTGTGAGTAGTATTCTGTGCATTCTGCTGCTGGTTGGATGCGGATCATCCACATCGGCAGGTCAGGCTGCTTCCGCGCAGGCAGAGTCCATCGTTTCGCAGCTGAACCTTTCCGACAAGATGGATAAGGTGGAAGACCGCATTATAAAAGGGCTCTTCTTCTTTGAAGAAGGAACCTTGAAGGACAGTTCCGTCTACATTGCCAATGACAAGAGTGCGGACATTGTTGCTGTGTTCCAGTCTGACGATACTGCGGCAGTAAAGGATAAGATCAATACGTATCTTGCGACTGCGAAAGAGCAGATGCAGAACTACTATCCGGATGAAGTATTCAAGATCGACAATGCAATTGTACAGGAAGCGGGCGATAAGGTCGTCCTGATTGTAACCAACGACATTGAAAACGCACGCAAGATTGCGGAGTCAGTCCTCAGTTCGAAGTGACGGCTTCAGCAGTTTGAAATGATTCCGTCTGGTTTCCAGGTAACCGGCTTTTGCCAGCGCAGAGAGTTCTGCGCTCATTGCGGAACGTTCTACGGACAGATACTCCGCAAGCTGTTTCCGGTCAAACGGAATGTCAAATTCATCACTGTTATGACGAAGAGCTTCTTTCGAGAGAAACGAAAGAAGTTTTTCTTTTGTGCTCATGCGGTCCAGATCGGAAAGGCGTGTATATAACTGCAGGTTTTTCCGCGCCAGTTCCTTCATGAAACTCTGAATCAGGATCGTATTGCTGGTATGGGTTTCATCGAGGCGGAGAATTTCGCGGATATTGAACCACAGAATGACAGAGGATTCCATTGCCGTGTAGTTATGAATCGTTACGGTTCCGCTGACCGCATTGTTTTCCAGCAGTAACATGCCGCTCTTCAGGGTATCAATGTGATGCTCGCGTCCCCAGAAGTCATACTCATACATATTAAAGGTTCCTTCGAGAATCAGACCGACACGCCGTACGCGACGTCCTGCGGTAACCGCTACCTGTCCTGCACGATAGAATTTCAGCTGGGAATCCAACTGTTCCAGGAGCGGCTCAAGGTCTGTCTCCGGCACTTTTCGAAACAGTTTTGATTTATGAATCGTCTTCAGATAATCAGTCATGGCACCTCGTTTCAAGATGTTGGAATTCCAACATCGCTGTAATTGTGTTCATCGTATCACGTTGAAATGTTGCCTTTCAAACTAATTTTTGTGTCAGTTGTCTGCCGGTAAAACGTTCAATTGCGATGAAGCCGCATGGTTATGCGAAAATATTCATCTTTAAATTTATATTCCTTATGATACAATGTGGACTCGTTAGGAGAACCGGATTATGATTGATCGTTATTCACGCAAACCGATGAGAGATTTATGGAGTGAGGACGCAAAGTTTCAGGCATGGCTCGAAGTTGAAATCCTGATTGATGAGGCATGGTCGAAACTTGGCCTGATTCCGGAAGAAGATGTCCGCCTGATTCGTGAAAAGGCAACCTTTACAACCGAACGTATTCTCGAAATTGAAGAGACTACGCATCATGATGTAGTCGCATTTACCCGCTGTGTCAGTGAGTCACTCGGTGAAGAGAAAAAATGGATCCATTACGGTGTTACCAGCACGGATGTTGTGGACACTGCATACGGCTATCGATTCCGCAAGGCAAACGAGATCCTGGAAGAAGATATCCTTGCATTCATGGAAATCCTGAAGAATAACGCATTGAAATATAAGGATACGGTCATGATGGGCCGCACTCATGGTGTCCATGCGGAAATTACAACCTTCGGCATGAAATTTGCGCTCTGGTATGAAGAGATGAAGCGCAACCTGGAACGGTTCCGTGCAGCCCGAAGGGATGTGGAGTGCGGAAAGATTTCCGGTGCTGTCGGAACGTTCGCAAACATCCCGCCGTTTGTACAGGATTATGTATGCGAGCATCTCGGAATTGAGAGTGCTGCAATTTCCACCCAGATCCTGCAGCGTGACCGTCACGCGCATTACTTCAGCGTACTTGCGCTGATCGGCTCTTCACTGGAACAGATGGCAATGGAAATCCGTCATCTGCAGAGAACTGAAGTCCGCGAGGTGGAAGAGCGCTTCCGCAAGGGACAGAAAGGCAGCAGTGCCATGCCGCACAAGCGTAACCCGATCGGCTCGGAAAACATCTGCGGATGTTCAAGAGTGCTGCGCGGATATATGGTGACCGCATATGAGGATGTGCCGCTCTGGCATGAGCGTGATATCTCACATTCCAGCGCAGAACGGATCATTGCGCCGGACGCAACCGCACTGCTGGATTATATGCTGAACCGCTTCGGGAAGATCCTGAATGATCTCACGGTCTTCCCGGAAAACATGAAAGCCAACATCTGGAAAACAAACGGCGTCATCTTCAGTCAGCGGTTCATGCTGAAACTGGTTGAAAAGGGATGGAGCCGTGAACAGGCATATGATACGGTTCAGCCGCAGGCAATCAAGGCATGGGAAAACAATCTTGATTTTCGCACACTGATGGAAGGACTGCCGGAAGTTACTGCAGTTCTGACGCCGGAAGAAATTGATGACTGTTTTGACACCTCGTATCATACCCACCGGATCGATGAGATCTATCATCGCGTCGGATTGCTCTGAAATCATTGAAAAACAAAAATGGTGAAGCGGAAGCTTCACCATTTTCAGTCTGCGAGGCTCTGTTCGTAATGTTCCTGTTCCAGCATTTCCGCATCTTCCCGGGTCAGGACAGGCTGTCCGGATGCGGAGGTGCAGGTACGCAGAACATTCATGACTGCCTGGATATTTCTGGCGTCGACGGCAGGGTAGGTTCCGCTGTCATTCCGAAGTGATTTCGCGGTCATATGAAACTGCCGGGCGCCGGTTTTCTGCTTTACGTCAAGAATCGTATCCGCATTGATGCCTGCGCCGGGCAGGATCGAAAGCGATGGTTCATAGCGCTGAATCAGCTCCGCAATCAGCGAAGCACCTTCGGGCGCTGTATCCTTCTGCCCGCTGGTCAGTACGCGGTCGATCCCGCAGCGGATCAGTGCTTCTGCTGCGCTGAAGGGATCAGCAGTCTGATCAAACGCCCGGTGGAATACTGCCTGTCGCCCATAGGAATGGGCAAGATTGGCCAATGCTGCAGTACGTTCTTCATCAACGGTATGGTCCGGATTCAGAAAGCCGAACACGATCCCGTCGGCGCCGTTCTCCAGCATGAGCTTCGCATCGCTGCGCATGATCTCAAATTCCGTTTCACTGTAAATAAAGCCGGCAGCCCGCGGCCGGATCATACACATGATGGGAATCGAAGCATGCTCCTTCGCAAAACGCAGGACAGAGAGTGACGGAGTCAGTCCGCCAAGTTCCAGTGCACTGTTCAGTTCAATTCTGTCAATTGGAAACCGGCATGCGGTCATTACATCTTCTGCGCTTCCTGCACAGATTTCAATCAGATTTTCGGAAAACATTTGTGCAACAGATTACCTTTCTTACTGGTTCCATTATATACTTTGCGCATATGATTACGGAGACTCAGAATATGTATGTAAGACGCGCGAAGGATACGGATATTCCAAGACTGAAGGAACTTCTTCTGCAGGTGCTGAATATCCATGCGGAAGGAAGACCGGACATTTTTATTCCGAATACCACCAAATACAGCGATGAAGAACTGCGTGCCATGATCCATAACGAAGATACACCGATTTTTGTCGGCGCAGATGATAACGACACTGCAGTCGGATATGCGATGTGCATTGTTCAGCATCGTCTGCATTCCTCAAACATGACGGATATCATCACCGTATTTATCGATGATCTCTGTGTGGATCAGAACATGCGTCATACCGGATGCGGAAGGCGGATCTATGATGCAGTAAAGGACTATGCGTTATCCATCGGCGCATATCATATTACCCTGAATGTATGGACCTGCAATCCATCTGCCATTGCCTTCTATGAGTCCGTCGGGTTATCAAAGATGGAATATGTCATGGAAGAAATTCTCTGATTCATAAATGTATACTGCATAAGAAAAGGGGTCAGTTCAGCGAACTGGCCCCTTATGATTGCGTTTGAGAAATTCAGATCAGCGGATTCAGAACAATGTTGCTCTTGCGGTCAGGTCCGACCGATACCAGACAGATCCGGACACCGCAGTATTCCTGAATGAATTCGACATAATCGCGGCATTCCTTCGGGAGTTCTTCATAAGTTCTGCATTCGGAGATATCTTCTTTCCAGCCGGGGAATTCCTTATAAACCGGAACAGCCTTTTCAATATCCGAGATCAGCGCAGGAACCGTGTCATAGACGGTATCCCCGATTTTGTATCCGACACAGACCGGAAGGGTATCATATCCTGAGAGAATATCGATCTTGGTGATCGCAAGATCCGTCATGCCGTTGATTGTGACCGCCTGTTTTACAACCGGGAGGTCAAGCCAGCCGCAGCGGCGGGGACGGCCGGTTGTAGCACCGTACTCATTGCCGGACTTCCGGAGCTTTTCACCGATTTCATCGTTCAGTTCCGTTACGAACGGACCTTCTCCGACACGGGTGCTGTATGCTTTGGCAATACCGATTATGCGGTCCAGTTTCTTCGGGCTGACACCGGCACCTTCACAGACGCCTGCGGCAGTCGGAGAGGAAGAAGTGACATACGGATAAGTTCCGTAGTTGATATCGAGCATATTTGCCTGTGCGCCTTCAAACAGGACGTTCTTGCCGGCATCCAGTGCCTTGTTGACCTTGTCTACCGCATCGATGATCATCGGCAGAAGACGCGGACGGATCGCCTCAAACTGTGCGAGCACTTCTTCATAATCAAACGGTGTTCCGTTATAGAGGTTTACGATCTGACGGTTTTTCTTGGCAAGAATGACCTTCAGCTTTTCCTTGAACACATCCCAGTCCTTAAGATCGCATACGCGCATGCCGATACGGTTGTATTTATCCGCATAGCATGGACCGATACCGTTCTTTGTTGTGCCGATCTTTCCGGCACCGGCATCAATCTCTTCGAGTTCATCGATGTATTTGTGATATGGCATGAGAAGATGCGCACGGTCGCTGACACGTACGTTGGAACAGTCAAATCCCTGTGCCTGAAGCTTATCGATTTCTTCAAACAGTACAAACGGGTTGACGACAACGCCCGGACCGATCACGCAAAGGGCATCTTTGTTGAGGATTCCGGAAGGAAGCAGGTGGAGAATGACGGTTTTTCCGTTCACGACAACGGTATGTCCGGCATTGTTTCCGCCCTGGAAACGGACAACCATGTCCATGTGTGTTCCGAGAAGATCAACGATCTTTCCTTTGCCTTCGTCACCCCACTGACTACCAACTACTACATATCCAGCCATATTGGCACCTCTTTTCTTATAACGCAGGTATTTTATCACGATTCCCATCAGAAAAGTGTGAAGTGTGCATGGTTTATAAAGATTTGATAAAATAGCCGTGTTTGAGGAGAAAAAGAGAAAACATGAGTGAAATCAATTCCAGCAACTGCAATCATAACTGCGAAGGATGCTCTGCCAACTGCGGAGACCGTACTGCTCCGCAGGATATGAAAATCGCGCTGCATCCGCGCAGCTCGGTTAAGCATGTGATCGGCATCGTATCCGGCAAGGGCGGTGTCGGCAAATCGTTTGTTTCAAGTCTGCTCGCAAGTGAACTGCAGCGCAGAGGAAAGCGCACCGCGGTACTTGACGGCGATATTACCGGTCCGTCCATGGCAAAAGTATTCGGCATCAAGGAAAAGATGTACGGGGACGGAGAGCTTGCTTATCCGGCAAAAACTTCCACCGGCATTCAGGTCGTCAGCTCAAATATGATGCTTGATACCGATGATCAGCCGGTCATCTGGCGCGGTCCGATTGTGGCTGGCGTGATCCGTCAGTTCTACCAGGAAGTATTCTGGGATGATGTGGACTACATGGTCGTCGATATGCCTCCGGGAACCAGCGATGTTCCGCTGACCGTATTCCAGTCTCTGCCGCTGGATGGAATCATTGTTGTGGCGTCCCCGCAGGAACTGGTCGGCATGGTTGTTGAGAAGGCAATTAATATGGCCAATATGATGAATATTCCGCTGCTCGGTCTTGTGGAAAACATGAGCTATGTCGAATGCGATGAGTGCGGAGCGCATATCGAGATTTTCGGCACTTCGCATATTGATGAGATTGCGGCGAAATACAATATTCCCGTGCTCGCAAAGATTCCGATGCGGGAAGGGTATGCGCAGGCCGGTGATAACGGAACGATCGAAGAACTTGAAGTTCCGGAAATCAAGGCGGTCGCAAATGTTGTCACAAAAGCCGCATAAGTTCACACGATATTCACATTGACCGAATATACTCAATTCCAGGAGAACGATATGACGAAGATACTGATTGTCGATGATGAAGAAAAGATCCGTGAGATGATACGGAAATATGCCGCCTTTGAAGGTTTTGAAACGGATGAAGCGGCAGACGGTCTGGAAGCGATCGAACACTGCGAACGGACCAGTTATGATCTCATCGTAATGGACATCATGATGCCGAATCTGGATGGTTTTTCTGCGGTCCGCGAGATCCGCAAAGCATGTCCGGGCATTCCGGTGATCATGCTGTCGGCGCTCGGTGAAGAGTATGACCGTATTCACGGATTTGATCTCGGCGTCGATGATTATGTCGTCAAGCCGTTTTCGTCAAAGGAACTGATGATGCGTATCCATGCGATTCTGAAACGCGTGAATCCGTCTTCCAGCGGTGAAGATGTATTCCGTATGAATGAGATGGAGATCGATTTCAGTGCGCGGACCGTGTCGATTCGCGGAGAGCGGGTCAACCTTTCCCCGAAGGAATATGAACTGCTTGTTTATCTTGTAAAGAATGCAGGAATTGCACTTACAAGAGAGCAGATCCTCCGGACAGTCTGGGGTTATGACTTCTTCGGCGATGACCGGACACTGGATACACACATCAAGCTTCTGCGGAAAAACCTCGGCGACTACAGCAGTTATATCGTTACCCTGAGAGGAGTTGGGTACCGTTTTGAAAAAGAAAAGTCTCAGATTTAAGATCACACTGTACCTGGCTGTATTTGCGCTGGGACTGATTGCGCTGTTAACGATATTTCAGACCTATCTTCTGGAGCCGATGTATGAAAAATACAAAACGGATATGGTCCGGAAGGCCAGTGACGAAGTTGTAACTGCGCTGCAGGAAGGAAACAGTGAAGATCTCACTGACACGATATGGTCCGTCAGTGCGTCCAATGATACCTGTGTCAGAATCATTGATACCAACGGAATCGATCAGGTTACCGGAAACATGGGCTGTGTCCTTTACCGGATGAATACACGTGAGATTCTGGAACAGTACGATCTTGCCCGTGAAAACAACAACGAATATCTTGCGACGACCGAAGGAATCGGCATTCCCGGCGGCCCGCAGATCGGAAAGGAACCGCCCGGCGGGAAAGCGGAGATGAAGAATCTGACGCTGACCCGGATTGTGGACTCCGATTACGGAACGTCTGTTGTCATGGTTTATGCCGGACTGTCTCCGGTCAATGCCACGATTCAGACACTCCGTCTTCAGATTCTGTATATTGCCGGCATTCTCTTTCTTTCCGTGCTGCTGCTGGCATGGTTCATGACACGGACGATTGCCAAACCGCTGATGAAGATCAACGAGGCAGCCAAGCAGCTTCCGGAGGGAACGTATATAACGGATCCGACGACGGATGTATACCGGGAAGCGCAGGAACTGAACTATACGCTGACGCAGGCGGCCGCAGACATTCAGAAAGCGGATCAGGCCAAGCGGGATCTGATCGCCAATGTATCACATGATCTGCGCACGCCTCTGACCATGATCAAGGGATACGGCGAGATGATGCGGGATCTTCCGGGTGAGAAAACCGATGAAAACCTTGACGTCATCATCAATGAGAGCGAGCGTCTGAAATTCCTGGTGGATGATCTGCTCGATCTTTCAAAGCTCTCAGACCATGTGGTTGAACTTCACCGGACGGTATTCTCCATGAGTGATCTGATCCGCCGGAATGTTCAGAAATATCATTTCTACCACAAGCAGGATGATTTTGAGATTCAGGTGTCCTGTGAAGATGACATGATGGTCTTTGCGGATGAAAGCAGAATTGAACAGGTCTTCAATAACTTCATGACAAATGCCGTAAATTATTCCGGCAATGCAAAAATGATTGAGGTCCGCGCATTCCGGAAAAACGGAAATGTCCGGGTTGAAGTGGAAGATCACGGGGAAGGAATTCCGAAGGAAAAGCTTAACGATATCTGGGACCGCTTCTACAAGATCGACCGGGAACATGTACGGCGTACGGATTCCAGCGGTCTTGGACTGAATATCTGCCGGCATGTCCTGGAGCTTCATGAAGCTCCGTACGGAGTTGTCAGCGAGCTTGGAAAAGGAAGCACATTCTGGTTCGAGCTTCAGGAAACCGATGGTTCACAGCCGGACTGAGACGGCATCGGCCGGATACTGATACAATAAGATACAGGGCGCTGCCCGCCCTGATAAATTAGAAGGAGAATAAGTGTATGAAAGACATTAAGGGAACAGAAACAGAGAAGAACCTTGCCTATGCGTTTGCCGGCGAAAGCCAGGCCCGCAACAAGTATGATTACTGGGCAAGCAGAGCCAAGAAAGACGGATACGAGCAGGTTGCGGCTACATTTGCTGAAACTGCACTGAATGAAAAAGAACATGCCAAGATGTGGTTCAAGCTTCTGCAGGGCGGAAAGATCCATGACACGGAAGACAATCTGATGCAGGCGGCTGCCGGCGAACACGAAGAGTGGACCGATATGTACAAGACATTTGCGGAGAAGGCAGATGAAGAAGGATTCCCGGAGATCGCTGCACAGTTCCGCGGTGTTGCGGCAATTGAGAAAGAACATGAAGAGCGTTACAACAAGCTGCTCGCCAACATTAAGAGCGGTGAAGTATTTGCACGTCAGGACGAAGTGACATGGCAGTGCCGTAACTGCGGTGCGATCGTCGTCGCAAAGGAAGCACCGGAAGAGTGCCCGGTCTGTGCACATCCGAAGGCATACTTTGAACTGAAGCGCGAGAATTACTGATGTCTGAATTTATCTATAAACCGAAAGGTACATGTTCGACCGAGATGCGGTTCGATCTCGAAGACGGCATCATTCAGAATCTTCAGGTCATGAACGGCTGCAACGGCAATCTCAAGGGAATTGCGGCGCTGGTCAGGGGACAGAAGATTGAAGATGTCATCGCCCGGCTGGAAGGCATCCGCTGCGGACTTCGTCCGACTTCCTGTCCGGATCAGATCGCAAAAGGTCTTAAAAGCTACCTTGAAACGAAGTGAAAAAGCTCTGTAAAACAGGGCTTTTTTTCATCATTTCATTTACAATTTACAGAAATTGAAATTGCAAAAAATTGCTGACTGTTTATATACTTATGGTATCGGAGAAAATGAACATGCCAAAAACAGCGTCGAAACCTAAAGGAAAGACGATCGGAGAGCATCTGATCACAATGATTCGCAGCAGCGGAATGACACAGAAGGATTTTTCGGAGCGTACGGGAATCCCTCAGAGTACAATCAGTGACTGGAAGGGCAAAAAGCTCAATCCGTCATCTGATAAGATTCTGCCGATCTGTGATGTTCTTGGTGTTTCACCCTATGAGGTGCTTGCGGCGGGACGAAAGGGAAAGAAGTTTAATCCGGACCGTATCGAGATTCGTACGGATTCGGAAGAGTATGCACTTCTTGAACTCTACCGCAGCCTGCCGGCCCGTCAGAAAGAGCGTGTTGTCGGGTACATTCAGGCCATCAGGGACGAAAAGAAAAAGCGATAAACCAGATACGGCAGTCAGCGTGACTGCCGTTTTTTGTGAGTTATTTCAGAGATAACAAATACTGGAATTCCGGAGGTGACATATGTCGGATTATTTTGGAAGTGATACACCGAAGCTTGGATTCGGTCTGATGCGGCTTCCGCGCAAAGCAGGAATTGTGACGGATATCGAGCAGGTCATGGAAATGGTTGATCTTTTTATGGAGGCTGGCTTTACGTACTTTGATACGGCGTTTATCTATGCCGGTTCAGAAACGGCAATCCGCAAGGCTCTGGTGGAACGCTATCCACGCGAGGCGTACACGCTTGCGACAAAGATCAATGCCTTTCTCATGGCGCCGACCGAAAAAGCCGCAAAGAATCAGTTTTATACCAGTCTCAAGCGGACTGGAGCGGGCTATTTTGACTATTATCTCCTGCATTCCCTGAAGGAGAGCAATTATGAGAAATATGATCGGTTCCATCTGTGGGACTTCGTAAAGGAACAGAAGGAGAACGGAACCATCCGCCATTTCGGTTTCTCATTTCATGATGATCCGGAACTTCTGGATCAGATCCTGACCGCACATCCGGAAGTGGATTTCGTCCAGCTTCAGATCAACTATGCGGACTGGGAGAATCCTGCCGTCACTTCCCGCGGAAACTATGAGACCGCACGGAAACACGGAAAATCCATTGTGGTCATGGAGCCGGTCAAAGGGGGTACACTGGCCAATCCGCCCGCGGAAGTCAGGGAACTGTTTGAAAACTATCATCCGGATATGTCCTGTGCATCCTGGGCAATCCGCTTTGCGGCATCTTTGGACGGAATCATTACCGTGCTGTCGGGTATGTCCAATATTGCGCAGATGAAAGACAATATTTCCTACATGAAGAACTTCCAGCCGCTGAATGAAGAAGAACAAAAGATCATACAGGAAGCCCAGCGTCTGATCGGCATGTCCTCGACGGTTCAATGCACTGCCTGCCGGTACTGCACGGAAGGATGTCCCAAACAGATTCCGATTCCGGATATTTTCCGTGCAATGAATCTCCAGCTGGGAAACGGGCAGGTACAGGAAGCCGCGAACACTTACCGGGAAGTTACCGGAAACGGCTCGAAGGCATCTGACTGCATCAAATGCCGCAGATGTGAAGCCGCATGTCCCCAGCATCTTCCTATCACAGACCATCTTGCCAAGGCTGTGACCATGTTTGAAACACAGGATTAACCGGAACAGGGAAAGCGAATTTCACTTCACTTTCTGACCTGTTTCTGTACAATATTGAATATATGTTTGGTTATCTGATACTGATTGCCGGTCTCACGATTCTGGACCAGCTGACAAAAGCTCTGATTTCATCGAATCCTTCCGCATTTGCGAATGTGGAGGTGATTCCCGGGTTTTTCTATATCACCTATGTGAAGAACGCCGGTGCTGCCTGGAGTATGTTATCCGGACAGCGTGTACTTCTGTCTCTGATTTCTGCCGCTGCGGTAATCGGAATGCTGTGGGTTCTGCAGCGTACGGCTGCGAAAAAGCAGAAGCTCAACAGCATTGCACTTTCCCTGATGATTGCTGGAGCGCTCGGAAATCTGATCGACCGCCTGATGCTTGGCTCGGTGCGTGATTTTCTGAATTTCTATATTTTCGGATATGATTTTCCCGTATTCAACGTTGCGGATATCTGTCTGACCATCGGTGTCGGACTGCTGATTCTTGCGACGATTCTGGAACCGGACAGTCCGAAACCGGAGGGAACGGATCATGCATGAACTGAAACTTACCGTTGAAGAGACCGGAATCCGGCTCGACCGCTATCTGGCGGATCATACCGATCTTTCCCGCAGTCGTATTCAGACACTCTGTGAGCAGGGAGCTGTGAGCGTAAACGGTAAACCCGCAAAGCGTTCTCTGAAACTTGCGGAGGAGGATGTGATCACGGCACAGATTCCGGAAGATGAACCGCTCGACGTAAAGGCAGAGAATATTCCGCTGGATATTCTGTATGAAGATTCCGATATCATCGTGATCAACAAACCGAAAGGTATGGTTGTGCATCCGGCTGCCGGCGTATATACCGGAACACTGGTCAATGCACTTCTGTATCATTGCAAGGATCTTTCCGGGATCAACGGGGTGCTTCGTCCCGGAATCGTACATCGGATCGATAAGGATACCACCGGGTGTATCGTTGCCTGCAAAAATGATCAAGCACATCGCGAAATCGCCCGGCAGCTGGAAACCAAAACCTGTCATCGGGAATATCTTGCGCTGTGTGACGGCGTAATCGAGCACGATGAGGGAACCATTGACGCACCGATCGGCAGGGATCCCAGAGACCGTAAAAAGATGACGGTGATTGAGACCAACAGCAAGGAAGCACGTACGCATTTCACCGTACAGGAGCGGTTCCGTGCACATACGCTTACAGACTGCCGTCTGGAAACCGGACGGACCCATCAGATCCGTGTCCATATGAAATTCATTCATCATCCGGTTACCGGTGATCCGGTCTATGGAAGTCCATGCCGGATTATTGATACCCAGGGACAGGTACTTCATGCATACCGTCTTTCCCTGGTTCATCCGCGTACCGGTGAAGCAATGAGCTTTGAAGCACCGCTGCCGGATTACTTCACGCAGCTGCTTGCGCTTCTGAGAGAAAACGAATCATGAAAGAAGAACGTCGTATTCCCGTAACGAAAACGATTCTTGTCATCTGCGCCGTGATTAATCTTGTGATCGGATTCTGGCCGTCTGGTCTGAGTTCGACAGAACGGGCGATTCTTTTCGGTGCGTACTATAAGGCGTTTATTGCGGCAGGTGAATGGTGGCGCATGCTGACGGTAGGATTTGTTCATATTTCGGTCATGCATCTGTTCGTGAACATGATGAGCCTTCTGGTTCTTGGCCGTGCCCTGGAACCGATGCTTAAAACCGGTAAGTTTCTGCTTCTGCTGTATGGATCAGTTCTTGGCGGAAGTGTGTTCTATTACTGCACGGGACGCAACGGCGTTGCGGTCGGTTTGTCCGGCGGACTGTACGGTCTGCTTGCGGCATATGTCTATCTGGTCTGGCAGGGAGGCGCGCTGCGGATTCCGCAGGTTCGTACCGCTGTCCTGCAGACCGTCGGCATCAATCTGATCATCAATTTCATACCCGGAGTCGGATGGCGTGCGCATTTCGGCGGTGCGGTTACCGGACTTCTGCTGATCATGATTCTTACAAAACGGCAGGGAATGGACGGACTGCGCCGGAATGCCATTCTTGCGCTTGCGGTTCTCAGTATCATTTCCGTGGTTGCGATCCGTCAGCGTTCGGATCTTTCCAAGGATGATATCTATTACCTGACCGATATCAATGTGCTGAACTTTGAATCAGAACTTGGATTCACTTCTTATGCCGGCATGATGGCAAAGAATCTGGATCGCGTTTATCATAGTGATTATCTGGAACAGGTGTTCCGCTAGGAGGCTGGCTTATGCCAAAACGCACAGACACCCTTACATGGGATGAGTATTTCATGGGTCTTGCCCATCTTTCCGCACTTCGCTCCAAAGATCCGAATACACAGGTCGGTGCCGCAATTGTCGATGAAAACCACCGCGTCGTATCGGTCGGATACAACGGTTTTCCGAAAGGCTGTTCGGATGATGTCTTTCCGTGGGAACGGGAGGGTGAAGCGCTCCGTACGAAATATTTCTATGTCGTGCACGCAGAACTGAATGCAATTCTCAACAGCCCGCGCTCGGTGAGCGGATGCACGATCTATGTTTCGCTGTTTCCATGCAATGAGTGTGCCAAGGCAATCATTCAGTCCGGTATCAAACGGATTGTCTATGAATCCGATAAATACGCCGATACGGATGGCACAAAGGCATCCAAGGCGATGCTGGAAGCTGCCGGGGTGGAACTGGTACGGATCGAGAACACGATCCGGCTTCAGGTTGAAAAAGTACCGAATACGACAGTTTAAAAAAACAGGGAGCTCTCGGAGCTCCCTGTCCGCATTTATTTATCCGAGGTAGTCACCAACCTCTGTGTTTGTGGAGGGTCTACACCAAATAGTGTGGAGGGGTTCATCCACACCAGATGACGGAGTTCCGAAATTACCTCCCAATATAATGGACTTGCGTGGTCCGTTATCTTAGGGAGGTTTTTT
>JAFUFO010000047.1 GCA_017469885.1 Solobacterium sp.
ACAACAACGAGCGATTTCAGGAACGGTTTGATTCTAAGACACCGATGGAAGTACGTACCGAAGCATTACAATCAGAAGTACCTACTCTATATCCGATTCCTGTTAACAACAGAATCATAAAGTTCAAACAACACTTGAATGTATTGAACGCAACAAAAAGCCCAACCGGATCAGCTCCGATTGGGCAGGCATTACTTTAGATATTTTGGGTGTCTACTTGACAGGCCCCGGATCACCATACGGAGTCTGTGATCGAATGTTCTGAAGTTCGATTACTTCGCCATTGCGGCAACTTCCGCTGCGAAATCGTCGACTTTCTTTTCGATTCCTTCGCCAACCTTGTACTTGACGAAACGGATGACCTCAGCGCCCTTCTCATTGAGGTAAGCGCCGACCTTCTTGTCCTGATCGAGGAAGAAGACCTGGTCAACAAGGCAGAGATCCTCGAGGTTCTTGGAGAGACGGCCTTCAACGATCTTTTCCTTGATGTTCTCCGGCTTCTTTGCGTTTGCCGGATCGTTGTTCATCTGTTCCATGAGAATTGCCTTCTCATGAGCGATGACGTCTGCCGGCATCTCTGCACGGGAGACATAGGTCGGAGCCATGGACGCAACCTGCATTGCCATTTCCTTGGCAACCTGTGCATCGCCGCCCTTGAGAACGGTAACTGCAGAAATCTGGCCGCCGTTGTGCATGTAGGTTCCGAATACTTCATCATCGTTCTTTGTGACGATATCGAAGCGGCGGAGCTTGATCTTCTCACCGATGATTGCGGTCGCATTGATGAATGCGTCGTTCAGTGTGCCGTCACCGCATGCAAGTGCGAGTGCTGCGTCAACATCTGCCGGCTCGTTTGCCTTGATCACTTCGATTGTCTTGTCAAGGAGTGCAAGGAACTTGTCGTTCTTTGCGACGAAGTCAGTCTCAGCGTTGATTTCTACAACGACTGCCTTGTTGCCGTCAACGACAACACGGGAGAGACCTTCCGCTGCAGTACGGCCTTCCTTTTTCTCAGCCTTGGAGATGCCCTTCTTACGGAGCCAGTCCTTTGCGGCTTCGAAGTCACCGTTTGTTTCTGTGAGGGCCTTCTTGCAGTCCATCATGCCTGCGCCGGTCATCTCACGGAGTTCTTTAACCTGAGCTGCTGTAATTGCCATAATTACTCTGCTGCCTCCTTAACTTCTGCCGCAGGAGCTGCCTTTACCTCTTCGGTCTTGGGAGCTTCTGCCTTCGGTGCGCCTGCACCGCCCTGACGTGCAGGATTGTTACGGTTGTTGTCTCTGCGGAACACACGGCGCTCACCGCTCTGTCCGTCGTGGTTGAAACGGGAACGGTTCTGCATCTGCGCACGGCGCTCTTCATAGCGCTGACGCTTGCGGCGCTCGTATTCAGCAGCCTGCTGCTCAACGTTGATCATGACATCCTTCATGGTGATGTCTTCAACAGTCTCGTCTTCCTTGTGAGCAAATTCGAGTTCGCCTGTTCCCTTTGCCTCAACGATCGCGTCAGCGATGACGCCGACCATCAGCGTAATGGAACGAACTGCATCGTCGTTTGCCGGAATCGGATAGTCAACCGTTGTCGGATCCGCATTGGTATCGATCAGTGCGAATACCGGGATGTGAAGCTTGCGTGCTTCCGCAACTGCGTTGTGCTCTTCAATCGGGTCAACAACAAACAGTGCATCCGGGAGCTTCTTCATTTCCTTAATGCCGCCAAGGAAGTTCTCAAGACGTTCCTTGCGCTTCAGCATAACGGACTGTTCCTTCTTCTTGTACACAGCCAGTGTTCCGGAAGCTTCCATCTCTTCGATTTCAACGAGCTTCTTAACGGACTTCTGGATGGTACGGAAGTTTGTCAGGGTTCCGCCGAGCCAGCGCTGGTTGACATAGAAGGAACCGGAACGGAGTGCTTCCGCAAGAATCGGAGCCTGCGCCTGCTTCTTTGTGCCGACGAACAGGACCTTTCCGCCCTTTTCAGTGATTTCCTTCAGCTTGTCGTACGCGATGTCCAGCTGAGCCTGGGTCTTTGCCAGGTCAATAATGTAGATGCTGTTCTTGCTGGTGTAGATGTACGGACGGAACTTCGGGTTCCATTTGCGAGTCTGGTGTCCGAAATGTACACCGTTCTCGAGCATTTTCCTCATGGAGACAACAGTCATTTTTCTTTTTACCTCACTTTCCGTTGTTTTCCGCCACAGGTTCGAACCGGATCAACATCGCAATCAGTTTCATTGCATGCACGGGAACCGGAATCCCCTGTGTGAGTATTACACACGCATTAAAAAACACGAGTGCCTTCCTATAGTAGCACAGGAATACCCTCGTGTTAAGTAATATTTTAAATAAATAATGCTGTGGATTTTACAGTGCGATCACACCGAGAATCTTGACATTGTAATTCCGGCAGTACTGTTCCAACTTTGCAATATCATCACGCTTTGTCTGTTTCAGGTTAAGCGCAATGACCGCAGAATCCGATTCGGAAAGCTCACGCAGTTCCTCCGAAGAGACCAGCGGGTTGCCGCTCTTTACCGGCTTGCCGGCACTCAGCTGTGCCAGGACTTCCTTCAGACGTGCGTCTTCCCCTGCCTTGCCTTCGGTAATCACATACAGTTTCTTCACATCATCCCGCTTCTCACGGATCAGAATATCCTCCGCAATCAGCGTTACCGCATTGGAATCCGGTGCCTTTTTGCCTTTGACAGAAAGGTCATACGGCATATCACCTTTCATCAGCCAGCGTAATTCAGAAGCGGTCTTTACAGTGTTGGAAAGGACATACTTCACACAGATCCAGCCAAGTGCCGCAAACAGTCCAAGCAGGAGTCCGAGCAGACCGAACTTCTTATAGTTCTTTCCGGAAGCCGCAGCTTCTTCATAGGTGCCGCTGATGATCTGATAGTAGGTCTTGCTGTCACCGGTGAGCTTTGAGATGTAGTTGTTATTCAGACCGTTCAGCTGCGTCTCGAAGTTATAGATATTCCTCGTAAGTGTATCGGAATTGGTATTAAGTTTGGAAAGAATCTCAGCAGTCTGTTCGATATAATGCTCATCCAGTTTTTCAAACGTGAAAGAAGCTTCCTTATCCGCATACTGCGCCTGCTTCGCACGGATCCGCTCTTCGACATAATCCAGCACCTGATCCGCCGTCTCCCGATTATCCGCATATACACTGGTAACGAAGATGGTTGAAGGTTCCAATCCATCGGTCACATCAGCAGTTCCGTTCCAGAAATTGCGACTGTCATTAGCCGCCTTGAGACTGACACGGCGGAACGCATTCTCCGCAAAGTCCGTACTGCCGTACATGATTTCGGAAATCTGTTTAAAGTCATCTGCGGTCAGAATAAAGTTAATAAGATCCGGCATGCCGAACACATCCGAGTCATAGATGTAGACATTCTCCTTAAGCACCTGATCGTCAAATTCCGTAATGTCCGGCGTTTCCGCCTCATAAACACTCAGCTGTTTTCGGGAAGATTCAATTGAATTCTGCAGCGCCGTGTAGGAATGATACAGCGCTTCGATATCCTGCCGTTCCTTGTCACTCAGGTTTTCAAGCAGTTCTTCTCGTTTTTCTTCGATGCTCTTCGACGTCGGTGTTTTCCGCAGCGCGGTAAAACCAACACCCAGCACAAGACCAATCACTGCCGCAAGAGCAATCCACTTTATGTTTTTCAGGAATTCCCTGCATAAATCAATCAGATCGATTTCGATCTCATTGTTGTCATAATACTGTCTGTCCATATCATCACCTGTTTATGCTTTGTTCAAAATCATCTCTAATGTATCAAAAATTCATCAAGAATTACAGCCCATCCGGTTACCAGATAACAGAAGGTGTAAACATCATGTTATGCCTTCTTCGCATGCGGATGCGCCTTGTCCACGGCAGCCCGCAGACGGTCGCTTGTCACATGGGTGTAGATCTGGGTGGTCGAAAGATTTTCGTGTCCCAGCAGTTCCTGCACGACACGCAGGTCTGCCCCGTTATCCAGCAAGTGGGTCGCAAAACTGTGCCGGATCATATGCGGATGCACATGGATGGAAAGTCCTGCCAGTTCTCCCCGCTTTGCGCAGATGTCCTGAATGGACCGGGTGCTTAACGGTTTTCCCTTCTGGTTGAGAAAGAGAATATCGGTCGCCTCCTGCTTGAACTGCGGACGCGCTTCCTTCAGATACAGCTCAATAAGTTTCGCACAGCGGCCGTAGAACGGGACCATGCGTTCCTTGCTTTCCTTACCGATAACGGAGAGATACCGCTCGGAAAGATGGATCTTGGATACCTGAAGCGATGCGCATTCACTGACACGCAGCCCGCAGGCATACATGACTTCAATGATGCAGCGATCACGGATATCCGCTGGTTTGGAGAGGTCAAAGCTTTTCAGTAAGGTCTCCATCTGATCAAAGGTCAGAAAGTCCGGCAGCTTGCGCCGCGGCACACTGCCCTTGAACTGACGCACCGGGTTATTCTCCACACCCTCGTATTTATTCAGATAGCGGAAGAACGAACGCAGACTGGACAGATTGCGGGCATAGGAGGCATTGGACAGCGGCTGTTTGCCGAAGTCCCCGCTCCGCAAGCGCATGACGTAGTCGGAGATGACCGCCTTGTCCACCTTCTCAAAGGATTTGATCTTCTCGTCTTCAAGATATCCGAGAAACCGTCCCACATCCCTGCGGTAGGCATCCTGCGTATCCGCAGATCCCGTCCGGCTGATCTGAATGTGATGCAGGAAACGGTCCAGCACCTCATCAAAGCCTGCCATCTGCGATCTCCTGTCTGAGTAATACCAGCGACTGCTTTGCGTAAGCTTCCTTGCGCTCTTTTTTCTTTACGGGCGTGTTTAAATGCATGATGCCGAAGTTGGCATTCATCGGCTGGAAGTGTTCCGGATCGGCATGGGTGATATAGTGCGGCATCGCACCGATCATCATCTCCGGTCCGACAACGACCGGCTCCTCGCCATTGAGCACATGCGCAAGGTTGATTCCCGCCAGCATGCCCGAGGCAGCACTTTCGACATATCCCTCTACGCCAGTCAGCTGTCCCGCAAAGAACAGATCATCCCGGCATTTTGCCTGATAGGTTTCCTTCAGGCAGTGCGGACTGTTGATGTAGTTGTTTCTGTGCATGACGCCATAGCGGACAAACTCCGCCTGTTCAAGTCCCGGAATCATCCGGATGATGCGCTTCTGTTCCGGCCAGGTCAGATGCGTCTGGAAGCCGACGATATTGTATAGGCTTGCCTCTGCGTTATCCTGACGCAGCTGCACGACCGCATACGGACGTTCGCCGTCCCGCTCGAGGCCAACCGGTTTCATCGGGCCGAATAACAGCGTATTCCGTCCCCGTTTTGCCATGACCTCAAACGGCATGCAGCCTTCAAAGTAGATCTCCTGTTCAAAGTCGCGGATCGGAACGGTCTCCGCCTTGATGAGTTCCTCATAGAATGCATTGAACTCGTCAAAGGTCATCGGACAGTTGACATAATCCGCCTCACCCTTGTCATAGCGGGATTTGCGGTATGCCTTGGTAAAGTCAATCGACTCTGCCGTTACGATCGGCGCTTCCGCATCGAAGAAATAACAGTACTGTTCATCCAGCAGTGTGCGGATCGCATCCATCATCGCTTCACTGGTCAGCGGTCCGGTCGCAATTATTGTCGGTCCTTCCGGAATTTCCGTCACTTCCTGTTCAACGACCGTGATCAGCGGATTTTCCCGCATTGCCCTGTCAAGATACGTCGTAAAGCCTTCCCGGTCCACGGCCAGCGCACTGCCGGCCGGGATCCGGTTTATCTCAGCCGCTTCCATGATGAGCGAACCGATCTGCCTCATTTCTTCCTTAAGCAGACCGACGCCGTTTTTCAGAGAGTCGGATCGAAGGCTGTTCGAACAGACGAGTTCTCCGAAGGTATTCACATTATGTGCCGGGGTGCGTTTTCCCGGCTTCATTTCAATCAGCGTTACGTGGATGCCTCGCTTTGTCAGCTGATGTGCCGCTTCACAGCCCGCAAGCCCTGCGCCGATTACCGTTGCCTTTTTTTCCATACTCATATCTTAACACTTCCCATACATATCCAAAGAAGGCGGAGTTCTGTTCTCCGCCTCACTTAATTCGTTACCTGAAGTAAAATCTCGTAGGGTTTTGGAGAAAAGGTCTTTAAAATCCTGTAGGGTTTGAAACAGACTAAATAACTCAAGGAAACATGTCAGACAGGCATGCGTTCCTTGAGTTTTTAGATTGAGACAGACGATCAGACGC
>JAFUFO010000011.1 GCA_017469885.1 Solobacterium sp.
TACGCGTCCTATCTGCTCAGGGAGCGCCCGGACTCTGTCGGTGCCATCGCCTCCCTGTGCGGGTTCGACAACTTCTCTTATTTTATCCGGCGCTTCCGCCGCAAATACGGAATGTCCCCGAGGGAATACCGCTCCCACGGGTGCCAGAATACAAAAAGCCCGTAAATGAACTGCCCCACAAAAGTGGGACAGTCTAAAAAAGCCAGGGCTTAACTATTAAGGTATGCATTCCTATATTCCATAGGAGTCATACCTTTTAGTTTTCTCTGTGGTCTCTCATAGTTATAGAAATAAATGTATTGATCGATCATCTGTATTAGTTCTTCATTGGCTTTTGGCAGACTGTGTAATTCAAAACATTCACTTTTAAGATGTCCGAAAAAGTTCTCACAGCACGCATTGTCATAGCCGTTTGCTTTACGGGAATGGGAGACGGTAATACCATACGAGTCTAGATACTTGATATACAGTTCGTTTGTATACTGGAATCCCCGATCAGAGTGGAGCACGCAGAAACCGGTCGGATCCCAGTCATCCCGACAACTTTACAGAGATTGTCCATCACAAGCTTCAAGTCATTAAACTTTGATATCTGATAGGCTATAATCGAATTGTCATAGAGGTCCTTGATCACGCTAAGATACATACGACCTTGTTGGCAGTATATGTAACTGACATCCGTCACGAGCTTTTCCAGGGGTCGCGAAGAGGTGAAGTTACGGGCGAGGAAGTTTTCGCAGACGGTCCTCGCTTTTTCATTTGGTTCTTCCTTTGTGCAGCACTGGTATCGTTTCTTCCGGACCGGAGAAGACAATCTCAGTATTTTCATGTATTTATTATGAACAGATGCATCAGAGAAATACGGCAAATGACTGGGCGCCGATATGTGCTGTGTCAGCACTGCCGATCACAAAGACAGCTTTCTTTCCTGCCAGTTCTTCAAGAGACAGTGCTGCCCCGCTCTGCGAAGGATTGATGACAATCACCATCTCTCCCCTCTGATAAACAAACGGTCTGCCTTTTTCTCCGAGAATGACCTGGAAGTCTCCGTCTGCCTGCAGGTCCCTGTGGCTGTGACGGAAGGCAATCAGGGCTTTGTATGTATTGTAAAGAGAATCGGGATCTGCTTTCTGTGTGCTCAGTACCGGGGCATCTTCCGCAGAATCCTGCGGCAGGTATATCTGTTCCGGCTCTGCCTTTGAGAAACCGTAATTAGCAGAAGTATCCCACTGCATCGGGGTACGGCTGCCGGTCCGGTGGTAGCCGCCTTCCTTTGTTCTGACATCCAGATAGCGCATACCGATCTCATCTCCGTAATAGACAAACGGGACGCCGGGCATCGTCATCAGGAAACCGGCAAACAGTTTCATCTCCCTGTCCGAAAGCGTACGGGCCGGACGCGGTGTATCATGATTGCAGGTAAACATGGCAATATAGCCGTTTTCTTTTGTGGCATTGTATTTTGGCAGATAATCATTCAGGAAACGGGTAATATCCCCTTCGCCGTCTTTGCGGAAATAGCTGTTGTCCCCTCCTTCGGTTTCATAGTCACGAAGCAGGGTATTGTAGCCGTTGCCGTGATGGTCGAGATAGAAGTCCATATGGAACCCGCCGCCGTTGATGGCCTGTACGGGATTGGACCATTCGCTGACCAGGGCCGCTTCCGGATAGTCATGATCCAGCATATTGCGGATATCACGCCAGATGGCAGCTGTGGCACTTTTATTCTCATCATCGTTTTTAACAAGGGAGTCCGCCATGTCCACACGGTATCCGTCACAGCCCATATCCAGCCAGAAACGTATGATGTCCTTCAGAGCTTCCCTTGTCGCAAGAGCCTCTTTGGAATCCACCGCCGACATCCATTTTTCCGTCCGCTTCAGCCAGCCGTAATTCAGGGCCGGCTGGGAAGCGAAGAAGTTCAGCATATAGGCACCGCCTCTTGGCGTCATGCCGGAGATATACGGGTGATCTTTGATTCCTTCAAAGGCATGCCCTGTCCAGACATAGCGTCCGGAGTATTCGTTTTCCTCATCCTTTTTTGATTCCAGGAACCAGGGATGCCGGTCGGACGTATGCCCCGGCACCAGATCAAGAAAGACCCGGATGCCCATCGCATGTGCCTTTTCAAACAGTTCTTTCAGATCATCGTTTGTCCCATAGCGCGGGGCAACTTTTTTATAGTCACTGACATCATAGCCGCCGTCAAGAAACGGCGAATCAAAACAGGGATTGATCCACAGGGCATTGCATCCAAGTTCCCTGACCTCATCCAGTTTTGAGAGGATTCCCTGCAGGTCGCCGATTCCATCATTGTTGCTGTCGTAATAGGACTGCGGATAGATTTCATAAAACACTGCATCTTTCAGCCATTCAGGCATTCGTCTTCCTCCTTCAGAATCTCTTCCAGATTCCTGCTGTATATGATCCTGACTTTTGCTGCAGGATCTGTTTCCTTCATCATTTCTGCTATTTTCCTGCGGCTGTATCCCCCGGTATTGATAAAGACACTGTCAATACCGCAGGCATCCGCAGTTCTGATATCACTGGCAAATTCATTGCCGATCATAACGGTATCTTCTTTCTGCAGATCATGCTTTTCCAGCAGCAGCATCAGGAAGGCAGGATCCGGCTTTCTGATGCCGTAATCACTGGAAATAAAGATATCGTCAAAGTATTCCGGCAGACCGAAGGCTTCCATTTCCGGTATGGTGAAGACCCGCTGGGCATTGGACAGCAGCCAGGTCTTCTTTCCCTGCCGTTTCAGTTCTTGCAATACCTTCTTTGTTTTCCGGTAGGGATGACAATACACCCGTGCCGCATTGCGAAACTGTACAGCAGTTTCTTCTGCCCATGCGCGGTCAGCCTTCCCTTCTGCCAGTCTTTGAAAGACATTGCATATATCAATTTCCGGATACGGGACATCCATCCGTCCCATCTCTTCACGGCAGTACCGGACATACTGCCGGCGCAGTTCGGACGGTCTGGAAAAGACACCGGCATCACGAAAGCGTTTCTGCATCACATACCATACCCTAATCCCGGTTTCATCGGTATGAATATCCAGCAGTGTTCCGTACAAATCAAAAATGTAATTCTGATACACACGATTACTCTTTCAAAACGGCAATTCCGTACGGCGGTACTGTCAGCTTTCCCTCCTGCAGGGAAATATCCTCTTCTCCCGCCAGCAATACACCGGCAAGGGTCTGCTGCTTCAGAGCGGAAACATCAACGGTTTCACTCTGCCCGCCAAGATTCATAACAATGCATACTTCCGGATGAATGCCATCGCTTTTTGTATAGATGGCAATCTCTTCATCGGAAAGATCATCCCGCAGGCTGACGGTTCCGAAAGCCAGGGATGGAAATGCATTGCGCAGCTTTATGGCATTGCGGTAATAGCTGTAGACAGAATACGGATCCTTCATCTGCTCATCAAGCGGGGCAAATTTCATGGCAATGGTATCCATATTCGGCGGACCTGTGCAGATACCTGTCTGAGCGGTATCAGACCAGTACATCGGAGCCCGCTTGTTTTCATCCTTTCCGGGCCGTTTCATAGTCATCAGTTGAAAAGGATGACAGGTTGTTATAGTCCAGTGTTTCGGCTGTTTCCGAAACAAGCACACTTGGCACATCGATTTCCGCAAAGCGTTCCTCAAAATAATGAAGACTGCCGCCCAGGAAAATGAAGCCCTTCGGTTTTGTCTCGTTCAGTGTCTGAATGGCCGCTTCCACTTCATCAGCCATTTCATCAAGGAAAAAGACATTCGCATCTTCCCCGTTTTCTTTCAGATTCTTCTGCACTTCTTCCAGAAGCGCCTCAAGAAAATAATTGTTGGTGCCCTTGACCACAATCGTAACTTCTGTTGCGGTCATTTTTTTTCAGCAGTTTGGCATTTGTGTTCGGCTGAAAATGATACTCATCAATCACTGCCATAATCTTCTTCCGGGCAGCTTCACTGACATCCGTGTGATTGTTGATCACTCTGGATACCGTACCGATGCTGTAGCCCCGAGTATCTGGCAATATCCTTAATTGTAACCATCGATCGCTTCCTGTAATCGTTTCCGTAAACGATTACAGTCAGATATTATGATACCGCTTTCATTTTGTCAATGTGCTTTTTTCAAAAAGTCCTCATTTGCACTGCGTTGGTAAATCAGGTGTGTAAAGCCTATAACTAATTCGTTCTAGAAAGGGAACACCAGGAACCTTTCAGGAATGAATTAACGCTGGGCTTGGCGGTCCGTTAGTTCATTCCTGAAAGCTCCGTCCGCCAAACACATGAGTAAATCTCACAGTATTCTCATCGAGAAACTGCAACTGACACATTTTCCCTGAACTCTTTTCGGGGATTTTTCTTTTCCGTCACTAAAGAGAATGGTGAAGGAGGACATTGATATGTCTAAATTGTTTTTTGATTCTCACGATTCTTTCTCAGATTCACGCACTGACCACTCGCTTGGTTCCCTTCCCGACTCAGAGATATTCGATCTGCTGGAAGAGTTCTATGCGGCTGAATTACGACTTCTCTGAATGTTTTTCATAATGTCTGAACTTCTCCGCAGCTGACCATCAGTCAGTTATTTTGTTTAGATAAACGCATTAAAATTCTTAAAAGATGAAAAACGGAAGTCCTGTGAACTTCCGTTTTTCAAAAAGGGGTTTATGGTTTACAGCTCGGCGCCGTTGGTTCTGATTACATTCTGGTACCAGTAGAAACTGTCCTTGCGGTATCGGTCGTACGTGCCGTTTGGACATCTGTCCGGTGGATGCGGCGATGACATCAACGCAGCCCCAGGTGGTATAGGCAATGCATTCCGCGCCGTTCTCCATGGCTCTGCCCATTTCAAACGTACCGCCGGTGATTGACACAAAGCCGTCATCGGCTGAGGATTCCGCTGGCTGTGTGGGTGATACCGTGGTATCCGCTGTTTTTTCCGGAGTTTCTGCCGGTTCCGTCCACTGTGGCGCATCGGAGGTTCCGCCGCTCACAAGGAACAGCACCAGTCCCAGTACGATACTGACCACCGCCGCAAGCATCGGCATGGTTTTCCCGCGCTTTTTCTGACAGAGCGCGGTGGCCTGGGCGCCGAGGAATACCCATCCCCCCAGCATCGCCACATTCTCCGCGAATACCTGCAGGGCGGATTTCTCATAATCCAGGAAGGCAAACGGTACCTGAAACAGCATGTACTCAACCATGCCTGCCTTTAAGAACAGAAATAATCCGAACCCTGCCATGCACGCAAAGAGAAAGCGGCAGACGGTTTTTGTCTTTTTATTCATCTTCATGCCCGCAATCATCGCCAGCACATGCACACCCAGATGCAGTCCCATCAGGATAAATGACCAGTGCGACATCGCAAGATGGATCTGCCGGGTCAGGTGAACCGGCGCCATGCCGTACAGAAACGGCACGGCATAGCCGCTCATCGCCATTCCGCAGAATGCGGTCATCGCAAATGATATAAGCAGAAGAATCGTCAGGGTCGTGGAAAGAATGCGGTAGGCATTGTATCTGCCTTTGAACAGTACGCCATACCATTTCCGGTTCAGGATCTGATGCACGATGACGGTCAGGGTCATTGCGACGCCGATATATTCATGTGCTTCTTCACCGGTGACCTGGTATGCCATCAGGAAAAGCAGAAGCACTGTCATTGCGATATCAACGATTCTCCGTTTTGTTATGATCTGCTTCTCCTTTCGTTCTGTTACTGCAGTCCGTCAATCCAGCTCTTCAGTTCGTCTTCCGATACGGATCCGCTGAAGCGCTGTCCCTTCAGCCATGTGCCGCTTCCGGCAAGCTGTTCAAGGTTTTCTCCGCTGCGTCCGATCGGACTGGAGCCGGAGGTACAGAACGGAATCACCGTTTTCCCTTCAAAGGAAACCGATTCCGCAAAGGTATCCATGATCCGCGGCTCTTCGCCCCACCAGATCGGAAAACCGAGAAAGATCGTGTCATAGCCGTCCAGTGATGCCGGCGCATCCTGTAAAGCGGGACGCACAGACGGATCATTCTGTTCGGCCGTGCTGCGGCTGGAGTTGTCATGCCAGTCAAGATCTGCATCGCTGTACGGTTCTGCGGCGGTCAGTTCAAAGAGATCGCCGCCGGTTACCGCGGCGATCTTCTCCGCAACGCCTTTTGTGGTTCCGGTTGCGGAAAAATATACGACCAGTGTTCCGCCTTCGGTTTCTTTTTCCGCAGGTGCTTCACTCTCTGCCGGTTCCGCGGCTGCGGTTTCTTCCGGTGCCGCCGGTTCTTCCGCCGGTGTTTCAGCGGCGCCTGCACTGCCGCATCCGGCAAGCAGGACGGCCGTCATAAACAATGTCAGAATACGTTTCTTCATCGCAGTTTTTCTTACTTCAACGCTTCATACGCTGCGTCGTCTACCGGCTCCAGCCATTCTGCGGCAGTCTCTTCGCCTTCCACTTCAAATGCAAGATGGGAGAACCAGGAATCCGGCGCAGCGCCGTGCCAGTGTTTTACGTTTGCCGGAATATTGATTACCGTTCCCGGCAGGATTTCCACCGGCTCCTTGCCCCACTCCTGGTAGTAACCTCTTCCGCCGACACCGATAAGCATCTGTCCGCCGCCGCTCTTTGCCTTATGAATGTGCCAGTTGTTGCGGCAGCCCGGTTCAAAGGTCACATTGAATACCGGGACCTGTTCCTTTGCGACCGGGGCCAGATAGCTCTGACCGACAAAGAACTGCCCGTACGGGTTCGGCTCGCCGATCGGGAAGAAGATGGTGTTCTGATATTTCTCCTTCTCGTTCAGTGCCGGTGTCTCTTCATTCCAGATTTCCTTCGCAAGACGGAACACTGCCCAGCCCTTCGGCCAGCCGACATACATGGTCGCATGGGTGATGATTGCGGCGATCTCCTCCTTTGTAACGCCATGGTTTTTCGCATTCTGGAGATGATAGTTCAGCGAGCTGTCCGTAATGCCGGATGCCATCAGGGATACCACCGTAATGATGCACTTGGTCTTTACATCAATTGCCTCTTCATTCCACACTTCCCCGAACAGCACATCATCATTGAGGTGTGCAAATTCCGGTGCGAAACTGCCGAGCTGTTCCCGGCCTGCGGTCTGTACGATTTTCTCTGCCATAGTTCAGTTCTCCTTCTTTATCTTCTGGTCGCCTGTCGACCATACATGTTTTTCGTTTGCGGATGCGGGTTTGTTCTGGGTCATGACGCCGGCCAGGGGATAGGGCACATATGCCTCTTCCAGATACTGAAGATCTGCATCCATCATGCCCATGCGCCAAGTGCGATTTTCGGAAGATTTGTCATGTCAGTTGTCTCCTTTTTTATTCTAACCGCGAGAATACACCATCCATAGGCGCCTTTGGGTTTCACCGCATGGGTGTGTTAATTCACAAAATCCGATTCAGAAAAGTACAGGTCAGCTCATATACCGTCTGATAACGGAAGTTCAGACCTGCCTCTTCCATTGCCTGTTTCTGTTTGTCTGTGACCGAAGTATACGGATACAGGCCGAACATGAACGGGAAGAAACAGTAGATGATTCGTTCCCGTTCTGCCTGCCTGATATCCGGGCAGTATTTCTTCAGAATCTCACGGAAGATGTCAACGGACGCTCCGTATGCCCCCTTGAAAGAGACGAGCAGTTCCCTTCGGCTGTTGGCCTCCATGTCAAAGTTGTTCATGGAAAGCAGTTTTAACAGCTGAGCACGCTTTTCGATGGAGTGCGCAATTTCCTCCGCCAGTTTCTTTTTTGTCAGCCTCTTATGGCCGTTCAGAATGGCCTTCAGATCTTCGACCCAGTATTCATATTCCCGCTGATAAAGCGCAAGAAAGATCTCTTCCTTTGTCTCAAAGTAGTTGTATATGGTCGGCCGGGAGAAGGATGTTTCCCGGCTTATTTCCTTGATTGTGATGTCACGAAAGCTCATCGTCTGATAAAGCCGTTCGCATGCATTGATGATTTCTTCTCTTCGCTGTGCAATCAGCTCCGGTGTTCCCTTGATCATAGTATTCCTCTGCTGACACGGTGTCAGCACAAGAACAATATAGTCTCTTCGCTGACACGGTGTCAATGGAGTGTACAAAAAAACGAACCGCTTTTTATTCCTGCGGCCCGATTTTCGTGCTTCTGAGAAAGAAGATATAAACAATACTGCTCAATACCCAGGTGAACGGATAGATCCAGTACACCAGCCGGATATCGTGAACGGTCTGTCCGATCGTCATCAGGATCACCACGCGCACCACGCACCAGCATCCCAGCATGACGATCAGCGGCACATTCGGTCTTCCCGCACCGCGCATGACGGCGCTCGAGATATGGGAGAAGCCGACCATGCAGTAGAAGAGCGAACAGACGCGCATCCGTCCGGTACCGAACGCAATGACGTCCGGTGAGGTGCTGAAGGCGGAGATGATATACGGCGCAAAGCAGTACATGATCAGACCCACCGCCTCAATCATGAGAATGGAGGTGATCAGCGTGAACCTGATTCCCTTCTTTGCCCGTTCGTATTCCCCGGCGCCAATATTCTGAGAGACAAAGGTGGTCACCGCAATCGAGAATGCGGTGATCAACAGAAAGCCGAAGCCTTCCGCCCGGGTGGAGGCACCGATGCCCGCAACCGCGGCACTGCCGAAGGAGTTGATATAGGACTGGATCAGTACGTTGGAAAGGTCGATGACGCTGTCCTGCATGGCAGTCGGAAATCCATACCGCAGGATGCCGCGCAGATTCTCGCGGTCAAACCGGAGCTTTGAAGGAATCACCCGTGTCGCATCCTTTGCGTTAAGCAATTGCCGTAATACAAGCAGGACACTGAATGTCTGGGCAATGATCGTCGCAAATGCCGCACCGTCCACATCCATGTGGAATACGGAAATAAAGACAATATCGAGAATGATATTCAGAATCGAGGAAATCACCAGATAATACAGCGGATGCTTACTGTCGCCGGACGCCTGCACGATGCCGACAAGCATGTTGTACATGACGACCGAGATACTGCCGCCGAAATAGATGCGCAGATACAGCGCAGCCCGCTCAATGATATTGGCCGGGGTTCCCATCAGCCTTAACAGATCATCCGCAAAGAAAACGCCTAGGATCGTGGTAAGGATTCCGATCACAAGACCGAGCAGGACTGCGGTATGAACCGCCTTTCCGGTCTGTTCATCATCCCGTGCACCGATGTGTCTTGAGACAATGACGCCGGCGCCGGACGAGAAGCCCAGGCAGAAGCCGATGATCAGGAATACCAGAGACGATGTGGAAGTAACCGCCGCAAGGGATTCCGCATTCAGAAAATTACCGACGATGAGCGCATCGGCGGTATTGTACATCTGCTGGAAAAACTGACCGACCAGAATCGGCCACATGAATCCCAGGATCTTTTTCCGGTAATCACCGGTTGTAAGCAGGTTTTCTTCCATAATTACGCGAGGGGTATCATACCACACATTCCCACATCCTTGACGCATAACGCATTCTGTACATTCTTTCCCGTTGACTTTGGACAGACCGCGGATTAGTATGAAGGCGTAAGTTGCGCATGATGCGCAACTTGGAGATAAAGATGGAATTTGGGGAAAAACTGCACAACATCCGGATATCGAAGAATCTCTCGCAGGAAGAGCTGGCAGAGAAGACCGGGATCTCCCGGCGCTCGATCCAGAACTATGAGAGCGGAAAGATGCTGCCGAAGAAGCGGGAGACGTATGCCGTGCTTGCGGAAGCGCTCGGCGTTGAGGAATCCGTTCTGCTCAACCGTGACATTGATTTTGTCCTGCGGGCAAACGAACAGTACGGCAGTACTGCCATGCGGCAGGCCATGGATCTGGTGGCGGATGTAAAAGCGCTGTGGGCAGGCGGTGAAATGGAAGAGGAAGACATGGACGAAATCATGCGGGCTCTGCAGGAAGCCTACCATGAGGCAAAGCAGAGGCATCATGGATAACCGTGCCGCAGAACTCTCTTCAAAGCTGGTAAGGACCTACGGCATCCGGGATCCCTTCCGGCTGTGTCAGCTGCTCGACATCACCGTCAAATACATCAGCACAAAGCGCCAGAAAGGTCTGAGTGCCCTGATTGACGACATTCCCTTTATCTTCATCAACCGGAATATGAGCGAGGAAATGCAGCGGATGACCTGTGCGCATGAACTCGGGCATATCCTGCTTCACCGTGAAGTCCTTTCCGGACAGAAGCCCCTGCTCGAATATGAACTGTTTGATATCCGCAATGCGGCAGAGTATGAGGCAAACGCCTTCGCCGCAAACCTCCTGATCGATGAAGAGGAACTCAATGATCTTCTGCATAACGGGGCGGATATGGTCACTGCCGCATCCAGTCTGAACATCAATGTCAATCTTCTGATGATCAGACTGCTTATGATGCGGAAGGACGGGCAGCCGATCGATGCGCCCTTCACCCCCGACAACGCATTCCTTGGCTCCATCAAAGACAAGGCCGATTCCATCTGAGCTGCATCAGATACAGATTATAAGGATTAAAAATTATGAAACTGTGCATCAAACGATTCTATGAACTGTCCGTCGAAGAACTCTACGCGATTCTGAAACTTCGCGTAAACGTCTTTGTGGTGGAACAGAACTGTCCGTATCCCGAGCTCGATGACCGCGACCAGGAAGCGGTTCATGTCTGGCTGGAAGATATGAACGGCATTCATGCATATCTGCGGATCATGGACCGCGGTGTGGAAAGCGAACACGTCTCGATCGGCCGTGTCATTGCGGCGGAGCATCACAAGGGACTCGGCACCCGGATTCTTTCGGAGGGCGTCCGGATCGCAAAGGACATGTTTCAGGCAGATACGGTCTACCTCGAAGCACAGGTCTATGCCATTCCCTTCTATCAGTCACTCGGGTTTGAGGTCGTCTCTGAGGAGTTCCTCGAGGACGGCATTCCACATGTGAAAATGATCCGGAAGGAAGCGTAACAATCACCCGAAAAACATTGTTTGTACGGACGATGTTTTTCTTATGCCCAAAATGCGGAAACGGAGGCTGCGTATGCGTGATGAACATATCTACATCTGTATTGATCTGAAGTCCTACTATGCCTCTGTGGAGTGCGTGCACCTTGGCCTCGACCCGCTGAAGGCACGGCTGCTGGTGGCGGATGAGACCCGCTCGGACAAAACGATCTGTCTGGCCGTATCGCCCGCCCTCAAGGCAATCGGCGTGCCCTCCCGTCCCCGCCTGTTTGAGGCAAAACAGAAGATCCGGGAATATGAATGGACGCATCACTGCCGCGTGGATTATATTGTCGCAATGCCCCGAATGGCGGAGTATGAGCGCATCTCTGCGCTGATCTATTCCGTCTATCTGCGTTATGTATCCGAAGAGGATATCCATGTTTATTCCATTGATGAATGCTTTATCGATGTGACGCCCTACCTGCACTTCTATGAAGCGGAAGCGAACGTGCGCGGCATTTCCGCCCCGCATCTGATGGCTATCACAATGATCCGGGATGTGCTTGCGGAAACCGGCATCACCGCGACCGTCGGTATCGGAACCAATATGTATCTTGCCAAAGTGGCCATGGACATTGTCGCAAAGAAGGCACCTGCGGACAAAGACGGCGTTCGCATCGCGGAGCTCAATGAACTCAGCTATAAATATCTCCTCTGGGACCATCAGCCTCTGACGGACTTCTGGCAGATCGGTGCGGGAAAGGCACGGCGCCTGAACAATGCGGGCATGTTTACGATGGGTCAGGTTGCGGCCGGATCACAGCGGAATGAAGAGTGGTTTTACAAAACCTTCGGCATCGATGCGGAGATTCTGATCGACCATGCATGGGGAATCGAGCCTGTATGCATGTCCGACATCAAAAACTATCATGCCTCCGCGCACAGTCTGAATCTCGGCCAGGTGCTTGCGCGTCCGTACAGCTTTTCGGAAGCCCGCATTGTCTTCATTGAGATGATCGACAATCTCTGCGCCGACCTGTATCGGAAACAGCTGACCAGCCGGATCTTCTCCTGCTGGATTTCCTACGATGCGATTTCTCTGGAGCGCTGTCCGGACTATAACGGTCCCTTATGCATGGATTTCTACGGCCGTATCTTTCCCAAATACACCGGCGGCACCGTACGGTTTCATAACCGCACCAATACAACGTCTGTGGTGAGGCAGGCGATGCTGGAAGTATTTGACCGGAAGGTGAATCACGATTTCTATGTCCGGCGCTTCGGGGTTGTGGCGGGAGATACCATGATCGGAAACAGTTATCTTCAGCTGGATCTTTTCACGGACTATAACGCACTGGACAAAGAACAGCGTGTCCAGGAGGCTATGCGCGTCATCCGGGAACGCTACGGCTCCAACGCCGTACTTAAGGGCACCAACTACATGGAAGGAGGAACTGCACGGGAGCGGAATGAACAGATCGGCGGGCACCGCGCTTAATCGATGCATATAAAAAGAAGGCTGGAAAGAAGAAGTCAATAACCCGCGACTGAAGTCGCAGGCTTGCAAAAGCCTTGATTGACTAGCCTGAGTGCTTCGAGCACTACGTTGTTTAAGTCATAACACCCTGGGGTGTAATACCAAGCCCCTTGCTCTGTTGTTCCGTATTAAAAGTTCTGAGGGTAGGAGCGGTGTGCGGAATGTAAAAAGCTTTTACAACATTGGCGATGGTATGTGTCATTGACACACTACGGCCTGTACAGAGCCGGCTTAACGCATCAATCTGTACACAAACGAAAGGAGCGTTGCCATGCTGGTATATGTATTAAACAAAGACGGACAGCCGCTTATGCCGACAGGGCGATGCGGTAAAGTCAGACGTCTTCTCAGAGATAAGAAGGCGAAAGCAGTAAAACGCTGTCCATTTACCATTCAGCTTCTTTATGAGGCTGAGACAAACACCCAGCCGATCACACTTGGTGTAGATGCTGGTTCAAAACACATCGGTGTTTCCGCCGCAACAGAAGATAAAGTCCTTTATGAGGCAGACGTCGAACTTCGCGATGACATCGTCAAACTGTTAAGCACACGCCGCGAACAGCGTAGCGCAAGACGGAACCGTAAAACACGGTATCGTAAGCCACGCTTTAATAACAGGAAGAGAACAGACGGATGGCTTGCGCCATCTGTACAGCAAAAGGTTAATTGCCATCTTCAGGTGATCGCGAATGTGCACGAGTTACTTCCAATCACAAAAGTGGTGATCGAAACCGCAAGTTTCGATATCCAGAAGATCAAAAACCCTATGATATCCGGTACTGATTACCAACAGGGCGACCAACTTGGATTCTGGAATGTGCGGGAATACGTGCTGTTCCGGGATGGTCATACGTGTCAGTGCTGTAAAGGGAAGTCCAAGGATCCGGTTCTCAATGTACATCACATTGAAAGTCGTAAAACGGGCGGCGATACACCGAACAATCTCATTACGCTGTGTGAGACATGTCACAAAGGATATCACGCAGGAGCAGTCAAACTTCCAAAGACGATTCATCGAGGTATGAGTTTCCGTGATGCGACATTCATGGGCATCATGCGCTGGGCAGTGTACAACCGCTTAAAAGATCTGTATCCGGAGGTAAGTCTCACATACGGCTATCTCACCAAGAATACGCGCATTAAAAACGGTCTTCCGAAGGAACACTATATCGATGCACGCTGTATCAGCGGACATCCAGATGCAGAACCGCTTGGTTACGTGTTCTACCAGAAGAAAGTACGATGCCATAACCGGCAGATACACAAATCTACTATCAATAGAGGCGGATACCGGAAGCTTAATCAGGCACCATATACAGTGTTTGGATTCCGGTTGTGGGACAAAGTCATTTACAAGAAAGAGGAATGTTTCGTACAGGGAAGACGAAGCAGCGGGTACTTTCAGTTAAAACGCCTGGATGGCAGCACTGTGACTCCTGCG
>JAFUFO010000003.1 GCA_017469885.1 Solobacterium sp.
CGATATTACGGATATTATATCTGATATTACGAATACTTCAAGTACAGCAGTACACAATCTGCACATTGTCTAACAAGAGAATACCGATTATCATCTATTCAAAAGAAAAAGCGCGATTCATCACCACCCATGCGGTGAAACACAATGGCTATGGATGGTGTATTCTCGCTCGTGTGATAAAATTAGGGCTGAGAGTATCAGCCCTTTTTTGATGGTTTTAAGAGGGGAGGCAACTGTATGAATATGGAGACAATCATGAGTCAGGCCGGCATTCCGATCATGCTGGCGATGGTGGGATTCTACTATGCATGGCGGCTTCTGGTGATGAAGGATCTTGACTGCATCCGCGGAAAGGACAAACCGCCGGTGCGGAAGAAGATTCATGATGAATATGCCCGTGAAGCAGGAAAACTGATTCTGTTTTTTTCCTGCGCGGTTGTACTGAACGCAATCCTGCTGTTCTTCAATATCTATATCGCATTTGCGGAGATCCTTCTCGCAAGTGCGTATCTGTTCTGGGCATGGCGGAAGATGGTGGCGAAGTATGAGTAGACTGTATTCCGTAATGCTGGTGGATGACGAGGAAGACGTTGCCCGTGCCATTGCGCACCGGATTGACTGGAATGCCATGGGCTTTGAACAGCCAAGCTATGCATCAAACGGTCTCGAAGCCCTCGACATAGCCGAGACATCGCATCCGGATGTGGTAATGACCGACATCCAGATGCCATACATGGACGGTCTCGAACTTGCCCGCCGTCTGAAGGAAACCTGGCCGAATACCCGGGTCATCATCTTTTCGGGATTTGATGAATTTGAATATGCCAAGGAGGCCATTCGCCTTCAGGCAGAGGAATATATCCTCAAGCCGGTGGACAGCGAGGAACTGAAGAAGGTGTTTGCCCGGATCCGTGCTTCGCTTGACCGGGAAATCGATGAACGTCAGAACATCCGGAAACTCGAAACATATTATCAGGACAGCCTGCCGCTCCTGCGGGAGGGATTTTATACGTCACTGATCGAAGGCCGGATTCCCGAGCGGGATCTTGAAAGCACGCTGGAAGACCTGCAGATCGATCTCTCAGGTCCGTACTACTGCGTCTGTGTCATGCATACCAGTACGAATCATGTGCCGGAAGGAATGACGCCGCGTCTGCTTGGACTTGCGGTACGGCGGCTCGCTGAGGAACGCCTTCTGCCCGACGGCCGGATCCGGTATTTCCATTACCTGGGAAATACCGTCATGATCGCCGAATTTGATCAGGCGGAGGATATGACGGTTCTGATCAATGAATGCGACCGGTTCTGCCGGCTGGCGCAGTCGGTTCTTCAGGCTGTCGTTACCATCGGCATCGGTCATCCGGTGACCGATATCCGGGATATCAGCACTTCCTACAACGGTGCCCGCAGTGCGGTCAGCTACCGGGTTATCTACGGCACTTCCAAGGCGATCAGTATCGAAGAAATCGCGCCGAGTGAAACGGAAGTATCCGTGATCAATGAGGAAGAGGAACTGCGTGATGTATTCAAGCATGTACGCCTTGAAGACGCGGATCAGCTGAAGGAATCTGTCGACCGGTATCTTGGTGGTCTGGACCGTTTTTCCAATGTGCAGGAATACCGCTTCTTTGCGATGGAACTGGTTTCCGAAATCTACCGCTTTGCGAAAAACAACAGGCTCGATGTCCGGGACGTCTTCCGTGATACCGATGATGTCTATACGCTGGTTCAGCGTCTGGAAAAGGAAGACCTCAAGCAGTGGATGTGCGATACGTGTCTGATCATGCAGGCAATGCTGGCGGAAAAGCGCCTAAGCAATACGCAGTCGTTTGTGACCAAGGCAGTCGAATATGTAAATGAGAACTATGCGGAAAAAGATCTCAGCGTGGAAAAGATCTGTTCGCATCTTGGCGTCAGCGCAGCCTATTTCTCTACGGTATTCAAAAAAGAGACCGGCAAGACATTCACGAATTTTCTGACGGACGTCCGGATGAACCGTGCCGTGGACCTTCTGCTGAATCAGGATGAAAAGACCTATATCATCGCGGAAGCGGTGGGCTACAGTGATCCGAACTACTTTTCCTATGTCTTCAAGAAACAGTTCGGCGTATCGCCGTCGAAATACAAGCAGGGGATGCGGAACGGATGAGCCGTACAGGAAATGACAAAACCCGGCAGCGCATGCCGCTGTCGATCAATATGATCATCCTGTCGAGTTTTACTGCGATTACCGCCGCCGCAATTCTGCTCATCGGTATGACGCTCTACCGCCAGTTTGCCGACCGTGCAAGACGAATGATGATGGAGAGCACGGAACAGCTGACGGAGCGGGCATCGGTAACGCTGGAAGACAAGCTTTTCAGTATGCGCAAACTGTCCGATGCGATGTATTACTCGGTCATCAAGGACCAGGACTTCGCGGAAGGGAATGTGGATGAGGCGATGAACCTCTTTTATGAGGCAAACAAGGACACCCTGATTTCCTTTGCGCTGTTTACGCCGGGCGGAAACCTGGTCTCTGCGGCGCCGAGTGCGATCGTCAAACCGGATCTGGATGTAACCCGGGAACCCTGGTTTGTCAGTGCACAGAATCAGGTGGAAAACCTGCACTTTTCCTTACCGCATGTACAGAATCTTTTCGATGATCCAAACTACCGGTACTACTGGGTGATTTCCCTCAGCCGGGTCACAGAGCTTACCTTCAACGGTGTGCCGCGCTCCGGTGTTCTGCTGGTCGATATGAAGTACAGCACGATCACCCAGATGCTCGATGAGATCAATGCGACCAACTCCACCGGTCAGTACATGTATCTGACCGACAGTGACGGAACGATCATCTACCATCCCAAGCAGATGCAGATCAGTTCCGGACTCACACAGGAAAACAACCTCGCAGTGCCCGACTATGAAGACGGCATCACAGAGGAAACCTTCAACGGAGAATCCCGTGTCGTCATTACCGATACGATTGCCTATACCGGCTGGCGGCTGATCTCCGTCATCCCGGCATCGTCGTTCTCTCTGACGCTTTCTCAGATGCGTTATTTCGTATTCCTTGTCATCGCGATCATGGTTCTGGCAGTCATCCTCATCAACCGGTTTGTCGCAGAGCGCATCTCCCGTCCAGTCACCAGCCTCGATGAGGCAATCCGCGAAATCGGTGAACATGAAGCGATTTCGGATGAGGCGTTCCGGAACGGCTCCCTGGAAGTTACCCATCTTGGACAGACCCTGCAGGAATATCAGATCCGAAACAATCAGCTGATGAATGATGTCGTCCGTGAACAGGAAGAAAAACGCCGCAGTGAGCTCGATGCCCTGCAGTCGCAGATCAATCCGCACTTCCTGTACAACACGCTGGACTCCATTGTCTGGATGATCGAAAGCGGAAACTCCAAGGAAGCGATTCAGATGATCACCCAGCTTGCCAATATCTTCCGCATTTCCCTGTCCAAAGGGCATACGATCATTCCCCTGGAGGATGAGCTGCGTCATGCGGAAAACTATATGCGCATTCAGAATGTGCGCTTCAAGAATGCATTTACCGCACGGTTTGACACCGATCCTGCGCTGAACCGTTATTCCACGGTCAAGCTGATCATTCAGCCGATCCTCGAGAATGCCATCTACTACGGTGTGAAGAACATGGATGAAGACGGCATGATCATTGTCCGTGACTGGATCGATGAAGGCGTTCTGTACATCTCTGTCGAAGACAACGGCTTCGGCATGCCGAAGGAAGTGGTGGATCATCTGCTGGATGAGGACCGCAGTCATGTGCGCTCCAAGGGAAGCGGTGTTGGTCTTTACAATGTCCATCAGCGCATCCGGCTGCGCTATGGTCCGCAATACGGTCTCACGATTGAAAGCGAACCGGATACCGGTACGGTTGTCATCATCAAGCTGCCCGCAATTCCGTATTCGGAAGAGATGCGGGAAGTGCTGGAACGCCCGGAAGGAAGGGGGAATGCGGAATGAAGCGGAATCGCATTTTGTCTGTTCTGATCATTGCGGCAGTTCTCCTCGGTCTGTTTGGGCTTCGCTATTTCAGCGGAACGGAGCTGCGTGATACGGATACCCCGATGGTCGAAGTCGCGGTTGTCGTTGATGATTCCACCAACGGCCGCTGGACCCGCTTTCAGGCCGGTCTGGAACAGGCCGCCGATGACTATGATGTCGCATTGAGTTATGCGGTCACACCGAAGTTCAATACGATCCGTGATGAAGCGGAAGTCATCCGGAGTGAGGCAGACGGCACGAACGCAGTCATCGTACAGCTGATCGATACGTCTGACACCGTGGAACTGATCAGTACACTCTGTGCGGAACGTGTACTCGGACTTGTGGATACGGATGCCCCGGCTGAAGCCGGTGACAACTTTGCGAGCATCACGGCAGACAATACCGCAATCGGTACAGCCCTGGCAAATCTTCTGAAGGAACAGTACGGCGGTGAACTGACGCATATGACGATCGGCATTCTGTACGGCAATCAGAAAATGCGCTCCATGCAGGAACGCCTGACAGGATTCAGGGAGGGCATTGCGCGCAGCAGTGCGCAGATCTTCTGGGAGGGCAGCGGCACTGCCTGGGAATCCGCGGGACTCCCGGATATTGTGATTGCCCTCGATAACGATTCCCTGGAAACGGCGGCAGATGTGCTGGAAACCGGAGAGAAAGCACCAGCGCTGTATGGTGTGGGATGTTCGGATAAGACGATCTATGCCCTGGATCACGGAAAGATTGCGGCGATGATCGTACCGGATGAATTTCAGATGGGTTATCTTGCCATGTCGGATGTCGTTGCCCGGATCAACGCACCGAACATTCCGATGGTTCCCCGGGAAATTCCCTTTGCGGTCATCACCCGGACCAATCTCTATGACCCGGCCAATGCGGCATTTCTCTTTCCGGTGATCAACTGAAGACGGAGGCAGTATGAGGAAAAAACTGTTAACTATGATGTTATGCGTTCTGCTTTGCGCCGGATGCACAAACGGGAAAAAACGAAACGATGATAAGATCAAGATCGGTGTTTCGGTCTATGACAGCTATGATACGTTCATCAGTGAACTGATGCGGGATTTCAATGCGGCCGTGGCGGAGAATACGGATATCACCGTGGAAGTCTACAATGCCTCAGCCTCCCAGCAGACCCAGAACAAACAGATGGAACAGATGATCGAAAAAGGATGTGATGTCATCTGTATCAACCTTGTGGACCGCACCGCACCGAAGAAGATCATTGACCTTGCCAAGAAAAACAACATCCCGGTCATCTTCTTCAACCGGGAACTTGTGGAAGAAGACCTGAACCAGTGGGAAGAACTGTATTATGTCGGCGCTGATGCGGCAGAATCCGGCATCATGGAAGGCGAAGTCGCCGCCGAGGCACTGCGAAATGAGGAAGCGGATAAAAACGGGGACGGCGTCATTCAGTACATTGTTCTGGAAGGCGAAGCCGGCCACCAGGACGCGATCGTACGAACCGAACGCTCCGTGGATACCTTGATCGAGGAAGGATTTGAAGTGGACAAGATCGCTTCGGCGATTGCCAACTGGAGCCGTTCGCAGGCACAGACCCGGATGGCAGGATTCATCGAAAGCTATGGTGATGAAATCGAACTCGTCCTTGGAAACAATGATGATATGGCACTCGGCGCGATCGATGCGTATAAAGCCGCCGGTATTGAGCGGGAAGACTGGCCGGTCATTGTCGGAATCGACGGCACCACGGCAGGTCTTCAGGCAGTGGTGAACGGCGAGATGCTGGGAACCGTATACAACGATCAGAAAGGACAGGCAGAGGCAATGGCAAAGCTTGCGGAAGCACTTGCCAGAGGCGAAAGCCTGGATGATCTGAATCTGAAAAACGGCAGATATATCCGTCTGCCGTATCAGAAAATCACGATTGAAAATGTAAATGATTATCTGGACTGAACTTCCGCAAGAATCGCTTCACCGTCCGGAATCAGCGCTATGAACCGTTCCAGAAGGACCGTACGGAAGGGAAGAACCAGTTCCCCGAGCGACGCCCGTTCCGGAACGGTTTTTGTGACGGCTTCGATCTCCGAGGCAAGGCGCAGGGCAGTATTGCGGTCATTGACCGCACCCATGCCGAATACGGCAGAGCGGTAGGAAGGGGAGGTCAGATACATGCGGATCATCGTATCCGCAAACTGTTTCCATTCCTCCTTCAGAATCTCATCCGGCATTTCCCCATTGAGTCCAAGGCGCGCAAATTCCTTCCGGACATCGTTTTCATATTTTTTCTTCAGGAAGAAGCCCGGCGCCTGTACGTCCGCCGTCTTTAACATCATCCATGCCTGCAGGAACAGATCATTGAACGACGCGTCAAAGCGCTGATCAAATACCGCACGGCGGCGGATGTCATCCGTATTGTCCGGATTGCGGCGGCACTGTTCGTTCAGCGCAGTGCGGCGTTCTTCCGGGGACAGGGCATACCAGCGGTGCGGCCAGTCTTCCAGATATTCTTCCTTGAATTCCGCGTTGAATTTCATAAACCAATTATAAACAATGCGTATAAAAAACGCAGGTTCCCGAGACTAAAGAACCTGCGCTTCGTTCAGAAATTATTCCCCGACACCACCCTCGGCTTGCCGGCCGGTGCTGTGGTAGTAACTGTGCATGATAAAGAGTGCATGGGTGCGTTGTCTGAGCATGAATGTAAGAAGATGACCTGCTCGATGGTCTCTGAGGTGCCGCGTCATTCTCACACGGCGGGAGATCGCACCCGCTCCGGCAAACCTACCGACTGAACGTAATTACATCAGATCATTTGCCCAGTTGGCAGCCTGGATGCGGTTGTCTGTCAGGCGGAGTTCCTTTGCCATGGCATCGACTTCATCCTGGAGATCCTTTACATTGACCGCAGGCTTGATGCGGATCTCGGTGCCGCGTGCCCGGTAAGCCGCAGAGCTTGCGGTGTTGACCAGGTCACGGCATACGCTGAGCTTCAGCGTCAGAGCATCACGTGCTGCGATCCATTCGGTCAGTGTCTTTCCTTCGGTTTTCACGGTGCTGTTGGTGAGATTGATGCGGGCGATCAGATCCTGCAGTTCACTGACACAGTCATTGAGCTGCTTTAAGAGGACATTGGGATCTTCCGCAGTGGATTCGCCTTCCTGTACGAGGGCATTATTGTTCAGGCGGGCGCGAAGCTGCGCAATCCGCGTATTCAGGTCCGCACGGGCCTGCAGTGCTTCCGCAAGTTTCATGATCGTTTTTTCTCCTGTATGTTGTGTTTATTATTTTACACTGAAGTGCCGGAAGGGCAGAAAAAAACCGTGCAACATCAGCTCACGGCTTCTTTCAAAGGATTTTGTCAGGGGGACTGTCTGCCCACAGCCGCCAGACCTGTGATGGGATAACACTCAACGCCAGGAGAACATTATACAGAGTTTGAAGGAGTTGACGTTTGAATGTCTCGGTTAGCTTTCTCTAACCACTTATAGGTTAGCAAGAACTAACTCTCGTGTCAACTGTTTTTCTTCAAAAGTTAGTTATAGTTGACATATACCCCCTGGGGGTATATTCTACAGACAGGAGAACAAACGATGAGTGAGTGTGAATGCGTGCGTCATAAGAAGCGCACGGAAGTACAGAAAAAGGATCTGATGACCCGGCTGCGCAAGGCAGAAGGGCAGATCCGTGGCATTGAAAAGATGATCGAAGAGGATGCCTACTGCCCGGATATCCTGATTCAGGTATCTGCGGTGACCAGTGCGCTGAACAGTTTCAACAAGCAGCTGCTGGCAGCGCACATCCGGGGCTGTGTGGCGGAAGATATCGTGCAGGGCAAAGAAGAAAGCATCGATGAGCTGGTTGCGGTCCTGCAGAAACTGATGAGGTAACGTTGTATGGAACAGTATATTGTGACGGGCATGAGCTGTGCTGCCTGTCAGGCAAGAGTGGAAAAAGCCGTCAATGCGGTGGAGGGTGTGGACTCCTGTGCGGTGTCATTGCTTACCAACTCGATGGGCGTGGAAGGCACTGCGTCCCCGGAGGCGGTCATCAAAGCCGTGGAGAATGCCGGATACGGCGCCTCCCTGAAGAATGCGGCGGTAAAACAGGCCTCCTCGCTTGCGGCGGAAGAAGAAGCCCTGAAAGACCATGAAACCCCGAAACTGAAGCGGCGGCTGATCCTGTCGCTTGGCTTCCTGTGTGTGCTCATGTATATCTCCATGGGCCACAACATGTGGAACTTCCCGCTGCCGGGATTCCTTGTTCATAATCACCTGGGACTGACCCTGACACAGATGATCCTTGCGCTCATCGTCATGGTGATCAATAAGAAATTCTTTACAAGCGGGTTTTCTTCCCTGATGCACGGCAGTCCGAATATGGATACGCTGGTCGCACTCGGATCGGGTGTGTCCTTTCTCTGGAGTGCGGCGGTATTCTACCGGATGACGATCATGATCACAAGCGGCGCCTCCAATATGGATCTCATGCCGCTGTATCATGATGAACTCTATTTCGAAAGCGCTGCGATGATCCTGGCCCTGATCACGGTCGGAAAGATGCTGGAGGCGATGTCCAAGGGACGGACCACCGATGCACTGAAAGGCCTGATGAAGCTGGCGCCGAAGACCGCAGTGCTGATCCGAGACAATGAAGAAGTGACGGTTCCGATCGAAGAAGTCACGATCGGTGATATCTTCGCGGTGCGCCCCGGGGAAAGCATCCCGGTGGACGGCATCGTGACAGAAGGCATGACAAGCGTCAATGAATCCGCGCTGACCGGCGAAAGCATTCCGGTCGATAAAGCGGAAGGCGATCTCATCAGTGCCGCAACGATCAACGAAAGCGGCTATATCCGTGCCCGGGCAACCCGGGTCGGCGAAGATACCACCTTATCGCAGATCATTAAAATGGTCTCGGATGCGGCAGCCACCAAGGCACCGATCGCCCGCATCGCGGATAAGGTGAGCGGCATCTTCGTGCCGTTTGTCATCGCGGTTGCGGTGATTACCACGATCGGCTGGCTGCTTGCCGGACAGAGCTTCTCCTTTGCGCTGGCAAGAGGCATTTCAGTCCTTGTCATCTCGTGTCCGTGTGCACTTGGCCTTGCGACTCCGGTCGCGATCATGGTCGGCAACGGCCTTGGCGCAAAGAACGGCATCCTCTTCAAGACCAGCGAATCACTGGAGAATGCCGGCAAGGTTCAGATCATCGCGCTCGATAAAACCGGAACGATCACCGAAGGAACTCCGAAGGTGACGGATATCCTGCCGGAAGGCATCAGTAAAACAGAACTTCTGGAAACCGCCTATGCGCTTGAGGCAAAGAGCGAACATCCTCTCGCAAAGGCAATCGTCGCAATGGCCAGTGAAAGACAGCTTCCTCTGAAGGTCGTGACCGGCTTTCAGGCACTTGGCGGAAACGGTCTGACTGCCCGTCTTGACGGCAAGACCCTGCATGGCGGAAAGGCGGAATATATTGAAACCCTCTGTCCGATCTCTGCGGAGATGAAGACAAAGGCTGCCGCGCTTGCGGATGAAGGAAAGACCCCGCTGTACTTTGAGGAAGACGGGAAACTGATCGGCATTATCGCGGTTGCGGATACGATCCGGGAAGACAGCGCGGAAGCGGTAAAGGAACTGCAGAACATGGGCATCGAAGTGGTCATGTTAACGGGAGACAATGAACGGACCGCAAAGGCAATCGGAAAACTTGCCGGAGTGGACCGCGTCATTGCGGGCGTACTGCCGGATGGCAAGGAAGCCGTGATCCGGGAATTGAAGAACCGCGGCAAGACGGCGATGACCGGAGATGGCATCAATGATGCGCCGGCGCTTACGAGAGCGGATATCGGCATTGCGATCGGTGCGGGCACCGATGTCGCAATTGACAGTGCGGACATCGTCTTAATGAACAGCCGCCTGAAGGATGTGGCGGCGGCCGTGCGCTTAAGCCGGGCAACCCTGCGCAACATTCACGAAAACCTCTTCTGGGCATTCTTCTACAACGTCATCTGCATTCCGCTTGCGGCGGGACTCTATGCCTGGAAGATGAATCCGATGGTCGGCGCAGCCGCAATGAGTCTGTCCAGCTTCACCGTATGCATGAACGCCCTGCGGCTGAACCTCTTTGATCTGCATGACAGTTCCAGAGACCGCCCGCTGCGGAAGAAGGCACTGCCTTATACGGAAGAGAAACCGGAAGAACCGGAAAAGGAAATAGAACCGGAAGCACAGAAGGTGACCCTGCACATTACCGGCATGATGTGTCCGCATTGTGAGGCAACCGTGGAAAAGGCACTTAAACAGATCGACGGGGTCAAAGACGCAAAGGCAAGTCATGAACAGGGCATTGCGGAAGTCACCCTGAACAAAGACGTGGATATCAATGTACTGAACACCACAGTTATCGATGCGGGTTATGAAATCACTGACACACAGGAAAAGGAGGAAGAAATCAGAATGGAAAAAGTACTGCATGTGGAAGGCATGATGTGTGAGCACTGCGAGGCAACCGTAAAGAAGGCGCTCGAGGCAATCGACGGTGTGGAAAGCGCTGTTGCGGACCACAACGCAAACACTGCAAAAGTCACACTTTCGAAGGATGTTGCGGATGAAGTCCTGAAGGAAGCTGTTGAGGCAAAGGACTACAAGGTAACGGGCTTCGGCGCATGAAACAGATCACGCTCGGCATCGACGGCATGATGTGCGGCATGTGTGAAGCGCACATCAATGACTGCGTACGAAATCATTTTAAGGTGAAGAAGGTCACTTCCAGCAAAGCGAAAAAACAGACCGTGATCCTTGCGGAGGAGGTAATCCCCGAAGCGGATCTGCGTGCCGCGATCGATCCGACCGGCTATACGGTCACCTCGTATGCGGTGGAAGACGCAAAGAAAAAGGGACTGTTCGGTTTCTGAAGAACATTACCGGGCCGGTATCCATCGGGATATCGGCTTTTCTGTTTCAGAAAGCGGGTACGGCACTGTGCCGGGATGCTAAAATGAGAGTATTCCATGAGTGAACCCAAACAGAACAAGCGATTCAGATTTCCGAAACGAAAGCCGGTTTCCTTCCGGCGTTTTGCGGTTGGTATGGTTTCGGCCGTGCTGATCTTTTCCGTGCTGTTTACGGTCGGAATGCTGGGAGTGGATACCATCAAGTACACGATCGAGGCAGACGAAGCGATCCAGCGCATGGAAAATGCGATCATTGTATCGGAACGCAGCGCCCGTACGATTTCCCGGAACTATGAACAGGAGATGAAACAGAAGCTGCTGTTTGCGGCATATCTCTATAAAAACGATCCGGACATTCTCAAACAGAAGAATGTCAATATTCTTCCCGCCGGAAATCCGTTTGCGGTCTACGATAACGAAGGCTCGATTCTTTATAAGGACGAACAGTTCCCGAATTTTTCGCGTGCCCGGATCCTGAAGTACATTGGAGAATTCCGGCAGGGCGGGGATGACACCGGTTATGTGACAACGGATGCGTATGGAATAATAGGACTAAATTCAAAAGGCTCGGCAAATAAAGGGTTTTTGAAGCTTAGTCCTATTTTGTTTAGCCCACAAATGAGACTAATGATCGATTTAAGGAGGAAACATGCGCAGAATGAAGATCTTTCTGCGAAGCGTAGTGCTGCCTGTAATTCTGGCAGTACTGTTAGCGATGTTGTTCCGTCCCGTCTATTACAGAGACAATCAGCTGAACATACTCCTGATGTGGATCTGCATCGGAGTACCGTACGGTATTCGAAGGATGTTTCTTTGGCTTGTGCCGCATAAGTATGATCTTGCCGGCACGGTCGGAGTAGTTGCTTTGGATGTTGTGTTAGGAGGAATCATCGGAGGCTTCGCACTTATATTCCAGATTCTTGGAGGTGTAATCGAAACCGTAAAAGGGTAAAATGGAATTACATATTTGTTTCACACAGGTATGGGATAATCAATTACAGAAAGGCAGGGATCAGATATGGCTCAAGGCAGATTTCAGTTTGGTCAGACAGTATATCTGATCTCTTCTGTCAATTGGATCAAAGAAGCTAAGGTACTGAAGTACTCCGGAGGATTCTATACAATCAAATGGACAGATTCTGACGGAGGAACCAGAGTCAGGGAATCAAGGCTGTATGCTTCAAAAGAAGAAGCTGAATCAGCCAGAGATTCCGTAAAGAGAAACAGAGCGTAAAATCG
>JAFUFO010000012.1 GCA_017469885.1 Solobacterium sp.
ACAGGAGCCTGCTAATAAAATGTCAATGGGCTCTTAGCAGATTTCATTAGAAAGTTGGTGATGCTTATACGGTTCACGACGAAAAGACCGAATGACCGGTTTGGAGGAAAAATTGGTGATACTTATGGTTAACTCTGAGACTGCTCTGTCTCAAGAGAACGCATGTATTCCTTGACTTTGCCGTAGTAGATGCGGAGGAACTTATTCGCACCGGCAGTCATATACACGTAGTAAGGCTTGCCTTCAGAACGTTTCTTATCAAGAAACTTGTAGACCGGATCGTCGGACGGCATTTTCTGAATTAGTGTACTCATGATCTGAAACAGTGTTTTTCTTAGCCGTGCCGGTCCGCACTTTGAGGCGGGAACACTCTTGGAGTTGCGCTGTCCGGAATCATCCTTTCCGGGATCCACACCCGCGAAAGCAGTGAGCGCTTCCCGGTGTGTGAATCGCATGATGTCGCCGATCTCTGCCATGAGCTGCGGACCGAATGTAGGACCTACTCCGTACATACTCATAACGACTGAGTATTCAGGAAGCTGGGAGGCAAGTTCATTCATGTCTGAACGGAGCGTCTCAACATGTTCTGATTCAAGATTAAGCTGCTTGATACTGAACTGGATCAGCTGCTTGTATCCTTCTTCTTTCGGGAATACAGCTACGAGTTCTTTGGCGGCGTTGTAGATCTCATCTGCTTTGGATTCACTGTACTGATAACCATGTCGCTTACAGAAGGCCATATAACGGTCTCTGAAGGCATTGAGGGTCAGCTTGCGTACACAGTCCACATGCCAGAAGGAATAAGCGAAATCGACCCATTTCTCACTGCCGTCGCTACGGACGGGTGAATCAAACAGAGTGTTGACACCCGGGTATGTGTTATCGAGAAGTGAGATCAGGTTTGTCTTGGCGGCGGTCTTCTGTTTCATGAAGAAGTCGAACTGTGCATTCATGGTTTTCAGTTGTTCACGCTTGGCATCCATACCTGAATACTCTTGGAGTCTGTCCCAGTTGTCAAGTGTGTAACGGGCGATCTTCTTAGCGTCTGCCGGGTCTGTCTTGACATTGCGGATCGTGTTGTTTCCGAAATTCTTGATCAGGTGCGGATTGACCGCTGACACAAAGATTCCGGCACGACGAAGCACTTCAACGATTGGCCGGTGATATGGACCGGTACATTCCATGACTGCCCTTGTCTCACCATCAAGCGACTTGATGAATGATGACAGTTCCTTAAGTTCGCTCTGCTTGTGATACACATCGAAGGGCTTACGAACTACGACACCGCCGGACTGCAGGACCGCAACGGTGCTTCTGCCTTTTGAAACATCGATTCCTACTGCGTTCAACATACTGATTATCCTCCATGAGTTGAATGTGCAATGGTACCAGCGTTAACTCATTGCCTATTCAATCTCCTGGGGTATCACGCGAACGCATGCAAGAATCATGGTTCAACCTGCATAAATCGAACGACTGCGAATGAATGGCTGGCTGACTGGCTCCTGTGCGGACGCAATATGGTCCAAGAATAAACCCGTCACACCAATGCCAGTTCATTCTAACAGTTACAGCAATGAGAGGATGTATGCATGGCTGGCTGTCATGTACTACACCCTGCGTTTATATAGTAGGAGAATAAATAGTATGAACAGTGAAAAGACATGGGAAGCTCTCAATCTGCGTATTCTGCACATAGGCATCAACGCGGACGGCGACGAGGATGCGCATCGTCTGGCAGAACAGTTTGACACACTGTTCGGCTTCACACCGAACGAAAACGACCTGTCGATCTTCTCCTCCCCGCTGATCGAGATCATGAAGAATGACGGTCCGGGAGAGAAGGGACACATCGCGATCGGCTGCGACAACCTCGAAGAGGCATATGCCTGCCTGAGCGCGCGCGGACTTCATAAGGATGAAGCGCTTACCGCAAAGTATGATCCCGTCGGCGCAAACCGCGTCATCTACTTTGAAGAACAGATCGGCGGTTTTGCCTTCCATCTCAAGGAATATCCGAAGTAATCCGTTATGAAAAAACAGGTTCTGATCAGAACCTGTTTTTATCTGCCGCATGTACTACTACGCATGTTTTGTATTCGTATCGATGGAATCGCGGAATACATAGTAGCGCTGATAAAGAAATTCGAGGACAAAGTTCAATAACATATTCCCGATGGTGACGATGTATTCATTGATGCCCATGCCGGTCATAAAGTGCTCGATCCAGGTGGATGCCGGAACGAAGACCGCATAGAACAGTGCTACTTTTAACATCGCGGACGGCACATCCGCTGCCGACTGGAAGGTATACTTCCGGTTCAGAGTAAAGTTCCAGACAACGGAAAGCACCAAGGCAACCATATAGGACAGCCAGTACGGCCAGTGAAGCAGTTCGTTGAAGAGGGTAAAGGAGCCAAGTTCAATGAGACCGGCGCTCGCCGAGATCAGGGCAAATTTGAGAAATCGGAAAAATTCTTTCATATATCGATATCCTCGCTGTGCATACAAGGATACCACCGATTCCTGAAAAATGCGCACCGGAAAGCCAGCCGTACATGAGGAACCGGATGATTTTGTCTGCGGAATCCATTTGCGCATCAGGCAGAGCGTATAATAAACATAAAGAAACAACAGAGGGGACAGACGGCAGATGGATAACAACGATAACATCGGCACCTATGTGCTGGAAACACTGAAGAAACGCTATGAAGTAACGGAGAAAGACATCGGAAGCGACAGAAAACTCGATAAGGGTCTGATGCACTTTACGGTACGGAGCTTTGACATCACCGGCCTTGGCACATTATGCCTTCTGAATATGAAGGGAATGTTCGGTCTGATGAAGATGGAGACCATTGTGCTTTCATGTGTCACAAAGGATGTCCCGTTATTGAATATTGATACGATCAGCGCAATGGGCAGTACCACCCGGATGACGGAACTGTATGATACGCGGATCGGAAAGAAGGATACCGAACTCGAAAACGCCTGTCAGGCGATCAAAGACGGCGACCGGGATATCCCGGATTATCCTTCCGGCGAACACTGGTACGACTATATGTGCATGGCCTGCAGCTACAGAAAAAAGTCAAAGGGAAATGATCTCCGGATGAAAACCTCATGCATGAAATACTTTGATGCATATATGAAGGAAGTGGAGCGGGCAGAGGACTGTGATCCTGCCGCAAAGACCGCCGCAAACCGTGTTCTTCCGCAGGGTTTGCTCGATCACGGCGGACCTGCCGTGGACCAGGTGCGGAAACTCTTCGGCGATGAAACGACATCGCGTCTGGTGCTTTCCCATATGTACGGCGTGCAGTGATAAAACTGCATGCATTATCTGCGGTTTTTCCTGCATGGGAAACGACAGAACAGTACGATAACGAAATAAAACAGTGTATTTTTAAAGAGAACCATGAACCGGAATGAAGCAATCATAAGAACCAGTGCAGTTGGCATCGCCGGCAATCTTCTGCTGGCGGTTTTCAAACTGATTGCCGGAACTGCCGCGAATTCGGTGTCGATCATCACCGACGCCATAAACAACATTGCGGACGGCATGTCTTCTCTCGTAACGATCATCGGAACACGGCTTTCCGAAAAAGAACCGGATAAAGAACATCCGTTCGGCTACGGACGGATTGAATACCTTTCTTCCCTGATCATCGGTCTGCTTATCACATATGCTGGCTTTGATGCGCTGCGCACGTCCGTACTGCGCATTATTCATCCCGAACCGGTGGAGTATTCCGCAGTGACCATGATCGTCGTTGCGGCAGGTGTGCTCATTAAAGTGATGATCGGTCTCTATACGAAACGAAGGGGAGAAGAACTGTCCTCTCAGCCGCTGATCGCTTCGGGCATCGATGCGCTGAATGATTCGATTGGCTCGGCCGCAATCTTTCTTGCGGCGATCATCTATCTCATGTCGGGTTATGCGATTGAAGCCTGGATCGGCATCGCAATTTCCCTGCTCATCATGAAAAACGGAATTGTGACCCTGCGGGAAACCGCATCCGGCATCCTTGGCGAAGCACCGGATATAAAGCTTGCGGCTGCGGTGCGGAAGTCCATTCAGAGCTTTCCGGAGATCGACGGCGTGTATGACATTGCGATTCACAGTTACGGCAAGGAACGTCTGGTCGGTACTGCGCATATTGAAGTGTCGGATCAGCTGACGGTTGCCTGGATCGATAATCTTCAGCGTGCGGTGATCCGCAAAGTAAAGGAAGATACGGGTGTGGAAATGATGGGACTGTCCATCTATGCCATCAATACACGCTCCGAGGCAACGATCGCAATCCGTGAAGCAGTGCGCAATATCGTACGGAATACAGAAGGCGGGAAAGAGATGCACGGCTTCTATATCGACCTTGTGGATAAGACGATGAACTTTGAGGCGGTACTTGAATTCGGAGTACGAAGTATGGAATCCTTCCGGACAGAACTGCTGGAAAAGGTAAAGAAGGCATATCCGGAATACGATATCCAGATCAATGTGCTTCACGATTTTACGGAATGACATACGCATGACAGCTCCCACACGGAGCTGTTTTTTCGTGAAAACGTGTACGTATACTATAATCATAAGGAAGGAAATCATAACCGCGGTCTGCGGCTGTTTTAACAGACTATAAAAAATAATAAACATCTTCTGAGGAAGGAGGTTTTTTACATGGCTGATGTCACGAAAAACCGGACGGCTGTCATCACAATAACCGGGACAGGAGTTCTGGCATTTCTGCTGTCGGGGACAGCGCTCTGGATGGGACGCAGCGCCCGGCAGGATACCGAATCGGTTGTCCGTTCCGTCAGTGATCTTTATCTGGATGAGCTCGCCGGCCGCCGCAAACAGGTCGTTGAGCACAACCTTGCGGAAAAGGCGCAGACCTTTGAAACGGCGGTTGCCCTGATGACAGAAGACGACCGCACCGACCGTGAACATATGATGGCTTACCAGTCACGCATGGAGCGTCTGCTTCGGCTTGATAAATTTTCATTTGTGGATGAGGACGGTCTGATCTACAGTTCCGCAGGCTATGAAGCAAACATTGCGGAATATGCGTTTGATCCGCATTCACTCCGGGGACCGGAGGTTTCGGTTTACGGCCTTGGCGGAGACAGTCCGGATGTCATTATCGCCGTGCCGGCAGATATCATCTTCCAGGGTAAAAAACTCACGGCGGGAATCATCGGAATGGACATGGAGGAGATGCTGGAAGGCACTTCCATGACGACAAACACCGATGACACCACCTTCTGCAATCTCTATACCCGAAGCGGAACCGCACTTACCAATGCGGTGCTGGGCGGACTAGCGCAGGAAGATAATCTGCTGGATGCCATGAAGAATGCATCCTTCGAATCACCGTATACCTATGCTTTGTTTGCGGACGAATTTAAAAACGGAACCCGCGGTTCGGTGTCCTTTACCTACAACGGCATCCGGGAGACGCTGGCGTATATTCCGATTACCGGGACGGACTGGCAGCTGACCTATCTGATCCGTGAAAGTGTCATCAGTGAGCGTATCTCACATATCTCGAAAGCTGCGGTTACCCGCAGTATCGTGCAGCTGATTCTAACGGTGGCGGCGATGCTTGGAATGTTTGCCTTTATCCTTGATCAGATCCGGCAGTCCGCAAAACTGCAGGCGGAGAAGGAGAAGACCGATACGGAAAACCGGATCAAGCAGGAAGAACTGACCCGGCGTCTTGAACTCAATGAGAAACTGCTGGAAGAAGAACGGGCAAGAAAACAGCAGGAAAACCTGATTGCGGCACTCTCATCCGACTACTGGAGTGTTTATTACCTTAACCTCGATACAGACATGGGAATCTGTTATCAGCCCCATGGAGATCTGGACGGCACCGGCCTGAAAGCCGGGGAACACTTCCATTACAAGAACACAGTCACAGACTATGCGAATTCCTATGTCACAGAGAGCTTCCGTGATGCCTTCCTGCAGTTTGTTCAGCCGGAGAATGTGAAGAAACAGCTTGAATCCAGCCGTGTGACGGCATTTACCTATCTGGTGAACCGGCATGGCCGCGAGCGTTATGAAACGGTCCGTTTCGCAGATCCCCGTCAGCCGGAGAAGCGGGATGGAACACCGGTGAGCGATGTCAGCGCATGCTTTGCGGATACGGATGCGGAGACGAGAAAGAACGCCGCACAGAACCAGGCGCTCAGTGATGCGCTGAATGCGGCGAAGGAAGCATCCGGCGCAAAGACCGCCTTCCTGTCCAACATGAGCCATGAGATCCGGACACCGATGAATGCGATCATCGGCCTCGATACGATTGCCCTGAACGATCCGGAAACACCGGAAAAGACCAGGGAGTATCTTACCCGGATCAGAGGATCTGCCGAACACCTGCTAAGCCTGATCAATGACATTCTGGACATGTCACGTATTGAATCCGGGCGGATGGTGCTGCGAAGAGAACCGTTCTCGCTTCCGGAATTGCTGGAAACCATCAGCGCAATGTTCAGTGCGCAGTGTCATGACCGGGGCATTGATTACCAATGCCGCATCATCGGAGATATGGATGAGTCCTATGTCGGTGACAGTATGAAACTGCGCCAGGTGCTGATCAATATCCTTGGAAATGCGGTGAAATTCACATCAGAAGGCAGTGTCACGCTCGAAGTGAAACGGGTTGCGCAGTTTGACGGAAAGTCCACGATTCAGTTTACTGTTACCGATACCGGCATCGGGATGAGTGAAGAATTTCTGCCCGGAATCTTTGAGGCATTCCATCAGGAGGACAACGCAGTGAGCGGACCTTACGGCAGTTCCGGACTTGGCCTTGCGATCACGAAGCGTATTGTAGAAATGATGAACGGACATATTGAAGTGTCCAGCGCAAAGGGCGCAGGATCGGTCTTTACCGTGACCGTCACGCTTGATGACGGAAAGACGGAAACCGCGGAAGGAATGCGGGAAACGGATTTGAATGACCATCCTGCAGAGGCCGGCCTGGAAACCGCCGCGCATCTTGCGGGACGCAGAGTTCTGCTTGCGGAAGATGTCGCAGTCAATGCGGAGATCATGGAAACGATACTTCAGATGCGGGATGTCAGAACCGAGATTGCCGGAAACGGCAGACTTGCGGTGGAGAAGTTCGCCGCAAGCGAACCTGGTTATTATGATGCGGTGCTCATGGATGTGCGGATGCCGGAGATGGACGGTCTTACGGCGGCACGGGCAATCCGGGCCATGGAGCGGGAAGACGCCGCGCGGGTTCCGATCATTGCGCTTACTGCCAATGCATTTGACGAAGATGTTCAGCGCAGCCTGCAGGCAGGGATGAGTGCGCATCTTTCCAAGCCGGTTCAGCCGGATGCGCTGTTTGAAACGCTGGAACGCCTGATCAGAGAATCATGACATGAACGGAATCTGTTCAGATTCCGCACAATACGATATAGTATTGAAACCTATGAAACTGATACTGTTATCGGATTCCCATTTTAATGAGGATGCCCTGAACCTTGTGAAAGAGAAATACCGTGATGCGGACCTCTTTGTCCATTGCGGGGACTGTCTGCTTACCCCGGAACGGATGAAGGGATTTCTGACAGTGGCCGGCAATCTTGATGATGCGCGGATGTTTCCCATGGAAGAGACCCTGCAGATCGGGGCACATCATATTCTGATCAAACATGGGCATGATGTGATTTCCGGTTCCTCACCGGATTACCGTGCACTTGCGGCTTATGCGAAGGAGAAGGGGTTCAATACCGTATTCTTCGGACATACACATACGTACTGCGACCGCAACGTGGACGGCATCCGTCTTCTGAATCCGGGATCGGTATGGAAAAACCGGGATGAAACCCCGGCATGCCTGATGGAACTGAAGATCACCGATACCGCCATTCAGGCAGTGCGGGTCAATCTCATCGAACTGAAATTCCGGAAATGACCGGAACTGCAATGTGTGATATGAAAAACGACCAGGTGTGATCCTGCAGGATCGTTCCCGGTCGTTTCAGATGGCTGTTCAGGCGTGATTATTCTTTGAAGTTTTCGATATCGATAAACGGCATGTGTTCTCCGCACTTCACGCATGTCTCCGCGAAGGGGTCATTTTCCGCGCCGCACTTCGGACAGATGCGCACCGCCGCGGTATGATCCGGAAGCTTTGAGCCGCATTCCGGACAGTAGTTATTGTTCGCATCCGCCGCCTGTCCGCATTTCGGGCAGATCTTGAATTTGCGGAGTTCCTTTGTCTGGAGTGCCGTGATCATCCGGTCCCATTCCTTTGACTTCGTATCGAAATCCGGAATGGAAGTACGGTCGGTGGACGGTTCCGGCGCATCTTCGCCAAGCAGCTCTGACAGGCCGGCGGTGATGCCGTCTGCCGCATCATTCAGGGCGCCGACTGCCTTTTTCATGGTTTTGCCGTTCAGGATCTCACTGTCCATCAGGCTGTCCATTGTCTCTTCAAATTTGCTTTTCTTATCCTTTTGAAACAGATCATCCAGAATTCCCATGGCGGTTGTCTCCTTGTCTTCACATATTATGTTACCTGTTTTCAAAGTGTGAGGCAGAATGAATCGCATCTATACTACAATTTCAGTATGGGAACTGTGTACGGCGGATCGGTAAATATCGGAAATACTTCCATGGAATATGTGCACTTTGGAAACGGACCGGAAACGCTGATCCTTCTTCCGGGGCTTTCCGACGGTCTCTCCACGGTAAAAGGCATGGCGTGGGTATTATCCATGCCGTACCGGAAGTACATGCGCGATTATACGATCTATATGTTTTCCCGGAAGAATGAAATGCCGGAAGGATATACGATCGAAGACATGGCGGATGATCAGGCATCTGTATTGGGACAGCTTGGAATTACAAAGACAGCGGTGGTCGGTGTCTCGCAGGGCGGGATGATCGCCCAGGCACTGGCGATCCGTCATCCGGACCTCATCACAAAGCTGGTTATTGCGGTCAGTGCGCCGAATGCCAATGATCTGGTGAAGGAGAACGTGAACCGCTGGCTGGAGATTGTGTCGGAGAATGATCACAAGGCGCTGATGATCGATACGGCAGAACATTACTATTCCGAAGGATACCGGAAGAAGTACCAGTTGATGTATCCGTTTCTCGGCATGGTTGGAAAACCGAAAAGTTATGAACGCTTTATCCGCAATGCGCAGGCGATTCTTGCATTTGACACGTTTGATAAACTGAACCTGATCAGCTGTCCGACACTGATCCTTGCCGGGCGGAACGATCAGATCGTGGGGGTTCAGGCATCCCTGGACATGCACGATCAGATTGCGGGCAGTGATCTGTATATTTATGAGGAATACGGCCATGCACCGAATGATGAAGATAAACACTTTTATGACCGCATCTTTGCATGGCTGAACACCCATTAAACGAAGGAAAACAAATGCACGATATATGGAATCCCTGGCATGGCTGTAGAAGATGCAGTGAAGGATGCCAGAACTGTTACATGTTTTATCTTGATGACCGGCACGGAAAAGACGGGGGCGATATCCGGAAGAATGCGAATGCATTCCGGTATCCGCTGTCAAAAGACCGTGCCGGAAACTATAAAGTAAAGAGCGGAGAAATGATCCGGGTATGCATGACCTCGGATTTCTTTTTGGAAGAAGCGGATGCCTGGCGGGAAGAAGCCTGGCAGATCATGCACAAGCGTTCGGATGTGAAATTCTTTCTGCTTACCAAACGGCCTGAGCGGGTAAAGGACTGCCTGCCGGAGAACTGGGGTGAGGGCTGGGAGAACATCTTCTTCAATGTCACAGCCGAGAATCAGAAGCGGGCAGAGGAACGGATTCCGATCCTGCTGGACCTTCCGTTTAAGCACAAGGGCATCATGTGTGCTCCGCTGATCGGACCAGTCACGATTGAGAAGTATCTTAAGACCGGACAGATCGAACAGGTGCTTGCGGATGGGGAAAACTACGGCGGCTGCCGTCCCCTGCATTATGAGTGGGTAAAGACCCTGAGCGAAGAATGCCGGGCGCATGATGTCACCTTTGTCTTCTGTACGACCGGACGGCGGTTTGTCAAAGACGGGAAGACCTATGCGATTGAAAAGGGCAGAGTGATGAGCGAACAGGCGTACCGCTCCGGACTTTCCTTCAGAGGAAAGGAAATGGAGTTCCGCCTGACCGATTCGTTTGGCCAGCCGATCCCGGAAGAGAAACTTTACAAACCACGGTTCCGCACCCATTGTATGACCTGCGGAATGCGGCTTTCCTGCAATGGATGCGCCGACTGCGGGAAATGCAGGGATCCGTTTGCCGGGGATGAAACAGGCTTATAATTTCAGTAACGAGGGGAATGACTATGGTATCTACAGGAAAATGCGAATACTGCGGTTCCACAATCAAGTCTTCGGACCGGACCTGTCCGCAGTGCGGTGCGCCGAATCCGAACTATGTACCGGATGGGAAGCGTCAGATCTTCCTGCCGAAGACGATTGAAGAACTGCAGGAATACTGCGCGGAGCGTGGCATGCCCTTACTGCGCATGCGCTTCTTTATCGGTGAAGACTTTAAGGAACCGAAAGCCTTCGGTATCTTCCGTGACGGACCGGATGTCGTAGTCTATAAAAACAAAGCCAACGGGCAGCGTGCCGTCCGTTACCGCGGTCCGGATGAAGAACATGCGGTCAATGAACTCTTCCAGAAGCTGCTGGAAGAATGTCATAACCGCGGGATCTATCCGGATGGAAAACCGGTGGAAGGAGCGGGACCGACACGGTCTTCCGGACCTTCGAATTTTGTGAAGAAGGTCTTTCTTCCGATCTTTCTTTCGATGTTTCTGCTTACCGGAATCGGGATCGGTGCCGGAATGTACATGCATCGGCACGACGGATATTATGTCGTAAACAATCAGGATGTCTATTACCACCACGGCAATAACTGGTATCACGATTCCGGAGATGACTGGTATGAAGTCAGTGACTTTCCGTATGACGATTACGAAGATTACTATGCCGGAGATGATTATGACAGTGACTGGGGCGGTACGGATTTCAAGGACTCCGCAATCTGGGAAGAGATCCAGGAAAGCAGTTCCTCCAGTTCTTCGGATTATGATTCCTGGGATTCTTCGGATACCGACTGGGATTCGGACTGGTGATGAAAATGGAAAATACAGTATTTACCTGTCATGCGGGCAGCTTTACGGGAATGGAAACAGAACAATGCATTCATATCCGCGGCATCCGCTATGCCTCTTCAAAGCGGTTTGCGGCGCCGGTTCCGTTTCTTTATCCGATTGGAATTCATGCCTGTGTCACACCCGCACCGTATGCGATGCAGGGAAATTCCCATCTGGAATCCTATCTGTTTCAGACTGAATACGAATCGTACCGTCAGGAAGAAAGCCCGCAGTTTCTTTCCGTGCATCTGCCCAAAGGCGTTACAGATCCTCTTCCTGTCATGGTATGGTTTCACGGCGGCGGATTCAAAAACGGAAATGCGGATGCGTCGAACTATAACTACGACTATCTGGTATCCGAACAGAATGTCATCATTGTCGGAATCAATTACCGGCTTGGTATTTTCGGCTTTGCGGTGGATGAATACGGAAAGCCAGGGCATCCGGGGCTTCTGGATGCGATTGAAGGTCTGCGCTGGGTAAAGCGAAATATCGCTTCCTTCGGCGGCGATCCGGACAATATTACGATCTTCGGACAGTCTGCCGGTGCGGAACTGTGCCGGGCAATTCTGCTTTCAGACGGGACGGAAGACCTGTATCATCGCGTGATCCTGCAGAGCGATCCGATCGGTACGATGCATAACCGTACAGCGATGGAACAGGACGTCTATGCCCGGGTAAGGGAAATCCCCGACTACTGTCCTGCCGAGAAGATTCTTGAAGTTCAGAAGCGTATCCTGAAGGACATAAAGGAGAAGGGGACACCGAAGTATCTGGTGTTCGGACCGCATTACGGTATCGCACCGCTATGTGCGGCAGAGGATACTGCGGCACGGCTTGCGGAAATTGCGGCAGACCATGAGCTGCTCATCGGCTGTACCAGCCGGGAAGTCTCGGTATACGGCGGTCAGATCCGGCCGCTGATCCTGCTGGATAACTTCCGGCCGACACGTGACCTGATTGAGACAAAACTGAAGGCGATGAGCCGGGAGATCTTCAACGAGCCGAGTGAAGCCTTTGCACGGCAGTATCATGACGCCGGCGGAACCGTGTATGAATATCTCTTTTCCTGGAATGAGGACCGAAGCTTCATCGGGGCGGGACATGCGATGGACCTGCCGCTGCTGTTCGGCGCAGACCATGCGGAGGGCACGGATGCGGCGCTTGGCTTAACGGCACAGGAAATCTGTGAAGCCGGAAAACCGATGCGTGAACTCTGGGGAACGTTTGCGCGGACCGGCGTGCTTCCGGAAACAGTAACCAGTGAAATACTTTCCCTGCATAAGCTCTGAGCATATGTGGACAGCGGGAACAGATGTCCCGCTATAATACAGATAAAGGAGAAAATCAGTGATGACTAACATTGAAAAAGCATGTGAATTTCTGAAGAAATGCGGAACCTATTATCTTGCGACCGTGGAAGGAGACCAGCCGCGCGTACGGCCGTTCGGCACAGCGCATATCTTTGAAGAGAGACTGTACTTCCAGACCGGTCTTGTAAAGGATGTCGCAAAGCAGATCGCCGCAAATCCGAAAGTCGAACTCTGCGGTTTCTGCGAGGGCAGATGGATCCGCATCAGCGGCGAAGCAGTCCATGATCCGCGCACCGAAGCACAGGCATCTCTTCTGGAGGCGTATCCGTCCCTGCAGGGGATGTACAAGGTAGATGACGGAAATACTGCCGTCTATTACCTGAAAAATGCGAAGGCAACAATCAGTTCCTTCACGGAAGCACCGGATTCCTTCGAATTCTGACGCATAAACCGACAGTCGGGTAACAAAAACCGCGAAAATGTAACGCGGTTTTTTGTTTTACCGGAAAACCCCATACATTTTTTCCGGGACAGCTTTGATTCCGTGAAACAGACCCTGATTCCCGGCGGAAAGGACACAAATGCGACATACACGAACCCTGTTATTTAGTGCTTAAACACGCGGTTTTCCGTAGCTGATATGAAAGCGCTAACAATGCTGTGAAATACATGCATGCAAGGTATGCCGCATGCACTTTCACCTTATATAATAAAAGGGATGAAATGCCTGTAAACCACGGTATTTCAAGAGAATTTGTCCTATAACTTGCATTGTCAAAATGCATGTGCTAAATTTTAGTTAACAAGTTGCAGGTGTTCATATTGAAGAAGGATGAATGGAATTTGGCATAAATACAACAGTGTAAAAGGATAATCAGCTTGAAACTGTTTAGGTCAGATTCTGTTTTTATTCGAAGGCTTCACGAACACAATTACGGGTTCTATAAATCTTCAAAAAGGGTTTTTCTCACCGTAATGATCTGTAACTCAGGCGTACCGCACTGGCCAGCTGCGAATGGCAGGCGGAAGCGCAGGTTTCCAGAGTGAATCACAACGTATTGTCAGAAAATATGTACAGGAAAAGTGTTTTTTCTTGCGCCCTTTCGGACAATATCCATTCACCTGGGAAAAAAGCCGATAAGGCTTAGACAGAATTGCCAAAGACATAATAAGGAGGATGAAAATGGCAAAGTATGTAATGGCTCTTGACGCGGGCACAACGAGTAACAGATGTATTCTGTTCAACGAAAAGGGTGAAATGTGCTCCGTCGCTCAGAAGGAATTTACACAGTATTTTCCGAAACCGGGCTGGGTTGAGCACGATGCCAACGAAATCTGGCAGACACAGCTGTCAGTAGCTCGTGAGGCAATGCAGAAGGTTGGTGCGAAGGCAGAAGACATCGCAGCGATCGGTATCACAAACCAGCGTGAGACAACTATCGTCTGGGACAGAATGACCGGACAGCCTGTTTACCACGCAATCGTATGGCAGTGCCGCAGAACTGCAGATATGAAGGAAGAGCTCATCGGCAAGTATCCTGATATCGCTGACGAAGCTTACCACAAGACAGGTCTCGTATTCGACCCGTACTTCTCCGGAACCAAGCTCCGCTGGATCCTCAACAATGTAGAGGGTGTCCGTGAAAGAGCAGAAGCAGGCGAACTCTGCTTCGGTACCGTTGATACCTGGCTGATCTACAAGCTGACAAAGGGACGTGTATTTGCGACTGACTACTCCAACGCTTCCAGAACTCTGATGTTCAACATCAACGATCTGAAGTGGGATGAAAAGCTCTGCGAACAGCTCGAAGTTCCGATGTGCATGCTGCCGGAAGCTCGTCCGTCCAGTGGAACATTCGGATCCTCCGATCCTGAATTCTTCGGCGGCCCGATCAAGATCGCCGGTGTCGCAGGTGACCAGCAGGCTGCTCTGTTCGGTCAGACATGCTTCGAGCCGGGTATGGCAAAGAACACATACGGAACCGGCTGCTTCATGCTGATGAATGTCGGTGACAAGCCGATTTATCCGAACAACGGTCTTCTCACAACCATCGCGTGGGGTCTCGACGGCAAGGTTGAGTACGCTCTCGAAGGTTCTGTATTCGTAGCAGGCGCAGCGATCCAGTGGCTCCGTGATGAGCTGAAGGTCATCGATGCTTCCCCGGATTCCGAATACTTCGCAACACAGGTCAAGGATACCAACGGATGCTATGTCGTTCCTGCATTCACAGGTCTGGGCGCTCCGTACTGGGATCCGTACGCTCGTGGTGCTATCACAGGTCTGACCCGTGGTGTCAACAAGTATCACATCATCCGTGCAACCCTCGAATCCCTCGCATTCCAGACCAACGATGTTCTGCAGGCGATGGAAGAAGGTTCCGGTGTCAAGCTCGCAGCTCTCAAGGTAGACGGCGGCGCATGCAAGAACAACTTCCTCATGCAGTTCCAGTCTGACCTGATCAATGCGCCGGTTCATCGTCCGGTATGCGTAGAAACAACAGCTATGGGTGCTTCCTATCTGGCAGGCCTCGCTGTCGGCTTCTGGGCAGGCAAACAGGATGTTATCAAGAACTGGGCAATTGACAGAGAGTTCAAGCCTGAGATGGATGCAGATACAAGAGCTGCAGAGATCAAGGGATGGAAACAGGCTGTTAATTCGACCCTGGGCTGGGCGAAATAACACATATTCAACAGGTTTCACACAGAAAACATATTAGAGGAGATAGAAAAAAATCATGAAAGCATTAATCGCAGAATTTATCGGAACGATGTTCCTGGTTCTTCTGGGTGACGGTGTCTGCTGCAACGTCAGCCTGAACAAGTCCGGCATGAAGGGCGGAAACACTGTCCACATCCTCATCGGCTGGGGTATGGCAGTCATGGTTCCTGCATTCACATTCGGCGCAGCTTCCGGTGCACACTTCAACCCGGCAGTTACAATCGGCGCGGCAATCCGCGGCGGTATGAGCTGGGGTCAGGTCCCGGGTTACATCATTGCTCAGATGCTCGGCGGCTTCTGCGGCGCAGCGATTCTTATGGTTCTCTACGGTGATCACATCAAGGCTACAGACGACGACGCAACCATCCGCGGCTGCTTCGCTACAGGACCTTCGATCCGCAACACCGGTCTGAACTTCCTCTCTGAGTTCGTTGCTACATTCATTCTCGTATTCACACTTGCTTCCATCCCTGGTGATGCAGGTGCTTCCGGAGTTTCCTGGGTTCTCGTATACGGCGTCATCGTTGCCTGCGGTGCTTCCTTCGGCGGACTTACCGGTTATGCAATGAATGCTGCAAGAGATGCTGCTCCTCGTTTCGCTTATCAGCTCCTCGCTCCGAACAAAGGCGCAAAAGATCCGGACTGGGCTTACGGCTGGATCCCTGTGGCTGCTCCGATCTGCGGTGCAATCTGCGCTTCCCTGCTCTGGATGGCAGTATTCGCTTAATTCCAACATCTATTAACAAAGACGTACTGTTTGTTAATTAGCACATAAGCTGGAGGAATCGGCAAAGCGCATGTGTGTTGAATGCCGATTCCTCTTTTCCGTAATTACCTGGAAACATATGGCCCGGAGCGGGTGAATCCGGGCTGTGTGTTCCAACCATAGATTATTCAAAGAGGAAAACTAATAATGTATGACGTAATTATCATCGGCGCGGGAGTTACCGGCAGCTCTGTCGCAAGAGAACTTTCGCGCTACAACGCAAACGTCTGCGTGCTGGAGAAGTGCGAAGACGTCTGTGAAGGAACATCCAAGGCGAACTCGGCAATCGTTCATGCCGGATTTGATGCGGCGGAAGGCTCCCTCATGGCAAAGATGAATGTCAGAGGAAACGAGCTGATGGGCAAGCTGGCAGAGGACCTGGATATTCCGTTCAAGAGGAACGGCGCGATGGTCGTCTGCATCCACAAGGAAGCACTCGACGGACTCAAGACGCTGTATGACCGCGGCATCGCCAACGGTGTCAAGGAACTCCGCATTCTGAGCAGAGAAGAAGCACTGGAAATGGAACCGAATCTTTCCGACAACGTCGAAGGTGCGCTCTATGCTCCGACAAGCGGAATCATCTGCCCGTTCATGCTGAATATCGCGATGGCTGAGAATGCAGCGCAGAACGGTGTTGAATTCCGGTTCAATACCAAGGTGGAGGATATCTGCCATGACGATGACGGAATCTGGCACCTGCGTACCAATAACGGAGAATATACCGCGAAGTATGTCGTGAACGCAGCCGGCGTCTATGCCGATGTCATTCACAACATGGTCAGCGAAAATAAGATCAAGATCACACCGCGCCGCGGTGACTACTGCCTGCTCGACAAGGAAGTCGGAAATCATGTAAAGCATACGATTTTCCCGCAGCCGACCAACCTCGGCAAGGGCGTTCTCGTATCGCCGACCATTCACGGCAACCTGATCGTCGGACCGACCGCAGTTGACCTTGAAAACAAGGAAGGCAACAATACCACGGCAGCCGGCATTGCGGACCTCATTGCCAAGGCAAACGACCATGTGAAGAACCTGCCGATGCGCAAGGTCATCACATCGTTCGCAGGTCTGCGTGCGCATGAAGCACATCATGAATTCATCCTTGAGGAAGTCAAGGACGCTCCGCATTTCATCGACTGTGCAGGAATTGAGTCTCCGGGACTTACCTCCTGCCCGGCAATCGGTGAATACATCGGCGGCATGCTGAAGGAAAAGATGGGCCTCACAGAAAAAGAAAACTGGATCTCCAAGCGCAAGGGCATTCTGAATCCGTCCGAACTCTCTCTCGAAGAGCGCAATGAGCTCATCAAGAAGAACCCGGCATACGGTCAGATCATCTGCCGCTGCGAATCCATTTCCGAAGGTGAAATCATTGATGCGATCCACCGGCCGCTCGGTGCCCGCAGCCTTGACGGTGTCAAGCGCCGCACCCGTGCCGGTATGGGAAGATGCCAGGCCGGCTTCTGCTCACCGCGTGTAATGGAAATCATCAACCGCGAACTCGGACTCCCGCTCGAGGAAATCACCAAGAGCGGCGGCCGCAGTAATATTGTCCTGGAACGCACCAAGGGCGCAAACGGAGGCGAAGCATGATCTCGTACGATATTGTTATCATCGGCGGCGGACCTGCAGGCCTTGCGGCCGCGGTATCCGCGCGTAAAGCAGGAATCGAAAAGATTCTCATTCTCGAACGCGATAAGGAACTCGGCGGAATTCTGAACCAGTGCATCCACAACGGTTTCGGTCTTCATACCTTCAAGGAAGAACTGACCGGTCCGGAGTATGCTTACCGCTTCATCGAGCAGGTACTCGAAGAAAAGATCGAATACAAACTCAACACCATGGTTATGGACATCTCCCCGGAGCGCGTCGTTACAGCGATGAGCCGGGAAGACGGCATGTATCAGATTCAGGCAGGCGCTGTCATTCTGGCAATGGGCTGCCGTGAACGTCCGAGAGGTGCCCTGAACATTCCGGGTTACCGTCCGGCGGGTATCTTCTCCGCAGGTACGGCACAGCGTCTGGTTAACATGGAAGGCTATATGCCGGGCCGTGAAGTTGTCATTCTCGGATCCGGTGATATCGGTCTGATCATGGCAAGACGTATGACGCTCGAAGGCGCAAAGGTCAAGGTAGTCGCAGAGCTTCTGCCTTACTCCGGCGGTCTGAAGCGTAACATCGTCCAGTGTCTCAATGACTTCAACATCCCGCTGAAGCTTTCCCATACAGTCGTGGATATTGAAGGCAAGGAACATGTCACCGCAGTTACGATTGCGGCAGTTGATTCCCACAACAAGCCGATTCCGGGAACGGAAGAGCGCTATACCTGTGACACCCTGCTTCTCTCCTGCGGTCTGATTCCGGAGAACGAACTCTCCAACAAGGCCGGTATCAAGATGAACCCGGTCACCAGCGGACCGATCGTCAACGAAAGTCTTGAGACCAATATCCCGGGCGTCTTCGCCTGCGGCAACGTCCTGCATGTACATGACCTGGTTGACTATGTATCGGAAGAAGCTGCCAAAGCAGGTTCCAACGCAGCGAAGTTCGTACAGAACGGCGGTAAGGACGAGGCGGCCGGACACATTGTCGAAGTCAAGGCAACCGAAGGCGCACGCTATACCGTTCCGTGCACCATCGATGTAAACAAGATGGAAGATCTCCTGACTGTCCGTTTCCGTGTCGGTGCGGTATTCAAGGAATCCTATGTCAGCGTCTACTTCGATGACGAGCGTGTCATGCACAACAAGAAGCGCATTCTTGCGCCGGGTGAAATGGAACAGGTCATCCTGCAGAAGAAGAAACTGCTGGAGAAACCGGATCTGAAGACCATTACGGTTAAGATTGAGGCAGAGTAACATGGAAAAAAGAGAACTTACATGCATTGGCTGCCCGATGGGCTGCCAGATCACCGTTGAACTGGAAGGAACCGAAATTCTTTCCGTCAAGGGAAACACCTGTGCAATCGGCGACAAGTACGCCCGCAATGAAGTAATTCATCCGGAGCGCACCGTCACTTCAACCGTTGTCGTTGACGGTGGCGACAAGCCGAGATGCTCGGTAAAGACGGCCGGAAACATTCCGAAGGACAAGATTGCGGAATGCATGAAGGCAATTGACGCAGTACGTGTCAATGCGCCGGTAAAGATCGGCGATGTCATCATCGAGAATGTGCTGGGAACCGGCGTCAATGTGGTTGCGACAAGAAACATCCACACTGTCGCATAACAGGGTTATCAAAGCGAATGGGACAGGCTGCAGGGCCTGTCCTTTTTGGTGCCCTGATCGAACACAAAGACGAAAAGAGGCTCCGAGTGATATAACACGGTGCCGATATTACTGGTCTTTCTTCGTTTTCCCGGTCTTACTCGCCGTACTTTTCTTTCAGCATCTGCAGGAAGATACGCGGTGTGCGGGTTCTTTTCTGTTTTACGCGTGGATGGCACAATCCTGGTTCGTATCAGTTCATGGAGTGAGAATTCCCGGCCAGGCCGGAAGAAATCAGTTTCACAGAACTTTCACTGACCGGCGTAAGAATCATGGAAAAAAGCGTGGACACGGAACCGTGCCTGCGTATGTAAGGTGGTGCACCGGAAAAAGGGTGCCGGAAAAAGGAGAAAAACCGATGCTGAAGAATCAGATGAAGCTTGATGAAGAACTCCTCGAGAATATCTGGGGCGGAAGACCAGGGTCCGTGTACGAATTTACATCCAGGAAGATCGAGGGCATGTTTATCGACGGAAAGAATCAGCCGGGCGGAAATGAAGATATTCTGAAGCCGACTCACAGCTGAGCATTCGCTCATAGAGAAACAAAAAGATTTCACATTAAAGCAGCACAGAATACGTGGATGGAAACAGCATCCTTCGTAAATTAGATATCCTGAACGAAATGATTCAGGATAAAGAAAAGAGGTATTACATTATGAAAAACTTCGAAAAACTGAGTGATTCCATACTCTCTGATATCTGGGGCGGAAATGGAGCACGGCCCCCGAAACTTGCTTATATCGAACTTCCGGATCCCAAAGGCCACGGAAAAACGCAGCCCGGCGGAAATGAAGAAATCTTTGACCGCAGGACAAACATGCCCTGGTAACAACGTGCCGCAGACATTCGAAGAAACCAAAGTGTATATCACAGAGATCAAGCCGGAGTCACCGGCTTCTTCTATTTGAGGTACAATAGAAGCGTGTGGGAGGAAAGAATATTATGACGACCGCAAATAAACTGACAATACTTCGAATTATTCTCGTGCCGGTATTCCTCGGCGTGCTCTACGCAGGATTCCCCGGCTCCAACATCTGGGCACTGATCATCTTCATTGTCGCAAGTCTCACCGACCTGCTCGACGGATATATTGCCCGGCATTATAACCAGATCACCAACTTCGGAAAGTTCATGGATCCGCTCGCAGACAAGATTCTTGTCATGTCCGCAATGTGCTGGTTCGTGGAAGCACACCAGATGCCGGGATGGGCACTGGCAATTGTGCTGTTCCGTGAATTCGCCGTCTCCGGCATGCGCCTGGTAGCGGTGGAACAGGGCAAGGTCATCGCAGCGGCGTGGTCCGGCAAGGTCAAGACCGCTTCGACCATGGTCTGCCTCTGCCTGATGATGCTTAACATTCCTGAATGGCTGAACACACTGTGCGTGATCGTAATCGTTGCGACAACGGTATACTCCGGAATTGAATACTTCATGAAGAATGCGGAAGTATTCAAAAACGCAGACTGAGAAGGCAGGGAGGATTAACGCATGTTTAAGTATTTACTTGTTGCGGTAATCAGTTACCTGTTCGGTTCCATTCCGTGGGCGCTTGTCATCGGCAAGGTGTTCTATCACAAGGACATCCGCCAGTACGGCTCCGGCAACCTCGGTGCCTCCAATGCAGGACGGGTTCTCGGCAAGCCGGCCGCAATTGCGGTTACCGTGCTTGATGCCCTCAAGGCAGTCATCTCGATGGCAATCGCTTCGCTGATTTCCAAAGACACCAACCTGATCGCCTTTGCAGGTGTGGCCTGCTGTATCGGTCACTGCTTCCCGATTTTTGCGCAGTTCAAGGGCGGCAAGGCGGTTGCGACAACGTATGGATATTTCCTGGGTCTTGTGATCTTCGTCAATCACAACTTTTTCTGGGGATTCCTGTTTCCGGCAATTGCCTTCTTTGTGATCCTCTATCTTACGCGCATCGTTTCCGTCTCCAGCATGGCTGCGGTCGGACTTGAGGTGCTCGCAAGTTTCCTGATCATTAAGAATCCGCTGCCGGTATCGCTGTGCCTGCTTGTGATCTGGGTATTCATTGTCTACCGTCACCGCTCCAATATCGAGCGCATTAAAAACGGCACGGAATCCAAAGTCAAATGGATGGGTCCACTGCCTGGTGAACAGAAATAAGAATTCGGAAGACCTGCAGGAAATGCAGGTTTTTCTTTTCTGCATGGAAACGGGCAAATCGTCCTCCATGGTGGTACAATAAAATCTGTATTGAAAGGGGATAAAATCACATGAAAAACTCAGCCACAAAGACAATCGTTGCGACAGGTCTCGGTGCGGCGCTGTTCATGGTTCTGTTCATGTTTGTAAAGGTTCCTTCACCGGTACCTGAGACAAACCTGCAGATCGCCTACGGTGTATCCGCATTCTTCGCGACACTCTTCGGCCCGGTATGCGGCTTCCTTGTCGCATTCATCGGCCATGCGCTCAATGACTTCATCAACTACGGTTCCCCGTGGTGGTCCTGGATCATTGCGTCCGGTGTCTGCGCCATGGTAACCGGCTTTGCGTCAGGCAAGCTTGCACCGAAAATTGAAGAGGGCATTTTCGGCGCCAAGGAATCCATCACCTTCCTGGTTTATACCGCAATCGGACAGGCCATCGCATGGCTGCTTGTTGCGCCGGGACTGGATATCCTGCTTTACAATGAGCCGAAGGATCTCGTATTCGCACAGGGTCTTGTCGCATTCATTCTCGACTTCATCTGTGCAGGTGTCATCGGTCTCCTGCTGCTCAAGGCATATGCCGCAAGCAGAACCGGAAAGGGAAGCCTTTCCAAAGGCAACTGAGTTTCACAGAACAGCCAGCCGCCGTGCATTCGTGCATGGCGGTTTTCTTATGCCTTCCGGAAAAGTGTGATTTCCGTCAGAATCCTTCTCGTGAGCGGAAATTGTCTGAAATACGGAAAAGCGCGGAAAGCGGCTTGAATAAAGGCGTTCTGCGAGGTTATGCGCTTACTGGAGGACAGGAATTCCATTGACTTTGGAAACGTTCACATCCATAATTTAAGTAGTTGCCGGAACGTATGATGTATACACGATCAGCGCTCCGGATTATGCAGAAAATAAAACGTTCTGCACATAATTCTTTGACACTAAGGAGGTTTGAACAGAATTATGAAGAAGTTTTTCCAATTGTTGATGACAGGCGCAATGGCTCTTTCATTGACGGCATGCGGCGGCTCTTCCGCTCCTGCAGCTTCGGGTGATGCTGCAGCACCGGCAGACGGAGGCGGATCGACAACACTCGTTGTTTATTCCCCGAACTCTGATACCGAAGTCGACATGGTTATTCCGGCATTTGAGGAAGCAACCGGCATCAAGATCGAACTGGTTTCCGCAGGAACCGGCGAATGCGTTGAACGTATTGACGCGGAAAAGGAAAATCCGCAGGCTGACGTTCTCTGGGGCGGCATGAACTACGGTGTCTATGTCCAGCATCCGGATCTCTGGGCGGACTACACATCACCGAATGAATCCCTGATCGATGAAGCGTACCGTCAGGGTGATGTAAAGTGCTATACCAACTACATGCTTTCCGGCTCCGGTGCACTTATCATCAACAATAAACTCCAGCAGGAACTCGGATTTGAAGTCAACGGCTATGCAGATCTTCTGAACCCGGTACTCAAGGGCAAGATCGCTTCCGGTGACCCGACAAAGTCCTCTTCCGCATGGGCTGAACTCACAAATATGCTGCTGGTCATGGGTGACGAAGCATATGACGAGAAGGCATGGGAATATGTTGAACAGTTTGTTGCACAGCTCGACGGCATCCAGCTCGATTCCTCTTCCGCAATTTACAAGGGTGTAGCGGACGGCGAATACGCAGTCGGTGTCTCCTATGAAGATCCGTGCATCAAGATGCTTTCCGACGGCGCAGATGTTTCCGTTGTATATCCGTCCGAAGGTGCTGTATGGCTCCCGGCAGCGGTCGCAATCGTCAAGGGTGCTCCGCATGAAGACGCAGCGAAGAAGTTCGTAGACTTCCTGCTCTCCGATGAATGCCAGACACTCTATGCCGGCACAACGGCTCGTCCGACCAACACATCGCTCCCGCTGACCAACGAATTCATGAAGCCGTTCAGCGAGATCAATGTTGCGTATGAAGACATCCCGTTCTGCGCAGAGAACAAGACGGACTGGCAGGCTCGCTATGCTTCCATCCGCGACAAATAATTCTTAAATCATCACATCCATCGCATGGGCTGGTCCGATGATCAGCCCATGTTTTTGAAACAAAGGGAAAGTAAGGGTAAACCACTATGAGTGTAAAGATTATCGTGAAGAACGCAGTGAAGAAATACGGAGACAATACCGTAATTCCGAATCTGTCGGTAGACATCAAGGAAGGGGAATTCTTCACCCTGCTGGGTCCGTCCGGCTGCGGAAAGACAACACTGCTTCGAATGATTGCCGGCTTCAACAGTATTGAAGGCGGTGATATCTACTTCAACGAAAAGCGGATCAATGATCTTGATCCGGCAAAACGAAACATCGGTATGGTGTTCCAGAACTACGCGATTTTCCCGCATCTGACCGTACGTGACAACGTTGCCTTCGGTCTCAAGCAGAAGAAAATGGACAAGAAGACGATTGCCGAGCAGACGGACAAGTTCATGAAGCTCATGCACATCGATGAGTATGCGGACCGCATGCCGGAACGCCTCTCCGGCGGTCAGCAGCAGCGTGTTGCACTTGCCCGTGCGCTGGTCATTCAGCCGGATGTTCTGCTTATGGACGAACCGCTCTCCAACCTCGACGCAAAGCTGCGTGTGGAGATGCGTACTGTCATCAAGGAAATCCAGCATAACGTCGGCATCACCACGGTCTATGTTACCCACGACCAGGAAGAAGCGATGGCAGTCTCCGACCGCATCGCGGTCATGAACCTCGGTGAGATTCAGCAGATCGGTTCTCCGAAGACGCTGTATCAGCGCCCGGCAAATCTCTTCGTTTCCTCCTTCATCGGCCGCACCAATATCATGGAAGGCAGACTGAAGGTCGAAGGCGGAAAGACCATCCTGTGTCTCGAGAACGGCTATGAAACCGAGCTGACCAATGTCCGGGAAGAATGCCGCATGGATCAGAATGTCAAAGTCTCGGTCCGTCCGGAAGAGTTTGTGATCAATACCGAAGGAAAGGGCATCGAGGCTACCATTGATGACTCTGTATTCCTCGGTCTCAATACGCATTACTTCGTTACCACCAAAGGCGGCGTCAAGGCGGAAATCGTACAGGAATCCCTGATCGACAGTATTCTTCCGCAGGGTATGAAGATCCATATGACGGTCAAGAGTGAAAAGATCAACGTACTGACGGAAGACGGTTCTGCCAATATTCTGACCGGTGTGCTCAACGACAAGCCGGAGTAAGCTGATATGTCTCCCACAAAGAAAAGATTTGATATCTGGACCGTCATATCGCTTGCTATTCTCGGCCTGTACGGACTGTTCCTGCTGTATCCGCTGTTCCGGCTTCTTCTGGAGTCAATATTCAAGAACGGCGCATTCACCCTGGAATACTTCACAAAGTTCTTCTCCAATCCGTACTACGGCACAACGCTTGTGCATTCGTTTGCGCTTTCCATTTCCGCCACGATATTCGCACTGATCATCGGTGTTCCGCTTGCTTACTTCTACAACATGTATGAGATCAAGGGCAGGGCACTGCTTCAGATCATCATCGTGCTCTGCTGTATGTCGGCGCCGTTCATCGGTGCGTATGCATGGGTTCAGCTGCGCGGCAACAACGGTGTCATTACCCGCCTCATCGAAAGTCTGATCGGCCATAAGCCTCCCAGCATCTACGGTTTCCGCGGCATTGTTACCGTACTGTCGCTTCAGCTGTTTCCGCTGGTGCACATGCTGGTATCAGGTGCGCTGAAGAATGTCGATAACTCATTGCTTGAGGCATCCGAAAACATGGGTGTTTCCGGTGTGAAGCGCTTCTTCAAGGTCGTTATCCCGCTGTGTATGCCGACCATTCTTGCGGCAGCGCTGCTTGTATTCATGCGTGCATTCGCCGACTACGGCACACCGTTACTCATCGGTCAGGGTTATCAGACCTTCCCGGTTATCATCTATAACGAGTACTTCGGTGAAACCGGAACCGACCATAACTTTGCGGCGGCAGTTGCGGTCATCGCAATCGTCATTACCGCAATCATCTTCCTGATTCAGAAGTGGGCATCCAACCGGTTTGAGTTCCACATGAACGCACTTCATCCGATCGAGATGAAGAAGGCGACCGGACTCAAGAACGTTCTGATTCAGCTCTATACCTGGGGTGTTGTGCTTCTGGCATTCATGCCGCAGGTGTATGTCATGTACTGCAGTTTCCGGGCCACCAGCGGAAAGATCTTCGTCAAGGGCTTCGCAATGACGTCCTATCAGAAGATCGCCCGTGATGTTCCGCTTGCGGTACGCAATACCTTCGTCATCGGCATCATTGCCCTGGCAATGGTTGTTCTGCTTGCGGTGCTGATCGCATACCTTGTGGTACGCAGACGTTCCAAGCTCAACGATACGATCGATACGGCATCCATGATTCCGTATATCATTCCGGGCTCCGTCGTCGGTATTGCGCTTGTCATTGCCTTCAACCGCAAGCCGCTCGTACTGACCGGTACCGCGTTCATCATGATCGTGGCGCTCTGTATCCGCCGTATTCCGTATACGATCCGTTCCTCAGTCGCGATTCTCCAGCAGATTCCGATCACGGTAGAGGAAGCTGCAATCTCGCTTGGCTGTTCGAAGCTCGAAGCCTTCTTCAAGGCTACGCTTCCGATGATGGCTAACGGTGTACTGTCCGGCGCGATCCTCAGCTGGGTCACAATCATTACCGAGCTTGCGACCGGTGTTATCCTGTATAACCGGAATACGATCACCCTGACACTTTCCATCTACACGATGGTATCCCGCGGATCTGACGGTCCGGCCGCCGCATATGCGACGATCCTGAATGTCCTGACCGTAATATCCATGCTTATCTTCATGAAGTTCTCGAAGAACAAGGATATCTCGTTCTGAGTCAGCCTCTCTCAAAACAGTTCCCGTTATTCACGGCGGGGGCTGTTTTTAATTGCGCAAATCCGTCTGCGGAAGGTAAACTGAACTATAGTTAGATACACCTAATTAACGAGCCGGAGCGCGGTGCTTCGGCAGATCGGGAGAGAAAACATGAAAGTTCTGGTATATGGTGCCGGTGTGATCGGAGGGCAGATTGCCCATGCATTATGCATTAGCGGAAATGAAGTGACGATCCTTGCGCGAGGGGCCTGGGCGGAAACGCTGCGCCGGAACGGGCTGCGCATCCATCATTATATTCAGCGTACGGATACCACAGACTGGCCGCATGTGATTGAGAAGCTTGATGATAAGGAATACGACGCTGTATTTGCGGTCATGCAGTACCGGCAGATGGAGAAGATTCTGCCGGATCTTGCGGCGGTAAACAGTCCGATTGTTGTGCTTACCGGCAATAATCTCTCCGCCGGAGAGATGAAAGCGATGATCCTGAAAAATACGACCGTTCGGAAGACCGTGCTGTTCGGATTCGGCTCGACAGCCGGCGTCCGGGAGAATGGACAGCTGACTGCGGTACATACCGGGGACGGAAAACTGACGATCGGCAGACTGCATGAAGAAGTCCCGGAATCTGTAAAAACCATTTTGAAACAGCTGTTTTCCGGCAGCCGTATGGCAGTCGATTACTGCGACGATATGGACGCATGGCTGAAGTATCATGCGGCATTTATCCTGCCGGTGGTATTTCTTTCCTATAAGACCGGCTGCGACCTGAAAAAATCGACCCGGGCAGAGCGGAAGCTTCTGCTGGATGCGGCAGGAGATGCATATCATCTGTTAATGGAACTCGGGTATCCGGTGCGCCCGAAGGGGGATGAAAAGACGCTGGAGCCTGGACCGCTGCGCATATTGTCTTCCTTTGCCATTTATATTGTGACCCGGACAAAACTCGGAGCTCTGTGCACAACGGATCACTGCCGCAATGCGCCCGGTGAAATGGAAGATCTGGATGATGCATTTCAGAAACTCCGCGCGCAGAAGCCGGACTTTGCAATGCCTGCGTATGACCGGCTTCGGAACTCCATGCCTGCATGGGCGATGATCCGGGAACGGTACGGAGCCAGACGCTAACGGCTTCTGCGTGTCCTGACCGGAAGACAGGACGAATATCATTCAAATAAGTGAAAAAAATCGGGGCTGAACTGAACAGTTTATATAACTTCCCAGTGCAATATTGCACCGGGAAGTTTTGAACCGTTTCCTCTGCCTGAAAGAAAAACCCAGCTGAATTATACAGCCGGGTTTGAAACAGAGTGAATCCGGATTATGAGCGCCCTGCTTATTCCGGATCACCCGGGAACCGGATACCGGCAGAAGCACGGAGCCGGCACATGGTGTCCACGGTATTGCGGATGATTTCATGACGGCCGTCGATCTCGTCTTTTGCGTCTTCGAGGAACAGACGGGTCAGTTCTTCCACTTCATAGTACCAGCGGTCCGGATCCGGCTGATGGCTATATACCTTCGTCTCTTCCTTCGTGCCTAGGGCGATCTCTGCCAGTCCGTTGGATCCGCCGTCGATCCGGATGAAGCCTTCTTCACCCTGGATCTGGAAGGCGTTCGTGCCCCAGGTATCCTTTGCGCCGGAACATACGGCAGTAAAGTCCGGATATTTGAGCACAGCGACACCGGACGTATCACAGCCGACGCCCGGGAAGATGTTTGCGGTGTAGGTTGCCTCGTCCGGTTTTCCAAACAGCGCACAGCATAGCAGCACGTTGTAGAAGTTGATATCCATCAGGCATCCGCCGCCCATTTCCGGATTGAAGATGTTCGGCAGCTCGCCGTTTTTCAGATTGTCATAACGGCTGGAATACTGACTGTAGCTTCCGAGCACGAGGCGGACACGTCCGACTTTGGGAAGATACATCTTAAGCAGTTTGAAGTTCGGAACGAACATCGGCGGAGCTGCCTCGATCAGATACAGTCCTTTTTCCTCTGCAATGGAGATCAGTTCCTCTGCCTGGGCAAGGGTTGTGGTGAACGGCTTTTCACACCATACATGCTTGCCCGCAAGCAGCGCCTGCTTTGCCTGTTCATAATGCAGGATGTTAGGTGAGGCGACATAGACTGTATTGACGCTCTCATCCCCCAGCATCTTCTCCAGGCTGGTGTAGACATTTGTGCATCCGTATTCATCGGCGAGCTGACGCGCCCGTTCAATCGTACGGGAGTAGACCGCCTTGAGGGAAACGCCTTCCACCTTCTGAACGTTGTCGAGAATGTGATGAACGATCGGACCGGAGCCGATGGTGCCGAGACATACTTCTTTCATGATTATCCAAACCTCCTGTGGCTTTCCTTGGCGCATGCGGTTGCCTCTTCGAGGATCTCCAGCACGCGGATCACTTCTTCATCCTTGATGCATTTTTCGGCCTTGCCTTCCATTGCGTCAAACAGGCTGTCGTAGACGCGCTCGTAATGCGCGCAGCCGACCGGCCATTTTTCGTTGACCGTATTGCCTTCCGCATCCTTATAGGCAAGCGTTCCCCAGCGCTCTTCGGGAGCCGGGGAGGTACTGATCACATGACGGCCGACGACCTTCTTCTTTCCGGAGTTATGCAGGACCGGCGGAAGGGTGAAACTTCCGTTTGTCCCATGCAGGATGAAGCGGGGCTGGTCGATCAGAACACACATCGAGGTGCTGATCGTGACTTTGGAATTTCCGTAGAAGAAATCAATGTCGAAATAGTCATCGCCGCTTGCCGGATGGGCAATACTGCGGACATCATAGCGGACCTGATCAGGCATCCCGAAGTATCCGATGATCTGATCGGTCGTATGTACACCAAGGTTGTACAGTGTACCGAGCGTGTCATACCATCCGTTGGGACGGAAGTAATCATAATGTCCTTCGAGACGCACGACCTTGCCGATCTTTCCGCTTTCGATGACCTGCTTTAATGCCAGGAAGTCGGCGTCAAAGCGGCGGTTCTGGTTGGGCATGCAGATAAGGCCTTTTTCCTTTGCCAGGGCGAAGACTTCTCTTGCTTCGGCAGCGGTCGGCGCAAACGGCTTTTCGACCAGGCAGTGCTTGCCGGCATTCAGCACCTGCTTTGCGTAGGGCACATGGAATGCGTCCGGGGCACTGATCGTTACCACATCCACTTCCGGATCATTCAGAATCTGATCCAGATCGGTTGTGAAGATGATCTCGGGGTAGAAGGGTTCATAATCCGCAAACTGGGCAATGTCCTGTTCGCGGCGGTAAACATATTTGATTTTTGCGTCTTCGCGGTTTTCCACATAGGGAATGTGGTATTCCCGCACACTGACGCCGAATCCGATGTAGGCAATGGTATGCATAGATGATGTTCCTTTCATTTTCTCTACCCATAGTATATGACGAACGGAGGATGCACTGCCATGCATAATTCCGGGGCGGCGGAAACGGAAAACGGAACGAAACGATGAATGTTTCGCTGTATAATTTTTAAATACAAGGAAAAACAGAATTATGAACGACACAGTAATCGCCTTTCACAATTTCGGGTTTCAATATTATGAACAGTCAGAACCGACCCTGTATGGCATCAATCTGGAGATTCATAAAGGGGAGAAGATTCTGATCGCCGGTCCCTCGGGAAGCGGAAAGAGCACGCTTGGAAACTGTCTGAACGGACTGATTCCCAATGCCTACCGCGGAACAATCACCGGTTCGCTGACCGTCGGCGGAATTGACACGAAGAATGCCTCGCTCTTTGATCTGTCCCAGAAGGTCGGAACCGTTCTGCAGGACTCCGACGGACAGTTCATCGGCCTGAGCGTGGCAGAGGACATAGCCTTTGCGCTGGAAAATGACTGTATCCCCCAGGAAGAGATGAAGGAGCGGGTCAGGAAAATCTCGCAGATCGTCGATATCGAGCATCGTCTGGAAAACAATCCGCATGATCTCTCCGGCGGACAGAAACAGCGGGTTTCACTGGCCGGCGTCATGGTCGGGGATGCGGACATCCTGCTGTTTGATGAACCGCTCGCAAACCTTGATCCGAAGACCGGCAAGGTCGCCATCGAACTGATCGATGAAATCTGTGATTCCGGCAAGACGGTCATCATCATTGAGCATCGTATTGAGGATGTGCTGCACTGCCCGATCGACCGGATGATTCTGATCAATGACGGACGAATCATCGCGGATGATACGCCGGACAACGTGCTCGCACGCAATATCCTGACGGAGCACGGCATCCGTGAACCGCTGTATCTTACCGCATGCAGGTATGCGGGCATCGATATTACAGCGGATATGAAGCCGGCTTCCCTGAATACGCTGGATATGAGCCGGTGTGCAGAGAAACTTCTGAAATGGCATGAATCCAATCCCGATATGGCGGAAGAACCGGAACGCAGGCCGCTGCTGGAAATCAACGACATTACCTACAGCTATGACGGCAAGGTGACGGTTCTGAACCATGTCAGCGCAAACGTCAATGAAGGGGAGATGATTTCCATCGTCGGAAAGAATGGCGCCGGAAAATCTACCCTGGCGCATATCCTGACCGGCTTTATCGTACCGGACTCCGGAAGCGTTGTGATGAACGGAACCGATCTTTCAAAGTTCACCGTATCGGAACGGGCGGAATACATCGGCATCGTGCTTCAGAATCCGAACCAGATGATCTCACAGACGATGATCTATGACGAGATTGCGCTCGGCCTTCGGATCCGGAAGATTCCGGAACCGGAGATTGAAGAACGGGTCATGCGGATCATGAAGATCTGCGGCATTGACGAGTTTAAAAAATGGCCGATTGCGGCACTGAGCTTCGGACAGAAGAAACGTGTCACGATTGCCTCGATTCTGGTATTGAATCCGAAAGTGCTGATTTTGGATGAGCCGACGGCCGGACAGGACTACCGGCATTATTCGGAGATCATGGAATTCCTGCGGGAGCTGAATGAAAAAGGACAGACGATCATTCTGATCACGCATGACATGCATTTAATGCTGGAATATACCGGACGTGCCATCGTGCTCTGCGAAAGCGAAAAACTCGCCGACCAGAAGGCATACGAAGTGCTCTGCGATCCCGATCTCAGCGAACGTGCAAACCTGAAGGAAACATCGCTGTTTGAACTGGCGCAGAAGGCAGGCATTCCCGAGCCGGAAGCGTTTGTGGAACGCTTCATCCGCTATGAAAGGAAGGTGAAGGACAATGAAACAGAAACTGTTCTCATACAGTCAGCTTGATACCTTTGTCCACCGCCTGAGCGGTCTTACCAAACTGGTCTGCTTTATCCTGCTTACCACGTCGGTGATGTTAACGTATGATATCCGGATCATTGTCGGAATCATGATTCTCTCACTGATCATGATGAAGATCAGCAGGATCCGGTTCTCCCAGATCCGGCTCATGCTGGTGTATGTTCTGATCTTCCTGGTGACGAACTTCATCCTGACCTTCCTGTTTTCGCCGCTCTACGGCGTGGAGATCTACGGAACCCGGCATGATCTGTTTCCGATTTTCGGACGGTATGTGGTCACATTGGAACAGCTGTTCTATCAGATCACCAAGTTCTCCAAGTATCTGTCCGTGATCCCGCTCGGCATGATCTTCATCTTTACGACCAATCCGAGTGAGTTTGCCTCATCCCTGAACCGCATCGGCGTCAGCTATAAGATCGGCACATCGCTGTCCCTGACGCTGCGCTACTTCCCCGATGTCGCAAGAGACTACCATACGATTTCCCTTGCCCAGCAGGCACGGGGACTTGAAATGACATCCAAGGCAAAACTGACCAAGCGCATCCGCAGTATCGCGGCGATTCTGATTCCGCTCATTTTTACAACGATTGACCGGATCGAACTGATTTCCAATGCGATGGACCTGCGCGGGTTTGGCAAGCATCGGAAGCGCACCTGGTATGCAATGCGTCCGCTGAAGAAGGAAGACTATCTCTCCATGGCGGTATGCCTTGCGGTGCTTGCGATTACGCTGTATGTGCGTTTTGTTGTGAATAAGAGCTTTTTCTACAATCCGTTTATCTGAGGTGACAAAAAATGAGTGAACGTAAAATCATGGTCTTCCAGACCGACTTTGGCTGTAAGGACAGCACTGTTTCCGCAATGTACGGCGTCGTCAAGAGCGTCGACCGGAATCTTGAAATCATTACCGGCACGCATGACCTGCCGCCGTTTGATATCTGGAGTGCATCATACCGCCTCTGGCAGGCAATGCGCTTCTGGCCGGAAGGTACCGTCTTTGTCTCGGTCGTTGACCCGGGGGTCGGCACCGCGCGGAAAGCATGTGTTGCGCTGACCGAGGACGGCTATTATATCGTGACGCCGGATAATGGCAGCCTGACACATGTCCTGCATGACAACGGCATTAAGGAAGTGCGGGAAATTGATGAGACGGTCAACCGCCTGCGCGGTAAGGGAACCGACGGAACCTCCGTATTCCATGGGCGTGATCTTTTCGGGTTCTGTGCCGCAAAACTTGCGGCGGGAATCATCTCATTTGAGGAGGTTGGTCCGGTCTATGACGTGTCACAGATCGTAACGATTCCGGTGGAAGAACCTTCCGTAAACGGAGAAGAAATCACCGGCATTATTGAAATCGATGACCCGAACTTCGGAAATCTCTTTACGAATATTCCGACCGAAATGCTTACCACAATGGGCATTGATTATGGGGAACAGATGCGGATCCAGATTCTGTGTGAAGATGACATTGTCTTTGAACGCACCATGCCGTTTGTGAAGACCTTCGGCGATGAAGCGGAAGGCAAGCCGGTGCTTTACAACAATGAGCTGCTCAAGCTTTCGCTTGCGGTATCGCAGGGAAGCTTTGCGGAACGGTTCCATATCGGCTTCGGAGGCGGATGGAAGATCATCGTCCGGAAGGACAGATGAAACCGGCGATTCTGATTCAGACCGATTTCTCAACGACCTGGAGTGCTGTTGCGGAGATGAAGGGTGTCATGAAGATCGTCGATCCCGAACTTGAGATCGTCGACCTCACGCATGACATCAAAAAGTTCGATCCGTGGGAGGCTTCCCTCTCCCTTGCCGCAACCGAGCCATACTGGCCGATGGGCACGATCATCGTATCTGTGGTTGACCCGGGGGTCGGCACCGACCGCAAGGCGTGTGCCGCAAAGCTCAACGACGGCACGATCGTCATCACCCCGGATAACGGAACCCTGACGCATCTTCTGCATTCCCCGGGTGTACGGGAAGTGCGCGAGATCGATGAAAGCGTCAACCGCTACCGCGGCGGCGATCATTCGGAAGTGTTCCATGGCCGTGACCTCTTCGGATATACTGCCGCAAAGCTGGCGTCGGGACTGATCTCCTTTGAGGAAGTCGGGCCGCAGTATCCGATCGTCGAGATCGTGGAATGCGAAGAATACTACAGCCGTCCGGTGCTTACGGAAGGCTTTGCGGAAGGCTTTATCCTGACCGGGGTGCCGCATTACGGCAGTATCAGTCTGAATATCACCAGTGAGGCATTTGCGGCCTGCGGCTTTAAGCCGGGAGAGATGGTGCGGGTACTGATCCGCCATGAAGGCAAAGGCATCTTTGCGCAGAGTGTCCGTTACTGCAAGGCATTCGGCGATGTCGAAAAGGGACAGCCGCTGTTATATGCGGGGTCTTCCGGCTGGCTGTGTCTTGATGTAAACAAGGGCAGCTTTATGGAACAGTACGGTGTGGAAACCGGAAAAGACTGGATCGTAACGATCCGCAGGGAGGATACAGAACAATGAATCATCTTCTCGTACTGCAGAGTGACTTCGGACTTTCCGACGGCGCAGTCGCGGCGATGGAAGGCGTGGCCCTCAGCGTGGATCCGTCCCTGCGTCTCTACAGCCTGACGCATGAAATACCGCCGTTTGATACCTATGAGGCATCGTACCGGTTATTACAGGCGGTGCCATACTGGCCGGAAGGGTCGGTATTCGTATCGGTGGTCGATCCGGGTGTCGGATCGGCACGGCGCAGCTGTGTCGCAAAAACCGTGACCGGACAGTATATCGTGACCCCGGACAACGGCAGTCTTTCCCATATCGCGCGGGTCATCGGAATCGAAGAGGTCCGGGAAATCTCAAAAGATGAACGGCGTGCCGGAAGCCAGTTTACCCAGACATTCCATGGCCGTGACGTCTATGCCTATATCGGTGCCCGGCTTGCGGCGGGGATCCGGAAGTTTGAAGATATCGGCGAAGCATATGATGTGAAGGATGTGGTCATGCTGGAGATGCCGGAGGCGAAGTTTGAGGACGGGGTTCTTACCGGAACGATTGAAACCCTCGACGTACGCTTCGGAAGTCTCTGGACAAATATCTCTTCGGAGCTGTTTGCGCAGCTCGGGGCGGAGCGGAAGGATCTCATTGATATTTCCATCTATAACGGCGACCGCAAGGTGCACCGCTCCTTTGTGACCTATGCACTGACGTTCGCGGATGTCGAGATCGGTGAATCGCTGATCTATGTAAACTCCATGAACCACATGGCCGTTGCGATCAACCAGGGAAGCTTTGCGGATGCGTATCATATCGGTACCCGCAACGGCTGGAAGATCACAATGAAAAAAGCATCGGGCCGCTGACCATCGACGCGATTCTGAACGATACACTGATGCCGGAGTGAGCCGTGCGCAGCTTCGGATAATCCGAACAGAAACAGCGGGAACCTGACATGCATAACCTGCGTGAATGGTTCTCTTTTTTCATGTACGCAGAGAAAAGCAGTGCGGTCACCCAACCGCACTGCCCTGAGATTTAATGTGTAACTTCTGACAGGAAGGGAAATCAGAACTGAACGAATGCCGGTGTATCAGCCGGAGCGTCCAGCAGCTTCTTCATATCATCATCGAGCTTCAGCAGCGTGATGGAGAAGCCTTCCATGTCGAGCGATGTCATGTAGTTTCCGACGAGGGTCTTGTAAACCTTGATGCCCTTGCCTGCGAGAACTTCGGAGACATGCTTGTTCGCAATGTAGAGTTCCATCAGCGGAGTTCCGCCCATGCCGTTGACCATGACTGCGACTTCGTCACCGTCATTGTAGATTCCCTCTGCGAGGATCTTGTCGAGCAGCTGATCGGAGATGCCGTTGACAGTGCTGATCTTTTCACGGTGAGTACCCGGTTCACCATGGATACCGATACCGATTTCGATTTCGTCTTCCGCAAGGTCGAAGCTCTTCTTGCCGGCAGCCGGTACGGTGCAGGCTTCAATTGCCATACCCATGGAACGAACGTTTGCGATAACCTTTTCCGCAACTGCCTTGACGTCAGCGAGCGATCCGCCTGCTTCAGCACACGCACCTGCGAGCTTGTGAACGAAGATGGTTCCTGCGATACCGCGGCGGCCGGTTGTCCATGTGGAGTTTTCAACCGCAACGTCATCTGCGACAACGACCTGGTCAACTTCGATGCCTTCGTCTCTGGCCATGTCCGCTGCCATTTCAAAGTTCATTACATCACCCGTGTAATTCTTGATAACGAGCAGTACACCCTTACCGCCGTTGGCAGCTTTAATTGCCTCATAGACCTGGTCCGGTGTCGGGGAGGTGAATACTGCGCCGGCTACTGCCGCGTCCAGCATACCTTTTCCGACGAATCCGCCGTGTGCCGGTTCATGGCCGCTTCCGCCGCCGGATACGAGAGCTACTTTGCCTTCGGAACCGCCGGCACGGACAAGAACCTCAAGTCCGGGCAGCCGCTTTACATACTTCGGGCAGGCGGCTACCATGCCTTCCAGCATTTCATCTACTACATTGTCGACTTCGTTAATCAGTTTCTTCATACAATTATCTGACCTCCTTTAAACTGATAAACTATGGCGTTTATGAGACGCCTTAGCTGTGAGAACACAGCTTTGATCCAAATTACGACTGAACTTTATGAAACTCCCGTGTTTTTTCGGTTTCTTCGAGAACCTTCTCAAACGGACTTCCGATGGATGCCTCCACTGCCGCGATCACTGCGCCTTCGACAATCGGCGCATCCGCAAGCTGAACCTTTACCGAGCCTTCCAGCATGTCGATTGCCATTTCCGCGCTGATGACGCCGCTGCCAAGATCTGCCAGGACAACGACACCGTCGCCGGAGTCGGCGTCCTGGATGGCTTCCATGATGCGGATTGGATCGGTTCCGATGGTCTTGTCCTCAAGGCCTGCGGCACAGCGTATTCCTTCAAAGCCCTGCGCCATTTCAAGGGCGAGGTCTTTGATTCCTTCCGCAATCTTCCAGCTGTGGGATACCAGTACGATACCGACCATAACTATGCTTTCAGGAAATCACGGACTGTTTCGAGGGTCAGGGTAGCGGATGTGGCACCCGGATCCTGATGACCGATGGAACGGTCGCCGAGGTAGCTGGCGCGTCCCTTGGTGGCACGGATGGTCTTGGTGAATTCGATGCCTTTGTGAGCTTCTTCAATCGCCGCATCCAGCGCTGTGACGAGGTCTGCGCCTTCCGCAACTTTTGCATGATAGGTTTCACATGCCGGAATCAGCGCATCCAGCATAGTCTTCTCACCGCGCTCTGCCTTGCCGCGCTTCTGAATACCTGCGATTGCGACATCGAGAATCTGACCGAAGTCCTCGGCAGTCAGTTCGGTTTTGCCTGCCATGACCTTTCCGGCTTCCATGTATGCAGTGCCGTACAGCGGTCCGGAAGCGCCGCCGACGGTGGACAGCAGTGTCATGCCCGTCTTCTTGAGGGCAGCACCGATGTCGGTTTCATCCTGGGAGAGCTTCTCCGTTACCGCATGGAATCCGCGGGCCATGTTTACACCGTGGTCTGCGTCACCGATTTCACGGTCGAGGTCCGTCAGGAAGTCCTTGTTGGCCTGGATGGTGTCATTGATCTTTGCAATACATTCATAAACTCTGCTTGGCATTTCGTTTTTCCTCCTTATCCTGAATCTGTCGTTGAAAACAATTCTGTCAGCCGATGATACTGTATTGGTCTTCTATGCAGAATTCTGCACAGTCGATACCGGGTTAATGATTCGAAACAGGTTATATGACGATAAAATCTGCAGTACCTGTTGTTCACAGTCCTGCAGGGTTGTCGGATTCAGCCCAAAAGTTCCTCGTCTTTTGATACAAAATGATACATAAAGTGTGCCTGTTCTGTGTCGCTTCTAAATTCATTCTACTCCTTAAAAAAACGGTGTACAAGCATGGTGATAAAAAACCGGCCGACAGATCGCTGAGAAGCGGAAAAAAGCGGACAACCTGGCGATTGTCCGCATGAATGCGTTGAAATTTGTTCTGTTTACAGGAAAGCGTCGAGTTTTTCCCGGATCGCTCTGATGAAGTCAAGGCTGTTCACCTTTGTGACATTATCGAGGGTGGTGATCGCCGCAAGATCGCCGGTCATTGTGCCGGAGGCAATCGTATCCAGGGTTGCGGCTTCCAGCTTGTCCGCAAACGTCTTGAGATCGCTGTTTCCGTCAAGTTCACCGCGCTTGCGGAGGGCACCGGTCCAGGCAAAGATCGTTGCGACGGAGTTCGTGCTGGTCTCTTCTCCCTTGAGATGCTTGTAATAATGACGCTGTACGGTGCCATGGGCTGCCTCATATTCATAACAGCCGTCCGGGGAAACCAGTACGGATGTCATCATGGCAAGCGAACCGAAGGCAGAGCTTAACATATCCGAGAAGACATCGCCGTCATAGTTCTTGCATGCCCAGACAAATCCGCCCTGAGAACGCATGACGCGCGCAACCGCATCATCGATCAGTGTGTAGAAGTAGGTCAGGCCTTCCGCCTCAAACTGCGCTTTGTATTCGTTGTCGTAGACTGTCTGGAAGATTTCCTTGAACTGACCGTCATAGGTTTTGGAAATCGTATCCTTGGAAGAGAACCAGAGGTCCTGCTTTACACTCAGCGCATAGCTGAAACAGCTGCGCGCAAAGCTTGTAATGGACGAATCGAGGTTATAGGTTCCCTGCAGTACGCCGGGTCCTTCAAACGCAAAGATCGTCTGTTCACTGACGGTTCCGTCTTCACCTTCAAACACGAGTTTTGCGGTTCCTTTTCCGGGAACGCGGAATTCGGTGTTTTTGTATACATCGCCATAGGCGTGACGGGCAATCGTGATCGGCTTCTTCCAGCGGGATACCACCGGTGAGATGCCTTCGCAGAGAATCGGTGTACGGAACACGGTTCCGTCGAGGATGGCACGCAGGGTGCCGTTGGGACTCTTATACATCTTCTTCAGATGATACTCGTCCATGCGTGCCGCATTCGGTGTGATCGTTGCGCATTTTACGCCGACCCCGTACTTGCGGATCGCATTGGCCGCATCAACGGTGATCTGATCGTCGGTTTCGTCCCGCTTGGGAAGACCGAGGTCATAGTATTCTGTGTTCAGGTCGATATACGGTGTTAACAGTTCATCCTTGATCATCTGCCAGAGAATGCGTGTCATTTCATCGCCGTCAATTTCGACAAGCGGTGTGGTCATCCGGATCTTTTCCATATGAATTACCCCTTATTGGTTTGTACTTTATCACCGAAGGGCACATCCCCGCAACCGAACCGATGCCATCGGAGAAAAAAAGCGCTGTCGTCATTGACAGCGCAGTGCATTATGCCTGCATCGGAAATGCGAATGCGGCAGCGGTTCCGTTCTTCAGCGGATTTCTGCGGCACCAGTCCGCAATCTCCGCAAAGTTCTTTACCACATTGTAATCAACGGATTTCCAGCTGTTGCCGGCACCGTGGGCATACAGGAAGTCCTCGACACCCATGCCTGCAGTCTCTTCCGGAATCAGCGTCATGGACGGCAGGTTGTCATCAAGACGGTTCCAGCCGAGGATCAGACCTTCCTCTTCCGGGAGCGGTTCCCGGTGAAGGGCAGACATCCAGTCGCGGCTGTGATTCATTCCCTTTACAGAGAATGTATTTCCGACAAACAGCTTTCCTTCCTCATCCCGGTAAAGGGTAATAATATTCCGGAATTCATCCAGATTGTCCTTGAATTTAACTACTGTACTCATATAACTTTTGAAACCTCCTTTTTGGATCATCCCCTATTTTTGTCCTCCGGGCAGGGCTTGTCCATCCCTCTCAGCGAAGGTTTTTTCGCTGTATGGGGTTTCAGAAAAAAAGTATCCGCTTCCAAAAGAAACCGCTTCCGTTCCCAAATATCATTCTCCGATGGATTCCCTGTGGAGGAATCCGGCCTTTTATTTTATACTTATGAGGCGTGATTACAGGAGATACACGACTATGGCAGAAGAAATCAAAGAACAGAATGAAGAGGAAGTAAACCTGAACCGGAACTTCATCTATAACTTCATTGAAGAAGATATTGCGCCGGGAGGACAGTTTGAAGGAAAGACCGTGCATACACGGTTCCCGCCGGAGCCCAACGGTTATCTGCACATCGGCCACTGCAAGGCCATCTGCATTGACTTCGGCATGGCGGAGAAATTCAACGGTCTGTGCAACCTGCGTATGGATGACACCAACCCGGCAAAGGAAGACACCGAGTATGTCGATGCGATCAAGCAGGATATTCACTGGCTCGGCTTTGACTGGGGCGACCGCTTCTTCTACGGTTCCGACTATTTTGAAAAAGACTATGAATATGCGGTGGAACTGATCAAAAAGGGACTGGCTTATGTATGTGAGCTGACACCGGAACAGTTTAAGGAATACCGCGGGGATGCCCAGACACCGGCAACCTCGCCGTACCGCGACCGTCCGATCGAGGAAAACCTGCGCCTGTTTGAAATGATGAAGAACGGCGAAGTGGAAGAGGGCAAGATGACCCTGCGCGCAAAGATCGATCTTGCGTCGGGCAACTTCAACATGCGTGACCCGGTCATCTACCGGATCCGTCATATCAACCATCACCGTCAGGGCACCAAGTGGTGCATCTATCCGATGTACGATTTCGCTCATCCGATCCAGGATGCGCTGGAAGGCATTACGCATTCCCTGTGCTCACTCGAGTTTGAGGATCACCGCCCGCTGTACAACTGGGTGGTATCGAATGTTTCGATTCCTTCCTACAAGCCGCGTCAGATCGAGTTTGCGCGTCTCGGCATTGACCATACCGTCATGTCCAAGCGAAAGCTGCGTCAGCTGGTTGAGGAAGGCTATGTGTCCGGCTGGGATGACCCGCGTATGCCGACGCTGTGCGGACTCCGCCGCAGAGGCTATACCGCAAAGTCGATCCGCAACTTCTGCGATTCCATCGGTGTCGCAAAGAGCGCCAATACGATTGAGTTCCGTGAACTGGAACGCTGCCTGCGCGATGACCTGAACCTTACGGCAGAGCGCACAATGGCAGTCCTGCATCCGGTAAAACTCACCGTCACAAACTATCCGGAAGGACAGAGTGAGACCTTCGAAGTGGAGAACAACCCGACCGATCCGTCGCAGGGAACCCATACGATCACCTTCAGCCGTCACCTCTGGATCGAACAGGATGACTTCCTGGAAGAACCGATTCCGAAGTACAAGCGAATGTATCCGGGCAATGAAGTCCGTCTCAAAGGCTCCTACCTCGTTACCTGTACAGGCTGTGTGAAGGATGAAAACGGCAATGTGACCGAAGTGCTCTGCGAGTACGATCCGGAATCCCGCGGCGGCAACCCGGCAGACGGCCGCAAGGTCAAGGGTGCTACCATTCACTGGGTAGATTCCGAGAACTGCGCGGATGCGGAAGTCCGTCTCTATGACAACCTGTTCCTCGATCCCAACCCGGACGGACCGGACAAGAACTTCCTGGAAGCGATGAATCCGGACAGCCTGACCGTGCTGACCGGCTGTAAGGTTGAGAAGTCCATGGTTGAGGTCGCAAAGGAATTTGACACCCGTGAGAACCGGACCGGCACGAATGCGCCGACCTTCCAGTTCATGCGTGTCGGCTTCTTCTGCCTCGACAACAAGGACAGCAGCGCTGACCATCTGGTATTCAACCGCAGCGTTCTGCTTAAGGACGGATTCAAGAAATAAGAATGAATGAAGACCCTGTGCATGCAGGGTTTTCTTTTTGCGCGGATCATGAAAAAATGTCAGTTTTCATGCATGACGCAATGAGTAACACTGAATTGTGTTCTTACTATTATCCGTGCCTTCATACGCCGTAAGCACAGGAAAACTAAAAATGTACAGAATACACATATAATGACAGGGTAAACGGAGGAATGAATGATGGTTGAAAGTGTGATGTGGACATACATGAACGAAGAAAAGGGCTGCCTTCAGAATCTCCTGGATCATAAGGAAACCATCCGCGCAGCCGCAGAACGCTGTGCTGATCTTCAGGCGCTGTATATCACAGCCCATGGAAGTTCCTTTAATGCCGCAAGCGCAGCGGCTTCCTTTATCAGCCGGATTGCGAAGATCCGTGTTTATGCATACACACCGTCTTCCTTCCGGTATAATGCATCGTCCATTCATGCGGAAGATAAAGAACACACGGTCGTGCTCGGCATTTCGCAGACCGGTACGAGCCGGGGCGTGCTTGAGGCGCTGGAATCGGCCGCAGGATTCAAGCGGATCGCGGTAACCAATGAAAAGGACTCGCCGATCGATGTCATGTGTGATCAGACGCTGTATCTTGGATGCGGCGAAGAATCCAGCAACGCAAAGACCAAGGGCTACAGTGCAACGCTTCTGACCCTGATGATTTTCGGGATTGAGCTGGCCGCGGTGAAGGGCGTGATGGACGCGGAGGAGATCGCCGCATATTATGAAGAACTTGAAACCTGCGTGAATGCGATACCGGAAGTCATTGATCATACCGTGAGGTGGTGCCAGGCGCATGACTACGGCACCGGCATGGATAATCTCTATGTCATCGGAAACGGCATGAACTTTGCGACTGCAATGGAAGGACAGCTCAAGCTCATGGAAACCCAGTGCATCCCGACGATGTTCAATGACATCGTGGAATTCTCCCACGGCATGCACCGGAGTCTGACGGAACACTCCAATGTGATTCTGCTCAACAGTGCAGAAGAACAGGAACTGACCGAACAGACGATGAACTATCTCCGACAGAAGGGGATTCCGGCAGTGATGCTGAATGGGACGAGTGAAAAGGAAGGAAGCGATGTGATCAATGTCGGATTCTATCCGCTGACCTCTTCCATCCTGACAATGACTGCCGCACTTCAGGCTATTTCCGCCTTTGTCCCGGAACATAACGGCATGGATCCCAACCGGGATGCGAACAATGACTATACCGACTTTGTGTCTACGCGGGTGAAATAACAGAGAATAAAAAAATACATGATTGCTCATGTATTTTCTGAACCACAGTGAAATATATCCGGCTGTATCAGTGACCGCCGAACATTTCCAGCAGGTCCTTAAAACTGAGTCCGTTTCCAAGATTCAGTCCGTTGATTGATTCGGTGATTTCATGGTATCCCTCTGAGATCTCCTGGGAGGTCTGCTGAACGCTTTGCATCATGTCGTACAGGTCCCTGAAGAAGGAAATAACGGGCGGCAGGAATTTCACCGCAAGAACTACAATTACCAGCAGGATGAACAGATACCAGACAAGTTTGATATAGCGCCAGGTCTCGGCCCGGCGTTTTTCTTCTACCAGCTCCATAAGCAGCTCACGGTCGCTCATGTCGGCCGTTTCATTTCGTTTAAGTACATGTTTCTGAATCGGGTTCATTCTGATGCCTCCTGATAATCATTATAGCGATTTTACATACAGTCGATTTAAAAAGCGGGGATTCCTTATTACACTGAAGATAAGGACAGGAGTGATTAATCATGGAATACCATCTGACATTTGACCGTCTTCCTTTCACTATGGAAGAATTTAAAGCACATCCGATGGCTGCCCTGAAACAGCCGGAACATACCGCCGCATTGACCGTTGCGGCACTTTGTCTCTACCCGAAAGATAAGGACACCGCACTGGCGATGCTCGACTATCTGCGGGGACCGCGTCCGCTTTCCGTCATGGAAAAGCAGTTCATCAATGACCGGTTCATGGACGGAAAGGACTATATCCCGCGCTCCTATTTTGCGGGGGCAGTGCCGGAAAATGATTACACCCCTACACAGCCATATACGATCCGCATGCAGGATTCCCACGCCCCGATTGCAGAAGAGGGGTATAAGATTCTGGATCTGTTCTCCGGCGGCGCAGACCATGCCCGTACGGTAACGCTGCGGCTGAAGCCCTCCACCGGCCAGTGGTTCCTGTGGGATCAGCTGCTGCTTGCAGGCATCCGGGAGCCGAAAAGCAAGGATGCATGGGCATGACGCATGAACTGCGCGGATTTTGGCATGCATGTTGAGATGTGGTACTATTGCTAAATAGAGCGAACGTAATCGATTATCGGTTATTCAATAACTCTTGACAGGTTAATGTGATACTAATAGTATCGAGTCTGGGGAGGAAATACGTATGAAGTACAGAATTGTTTCCGATTCAACATCCAACCTTCCGGAGCTTCCGGGCGATATTGAGTACAGAACCGTACCGCTGAAGATTCTTGCGGACGGACGTGAGTTCGTTGATGAAATCGGTCTTGATGTGGAAGAAATGGTCAATGCGGTGGAACATGCCTCAAAGACCGGCACATCCTGCCCGAACAGCGAAGAATACAAACAGGCTTATGAAGGCGCAGACTGCGTCTTTGCGGTAACGATCACCAGCGGCCTTTCCGGCAGCTACAACGCTGCGGCACAGGGCGCACGGGAATTTGCGGAGGAACATCCCGACGCAAAGATCCGTGTCATTGATTCCCTGTCGACCGGCGGTGAGATGCATCTGCTGATCGAGAAACTGAAGGAACTGATGGAACAGGGACTCTCCTTTGAGGAAATCAGCGCAAAGATCGATGAATATCATCAGACCACACAGCTGCTGTTCTCGCTGGAATCTGTCATGAACCTTGCGAAAAACGGACGTCTTCCGGTTGCGGTCGCAAAGATCGCCAACCTTCTGAATATCCGCTTCATCGGAAAGCCGACCCCGGAAGGCACCATCAAGCCGGTGCACAACGTGCGCGGTGCACGGAAGAACATTTCCAAGATCGTGGAAGAGATGCTCAATATGGGATACAAGGGCGGAAAAGTATGGATCTCGCACTGCCTGAATCTTGAGGCGGCTGAGAACCTGAAGAATTCCATCCTGGAGAAATTCCCGAACGGAATCATCGGAATTGAACCGATGACCGGTCTTTGTTCCTACTACGCAGAGCGGGGCGGAATGATCATCGGCTTTGAAGGAGCACATAAGTAACAGCTCAAAACGGCCATCTTCGGATGGCCGTTTTCATGAATTCGGAAGAAACCGCGCACTCTTTAAAAAGTTGATGCGCCATTTAGAGTCGGCAGGCAGTAAAATATTTTTACAGGAACGATTCATGACAAGATCAAAGCGCAGAAGTGACAGACCGATGATGCCGGAAGACGGCAGCCGCAAAGCGGTTCATGCCTACTGGATTCATCAGAAAGTGAATAATGCCAGCTCGGTAACGGGTTATTTTATCCTGCCGTCCTGTATCTGCAGTAACTGCGGAAACTATGTGACAAGCGAGCGGGACCGCTGCCCGAAATGCCGTGCCGTCATGGATGCGGTGCCGAAGAAGTAATCAGAATCATCACAGACAGTGTATCAAAGTCCGGAAACGGACTTTTCTTTACGCCTGAATCATGATTTCGGGCATAATTGTACTTTTTGTGCAATTTATGCGTCGGCTTTCGATTGTGCTTTTTCGAATTTCGCAGTACCCTAATGCATTGTGTGAAGGAGAATAATTACGATGAATCGTTTGTTTAAACTGTGCATGGTCGTATTCCTGTTTCTTGCGGGATGCGGCACAAAAGCACAGAATAAATCGGGTCTTCCGTTTGTGAATGAAGATCCGGAATCCATGCAGTTCCTGGTACGCCAGTATCATGCGGCGAAGAACTTCACGGATTTCATGCCGGTAGTGAAGGAAGGAACACCGGATGCGGACAGCCAGACCGTCGAGTATGGCTATACGGCAATCACGGAACTTCAGAACCTCCTGAAGAATGCGGACGTTACAGAAACGAAAGATGCGCCGTATGACATGGATATGTTCTATATGGCAAAGCTCGCGGATGGAACACTGTATTACTTCTATTCCACCGGCGCACTGAAGGTGATCTCCGGGGATGACAAGAAGTTCTATACCGTGGACAGTGAAGACTATCAGATGTACGTCATTGACCTGCATGACCGCCTTGCCGAAGTTCAGTGGCAGTGAGAACCGTCAGAAAACGACGGTTTTTTTCTGCCTTGCACATCCTTCTTTTTGTTAAAATGAGCGTGTTTATGGCTCGCTATCTGAAAAAATACTGGCTGATTGCCCTGCTGGGGGCGCTGTTCATGGTCGGAGAAGTATACGTGGATCTCTACCAGCCGAGAATGATGGAACGCATTGTGAATCAGGGAATTCTCGGTCTTGGAAACAATGGTGTTCCCGATCTCAGTCTGGTGACTTCCACGGGACTCCGGATGATTCTGGTTGTGATTCTGGGCGGAACCTGCGGTGTGATGTGCGGTGTTCTGACCAATGTCTTCGGGCAGAATCTCGGAAATGAAGTGCGCAAGGACTGCTTTGAACGGATCATGCATTTTTCCTTTGAACAGACGGATGATTTCTCAGCCGGTTCGCTGATTACCCGTATCACAGGCGATGTGACGCAGGTTCAGAATCTCGCCATGCAGTTTACCAGAGGCATGGTGCGGTGCCTGATGTTTCTTGTCGGCGGCAGTATCGCACTGCTTTCCCTGGATCTGTCATTTAAAAAGGTAATCATGATTGCGGTTCCGCTGATCATCCTGGAAGTGGGCTTCATCATCTGGAAGACCAATCCGCTGTTTGTACTTCTTCAGAAACGGCTTGACCGGGTGAACTCCGTCATACAGGAGAACATTGCCGGTGTGCGCGTAGTCAAGGCATTCGTGCAGGAGAAGCGGGAGACAGACCGCTTCAATGAAGCCAATGACGCACTGGTACAGACACAGCTTCGTGTTCTGATTCTGATTTCCTGGATGCGGCCGGTTATGAATATCATTCTGAATCTTGCGACGGTCGCAATCATCCGCATCGGCGCAGATCAGGTCCGCGCGGGTCTTATGGCGCCCGGAACGATCATGGCTGCGGTGACGTATATCTCGCAGATCCTGAACGGAATGATGATGCTGGCGATGATCTTTCAGACACTGTCACGAGGCGCTGTATCGTGGAAGCGTCTGAAGGAAGTGCTGGATACCGCGCCTGCCCTGAAAGACGGCGGAAAAGAGGCCCCGGAGGAATGCGGCGCGGTCCGATTCGATCATGTGAATTTTCATTATCCCGGCAATGATGAACCGGTGCTGAAGGACATTTCACTTGATATCCGTCCCGGAGAATTCTTTGCGGTGATCGGATCCACCGGATGCGGAAAGTCATCCCTTGTCCAGCTGATTCCGCGCTTCTATGACGCAAGTGAAGGACATGTGCTTGTGGATGGAATGGATGTAAAGGACTATGACCTGACCGTCCTGCGGGAACGGATCTCCTATGTACTGCAGAAAAGCGAACTGTTCAGCACGACCATCCGGGACAATATTCTGCTCTCCCGTCCGGACGCATCGGAAGAGGACGTGATCCGGGCCGCAAAAACCGCGCAGGCACATGATTTCATCATGCGGCAGCCGCAGGGCTACGACACCCCGGTGACCGAACAGGGCATGAGTCTTTCCGGCGGCCAGCGCCAGCGTACGGCAATCGCAAGAGCGCTGCTTAAGAATGCAAAGATCTTCATTTTTGATGATGCGACCTCCGCGCTTGACCTCAAAACCGAGGCGGCATTACGGGAGGAACTGAACCGGGCGATGCCGGATGCCACGATCATCATGATCGCACAGCGCATCTCCTCGATCATGCATGCGGACCGCATTGCGGTCATGGATGCGGGAGAAATCGTCGGTCTTGGAACGCATGAAGAACTGATGAATACATGCCGGGTATACCGTGATATCTATGAATCCCAGCTGAAAGGCGGTGTGACATATGACTGAAAAATACCAGTCCAAGACCGCAGAGCGGGGATTTAACAGACGTCCGAACCGCGGCGCTCCGGTGGAAAAACCGAAGGAAGGAAAACAGACCTTCCACCGCCTGATGCAGTATTTCAGTGCGGAACGGCGCCATGTGTTGGTTCTCGGCGCTGTGGTAATGACCGGCGTCGCAGCCTCTGTCGCAGCGCCCGGCTTTCAGAGCATGGCCATCGATGCGGTCACGCAGGGAAGTTATGACAGTCTTCCGCGGCTTCTCGGGTTTATGACTGCCGGCTATCTGATCTACGGGCTGACGTCCCTGTGTCAGGGATATCTCAGTGCATCGCTCAGCCAGAAAGTGATCCGCCGGATGCGCAATGATCTGTTTGTACACATAACGGCACTCCCCGTATCCGCCGTTGACCGGCACTCCCATGGTGATCTGATGAGCCGGATGACAAATGATGCGGAGAATATTTCCAATGTCATTTCGGAATCACTGAGCTCCATGTTTTCGGGCATCCTGACGCTGATCGGGACGGTCGGAATGATGCTGTGGTTTTCGGTTCCGCTGACACTGCTCACCTGTTCCACGGTCGTGCTTACGGTAGCCGTGACCCGGTTCATCACAAAAAAGATGCGTGTCTGGTTTTCGAAACGGCAGACGCTGCTCGGTCAGCTGAACGGAACGATTGAGGAGATGATTGCCTGTTCGAAGACGGTCACCGCATACAATATGCAGGAGCGGGCATCCGAAGACTTCCGCACCACCGCGGATGAGCTTACGCACGCCGGTATCATTGCGGATATCATTTCCTCTTCAATGGGGCCGCTCATGAACATGCTCAACAACGTATCCTTCGTCATCGTTGCGGTGTTCGGCGCCTGGTTTGCACTGCGGGGATGGATCTCCATCGGTGTAATCTCCGCGTTTGTCATCTATTCCAAGCAGTTCTCCCGGCCGATCAATGAGATTGCCCAGCTTTACGGCCAGATTCAGACTGCGCTGGCCGGTGCGGAGCGCATCTTTGCGGTACTGGATGAGCCGGCGGAATCGACGGAGGGCATGACGCTTCCTAAACTGCAGGAAAGCGTCATTGAATTCCGACATGTGAATTTTGCCTATGTGCCGGAGAAACCGGTTATCCGCGACTTCTCTCTGAAAGTGGACTCCGGCCGTCAGATTGCGCTGGTCGGTGCGACCGGTTCCGGAAAGACAACCATCATCAATCTTCTGCTGCGGTTTTATGAAATCGACAGCGGAGAGATCCTGCTTAACGGAATCGATATCCGGAAGATTTCCACGGCCAGCCTGCGCGATCATATCGGAATTGTCCTGCAGGATACCGTCCTGTTCTCCGATACCGTCAGAAACAATCTGACCTATGCCGATCCGGACATTACAGAAGAGCAGCTTCATATTGCCGCAAAGCAGTCCAATGCGGACAAGGTCATACGCCATCTGCCGCAGAAATATGATACGGTTCTGACAGAATCCGGGGCCGGGCTGTCGCAGGGCCAGCGCCAGCTGCTTGCCATCGGAAGAGCGTTTGTCTCCAATCCGGACATCCTGATCCTTGATGAAGCAACGTCCAGTGTTGATACGCGGACAGAAAAGAATATCCAGCAGGCAATGAAAGAACTGATGAAAGGAAGGACTTCCCTGATCATTGCCCACCGTCTTTCAACGATACAGGATGCGGATATGATCGTTGTCATGGACCATGGGGAGATCAAAGAGACCGGCACCCACGAAGAACTCCTGAAGAAAAAGGGAATTTATCATTCCCTCTATATGACACAGTTTGCAGGCCGCACGATCTGAGGCATCCGCTGCAGAAAAGAAATACCGGCAATGCGGATCCGGAATCCGTTTCTCATCCGTTGCGAAGCAGTTCTGCCGCGTTTAACGCCGCATGAAAAGCCGCAAGCGAGGCAGACTGTTCTTTGTCTCCGAGGATTCTTCTTGCCCATGTGCTGTGCAGGGAATCCGCACCGTAAAAAAACGGAAAGAACCGGATCCCGTAATATGCGCATACCGCCTGAACGGATGCGCATTCCATCTCGACACAGACACAGCCTTCTTTTACAAGCCGGTCCCGCTTTGCGGCGGTCTCCCGGTAGAACGCATCGGTTGTCCAGGTATTGCCGGACACATAGGGTATTTCCAGCTGATCAAAGATGCCGCGCAGGGTCTTTGCCTGCGGAATATCAATATAATCCGATGCCGGCGCATAATGATAGCTGGTTCCTTCATCCCGGTATGCTTTGTCCGGAACGATGAGGCATCCTTCCTTAAGATCAGTCAGGGTTCCGCAGGACCCGAACAGAAACAGATTTTTTAACGGAAACAGGACCCGAAGTTCTTCCGCATTTCCGGCAGCGGAAGGACCGCCGATCCCGGAAAGCAGGATTCCGATGTTTGTTCCGCATATGCGGAAGACCGGATGTTTTGCGGAGGCGTCGCCAAGCAGCACCTGCGGGGACAGCTCCTCGATTTCACCGCGCTCCTGAAGCTTCTGTATCAGACGCTCTGAAAAGACCAGAAGAACGGTATCCAACGGCATGTTCTTTGCGGCCTGTTTTACGGTATCGCTGAGCGTGTCCTGCGGAGTGAGCAGGGGCGTTCTGTCTCTGTCAAAGGTATCGGTAATCATAGGTCAGCCTCTTATGTAGTTCAGTATACAGGACAGACCGCCGGTTTCGAACACGGAAACGCTGCCCATGCATGGGAATGAATGATATGGTTATAATGATCCGGTAAATGAGGTGAATGACAATGGATGAGAGACTGAAGAAACAGCTGGCATTTGCGCTTGAGATCGATAAGGAAAAAAGCATTTTCCGCCAGACATCCCTGTCCGGACACGGACGGCTGGAAAATGACGCCGAACATGCATGGCATATGGCCATCATGGCGTATCTTCTGAAGGAATATGCCAATGAGCCAATCGATATCGGAAAGACGATGATCATGTGTCTAATCCATGACATCGTGGAAATCGACGCGGGCGATACCTATGCCTATGATGAAGAAAATCTGAAGACTCAGAAGGCGCGGGAAGATGCCGCAAAGGAGCGTATCTATTCGATCCTGCCGGAGGATCAGAAGAAAGAACTCATTGCGCTGTTTGACGAGTTTGAAAACTACGCCAGCCCGGAAGCGCGCTTTGCGCGTGCGATGGACAACATCCAGCCGCTGATCCTCAATGTCAGTAATGACGGCGGTGACTGGAAGGAACATGCGGTCACATCAAAGAATGTCTACGGAAGACAGTCCAAAACAAAACTCGGTTCGGAAACGCTCTATGAAGCAGCGGACGAGCTGATTCAGGATCAGATCAGAAAAGGGAATCTGCCGGAGTGAACCATAAGCTGCACAGACATAAGAAAGGCGAAGCATCGGACGCTTCGCCTTTTTAAACAGGATTATTGCGGCAGGAGATCAATGACCTCATAACTGCATATGGATTCGTTGCGGACCGGAAGATACCATCCGGCAATCCCCGGGGAAACCAGCAGGACGGTGTCATTGACCGGATATTCCCATACGCAGTGCATATCCGAAGCCAGATACATCAGACGCACCGGGAAGAACTGCCCGGCATGCGTATGGCCGGATAACACAAGATCCGTATCAGGAACCGGTTCCTTCAGCTGCGGAGGGGTATGAACAAGATATATCGTGAACGGGTCTTCCGGGAACGGGGAAAGCGTATCGGGAGAACGGAACTGTTCCGGACGGCTTGGATCTTCGGATCCGTACATGAACAGATCATCGCGGAGCGAAACCGATTCGTTGTACAGAATCGTGATTCCGCTGTCCTCGATTGTTTCCTGCAGTTCCGCTTCCGAGAATGCCGGTCCGTCAAGATAGGATGCGCGGTCCTGACGGTCATGATTTCCGTAAATGTAATACGTCGGGATGCCCAGTGCACTGATTTCTTCGAAGATGGAATGCATTTCCGCATTGGTCGTATGTTCGTCGGTAATATCGCCGCCGAGAATCAGATAATCCGGCTGTTCCTCCCGGATCTTCGCAAGTGCCGCAGATACGGTTTCCGGTGTCTGGGAAGAACCGTAGTGCAGGTCGGAGAGGAAGACGATGCGGCAGGGCTCCTTGAGCTTTTCAGACTGATAGGTGTGATACACCGGACGGATCGTGCCCATATTCCACATGGAATATCCAAGATGGGCCAGCGTGCACAGAGAGATCAGAATCGGCAGAACCTTTTTTCTGCGGATCAGCACATAGATCAGTTCTGCGGTCAGATCTCCCAGCAATGCCAGATAAAGGGCAGTGAGCGCGTAATCAAACCGCCATAGGAAGGGACTTGCCAGCGCAATCAGCACATAGGCAAGCCACATCATGAGAAGGACCTTGAGAACCCAGAGAACACATCTGAGCAGCGGCTGTTTCATTTTCCGCACCGGAATCTGAATGACGTAAAGAATTCCTGCGATCGCAAGCGTCAGTACAATAAAAATTACAAATCGTGTGAATGTCATAAAAACCTCTGTGTGAATCAGGCTCTGGCCTGTTTTTTCTTCATCGCGGTAAGCGTCATGAATACCGCAAGGACACTGACCGCAAGCGCGGACAGAATCATGGCAGTATAGCCGAAGGAATCATAGATGAATCCGGTGATCAGATTTGCGGCGATGCCGGAGGCGACCTGGGCCATGGTCATATAGGACTGTGCGGTTACCGCATCTTCCTTGTTGGTCTCATTGTCCGCGTAGTAGACGACCGCCGGCGCAATGATCGCATAGGAGATCGCGGACAGCGCGGTTCCGAAGATTGCCATCGGCACATTGGACGCAAAGAGATACACCACCATGCGGATCACAAATCCGACGGCACCGATCAGGATCATCCTGCTTACAGAGAACTTCTTTGCCAGGGTGGTAAAGAAGAAGATCATCGGTACTTCGCAGATCGCGCCGACTGCCCCGGCAAGACCGAGGGAGGCGTTGTCTCCGCCCGCATGGGTGACGATCTGGAAGAGGAATCCGCTTGTGACATTGAATACATACATGATCAGGAATACGGCGGCGACCATGCGGATAAACGACGGATACTTCTTATAGAACGGCGTCCGGTCTCCGTTGTGGAGTGCTTCCTTCGGATTGGGATCCTGCTTGTAGTCCTGATAATTGAGCGGCTTGTCCTCAAAGCGCGGAAGGAACCATACCGTTGCGGTGAAGAGAATCGTGGAAATGAGGATGGCAATCGGTACGGTGTGAAGTCCGAAGCGGCTGATCAGCTGTCCCATGACGAAGGACATCAGCGCATAGGATGCCGAACCGAGGGCACGGACCCGGCCGAAGTTGATCGAAATGCCGAAGCGCTCGTAATAGAACGGAGACGCAAAGACAAACGGGTTCATGCAGTTGACGCCGACAAGGAAGAGTCCGAAGAGAATGGCGGACGGAATCTTTGCCCGGAAGATCAGAATGAGCACCGCAATCACTTCGATGGAAATGGAAATGATGAAGAGCTGTTTCTTCCAGTCAAAGTAGCGCGAGCGGTCTGAGATGCGGCCAAGCACCGGCTGAAGAAAGGCGGCCAGTGCGCCGAAGCCGGCGGACAGGAAGCCGATCTGTCCGGTTGTCAGTCCCTTATCGGTAAGGTAACTCATCACATATCCGAAGATGCACGCCTGGATGATGTAAAGAAGACACATCATCGCAATATCGAGAATCTGCACTCTGCGGATCAGTTTCTTATCTGTAATTTTCATAAATCCCTCTGTACGATAAATTGTACGCTAATATATACTCGCGTAAGAAAAAAGAATCCCGGGAAACGGAAAAGAGATAACGACACCGCGTTATCTCTGTTTCAGAAAGTTATGGAAACGAATCTTATACCATATCAAGGCCGACCGGATGCGTCGGTGCCGGGAATGCCGAATTTAATCATGGTAATACCCTTTCTCCTGGCATATGCAGGGGCTCAATCTGTCAGATCTCGATGCTGGTGCGCGGAATCTGCACAAGCAGGCTGATGTCATGCGCCTCGCAGTACTTCGCAAGTTTGAAGAATGCTACCTCGGTATGTTCCACAAACGGAATCATGCCGGTTGCCGGCTGATCAAGCCGGGAGAAGAAATTATCCCAGTGCAGCGGAATGACAAGCTTCGGCTGTACCTTGGCAACGGTCTCCTCGAAGAACTTCTTTTCTGTCTGTTCGTCTGCCTTGGCAAGACCTGCCGTTCCGAGAAACAGCACATCACAGTGATATCCGTCATACTGTCCTTCGATGTAATTGAAGCTCGGGCGGATGATATAGGTCTTATCACCATGTTCCACGATGAAGTCATAGGAGCCGCCTTCCTTGTAGTCGCGCAGCTTTGCGGGCTGTACCAGCGGTGCGGTGATCGGTTCACCGAGATCGTTGTTCAGGATGGTCGGCTTGGAATGCAGGGAGTTGATGACCTTTACTTTGAATGCGCCGACGGTACAGGTTTCCTCCGCCTTAAATTCCACGCGCTGTTCCGCCGGGACATTTCCGCCGATTGCGACATTCATCGCGGACGAAGAGCCGTAAATGACGGCGCCGGTCTTGTTTGCGACATACGGCGCATCCATGACATGGTCATGATGGGTATGTGAAATAAACATGGCTTTGAGCCGGTCCATCGGGTGGAGACGCAGAAGCTCATCCGCCAGTGCGGTATCCGTCCCTTCACTGCCGCTGATGTATTTTACAAGCGACGGCCGTGTGAAGTGACAGTCAAAGAGAACCTGATCGGTTCCGTCATCAAACAATAATGTGGTGGTGCCGAAGAATGTAACTTTCATGTCTGTTTAATCCCCTTTGCCTTTCAGTATACGGCATCCTTTCCTGCGGCAGGCAGGAGAAACGGTATAATCGGGGTAACACAGCAGAAAGGAATCGCAGACCATGCAATACGAAGAACTGATTATTGACCAGAAGATCATCGATCCCGAAATGGAACAGGAGGAACAGCGTCAGGCAAAGCTGATCTTTGACCTGAACCATACGTTCTCCGGAAGTAAGGAGTATACGGATCTCATGAACGAACTGTTCAGCGGCCGGATTGGAGACAACAGTAAGGTGCTTGCGCCGGTGTACGGAAGATACATGCATAAGATTCAGATCGGGAAGAATGTCCTGATCAACGGCGGCTTTACCGCCATGGCATTCGGCGGAATCACAATCGAAGATGATGTGGTGATCGCGCCGAATGTGCAGTTGCTTACCGACAATCATGACCCGTATGACCGGACGATCCTTATATGCAAACCGATCGTCATTAAGAAAGGCGCCTGGATCGGCGCCGGCGCATCGATCCTGCCAGGGGTAACGATCGGCCGTTATGCGATCGTCGGAACGTCTGCCGTTGTCACAAAGGATGTGCCGGATTATGCGGTTGTCGCGGGAGTTCCCGCCAAGGTGCTGAAGATCCTGGACGGAGAACGGTTTGAGCCGGAGGTGCAGTAAACATATGCATGACAGGGTATCATCAGGGCTCTGTCATTTTTCTTTGCGTACAATGAAAATCAGCACGGCACCCTGCGGTTTGTCTCATACGAAGACCCGGATGCGGAAGAATGCGGTGAATACCGCGCACTGTCTGAATGAACCAAACGAAAACACCTCTGACCGGCTGCGCAACAATTGCAGATATCGATACCGGGCAGAGATGTTTTTTTGACAACGCAGGAATCCCTGTATCTGATGCATGCGGTGCTGTATCGCAGTTACCGGATTTTCCAGGTCAGTTCAGGATCTGCTTTCGCTGTAAAGGAAAGAACCGTGCCGCGAAGCTCAAAGGATGCCGGATGCCCGTTCACCTCAAGACTCTGTACGGATCTGGGGTGACGGCAGAGATCGATTGTGACTGTGATGGTCCCTGATCTTACCGGCCGGTAATGTCCGCAGATCTCGGTTTCTGTCTGCGCATAACCAAGCAGCGGGGAATCGATCCGGTACTGATCCTTCGGAAGGGAAGGGGTAAGGGAAAGCCCGTTTCCGGTATATCGCGGGCACAGGAAATGAACTGCGGTATACAGCGGCCATGCATGCGGATGCAGACACTGGATGGGCCATTTTACGGCATCGGGGATCTCAAAGTCATCCGGCGTGCCATCAAGATAATGCTGAAGATTTTTGCGTGCGGAAGCACTGACCCGTGTTGTGCCCGGGTATTCTCCAAGAATGGAAGTATACTGATCATCCGCACTCCAGATGCCTGCCCAGATATCCGGATATACTTCGGCGTGTCTTGCCATGCTCATTTTCAGAAACTGCTCATAGGCAAGATCCGGGTCATAGCGGGTCAGTCCGATCATCAGCGGGCCGTTCAGCGCCCACCAGATCCAGCCGTCATTTTCTTCGCCGTCATAATCGGGCGCTTTCCGCTGCTTCATGGCGCCGATCGGCGAGGGATCCATAACGAGTTCCTTCATGTTTCGGATCAGCGCTTCCGCATGCTCCGGCTCGAGCGCGTCATTCATCAGCGGCCAGCAGTTTCCTTCCATGAAGAACTCTTCCAGGTCTCCGACAAAACCATGGTGTTCATTTACCCAGATGCGCGGCACCCATCTGCCGTTGAAAGAAGAATTGACCGCTTCTTTCAGACTGCCGGAAAACACTCTGACCTCCTGTTCCATCGGATCATTGATCTCCCCCAGGATGTCCGCAAACAGATCCAGGCAGACGGATGCGAGACCTGAGGTATAAAGGCTTTCGCCGATGGAGGATGCGGTCCGTGCATCCTCCGGCGCTACCGGACGGGCTTTTTTATGTTTCAGGATACGGGACCAGTCCGTCCAGAGCAGGCGGATCAGTCCGTGTTTCCCGGTGCCGATCTTATACCGGACATACTGATAAAGCAGCTTGCAGAGATCCAGTACGGTATGCGTTTCCGTATTATTCAGGGAAGTGCAGCCGGTTTTCCGTTCAGAAAGATAATCAAAGTCTTTTGCGGCGAGGACATATTCACACACCGCCCACAGCGTCCACAGTTCCAGATCATCAAACCGCTGCTCCATCGGCGGCCTGCGGTCTGTCCGGCTTTGCCCGGGATCTGTTCCGGTTCCTGCTTCGGAAATATAGGAGGCAGCTTCCCTGTTTTCGGAGCGGGGGTCCTGCATCAGGACACCGTGCCCGGTAAGACCGGTAAAGATATAGCCGTCATTGTCCACCATACTCAGCAGAGAATCATTGATTTCCTTTGCCTTTGCAGGGTCGGTATAAATGAAGGGAAGAAGATGGGCCGCAATATCACGGACGAAAATATTGAAACCGTGAAGATACTGATAATTGCATCCCTGATTCAGCATGTGCGTATGCACCGCGTCATCATATGTCATGGAGCTGCGCAGAAAATAACCGTGCCAGATCAGTTCGCGCTTCAGCGCTTTTTCCGCATCGCTTCCGTCCGTCTCAAAAAGAATCTGTTTTTCCTTCCATTTCGCCATGGTCTGCGCAGGTTCGGCGGATACGCAGGCGCTGTATTTTCGGACCATGGAATCCATGGAAACGTCTTCCGGTTCATAACCGGTGAGAAATATGAGTTCTTTTGACTCATCCGGAGAAAGTGAAAACTCCGTGCAGAGAATCAGGGCGTTCTCTTCATCATAGTTTTCTGCATTGCTGCCCTTGCCGGCCCAGTCGCAGAAGGAGGAATCCGCAAACAGGCGGTGCGGGCTGAAACTGACGGAACAGGTTTCTTCCTGGTTGAGCAGAAAGGAATACAGGGCAGGCGGATTAAGATCTTCATAAGATACATTGGGCTCGATTTCCGGTCGGATTGCCTGATTCACTTCCTGAATGGAAGCGATGTTCCGCTCTTTATCCGCTTCCGGATACTGCCAGCCGGCAAAGCGGTGCTTCACGCCTGCGCCGTGTTCATAAGCCGTGAAGACCCGCTCAAAATTCCGTGCAAATTCACGCCGGAAATAATAAGGATAATCAGGACGCACATCATGGGCAGACTGATACTGAACCGGACGGGAAGAAAACTGATAGATCTCGGTGCCCCAATAGGAATACCATTTCAGCTGTTTCACTTCGTCCGTATGGTTTGTGACCGTGACCCGGGTAAGAAACACCGGGTCATCTCCGTATGGCGCAAATGTAATCTCCTTTACGGAAAAGGAATCATTGCCTGTTTCCTTAAGGAAGTATCCCATACCGAACACGCGGCGGAACCCGGCCTGCCCGTGATAAAACGTGGAAAGGCAGTCTTTGCCGTCGAAGAGAAATCCGAATCCGCCGGCATACTGGTTTCGTTCCGGTACATAATCGTTCAGCAGTTTCGGAGCGCCTTCATCCTGGCGTATCCGGATATATCCGAAATTGGAAGAGAGACCGATGATCCGGTCATTGCCGATCTGGCTCCAGTGATTTCGGAAATCGCCCCAGATGGAATCTTTGTTCACAAACGGCATCTTCTCTTCGAGATGATACTGATTACAGGTGTATTCGTACGCGGGAAGCCCCCATTCATCCGTGATCCAGCTGCCGAAGTTTCCGGATCCGTAATTATTCTTATGCATTGCGATACCCTTATCCTTTTGCTTAGTATAACATGCGGGGAAAATGCATACAGATGATGTGGAATACCCTGTTTAAGCCGGATCCGGCGCCTGGAACAGAGAATTTTTGTTCCTTTGTTACCTTGACTTTCCTGTGTTTTTTCAAAGATAATATAGACACTCATTTGTGTTAAAGAACACATGATGCACAATATTTACAATCATTTTCATATCTGAACGGGAAAGGAGAACAACATGCCATTCAGAGACGATTTTCTTTGGGGCGGGGCGACAGCCGCAAACCAGTATGAAGGCGCCTGGGACACTGATGGGAAGGGTGCGTCCGTACCGGACCACTGCACCAACGGCTCCCACAAGACCCCGAAACGGGTAACGCCGGAATTTGAGGAGGGAACCCTCTATCCTTCCAGAGAAGCGACCGACTTCTACCATCATTACAAAGAGGACATTGCACTGGCGGCGGAGATGGGATTCCGGGTTTTCCGGATGTCCATCAACTGGACACGGATCTTTCCGACCGGCATGGAAGAAGAACCGAATGAGGCAGGTCTGAAGTTCTATGACAACGTGTTCGATGAACTGAAGAAATATGGCATTGAACCGCTTGTCACGATCTCCCATTATGAACTTCCGTATGCGCTGGTTGAAAAGTACAACGGCTGGTACGGCAGAGAGCTCGTAGAGTTCTATGTACGTTACTGCCGTGCCATCTTTGAACGCTATAAGGACAAGGTGAAGTACTGGCTGACCTTCAATGAGATCAATGCCGGAACCACCCCGATGGGAACCGTGCTTTCGCTCGGTACGATCAAGGGATTCAACGGTCCGGTTACGCAGGCTCCGGATGAACCGGCGGTTCGCTTCCAGGCCCTGCATCATCAGTTCCTGGCCAGCGCAAAGGTCATTAAGATCGCGCATGAGGAATACCCGCAGTTCAAAATGGGAAACATGTCCATCTTTGCGACAAAGTATCCGTATACCTGCAATCCTGCAGATGTGCTGGAATGCCAGAAACAGATGCGCATCATGAACTGGTTCTGTTCGGATGTACAGGCAAGAGGTTACTATCCGACCTACATGAACCGCTTCTTCAAAGAGAAGGGCATTGAGATTAAGAAGGAACCGGGCGATGACGAGATCCTGAAACAGGGCACCATCGACTTCTATACCTTCAGCTATTACATGAGTTCCTGTGAGAGCACCGATCCGGAAATCACCGGCAAAGCCGGCGGCAATATCATCGGCGGTGTTCCGAACCCGTACCTCAAGGCAAGTGACTGGGGATGGCAGATCGACCCCAAGGGACTGCATTACTCCCTGAATGAGATCTGGGACCGCTACCAGCTGCCGATGATGGTCGTGGAAAACGGTCTTGGCGCCTATGACAAGCTCGAGGAAGACGGCAGCGTCCATGACGGCTACCGTATTGATTACCTCCGCCAGCACATTGAAGAGATGCGCGAGGCAGTGGAAGACGGCGTAGACCTGATGGGTTATACCCCGTGGGGATGGATCGATGTCGTATCCGCATCCACCGGCGAGATGGCAAAGCGCTACGGCTTCGTCTATGTCGACAAGTATGATGACGGAACCGGCGATCTCTCCAGAAGAAGAAAAGACAGCTTCTTCTGGTTTAAGAAAGTCATCGAATCCAACGGCGAAGATCTTGACTGATTTTCACAAAACAGCTCGAAACAATATCTGACCATAAGGGAAAATGAAAGGAAAAATATTATTATGGCTCTCGACTACATTGAAACATCAAAACAGATCGTCGACGCAGTCGGCGGCGTTGACAACATCGCGTCCGCAACCCACTGCATGACGCGGCTCCGCCTTGTCCTCAAGGATGAAGGAAAGGCAAATGACGATGCGGTAAAAGGCATCAAGGGCGTCAAATCCGTGATCAAACAGGGCGGCCAGTACCAGGTCGTCATCGGAAATGAAGTATCCAACCTGTTCAAGGAATTCAAGAAACTTGGAAACTTCGGAGATGAAGGAAGTGCTCCGGCGCCGGTGAAGGCACAGGGCAATGCGCTTCAGAGACTGTTCGGCTTTGTGGCAGGCTGTCTTACACCGCTTCTGCCGGCGATGCTCGGCACAGGTATGGTCAAGGTTCTTCTTGTCCTTCTTACGACCATCGGTGTCATGGACGCGACAGGGCCGACCTATACCATTCTCTTCTCCATGGCAGACTCCTTCTTCTACATGCTGCCGGTCATGCTCGGCTGGAGTATTGCGAAGAAGACCGGCCACAGCGTTCCGCTGTACATGGTCATCGGCGCGATGCTGTGCTACCCGGATCTCATTACGCTTCTTGGCGGCGGCTCTGAAGTTGCCCGTTACGGCGTGTTCCTCGGCCAGAACTGCACCTACATTTTCGGTGTGATTCCGGTTGTCGGCGCTTCCTACACCAGCTCGGTTCTTCCGATGCTGCTGATGACCCCGGTCATGGGCTGGGCGGAAGATTTCGCAGACAGAGTATCTCCGAATGTTCTCAAGGCATTCCTCAAGCCGATGCTCTTCCTGCTGATCTGCACCCCGATCATGCTTGTTGTCCTCGGCCCTTTGGGCGCGATTCTCGGCAATGTTCTTGCGGCCGGCATCACAGCACTCTACAATGCTGTTCCCTGGCTCACGGTTCCGATCCTCTCTGCCGCAATGCCGTTTATCGTCATGACCGGCATGCACTATGCACTGATTCCGCTTGCCATCAACAACTTTGCGGTTCTCGGCTATGACGTTGTGGTCATTATCACAATGTTCTGCTCGAACATCTGCCAGGGTGCTGCATCCCTCGGTGTTGCGCTGAAGACCAAGGATACGGAAATCAAGTCGGAAGGTATTGCCTGCGCAATTTCGGCAATCGTTGCCGGTGTTACCGAACCTGCCATGTACGGTATCAATATGCGGTTTGTCAAACCGATGATCGGTGCGGTAGCCGGCGCGGCCGCGTCAGGTCTTGTCTGCGGCCTCTTCGGCGTCAGGGGCTATACCATGGGCGGTTCTCCTTCGATTCTCACCCTCATCAACATGATCGGCGGTCCGAATCCGTATCATGGTGTGATCTGGGGCGCGATTGCGGCAGTTATCGGTATTGTGGTCGCGGTTGCGGTAACCTTTGTGCTTTACAAGGATGAGGACAACGCTTAATCCATGAGCATTGTAATGAATCTCTACTACACCGGTGAAAACGGCAATGCACGGAAGTTCGCGCAGGCGATGGAGGACAGCGGAATCGCTGCCCGCATCCGAGCGGAGGAAGGCAATGAGAAGTATGCCTACTTCTTCCCGATGGATGATCCGGAAACCGTGCTTCTGATCGACGCCTGGAAAGACCAGGCATCGCTCGACTTCCATCACGCATCTCCGATGATGGGAGAACTTGCGGCACTGCGTGAGAAGTATGATCTTCACATGCGCGCCGAACGGTATGTCACAGATACGGCAGATTCTTCGGCGGATGAAAAATTCCTGAAGAAATAATTGATCACAGAGAAAAGGTATTGTAAATAAACGTAGGGTGTACCCCCTGCCTGTAAATAAACGTAGGGTTTTAGTAAATTCGCTGTAAATAAACGTAGGGTGCCCCTGACACAGACATTAAAAGCCTCCTTTCATACAATGGATATGAGCGTATCCA
>JAFUFO010000048.1 GCA_017469885.1 Solobacterium sp.
GATTCCGATCAACAACCGAATCAAGAAGTTCAAACAACATTTGAACGAATTGAACGCATCAAAAAGCCCAACCGGATCAGCTCCGATTGGGCGGGCATTACTTTAGATATTTTGGGTGTCTACTTGACAGGTCCCGGATCATTCCGCAGGAGCTCTGTGAATCATAATGCCTGATCAGTCGAGATATTCCGCTGCGCGCTGTCCGGCAATGCGTCCGAAGACGATGAAGTCTGCGACCGCGTTTCCGCCGAGACGGTTGGCACCGTGAACACCGCCGGTGATCTCACCTGCCGCATAGAGGCCCGGAATCGCTTCATCCGATTCGGTGAGGACTTCACATGCGGTATTGATCTTCAGACCGCCCATCGTATGATGGATACCCGGCTGAACAGTCAGTGCATAGAACGGACCTTCGAGTTTTTCCGCAAACGAGGTACGGTTGAACTCCGGATCTTCCTTTGCCTCAACATAGGAATTCCATGTCTCGATGGTCTTTGCGAGTGTTGCTTCATCAACGCCCATTTCCTTGGCGAGTGCTTCCGGAGTTTCGCCGGTTACGGTCCACCCCTTGGAAACATAGCCCTGGATGACTGCACTTGCGTCGTACATCTTCTGGTCAACGATCAGCCATGCATATCCGCCGGTCTGATTGTTTTCCGCATCGGAAACCTTGTCACGGGTGGAAACTTCGTCATAGAAACGGAGACCTTCCGCATTGACAAGAATTGCGCCGTCACCGCGCAGACCTTCGGTAATCAGGTTTGCGGAGCCGTCATCTGCGACGTGTACGGTCGGATGGAGCTGGATCTGATCCATATCGACGGTAGCTGCGCCGGCCTCAACACCCATGTCGATACCCTGACCGAGGATGCCTGCCGCGTTGGTTGTGATATAACCCTTGAGTTCCGGATGGTTCTGGGCAACAACCATGTCGTTGTTTGCGCCGAATCCGCCTGCCGCAAGAATAACTGCGCCTGCGTTGATCGTAACCTTTCCGCCGGCAGAAGTTTCCGCTTCGATGCCTGCGGCTTTTCCGCCGTCCATGATGACCTTTGTGGCGGTGGTGTTGAACATCACTTCGATGCCGCGGTCATTGAGGTTCTTCTCGAGAATCGGAATGACATATGCACCGACCGCAGTGGTCTTGCCTTCCGCATTGACCGGACGGTGAATACGCTTGACTGCCGCGCCGCCGAATGCGCCGACGCTGTGCAGGGTTGCGCCGATCTCATCAAGCCAGTCGATCGCTTCTGCGCTGTTTTCCGCAAGAACCGCAACGAGCGACGGATCATTGAGTCCCTTGCCGCCGATCATGGTGTCGAGTTCAAACAGTGCGGTGGAATCGAAGTATCCTTCCGGATCTGCCTGATAATCTGCCCACTGTTCCTTGACGATTTCCGCGAGTTCCTTTACGGATTCTTCATTTGTGCCGGTGAAGGACTCTGCGGAAGCAAGTGTCTTTTCAACGCCTGCTTCTTCGCCGAATTCGTTTTCATCCTGGAAGACGGTCTTAGCGGCATTCATACCGCCGGTGGAACGGACGGAGTTGCCGCCGACCATGGACTGGCTTTCCACGATGATGACCTTGTGGCCAAGATCGCTTGCCTCGATTGCCGCGGTCATGCCTGCGCCGCCGGCGCCGACGATGACAACGTCACACTCTTTTGTGACATCTTCCGCAGCCGCAGGTGCAGATGCACCCTCTGCCGCTGTCTTGTAATCCTCCGGATTGAGTCCGGCACTTTCCAGTGCTGCGGCAGCTGCCGTAAGGATTGCGTTACTGGTAACGGTTGCGCCGGAAACGGTATCCACTGCGATGGAGCCGCTCTCTGCGATTGCGCCCGGCATGGAATCAATTGCCTTGGAACCGATGCCTTCGGTCTCACCCGGACCTTCTGCTTCGCATCCGACGATCACAGAGTTTTCCAGTGTCAGACGAACGGTGACGGGATTTCCCTCGCCGCCCTGTCCTGCCGCCTGGGCTTCAAATGTTCCGGATACACCGGAGCCTTCTGCCGCAGGTTCTGCGGAGCCGGAGCCTGTTCCGCAGCCTGCCAGTGACAGTGTCAGAGCCGCTGCGGTAAGTACTGCAAATAGCTTTTTCATTCTATCCTCCTGTTGATATGTACTACGCGATTATTATATTGGATTCCGGGGATGAACAAAAGTATTTCTGCCCCTCTGTTTCCGGATCCTGTGCAAACAGAAAACGGGGTTTCCCCGTTTTCTGTTTCAGCTTACCCGTATTCGCCGTTCCCGCAGCCGCTTTACCACAAATTCGCGGACCAGAACATAGATCACCGAGAAGAACGGAACGCCCAGGAACATGCCGAGCACGCCCCAGATTGCGCCGCCGATGATGATCGCCGCCATGACCCACAGCGGCGGAAGTCCCATCGAGTCGCCGAGAATATACGGCCCGAGAATATTGCCGTCCACCTGCTGGAGAATGATCACAAAGATGATGAACTCCAATGCCTTGGCAGGCGAAATAATAAGCAGGATGAATGCACACGGAATCGCGCCGATAAACGGACCGAAGACCGGAATCATGTTCGTGATGCTCACGATGAAGGCAATCAGCGGGGTATACGGAATCTTCATCAGTCCGCAGCACACTGCCGTCGCAAGACCGATGATCAGAGAATCCAGTGCTTTTCCGAAAATGAAGTTGTCCAGCATTTTTGCGGTCAGATTCACGATCCGGAACAGTTCTTCCGCCCGCTCGGTGGAAAGAACCGCATAGGTCAGTTTCTTGAACTGGCCGATCCAGCGTTCCTGATCCATTAACATATAGACCGCAATGATCATGCCGACAAAGAAATTGAATACGCCGCGCACGATGGTTACGGAGTAGGACAGAACCTTCGTCACAAGGGCGGTCGGACCGCTTACCCAGTTTGTGATGTTGTTCTTCAGCGTATCATAGAGTGTCATCAGGATCTCATCCGCTTCCTTGCTCTGGTTGATCCGGTCAAGGAATTTCTCCAGTGTGCTTACATAGCCGTCCATGGATGCCGCAAGGGTTTCAAAACTGCTTGTCAGCTGCGGAATCAGGACATAGAAGAACAGCATGATGATCAGGACGAACAGAATCAGGGAGAACGCAACCGAAAGGGTCCGCTTCACGCGCTTGGACATTGTCACCCCGCTCAGCCACTTGTCCTCACAGAGGCGGCGCAGCGGTGAAAGCACAAAGGCAATGCAGAAACCCCAGACAAACGGTGCAATCGCTGTCCAGATCTTTGTCATGAAATCAACAATCGAATTCCAGTTCATGAACGCAAAGCACAATGTCGCGATCAAAACACCGCTGATTGTCAGCACCAGAATATTCTGTTTCGCTTCCTGAGATAACCGGTCTTTCATAACTGTTATTAATTATAGCTCAGTTCTTTGACTTCGATGCAGTGACATCCGTGTACAGACTGCATAAGAGTGTTGACATTTTCCGTAATTACTCACAGAATAGTACCTGTCTTTTATCTAGAATGGGGCAAGAGAGTCAGCTCGTTGGCCTCATACCAGCCTGCAGGCAGACAGTCTGTAAGGTGGTCCTGCTGACAACGATAAAGAAAGAGTAAGATGACAGGCTCTTTCTCGCTTGTAAAAAAGACAACCAGGAAAGGAGCTTTTTATTTATGGCAAAACTGTTATTTACCTCGGAGTCCGTTACCAGCGGACATCCCGACAAAATCTGCGATCTGATCGCGGATTCCATCCTCGATGAAGCACTGCGCCAGGATCCCGATGCCCATATGGCAGTCGAGGCATCCATCAAGGATGATCTGATCTTTATCTTCGGAGAAGCCGGCACCGATGCCGAACTCGATTATGAGGCCATCGCAAAAAGCGTGCTGAAGGAAATCGGCTATACGGAAGACTACAGCGTAATCACCAAGGTGAACCGGCAGAGTCCTGAAATCAACCGTGCGGTTTCCCGTGATGAAATCTGCGCCGGCGATCAGGGCATCATGTTCGGTTATGCGTCCAATGAGACGATCAGCTTCATGCCCTTTGCGATTGACTGTGCGCACCGCCTGGCACGGCGTCTGGAAGAAGTCCGCCGCAGTGACAGCCGTCTGCGTCCGGACGGAAAAGTTCAGGTGACTGCCGAATATGAAGACGATGTTCTGAAGCGGATCGATACGATCGTCGTCAGCACTCAGCACTCCGAGGATATTTCCCAGGAAAATCTGAAGACGCTGATCATGGATGAAGTGATCCGCCCTGTCGTGGATGCGTCCATGGTGGACGAGAACACAAAATATCTGATCAATCCCTCCGGTTCCTTCACCATCGGCGGAAGCTGGGGTGACAGCGGCACCACGGGACGGAAGATCGTGGTGGACAGCTACGGCGGTTATGCGCCGATCGGCGGCGGATGCTTTTCCTCAAAGGATCCGACCAAGGTGGACCGCTCTGCCGCATACTATGCACGCTATGTCTGCCGCAACATCGTCGCCAACGGTCTTGCCCTGCGCGCACAGATCCAGCTGTCCTACGCCATCGGCGAACCGCGTCCGGTTTCCGTAAACATCAACACCTTCGGCACCGGCATCATGGATGATGATGCACTGCTGGCCATCATCATGGAGAACTTCGATTTCTCCGTTTCCTCAATTATCAGGGAACTTGATCTGAAACGTCCGATCTACCGTTCGACAACCAACTACGGTCACTTCGGAAAAGCGGAGCTCCCGTGGGAACAGTTCAAGGCAATTCGTTTCTGATCTGATTTCAAACCGTACAGACAATCAGTTATAATGCAGGCGGAGGAATACAACATGACAGAACTGAACGTGATGACACTGAATATCCAGAACAGCATGCGGTCCTCCGCGTTTAACGCAAGAGTCCGTTCCATTGACGCAATGGTCGCATTTCACAATCCCGATCTCATCGGCGTACAGGAACTGACGGATGACATGATCCATAAACTGCCTGACATGGCAGACACCTACGCCTTCTACGGAAAGCGCAGGGAGAGTTTCCGCCCGGCAGATGAGCGCTGCTGTGTGCTGTACCGCAAGACGCGTTTCCGCTTCATCAGCGGAAAGACGTTCTGGCTCTCCGATACACCGGAAGTTCCCGGCAGTAAGTTCCCGGGTTCGATGTTTCCGCGCATTGTCACGCTGGCAGAACTGGAAGACATGGAAAGCGGAATGCACTTCCTGTTCGCAAATACCCATCTCGACCATCTGGTTTCCTATGTACGCACAAAGCAGGCAGAAGTGCTGCGCCGCATTCTGAACGAATACAAAGCCGGCGCATTCACGATCGTGACCGGAGACTTCAACTGCAGCCTTCCGGCAGATGCGCTTCAGAAACTGACCGATGATCCGGAGCTTTCCCTTCAGGATACCGTACCGGATGACGGCAGAAGTACGATCCGCAACTTCATTCAGGCCGGCGCATCCCATTACCGTCCGATCGATCACATTCTTGTGACGAAGTCCGTACCGGTGATCAAATCCGAAATCATCTCCGGCATGTATATGGGCGTCTTCCCGAGCGATCACTGCCCGATCATGACCACGCTCAGCCTCGAACAGGCAGAATAAAAAGAAAAAACAGAACTTCATGCATGGATATCCTCTGATATCACACAGCCAGGAAGTTCTGTTTTTCTTATTGTTCCGATTTCTGTCCGTACCGCATCGGTTCCGCCAGGTGCGCATTGAACCAGCTGATCAGCGGTCCCATGAAGAATGCGGTGATAACCGTGCCGACGCCGATGACGCCGCCGATCAGACCTTCGGTCCTGCCGCTGATCACGGTAAGAAGGGCACCGAGAAGAATACAAGCCGCATCGGTGATTACCCGGCAGATGGAAAATGGAAGTCTTTTCTGGCGGTCCGCCCAGACAAGCGCAATTGCGTCATAGGTAGACACGCCAAGGTCGGCGGTCATATACAGCGATGAGGACATGCATAACAGAACCAGACCGGCCGCCAGAATCAGGACACGCACGGTTAACGACGGTTCGGGAAACAGCGTATTACAGACTGCCATTCCGAAGTCTGCGATGTAGCCGAGAAAGAACAGATTGATGAATGTCGCAATTCCGATCTTCGTGCGGTCAAAGACCAGCGCAAAGACAAGCAGGAGCGCATTGACGATCACATACAGCGTACCGAAGCGGATCGGAATCACGGCGTTCAGGCCTGCCATCAGATTCTGAAACGGATCGATACCGAGTGAGGCATATTTGAACATGCCTACACTGAAGCCGCATAACGCAACCCCGGCCGCGCTCATCACAATACGTTTTGTCCTTTCATCCATGATGCTTCCCCTTTCGTTTATACTCTCTGTTTAAAAACGCCGGCCCGTTTTCAGGACCGGCGTTGATGATCATACGTGCGCTCAGCCGTTGAGTACAGCACGGCAGCGCGGGCAGAGGCCTTCGCTGTCCGCATCTTCGCTGTAGTTCCAGCAGCGCGGGCACTTGGTGCCGGATGCCTTGCGGATTACCGCAGCGCGTGTTTCCGCGGGCTTTACATCCGCCGCAGAGACAATCAGCCACTGCGCCAGATCCTTTCCGAGACCCTTTTCGAGCAGTTCCGCATCCGCTTCCGTGCAGGAAAGCTCAACCGCAGCTTCCTGAGCGGAGTGGATCAGATTCTCATTACGGGCATCTTCGAGTGCCTTTGTGACAACGGAACGGACTTCCAGCAGCGCTTCAAACTGTGCTTTGATCTCTTCCGCATCCGCATATTCCTTCACTTCCGGCAGATGAAGGTAATGTACGGATTCCGCTTCATCATTGCCGAAGAACTTCCAGACTTCCTCAGCGGTATAGCAGAGGAACGGTGCCCACATACGGACCAGCGCATCGGTGCACTGCCAGTAGACCGACTGTACCTGACGGCGGCGCGGATCATTCTTCGCACTGCAGTACAGGATGTCCTTTGTGAAGTCACAGTAGTAGGAACTCAGCTCATTGACCATGAAGTTCATGAGGGTCTTGTTCACTGCGACATAGTCATACTTCAGAATGTCCTCACGGACTTCCGCAATGACCTCATTGAGACGGACCAGAATGTACCTGTCTGCCGCGGTGAGGTCTTCGTAGGCAACCATATCCTTCTTCGGATCGAAGTCCGCCGGATTGATGTTTCCAAGCAGGAACCGGAAGGTGTTGCGGATCTTGCGGTACTGGTCACTGACCTGCTTGATGTTGGAATCACCAAGTCGCAGATCCTGTTTGAAGTCGGATACCATGACCCACAGACGGAATACGTCAGCGCCGTTCTTGTTGATGATATCCATCGGATTGACAACGTTGCCGATGGACTTGGACATTTTCTCACCCTTGGAGTCACAGACATAACCGTGGCTCAGAACCTCGCGGTACGGTGCTCTGCCCTTGACGGCAGTGCCGACGATCAGCGAGGAGTTGAACCATCCGCGGTACTGATCGCTTCCTTCGAAATAGATATCACACGGGAATTCGCCGCCGCGTGCTTCCAGTTCGGTCCAGGAAGAGCCGGAGTCAAACCAGACATCCATGATGTCGGATTCTTTAGTGAAGAGACCGTTCGGGCTCTTTTCATTGGTATAGCCTTCCGGAAGGAGATCCTTCGCCTCACGCTCGAACCAGACATTGGAGCCAAACTCACCGAAGAGGTCAGCGATATGTTCGAAGACTTCCTTCTCCATGATCGGTGTGCCGTCTTCGCAGTAGATGATGGGAATCGGAACACCCCAGAGACGCTGTCTGGAAATACACCAGTCACCGCGGTCCTTGATCATGTTGTGCATGCGGATCTGACCCCATTCGTTATGCCATGTGACATTGTCGATCTGGGCAAGCAGCTGATCGCGGATCTTTTCAATCGAGCAGAACCACTGCTTTGCGGCACGGAAGATAACCTTCTTCTTCAGACGGTCATCATGCGGGTAGCTGTGGGTGACCTTGTCCACCGCAAGCAGAAGTCCCTTTTCATTCATCATGGTGATGATCTTCTTCGAGCAGTCTTCGAAGAACAGACCTTCGCACTCCGGTCCGGCTTCCGCATTCATGTAGCCCTTCTCATCGACCGAGCAGATCGGATCGATGCCGTACTTCTGGCAGACATAGTAGTCGTCAAGACCGTGGCCGCCGGCGGTGTGTACACATCCGGTACCGTCTTCATCCGTGACATGTTCGCCGAGGATGATCGGGCATTCCTTCGGAAGCACAACATGGTGGTAGGTAATATTCTCGAGCTCCGCGCCCTTGAAGGTACGCAGCACGCCCTTGTTCTCCAGTTTGAATTCCGCAAGAAGCCTGTCTGCCATGGACTCCAGGAAGATCAGTTTGCCCTTTTCGGTCTGTACTTCCGCATAGGTAAGGTTCGGATTCAGGGAGACCGCTTCGTTGGAAGGAATGGTCCACGGTGTGGTGGTCCAGATCACAAAGTAGTCATCGCTGTCGAGGATGCCTTTTCCATCCGCAACCGGGAAGGCTACATAGATCGTCGCATCCGTCACATCACGGTATACGATTTCCGAATCCGCAACTGCGGTTTCGTTGAACGGAGACCAGTAGATCGGCTTGAGACCCTGGAAGATCAGACCGTCAAGCGCCATCTTCTCAAATGCACGGATCTGACGTGCCTCAAATTCCTTTGTCAGTGTGATATACGGATGTTCATAGTCCGCAATCTGGCCGAGGCGCTTTTCAGTCGCCATCTGGGTTTTGATCTGTTCATGCGCATACTGTTCGCACTTCGAACGGAATTCCGCCGGACTCAGTGCCTTGCGGTCAACACCGAGCTTCTGAATCGCGTTTTCAATCGGCAGTCCGTGTGTATCCCTGCCCGGGAAGAACGGTGTATAGAATCCGCTCATCGCATGGGAACGGATGATGAAATCCTTAATGCAGCGGTTCATCGCAGTTCCTGCATGCAGGTTACCGTTGGCATACGGAGGGCCATCATGCAGAACATATGCTTTCTCTCCCTTGTGGTGTTCGAGAATTTTGTTGTAATGATCTGCCTTCTCCCAGTCTGCGAGAATGCCCGGTTCCTTCTTCGCCAGATTTCCGCGCATCTCAAACCCGGTATCCGGCATGTTCAGTGTGCTTTTGTAGTCCATAGTCTGTCTCCCTTTCGCATATAAAAAGCGTCCTGTTCTCTAAGGACGCTCATCACGCGGTACCACCTTAGTTCATGCGGATATCCCGCATGCACTCCATTCATCCGTTAACGCAGGATCTGCGGATACTCATGAGGTGATGTCCGTTTCTGTCCCTCAGTCCCGCTTTCACCGGTATGCGGGCTCTCTTTCACATTGGTTCAGAACGGCGCGTCCTCAATCAGCGCATCATCTTCTGTTCAGCTTCTTTCAGCCACCTCAGATCTGGCATCTTCGGCAGGCTGAAGGCTTCGAGTTCTCTGATCAGGCCTTCCAGTTTCTCCAGTGTACTTGCCTTCACCGTATTGGCGTCGCCGTACAGTTTGGAGAGATCCGTAAGGATCAGACGGGCTGTGATCAGGCTCTCCTGTATAATCGCATCGGCATTCTGCTGGGCGGTCTGAATGATTTCATTTGCCTCGCGCAGTGACAGTCTTGCGATGTTTTCCGCGGCCTGTTTCTGGGCATCCAGGGAACTTTCGAGATTCTGGTAATCTGCCTGAAGCCGCGCGATCCGCGCGTTGGCTTCTTCCAGCTGCTGCTGGTAAAGCGAAATTTTCTGTTCCAGCTGTTCTACTCTCGAGGCATAACGTTCAACCGCATCATCGACCGCAAACCGGTCATAGCCGTTTTTCATGACCCGAAATGTCGGCCTTGGCGATGTCATCGAACCAGCCTCCTCCCTTTAAATATCCTGTGAAAATCCAACCACGACACGATCTTTCCGGGTATGCCGGATGACTCCCCGAAAGGTGAATCTTCCGCTTCCCCGAATCGAAATCGTGGAATCATTATCGCACAATTCAGCAGTGTTAACAAGCGTCCTGTGATTCACCTGAACCTTCTCCTGACGGATCATCCGCTGTGCTTCCGTCCGGCTTACATTCGCCAGTGCTGCCACAAGAGAATCAAGCCGCGGGCTGCTTACGACCGCTTCAAATTCCCGGGTGCGGAAGACCTGGGACGGATGTTCCGGAATGATCTCAAACGATACGGTAAGATTTGCGATCCGGATCAGATGATCACAGAGAAACTCTCCCATCGCCTGGGACGTATACAGATAGATCCGGTCATTGTCGATCCAGAGATCGCCGAAGCTGTGCCGGTCCACCTGCAGATGCATGATGGCACCGAGAATATCCCGGTGTCCGATCGTACGGAACCGCTGGTCGGCTTTTGCGCTGATGCATACGATATCAGAAAAGTCATCCTCCTCATCTCTGAGAAAGATGACCTTTTTCTTCCGTGCGCCGGGATATCCGCCGTCATAGCGGATCAGCGCCGATTCCGGGAAATGTACGGATGCCTCCGCCAGTTCCTCTTCGTTCAGAAATCCTGATTCCGTATGCATGTATCTGCGTTCCGACTGGTTCTGCAGATCCTTCAGCCGGGCAGACACATCATAGGAATCATTATTCATCGTCGTTGTCCAGTGAAATAACGCCGTCAACACCGATGGATTTCGGTGCGCAGAGAATCACGTTGTGTCCGATCTTCTGAATCGTTCCGTCCAGCGCAAAGATAACGCCGTTCAGGAAGTCAATCGAACGCTGTGCATACTCTCTCTGCAGGCGGTGCAGGTTGACGACCGCTGCCTTGCGCTGCTTGAGATGACGGGCGATTTCCTCCGCCTCTTCCAGGCTGCGCGGCTCGAACAGAACCATCTTGGTGTCCGCAGAAACCTTCTGGACCTTTGCGTTACGGGTCTGTTCATATTGGCTTACGGGCTTTGTCTCTGCCTTCGCTTCTTCTTCGTATTCTTCCTCTTCTTCGTATTCCTCGTCTTCATCGACCGGGGCTACGAATTTCAGCAGGCTGTCTTTCAGTCCCATAGTTTTCTTTCCTCCCACAATCGCGTTTATTATAGCATTGCGCATTTCCTTATTCAATGCAGGAAACCCTTCGCAAATCCTGTATTCATGCGCATTTTCGTCCATGTTTTACAGATGATTCCGGTCATATTTTGTGGCGCACGCTTTCCATCCTGCGATACAATAACTGTTAGAGCGGAGGACTGTATATGGATGTATTGATCGGCACACTTGAGGTAATCCTCGAACATATCGTTGAGATCGGCGCAATTGCGCTGGAACTGGTCGGTATCATCGTCATGATCACCGCCGCTGCGCAGGGATTCATGCGCTGGCTCCGCCATGAAGAAGACGGGCCGCAGCTCGAGGAAGGCATTCTTACCGCCCTGGAATTCATGATGTGCGGTGAAGTCCTCAAGACCGTTACGGCGCATAACATCGATGATTACATCGCCCTCGGCGCAATCATCATTCTGCGATTCGCGCTTGCCTTCGAGGTTCAGTGGGAACTCAAAAACAAGGCATGGCACGAAGAACATGAACGGCTTGCCGGACAGAAAAAGAACGAACACAGGGAGAAATGAAATACACCGGGCATACTGCCCGGTTTTTCGATACAATGGAAACCATGATACAGAAGTTCAAAACACGTCCTGTAATGATCCGCTGTCTGATTGCGGCGGTCCTCTCCGCAATCTACGGCATCGTCTCCGGATCGTTATTACTGCATATGATGGACGGACTATCCATCGCCTCTGTACTGTTTCTGTTTGCGGGCATGATGGTGTATTGGTGGAAGGAAGGATTCTTTACCTTCTTCTCCTGGAAACGGGAAGACGGCCCGCTGACCGCCCACCGCGAAAAAGTCCGCGCCGAACGGGCGAAAGCAGAAAACCCGGCACTGTACGCCGGGCTCCTCCTGCTTGCGGTGTCACTGATACTGACACTGCTGTATACTCTGTTGTGAACTCCGGTCTGCGCCGGGGTTTTTTATTCTAACCGCGAGAATACACCATCCATAGGAGCCAGTGTGTTTCACCGCATGGGTGGTGATGAATCGCGCTTTTCGTATGAATAGATGATAATCGGTATTCTCTTGTTAGATAATGTGCATATTGTGTACCGCTGTACTTGAAGTGTTCGTAATATCAGATATAATATCCGTAATATCGTTGGTATGGCATAATTTTTGTAAGTGATGAATGCTATTCTCTGATTGTATTCAGAAGAAGGGAGGTATCATCCAATGCACGATGTTGTAATCATCTTGTATCACTAAGACACTCTTTTCCGGACACTGATGCCATGTCTGATTACAGGTATCATTTTCGGGAATACTTCTGTCATGCGGGCTGTATCGAATAATGAACAGCACCATACTGAACGCAAACGTTCAAAATAAGTTTTAACAGGCAGGACCGAATGCCTTTGAACGGATCGATAATTCAGATTCCGTCAAGAAGCGAGAACAGTACGGTGTACTGTTTCGGTATAACATGTATTCCCAAGTCAGAATATCTTCTGATAAGGGATAGCGGGCGTGTGTTCGTCCCTGAGAATCACGGAAAGCCTGGATACCCGTATTCAGGTCTGAAAGGGGTAACTTTCACGGATCTCAGAAGCCACCATCCATAGCCTTCGGGCACCGCATGGGTGTGGTAATTCACTATCGCTTCGCCTCCGCAAGTTCAAAGAGCTTCTCGATGCCCGGCACTGCATACGAATGCTGCGTTCCGTCTTTATCGTAGTATTCCAGGGCATAGAGGTTGAATCTCAGCATGCACTCAGTCCCGTCTTCAAACAGGAACGTGATGTGATTGTAGTTGTCCGTTACGACCGGCGCACCGTCCGGACCGACCATAACCTTTATGAATGTTTCGACCGCCTCTGCGATCTCATCCTCAACAAAGAGATAATCATAGCCGGCTCCCATCCGGTCGATGTGCACTTCGACCATCAGCGGGAGTTCTTCTTCCATATTCGCCATCGCATCGATGCCGAGCGCTTTGTACAGATATTCCCCTTCCGCAAGCGGCTGGTTGTTCTTTACGGACTTCTCCGTCATGACCGTGAGCACATCGAGACGGACCCGTTTTGCCGGATCAGTCCGCTCCGGAAGATCCGCCTCGATCATCATCTCTTTCGTTTCACCCGCTGTGGGCAGATCGTCTGCCTCAAAGAAATAGACCTTATGTGCGTAAGCAATGTCATCTTCATTAATGAATGTCACTTCCGCACATGCCTTCAGAAGATCGTTCTTTGATGCATTCTCGATTGTCAGATGCCCGTGCATCGTCAGCACATCCTCTTTGTCCGAAGGATCGAACGTGATCTCATCCAGTTCCATGTTCAAAGAGGAATTGGTGCCGTACGCATGCAGGGGTTCATTGTCGGCGGGATCGACAAGATTCTCGTGGATCATTCTCCAGAACGGTTCCAGATTTTCAAGATAATAGCTGTAGTATCTTCCGTTTGCGGATACCTCAAGATAATTCAGATTCAGCCGGATTCCTTCCGTGCTTCCGTCCTCCCACTCAAACTGAAACCAGTTGTAGTTGTCCGTCACCATCGGCGCATCCCCGGCGCCGACTTTGATCTTCATGAAGGCACCCACAGCCTCCTGCAGATCATCTCCTTCAAACGTGGCGGTCCGCAGCCATCCGCTGTTGTCGATGCCGCATACGATCTTTACCGGCGGATGCGATCCGATGTCCGCAAGATGCGGGTATCCGAGTGCCTCAAACAGATATTCGCCCTCCTCCGGGATCTTATCCAGCGGATATTCCGCCTCGGTGCGGATCTCCGTGAGTTCACACGAAAACGACGCAGGATTCTCTTCCATGTCGATCGAATAGCGTCCTTCATTCACCCGGATAGAGGCACCGTCTGCCAGCGCTTCCTTTTCCGCCTGCCACCACATCAGCTTCTCGCCGGCTTCGCTTCCGTCTTTGTTATAGAACACCGTCCGCCAGTATACTGCGGTAATCGGCTCCCCGGACCGGTTCCGTATCGTCACTTCCGGGATCGCCAGATGCACGCCTTTCTGTTCATACCGCATGTTGTAAAGTTCAATTGTCACGCCGCTGTCCGTATCGGTACAGAGCGGCTTCCCTGCGCACCCCGAAAGCAGGAACATTCCTGCGGCGCACGCCATGATCATGCAAATCAGCTTTTTCATTTCGTCCCTCCGGTTCATTTCCTGTTCACCTTAATGATAGAAAGCAGATACCCTGTTTCCGTTGCCGGCACTGACAACAGGTTGTGGTACCGCCTTCATTCTGGAAACACCATGTATGAACCGTTCGCTGCAGGAACCGGATTGCCGGAAACGGAAAAAGACAGCACAGCCCGATATCATTCCGGTATGTGCTGTCTTCTTTAAGTTGATGTTACTCTGCGGTTTTATTCATTTCCGCAACGATTGCCTCGTATTCGGCACGCTCGCTTTCTGCCATGAAGACGAAGTGTCCCGGCTTGATCTCCTGAAGGGATCCTCCGGTTTCGGCACTCTTGTCCTCCTTTTCCTGGTCGTACGGCTTGAGAACCTTTGCCTTCTCGATTTCCGGGTCGGGCATCGGTACTGCCTGGAGAAGTGAACGGGTATACGGATGAATCGGATAGTGGAACAGTTCATTGGACGGCGCCACTTCAACGATGCGTCCGTTATGGATGACTGCGATCCGGTCTGCGAAATAGCGGACAACGGACAGGTCATGGGCGATGAACATATAGGTGAGACCGCGCTCTTCCTTGAACTTGTTCATCAGGTTGAGAACCTGCGCACGGATCGAAACGTCCAGTGCGGAGATCGGCTCATCGGCGATGATGAATTCCGGCTCCATGATCATCGCGCGGGCAATGCCGACACGCTGACGCTGTCCGCCGGAGAACTCGTGCGGGTAACGGGACTTGTGCTCCGGCAGAAGACCGACGGAGTTCAGTGCTTCATCAACCTTTCTCTGACGGTCTGCCTCATCCTTGAACAGATGGAAGTTGTACAGACCTTCGGAAATGCAGTAGTCAATCGTTGCACGCTCATTGAGCGAAGCTGCCGGGTCCTGGAAAATCATCTGGATATTCCGCTGAACCCATTTCTTGTCTTCCTTGGAAAGTTTTCCGTTGATCTTCTTTCCCTTGAAGAGAATTTCACCATTGGATGTGTCATTCAGGCGGATGATTGCACGGGCAATCGTGGTCTTGCCGGAACCGGACTCACCAACGAGTGCGAATGTCTCACCCTTATAAACCTGGAAGTTTGCGTCTTTGACTGCTTTGAATACATGTTTCTTGGAATTTGAGAAGGTTACCTCGAGGTGCTGGACATCAAGAAGGACTTCTTTTTCGCCGTTATTAACGCTCACCGTAGATACCTCCCTTCGATGTCAGTGCCTGCATACGCGCATGGAGTTCCCTTACCGCTGCCGGAGGTTCTACCTTCGGTGCACGCGGATCGAGCAGCCAGGTCTTCGCATAATGCGTATCCGTTACCTTGAAGAACGGAGGCTCCTGTTCATAGTCAATCTTCATCGCATAGTTGGAGCGCGGCGCAAACGCGTCACCCTTGACCTCTTCAAACAGCGAAGGCGGCGTACCGCGGATTGCGAACAGATCTTCACCCTTCTCACCGAGCTGCGGCAGGGAGGAGAGCAGACCCCATGTATACGGATGACGGCTGTCATAGAAGATTTCATCGACGTTTCCGTATTCGATGATCTGGCCTGCATACATGACTGCGACCACGTCTGCGACGTTGGCGACGACGCCAAGGTCATGTGTGATGTAAATCGTTGTGAATCCGTATTCCTCGGACAGGTCCTTGATCAGGCGGATAATCTGTGCCTGAATCGTAACGTCAAGCGCTGTGGTCGGCTCATCGCAGATCAGGATGCGCGGACGGCATGCAAGTGCGATTGCGATAACGATACGCTGACGCATACCGCCGGAATACATGAACGGATACTCATCATAGCGCTTGTCCGGATCCTTGATTCCGACCTTGCCCATCATTTCGATGGCCATCTTCTTCGCCTCGGTCTTGGACTTGCCCTGATGCTTGATAATAACTTCGGAAATCTGATCACCGATCGTCTTGACCGGGTTCAGACTGGTCATCGGATCCTGGAATACCGTGGCAATCTTCTTACCGCGGATCTTTTCCCATTCGGAATCCTTCTTGATCTTTGTGAGATCCTGGCCTTCAAACCAGATTTCACCGCCGGATACTTCACCGTTTACTTCCAGCATGCCGGTAAAGGTCTTGGTAAAGACGGACTTTCCGGAACCGGACTCACCGACGATTGCGACAACTTTTCCTTCTTCGAAGTCCATCGAGATTCTGCGGATCGCGGTCAGTACGCGGTCACGAACCTTGAACTTCACTTCGAGATCCTTGACGGACAATATAATGTTTTTTCCCTGTTCACTCATTGATATCATCCCCCTTAAATCATATGCGTACGCGGGTCACTCGCGTCCGCAAGCGTCTGGCCGACGATATACAGCGAAACGGAGATGATCGCTGAGATCGCAACCGGAATCCAGAACAGATACGGCGTAGATGTCATGTACGGTGAATACTGCTGGATCATACGGCCGAGCGATGCATACTGCTGGCCGAGACCGACACCGATAAAGGACAGGAACACTTCGTAGGAAATAAAGGACGGAACATCACGGCTGATGCTGGTCATGATGACCGAGATCAGATACGGAAGAATGTTGTGTGTGATGACCTTCCAGGTCGGGGTACCGAGGCACCGGGACGCGAGGTTGTATTCACGGTCACGGATGATCATGACCTGGACACGGATGAAGTACGCCGTGCTTACCCAGGATGTGACTGACAGCGCGAAGATGATCTGCCAGACACCGCTTCCCAATGCATACGCAAGGATCATCGCGATGAGGGTAACCGGAATGTTGGATACGATGTTGTAGACTTCGATCATGATACGGTCAACACGTTTGGAGAAACCCCACCACATGCCGACAACGACACCGAGAACGGTTGTAATTGCGGTTGCGACAAATGCAACGAAGAGCGATGTGCCGGTTCCCTTCCAGACTGCGTCGAAGAGGGAGTTTCCGACATCGTCCGTACCGAACCAGTAGGTTGCGTTCGGGCGGATATATTTCATTTCCGGACGGTTGATGTTCGGGGTGACGTTTGGGCTGTAGCCGGAGAACATCGGCTGGATGATCGAAAGCAGGATAACCGTGCCGGAGAGGATCATCATGAAGATTGCGAGTTTGGAAGAGAAGAATTTGCGGAATACGCTGCGCCAGTAGGAATACTGCGGCGCCGCAATGTGTTCGGATTCGGTATCGTCTGCGATCTGAATCTGAAACAGATCCTGATTCATTTCCGTCATTGCTTATTCTCCTCCTTTCTCTGTCAGCGAAATTCTCGGGTCAACCACCGTCATCAGCAGGTCGCCGATCAGTACCGAGAGTATCGACAATGCAGTGAAGATGAAGACAAGTGTGATGACCATGTTGTTGTTTGTCTGCTTGATCGCATCCGGCAGCATCTTGCCCATGCCCGGAACTGCGAATGCGGACTCGGTGATCAGCGCGCCGCTGATACACAGAATGATCGATCCCGGAATACCGTTGACGATCGGGATGATCGCATTCCGCAGAATATGCTTGCGGAAGATCTCACGCTGGGAGAGACCCTTCGCCCGCGCAAACTTGACATAGTCCGCGTTGGACTGGTCGATCATATAACGACGCAGCCACATCATAAGGCTCGGTGTCTGCAGTAATGCAAGAATCAGAACCGGCATGATGTAGGAACGGATGTCCTTGAAGCCAAGCTGCGGGAACTTGTCCGGCAGATTGAACAGCGTACCGATGGAACGCATGAAGAAGATAAATGCGAGCGACGGTACCGCAATCAGCAGGTTGATATAGGCAATACCGATCTTGTCGATTGCCTTGTCCTTGTGCTGCGCCATACTGATGCCGAGCGGAATTGCCATGACATAGGCGATGACCAGTGCAATCAGACCGAGGATATAGGATGTCTCAACCATGGAAGGTGATTCATGGAAGGAACGGCAGGTCGCATAGTGATCCGTAAACCGCTTCTCATCCAGATGGTCGGTCAGATACTTGTACTGGCAGCTGGTCTGAATCAGTGCGCTTTCTTCTTCAAGACCCGTCTCAAACGTCTGGCTGATCTTCTTGTTGGAACCCTGTCCGTCGTTGATGACCTGTGTGGTCGCAACGCCCTGGTTGGTCGGGAAGGACGTACCGAAGTTCAGCTTGAACTTGTTCTGATGGATGAACGGGAAGGTCCCGTTGAAATACATCTGATACTTGTATGTGCATCCCGAGCAGAGCAGTGCCGGAGTGCCGTTATACGGGTTCTTGCCCCAGTAATACTTATGTTCAAGATCAGGATTGTCCGGATCCTGGATTGCATTTTTGGAATCCACTACGACCAGCTTGGAATAGAACCGCCAGAGCAGCTCATACCAGCGGTAGTTGTGTACCGCATACTGTTCGCCGGATTTCAGCTCCTTGATTTCATAGCCCTTTGCGGCAAACGCCTCGACAGCCTGCGCATTCATGGCTTCATCGCCGTCCTGGCATGCCTTGGCGTCATCCCCGAAGGTCGCCGTGCACATTTCCAGACGGCTTGCGAAATCGAGGTATCCGAGTTCTTCCAGCTTGCGGAGCTTGTAGGTCGTCAGCTGGTCTCCCTTCATCTTCTTTGCGCCGGCATCATTATCAAAAACCTTTTCACTCGGCACCATTGTATAAATCATGACAATGATGATCGATACCACCGCGAAGATCGATACAATCGATTTCAGTATTCGTCTCAAGATGTATTTCTTCATATCTTCACCCCACAGATCTGTGTCTCAGAATACAAATAAAAAATCCCCTTACTCCAAGTGTTTGAAATTATAACATATATATTGTAACTATAAGGCTCCTTTTATCGCAGTTCTGAAAAATCGAAGCCAAATTTATGAAACAATTTCAGTTTTATTTTCATTTTAAGCAACACGTCTGTTTTACAAATTCTTTCATCCGCTGTACCCGGCAATAAATAAATATCCACCAGCTGAGCTGGTGGTTTTTCACAATACGGGCATAGCCCTCATTTTACTGGCAGCGCCCTGAGGCGCATGTGCGGCCTGACACACGCAAACTCCTACTTTTTCCCGTTAAACGGATCGCCAAGATCAAGCGTCATCTGATCCACTGCCCGATCTTCCTCAAGCTGATGTGCTATATATTCTTTTATCTTCTTCGTGTTCTTTCCGACCGTATCTACATAATACCCTCTGCACCAGAATTCTCTGTTCCGATACTTGTACTTCATGTTTCCCCATTTCTCGTATATCATCAGGCTGCTTTTCCCTTTCAGATATCCCATGAATTGCGAAACACTGTACTTTGGAGGTATCTCCACAAGCATATGCACATGATCCGGGCATACTTCCGCTTCCAGTATCGTTACCCCTTTCCACTTGCATAACTGTCTTAGCATCGCTCCGATCTCAAGTCGTTTTTCCGCATAGAATACTTTTCTCCGATACTTCGGCGCGAACACTATGTGATACTTGCAATTCCACGTTGTGTGCGATAATGTATGAGTCTCTTCCATTTGTTCTCCTATCTTGGTTTTGCAGTTGCCAGACCGCATCTCCATTATAGGAGCTCCGCTGGGAGGGACTTATCGGTTAACCTATTTTGAACCCCCGGACTATCCGGGGGTTTTCGTATACAAAAA
>JAFUFO010000013.1 GCA_017469885.1 Solobacterium sp.
TAGGAAAAGGCCGGTCAGGATTGCTTACCCGACAGGCCTTATTTCCTATGTTTTTTAATAAACCCTACATCCATGGACAGGGGTCACCCTACATCTGTGAACAGGTTTTTTGAGCACACCCTACGTTCATGAACAATACCAGTCTTCTTTGCGTATAACGATTAATGATTCTTAAGTGTATAACCCGCCGCAATTGCGACGATTGCGGAGATGAGCAATACCGAGAGATTTCCGAAGAGTCCTCTGTCTCCCGTTCCGGGCACATACGATCTTCTTGCGGTATTCGCAGGATGGAATACGCCATTGCCGTCGAGGTATCCGGCCTGGCAGGCCTTTGCGCTTTCGTTCCATGCGTAGTTTGCAGGATATCCGGCCATCTGGCAGGTTACCACATAATCCGTCTTTTGTTCTGTCTTTTGTTCTGTCTTCGCATCCTTCTTCTGTTCACTGCGGTCTTCCTTCTTCTCAGGAACAGGTTTATCCGGAGTTACTTTCTTCTCAACAACATAGAATGCGGCGGCAGCTTCACCATCTTGGAATTTCACGGTCATCGTATGCTTGCCGAGTGACAGCGTTTCAAGATAGGAAGGTTTCAGTGTAATGACCGCACTTCCTCTGGTTACAGAATAGATTGCGGCGTCACGTGCAATGTTCACTCCATCCAGTGATATTCCGGTGAACAGGTCATACGTCTGTTCGTCATTGTAATCACTCTTGATCGAGATGCTCAGATCCGCATTTGAACCCTTTGTCCAGATCTGTTCATCAGATCCGGGTGTCGGCGCATAGACCTTGTCTCCCTTTGCGTGAATGACAACCGCTGTGACAGGGCTTGGAGCTTTATCTTCCGTTTCCCTGTATCTGACAGATACCGTTCCTTTTCCAAGTCCGGATATTGTCGTGGCATTTTCCGGTACCGGAATAAACGTCGTTCCATCAAGCGAGTATTCCATCTGATCGTTTACACCGCTGATGACCGCATCCTCTGCGGTATCAGACGAGGCTTCCGTAGCACTCAGACCTGTCGGCGCATTCTGCGGTTCCTTTGCCTGAACGGTTACTTTAACCGGTTCGCTGGGCAGCTGTGTTTCGGTTTCCTTATGGCGAATGAGAACATCGCCCTTGCCAAGACCGGTGATCTTATCACCGGAAACCGGCTGATAGGTCTTTCCGTTATCCGTTGAGTATTCCATGGTGTCATCTACACCGCTGATCTCAGCATCTTTGGAAGTGTCATCCGTTGCCTTTGTGGCAGTAAATTCATCCGCTGCCGGCGCCGGCTGCGTTGCCTTGATCGTGATTGTCACAGATTTTTCCGCAACGTCATTGTAGTTCTTTCCGCCGTTTACTCTGTAATGAACGGTATAGGTTCCGACATCCTTGCCGGTCGGAATTGTCTCAGACCACGTGGTTCCGTCCAGACTGTATTCCACGGTTCCGCCGGTCGTCTGAACCGCAGAGCCAAGCAGAGGAATCTCATTTCCTGTCTGCGCCAGTACTGCGTCAGAAGGTTCATTCGGCAGTACAGGCGTCGCTCTGGTAATTTCGAACTTCCATCCGGAATTTTCCAGACCTGTTGCGCCAAGATAGTTGGTTCCTTCCGCAACATTCAGCTTAACCTGATATGTACCGGCTTCGGACGGTGCTTCTGTCAGCTGACTTCCGTTTTCGAAGTAGACAAGCGTCGGTGTTCCAACACCCTGTTTCGCAAACGGATCTTTGACTGCGGCAGAAGCGTTTTTCGGATTGCCGTCATATTCCGTCGCGGCAGGCATTGTTACTGTAAACATATCCGCATTCAGCGATGCCTTGCCAATCGTGAATTCATGGGTGGTTTCCGCAGGCAGTTTGTAGTTCGGATTACTCAGTCCGGCTGCCGTAGCGGTATGGGTTCCGGCATCAACCGCTGCCCCATCTACGGTTACCGTGCACTCATCACTGTTCACAAGATTACCTGCTTCTGCGGTTGGCGCATGTTTCTGACCGTCATATACAAATGGCGGATTGGGTTCATTCCATGTAAGTGTGACTTCCCTTTGAGCGATATTGCCCGTCAGCTTCTGGGTATCCGATTCCAGTGTGTAGTTACCAGCACTGGTACCGCCAAGTGAGAATGCCGCATTTACGGTTTTGCCGGTTCCTGCATTTGCATTTTCATATGATCCGCTTTCCACGGAAACTGTCAGATCATCACCTTCCACTTTTCCGTTGATGACTGCCTGTTCTGTAACTACTGTTGCGGCCGCAGTGCCATCATAGACTTTCTCAGAAACCGTCACACCGGATACAGTTACCGGCTTGGGATTGATTTTGAATGTCTGGGTTGTTGTTTCTTCCGATAATACATAATTCGTATTATCAATCGATGCGGTCGCGGTGTAATTGTCCCCTGCATCCTTCTGTTCACCGGATACGCTGACAATGCATTCATCTCCCTGTACAACACCGGTTGCGACAGCTGTCGGAGCCTGTATCTGACCGTTATATGTCAGGGATGTGTTACTCCAGGTAAGATCTGTATTCTTGGGAAGAATAGCAAATCCTGCATTAGCTGTTTTCCCTTCCAGCGTGACACTTGCAAGATAAATGCCGGCATACTTGGGTGCTTCCGGTAAAGGAGCGGCTTCCCCGAGTTTGTAATAGGAGATCTCCGAAGGGCTTGTACCTTCAATGTTGTTTATGAGAAGCGCAGTTACCTGTTTGCCGTTATACACACTCGTTTCCGGTATGGATAACGTCAATGTCGCTGTAAGCGGTTCTCCGTGCGCTCCGTCCGTGTTCCTGCATGTCGCGGTGATCGTATTGCCTTCAACTGTGAAATTCTCCCATTCATGCGTATGGTTGGTTGTCGAGATATCTGCGGCAGGGCTCGAAGGAGAAGCGTTGTGATTCTTATCTTCTGCCTTGCGCTGATAGAACTCATAGGATGTGGTTTTTGTTAATCCGGAGAACACATTGCTCGTCTGCCAATCCGTGCCATTCATGCTATATTCATAACCCGGTGTTGACTGGAGCGTAATGCTTGTGGCGGATGCGGTTTGCTTTATTGGTGCTTCCGGCGCATCCTGGTCTGCTTTATTGATCACAAACGTAGTTGTGTTCTTATCCGGCAGTGCGTAGTTGGCATTGGAAAGACTTTCCGCGGTCGCAGTGTAATCTTTCCCTGCATCAGTCTTTTCTCCGGTTACTGTAACTGTACATACATCGCCATTAAGCAGATTGGTTGCGGATGCGGTCGGCACATGCGCAGTACCATCATAGGTAAACGACGTATCTGACCACTTCAGACCAACTGTCCTCGGTGTGATATTTGCACTCGCTGATGTCTGTTGTCCGGATTCGGCAAGGATATAATTTCCAGCAGAGGTGCCGCCAAGCTTCAGGTTACTGATTCTTACTGTTTTCTCGGTTCCGACATTCGCATCACTAAACTCACCTGTTGCGGTGATTGTCAGAGAATCGTTGTCCAGTTTTCCCCCAAATGAAGCATCACCGGTAATCAGGATTGCGACAGTTGTCTTGTCATATTCCTTGTTGCTGGCGGTAATACCGGATACGGTTACTGCTTTCTTAGCAATTGTGAACGATACAGGTGCAGTATTTGCGCCATTATAATTTGTTGTTTCTGCGACAGCCGCCTTAACAAAGTAGGTGCCGGCGTTCGTTGGCTTTGTTGAAGAATACTCGCCATCCGCAGCAGTGCTGTAGGTGTATGTGACAGTTCCCTCACCTGGATTCTCACGCACCTGCGGTTCTTTCGCAGGTTCACCATAGGTCCAGCCATCAAGTACTACTGAAGGTGAAATGGATGCTTTTGCGATAGTATATTTAACTGTTGCGGTCGCCGATTCAGTGCCATAGGTTACCGTGATACTTGCCGTATAGGTGCCTGCATCTGTCGGTGCACTGTCAAGAACTTCATCGCCCTTCCTGTACGTGATCGCTGATGTTGTGGTTCCCTGAATTGTGCCAAGGATTGTTGCCTCTCCATGGCCATCGTCTCCAAAAACTGTCTTCTCAGGCTGAATGACCGTTACATATTGAGTAGGATCTCCGCTGTGTCCATGATCAGAATCTGCACAGACTGCCGCAATCGTCGGTCCATTCACTGTGAACCTGTATTCATGAACATGTGCATCTGTTTTAAACACTGCACCTGTACTTGATTCTGAAGGCTCATGGTTCCTGTCTCCAATTGTGCGCTGGTAGAAGTAATATTCCGTATTTGCGTTCAGGTTGTCAAAGACATTGCTGTCCTGCCATTCACCATTACCCATTCTGTATTGTGTATTATCAAGTTTTGTCAGCGTAATGGAATGATTTGTGCGTTCGGACATTTTCGGGGCAGACGGTGCATCCTGCCCTGCCTTGGCGATACGGAACAACGTGGTTTTATTGTCCGGTAATACATAGTTCTCATTGGAAAGACTCTCTGCAGTTGCGGTGTAATTTTCACCTGCATTGGTCTGCCCTCCGCTTACCGTAACTGCGCATTCATCACCTTCAAGTACACCCGTAGCTGCTGCGGTGGGTTTCTGTTCGGTGCCGTTATATGTCAGATCTGTATCTGACCATTCCAGACCCACTGTAATTGCGGTGATATCTGCTTTGGCTGATGCCTGCTGGCCAGCTGCGGCAAGTACGTAGTTATCCGCTGATGTTCCGCCAAGCTGCAGATTACTGATCGTTACAGTTTTTCCGGTTCCGACATCTGCATTATCAAACACACCATCTGCAGTGACTGTCAGAGTATCGCCGTCCTGTTTTCCGCTAAAAGCGGCTTTACCTGAATCAAGTTTCGCGGTGGTTGTCTGATCGTATTCCTTGTTCTCTGCAGTGATTCCGGATACGATGACTGCTTTCTTTGCGATTGTGAATTCTTTAGGTGCAGTTTCTGCGCCTGTATAATTTGTCGTTTCTGCGACAGTCGCCTTAACAAAGTAGGTGCCGGCGTTCGTTGGCTTTGTTGAAGAATACTCGCCGTCCACAACAGTGCTGTAGGTGTATGTTACATCACCATTTCCGGAATTACCTGTTACCTGAGGAGTATTAGCATTATCGCCATAAGTCCAGCCAGATAGCGATACTTTAGGATTGATTGTCGCTTTGTTTATGGCATACGCTACTTCCGCAGTCTGTCCTTCTACTGTGATACGCGCGGTATACTCCCCTGCATCTTCCGGTGCACTGTCGATTTCTGAAGAATCTAAGTAATACTTAATTTCAGTTGGAGTTATATTCAGTCCGGTTGCTTCATTAAAGTCAGCAATATTTGAGAGAATAGCTGAGGCAGATTTCCCATCACCATACACAGTCTTTTCCGGCGCTTTGATAGTTAACACTATTCTGTTATCTTGCAGATCACAGCCATCATTACTGCAGGTTGCTGTAATTGTGTTTCCGGATGATGTATATGCAAAATCGTGAATGTGTACGATACCCTCTACGATTTTCGCCTCATTATTACGGAGTATGATTGAGTGATCTTCCTGATCGCAGGTGAAATATGCGGATGGATTAGCTCCAGGATGATATGTCTGATATCCTGTTGTTATTGTTCCGGTGCCGCCATTGTATATGGAGACTCCAATTTTGTTTTCGTTATTTAATACGTCATCTATTGTTATAAAGCTGCTAGAACCAAGACAGATATTGTCCTGCAGATTATTGCCATGTGTATTATTTCTGATAACTGGGTTGCCTGAAATTTTCAATGTTCCCCCATTGTTATAAATACCGCCTCCACAATAATTAGTTGAAGAAACACTGTTATCTGTTATTTCACCGCCTTTAATTACGACAGTTGCACCCCCGTCAAGATGAATACCGGCACCATTGTTTTTGGATGTATTTGATGCTATCGTGCCACCATATAACGTAAATGTTCCCTTATCAACATATACTCCTCCAGAGGAATTGGGGGATGTGTTATTTGAAACGCTTCCTCCGTACATATTGAACGTTCCGTTATCCATATGTACTCCTGCTCCCCAGGAATTGCCCGCATTATTATTGCTTATGCTGCCCCCAAAGAGATTCACTGCACCTGTTCCGGAAATGTTAATTCCATAACCTGTATATTGAGAAGAACCATTCATTCCATGTGTAATGCTTCCGCTTTCAGCAGAGCAGTCATAAATACCAAGCTGACCATTGTCCGTAACCTTGATTACTGAATTATCGTGGTTGGCAGTAACATTATGTCCGTTTAAGCATAAATTCAAAGTATTCGATACTACTGCTGTCGAAGTGAGTACTACATCATTCTCTAAATAATAATTTCCGGACTCTGTGGGCAATGCGTCAGTACTGGTCCAAGGCATAAATGTGATGTTGTTATGTATATGCCTTACAACATAATCTTCCTCGGCAATCGCACGAATAGTTTCGGAATAACTGTTTATCGTATCCTGATCATATGTATATGTAAGTTCATCGTTGAAAAAAGTGATATTCCCTATGCTTACAGGATCCCGTTTGACAACGTACCCACCTTCAGCTGCGCTGCTTTTTTCATAGCCTGAGAGGAACAGCGGATGTGCTGCGTTGTGAACATGAATATCTTCTTTGTCATCATCGTAGTCGATGTCATTATTAGTCACATCAACCATATATGTGTTGTCGTCTTCCATCTTAACGACATTCCACATATGGGGACCTGCACCTGTTCCGCCGCCCATAGTGCCGGTAACCGTATATACTTCGATACTATCGTTTTCAAATGTGGTCAGGTCCGCAAGATATTTAAATGCTTTTGAATAACCTTCACAAACTACATTTGTATCAGGATCATTATCAAAAACATAGATCAGCTCCCAGGGATCTACTCCCATGACAGCTGAACCGCTTTTTGCAGCCTCATAATTATAAGTAACGTTCTTACAGATCCAGTCGTTGTAGTAGAGAAGCTTATCGTAATCCGACATCGATGCAGCCGCGTTTACAACTTCCTGCGCTTTGGCGGCTGCCGCCTGTGCTGCACTCACTTTAGCAGGATTTATCGTCACCGGATCTGCTTCGCTGTTTCTATAGTTCGGATCAATATGTAGATTGATTGTGATCACAGCATCCTGGTCAACATAAATTGTATCCTGTGCCGGATTTGAGGGATTATACGTGGCATGCATCGTAGGATAGGACAGGACATTGCTGTATGCACCGCGATACATCCAGTAGTATTTGTACGTATTATCCAGTTTTAAAGCATCTAATACCTTTTGAATTTCAATATTGTATTTTGCCTGAAGTGCAGCAGAAGCCTCATCTGAAATGCTTTCGCCGCTAATAATACTGTCTACACCTAATTCCGCCGCAGTATATTTAAACTTATCTCCCAGAAAAGTTGAGACTGGAATCGTAAAACTTGTGCTGGTATTTTGCCCGGCAACCACTCCATCAACATAATCTGAAATGATTCCATAGGCTGTCAGATCATTGCCGGTCAGCGAATTTCTGCCGATCGACGTTGATTTAAGAAGCTTTTTGTTGTTGCTGATTGGTGCAGGTGTTTTCAGTCCGGAGAGAACATCAATATAGTCCTGCAGCATCGTATCGCTTTCAGGAAAAGCAGAAGTATCCGCGGAAACGACAGCGCCTTCCGCAGTAATGGTTGTTACTTCTTCCGGTTCCTCAGAAATCTCCTCTTCCTCAGGAATTTCCTTTCCTTCAGGAGTAATTTCTTCCTCCGGGGTTTCAGGAGAAACAGCTTCGTCTGTTACGGTCTCTTCTGTAACGATATCCTGAGACGGCGCTTCTTCTGCCGCCTGGGAGTCATCATTATCCGTGATGTCCGAATCCGAAGGAGATTCCTCTTCGTTTTCCGCAGTAGTATCCTCATCTGAAGATAATTCCTTTTCTTCCTGCGTTTCGTCAGCCGGATCCTCCTCTGAGAGCGGTTCTTCCGAATCGTTCAGTGCCTCCGTTTCATCCATTGGCATTTCCGTTTCTGCCGGGGGTTCCTCAGTCGGAACGGTTTCCGCCAGTGCATATACAGGATTTCCTGCAATTAACATTCCCAACGCCATTAATGTGGCCAGACTTTTTCTGAACTTCTTCATAGTCGTCTCCTGAATTTTGTTTATAGATGAATAGTATTTAAATTATATATTCATATACCCTCTATTTGTGATTAATTCTTCCGATTTTTCGGGATTTTTTCGATATGAACTTCTTTTCAGATGGTTCTTGCATTGCTGCAGAAGCTGTCGGAACCAAAAAAACACTGCATGTCACAGTAATCGGTGATATGCAGTATTTTTCTTATTCATTACCTGCAGAGCGAGTCAATCCAGGCAAACAGTTCTTCGAGATCATAGTCGCCGCTGTGCGGAAGTCCCCACGGCAGTGCGAAGTCCGTATCAATGCCGTGGTTTTTTAATAACAGAGAAAGAATCACCGGTATCGCAATGGAAGTATCCCGGTCAAACGCGCCGTGGCGGATGCGCCAGTGCTGTGCGTTGTCCGCTCTGCCGATATAACAGGTCGGATTCAGAAGTGTTACCATCTTCGGATCTGCCAGTTTTGGTTTCTTCGCAAGACTGTGTTCCATGGAGAACTGCGTGAAGTGTCTTGCGTCGGTATGTTCATCCCCGAACTCTTCATTCTCCGGCGTATTCATATACAGCCCGTCAAACGCCGGCGCTGCCTTCATGCGGGTAATCTTATGGACATAGCCGTCCCAGTCCAAATCCGTGACGATGCCGTTTTCCTTTACCAGATAATCCTGCGCATCGATTTCGCTTCCTTTTGTCATCACAAAGCTGCGGTTCTTCTCGGAATCACGGGTATCTAGTTCCTTCTGTGCCGCCGCAATGACCCGGCTCTTCACATACTGTTTGAAGGAACCTTCCCCATGTTCGTCCAGGGTCAGGGCATTGCCGTTTTCATCCGTGAGATTGAGGCTGTTCACATAGGCAGGAAAGAGGTCCTTCAGCGGTTTTGACACAGCGATCTGTTCGTCCGTCATGACGCCGTCATCGGGAACCCGGATAATGCCGGTTTCCGTGCGCTGATGTTTGGTGCGGTGATAATCATTGAGGCCGCAGAAGAGCCACTCATATGCCATGTCCGCGTGTTCCAGATTATGAATCGGACAGTAACAGCTTGCGGCGAAGATATCGTCGCGTTCCTCTGCCGCACCGATCTCCTTCAGATACGGTTCGTAGTCCGCACTGTTTCCGGTTGCGCCCGCAAGGGCAGAGAGCGCTCCACCGGCACTGGTGCCGTTGGTAATGATACGTTCTTTATCACCCGGGATGGATTCCGCATTATGACGGAGATAGCGGATGGCTGCCTTATAGTCCACGATCAGGGCCGGTGCACGTCCGACCAGCCTTCCGGTCGCTTCCCCGAGGCTGCCTTCCTTACTGCCTTCAAAGAATTCCGATGCCTTTTTCCCGGATGTACGTCCGCGGATGCCGGCACTGACTGCCACACACCCGTGTTCCAGGGCAAAGAAGAGGGAGTTCAGATGCTTTGTATGTGTGTTAATGCCCGGCTCATCACACGGACCCGGCATATAGCCGCCGACGGTATTGGGGAGAAATACCGGTGCAGTATCCTTTGTATACCCGTTGATCACTTCGTCATGGTAATACCCTTCCGGCACAAAGACATTCAGTTTCTGAATCGGATCCTTCGGATTCGTGCAGTAATCAATCTGTTCAAATGCCCGGAAGGTAATGATTCTTCCTTCCAGGGTCAGGGTTTTTACCTGTCCTTTCTCGGCAGGAAATGTCAGCGGATCATGCATGGTCGTTCTCCTTTCTGATAGGACTCATGGCGGAGCATTACGCCCCGCCATGAATGTGGATTTCTGTTTGTTAACCGAGGATACGGGATGCCTCGTCGTCGTTGTATGCCATCAGGGTTGCGACGATGGAGAAGACTCCGCCGACTGCGACACCAACGCAATACTTCACGATGTCCTGGATTCCTCCGCCGCCGGCATAGTTGAAGATACCGAAGAGACCGGAGCCGCCGAACATATACATCTTTGTCTTAAGCGCACCGATGATCGCACCGCCGATACAGCCGCCGAGGATGTTGATGAGGAAGAGTTTCTTGATCGGAATCAGGATGGAGTACATCAGAGGTTCACCGACACCGCAGATCTGAGAGATGGTTGCGGGAATCGCGAGGTCTCTGACCTTCTTGTTCTTCCGGCAGGCCCAGCAGATTGCCAGTCCCTGGAACATACCGATCATCGGTCCGATACCGCCGCATGCCATGATGTAGTCATAGCCGTTCTGTGCGATCAGACCAAGCGCAAGACCGATGATGACCCAGTGCATGCCGAAGAGAACGAGGATACCGAAGCCGCCGCCGAGAATCGCACCGGCAATGAGGCCGCCGACAACCGGAATATTGAACAGCATTTCAATAAAGAGCTGAATGCATACTGCGATCAGGTTGAGAACCGGTCCGATGACAAGGTATGCCAGGACAACGGATACCACCAGTGTGATGATCGGAGTGAGAATGCCGCGGAGGTTGTCTCCGATGTGATTCTTACACCATTTCTCAATTTTGGAAGCCAGCCATACCGCTACGATAATCGGGAATACGCTGGATGTGTAGCCTGCGCCCGGCATGACGATGGGGATACCGAGGAAGGTGTTGAAGTAGGTCATTGCAAAGGGGCTGTTTCCAAACAGAGCGCCTGCCGGCTCCATTGCGGAAGCGATATTGACCATGGCCGGATAGACCAGCGCCGCGCCGATTGTGGCGCCGATATATTCATTGCACTTGAACTTGCGTGCTGCGGAGAATCCCAGCATGATCGGCAGGAAGTAGAAGAAGCCGTCGCCGATCGCATACAGCAGCATATATAACCCGCTGGCCGGATTCAGAATTCCGATGTTGTCCAGTGCCAGGAATGAAGTGACACCCTTGAGAATACCTGCGGCAGTTAATACACCGAGGGTCGGAACGAGAATTCCGGAGATGGTATCCATCAGGGTATTGAGCCATCCCTTCTTCTCGCCGGCATCTTCTCCGTCGGCGTCTACCAGTCCGCCGCCGCTGATGCCCTGTGTTTCAAGAATTGCGTCGTAGATTGCATCAACCTTGTTTCCGACAACGACCTGTACCTGTCCGCCGGCTTCGATCACCTTGAGTACATATTCGGTTTCCGCAAGCTTTTCCTTATCTGCCTTTGCGGGATCCTTTAAGACGAATCTGAGACGTGTTACACAATGTGTAAGTCCGCTGATGTTTTCTTTTCCGCCGACCAGTTCTGTAATTTTAGCGGCGACTGCATCGTACTTTCCCATAATACTTATCCTCCAGTATGGAAGGGCTTCCTCCGGATCCTGAGGTTTTCCCCCCTGCATGAATAATATATTCGATAAACACCCACTTTGTAAATAGGTTATTCAAATATTTTTGATTATTTTGAATAGAATATTTGTTTTTCTCTGAAAAATCTTTCATTTTGCGCTGTTTTCGAGATATTTCATACACAACAAGTATGATTAAGATATGAATTGAATATTCTATTTACTAATATTATAATCATTCTATCCACAGGAGGATCACACAATGAACCCGTTTCTTGTCATGGAACAGCATAAAGACAGCTTCACGCAGAACGATCTGCGCATCTACCAGGCAATCCTGGAAAATCCTGCACAGGTAACCTATCAGTCCACCAGCAAACTGGCAGAGAACCTCGGTGTCTCCCAGCCGGCACTGACACGGTTTATCAAAGGGCTGGGGTATGCAAAATACCAGGACTTCCGCTCTGATATCACTGCCTTCCTGGCAAAGCAGGATTCTGCGGGTGATGCCTCACGGATGACCTACTTCGAACGCCTGGAACAGCTGCTGAAAGAGACCGAACACGTTCTGACTGACGCGTATATGGATGATCTTGCGGAGTTACTGCTCAGCGCAGATCATATCTTTGCGTCAGGCATCATGAAAAGCATGTCCCCCGCTTACTTACTGCAGTATCTGATGCGGAAGAACGATATGTTTGTATTCCCGGTTTCAACCGATTCTCTGATCGACACCGCGGATCATCTGAATCCGGATGATCTGATGATACTGTTCTCTGTTTCCGCTCAGCCGGAACTGATGGACAAGGTAACAGGGACAAGCGGAAAGGTACTGCTTGTGACGACCAATGCGGCGCATAAGTATCAGGATATTGTCACAAGAACCGTCGTGCTTCCGTATCTTCCGCCCGATCCGGAACTCTGTCCGGTATCCCCCGTGCTCTTCAGTGTATTTGCGGAACTGCTTGATGCGGCGGTCGCAAGAAGAAAGCGTTCAGATAAGGAATAAACAGAACCATGAACATCGGTATTATCATTGACTGCCTGTCGGTTGCGGCGGGAGGTATTATCGGAAGTCTTATTAAGGACAAACTTCCTGAAAGTTTCAAAACACAGCTGAACAAGGTGCTTGGTCTTTCCTCCATGGGGATGGGCGTTGCGGCGATTGTCCTGATGGAACATATGCCTGCGGTCATCTTCGCCCTGATTCTCGGAACGTCACTCGGCTTACTGATCCATCTTGGAGATCAGATCACAAAAGCAGCCGTTGGAATGAACAATCTTGTGAACAAAGGAGACAATGACGCAGAGCGCAGTGCCATGATGGTCACCGCGACGGTGCTGTTCTGTGCAAGCGGAACCGGGATCTACGGTGCGCTGACTGCGGGCATGAGCGGCGATCCTTCGATCCTGATTGCCAAGAGTATCCTTGATCTCTTCACCGCAATGATCTTTGCCTGTACGCTGGGAAAAAGTGTTTCCCTGATCGCCGTTCCACAGTTTGTAATTCTCTTTGCGCTGTATCTGCTTGCGGGAGTCATCGTCCCGTTAACGAATCCGTCCATGATCAACGACTTCAAGGCCTGCGGGGGATTCATCATGTTAGCCACCGGCTTCCGGATGGTAAAGCTTCTCGACTTCCCGATTGCGGATATGATTCCGGCAATGGTTCTGGTCATGCCCTTCTCTGCCCTCTGGGCAAAACTCTTCTGAATACGAAAAGACAACCGGCGCATGCCGGTTGTTTTCAGATATTCATTGCGATCATCGAGATGCCGGATACCACTAACGGCACAATGACCATTTTTCTGGAAGCACTCTCTTTGAACAGGGTGCTGACATAGATTCCCGTATACAGTCCCAGGAAACAGACCGGCAGGATCTTCACCGCCATAAGCAGCGAATCCATGGTCAGAATTCCTGTGACAATATAGATCACAATACGCAGTGTATTCTCCACAAAGAAGATGGCGGAGATATTGGCCCGGAAGGATTCCATATCATCGGACATCCGTTCCACATAGGCAGCCATGACAGCTCCTACGCCAAACATTCCGCATAAGAAACCCGAGAACAGACCGGTCAGGGTAAACAGCAGGCCGGACCGGGCTGCCGGGGTATCGTTTTTACGCCGCATCATCTGAAATGCCGTAAAGAGAACCACGCATCCGAAGAAGACCCGTACGGCAGACGCATCAGCCGTCTTCAGAAACAATGCACCAGGGATTGCGCCGAGCACCATGCACAGCGAACAGAGGAATACCGTCTTCCTGTCCAGACGGTTCCGGCTGCGCCATGCCAGGACAAAATTTGCCGGGTAGCCAAGCAGAAGCTCGACCGGAGAGATGGAACGGTTTGCCTCACCGAATGCCATGACCGCGGTAAATACCAGCGTATTCGCAAAGCCGCATAACCCTTTTACAAAGAATGCCGCAAATGCCGCAATGAACCACAGCCACATATCCCCTCTCCTTTCCGGTTAATCACACTGCGTTCCATTGTAGTACAACCGGGGAAAAAGAACAGTGCTTTGCTTTATAGAAAAGAAGATGCCTGCGCATCTTCCTGTTTCATCGTACTGATGCAGGTTCGGGAATTTCTGCCCCGTCTTCCAATTGCGCCGCAATCAAGGCCCGTTTTGCGTCTTCGGCATTTTCAAGAACTTCTGTCATTGTATCCCCGACTGTAATACAGCCGGGAAGCTCCGGATACTGTGCCGCATATCCGCCTTCATCCGGATCCGGCACGATTTCAAGCCGGTATGAAAGCTTCATGTATTCATCCGCCGATATCATAATTCGAATATTAGAATACCACGGCAATAATGTCAAAGAATAATCCATCAATCCCTGATTAATACTTTTATAATTCTGTAACTATCCATATAAACGAAAGCGCACATCATGTGCGCTTTTGTCTGAACTCAGCCTGTGATTTTCGGCTGGTATTTACTGAGATAGCAGGCGTACAGGGACCGGAAGGATTCCGAGTCATGTTTCAGGGTTTGGAGATACTGATGGATATCGTATTCTTCTCCTTCTGTTTCGATGACAGATGCGGCGATATTGGAACAGTGATCGCAGATTCTTTCTTACAGTTCTTCATACAGCGGCGGCTGTTCAAAGGTATCCGCATTCATATATCCCCGATCGGTCAGTTTTAATGTCGGAATGCAGGTCAGTGCGATCAGTGAGAAGTTCATGATGTTGTTTATATGTTCATATCCCTGATCATCAAATGCCCTGCGGACATTGTCAAAATCCTTTGCGGTTTCCTCTACGGAACCCTTGCTTAACAGACCCGCAATCGGAAGACAGATCCTGCCGGTAATCTCATTGTGCAGAGATACCGCAATACCGCCGTTCATTGTGATGACTTCATTGACCGCATTTACAATATCTTCTTCGTTGGTCCCCATGGCAATCAGATCATGGGAGTCATGGGCGTAACTGGAGGCACAGGCACCTTTCTGAATTCCGGTCCCGCAGGTAAAGCCAAAGGCAATCTTCCCGTCCCGTCCATGCCGTTCAATGACAACGGCCAGATTACAGCCGCTGTCCTTCCATAACAGCGCATTGTCTTTTACCGGCATCTCTACAAACACTTCTTCGGAGCGGTTGTTATTCGGATTCAGTTTCATGACCCGTACATTTACCATACGGTCCGGTCCCGGAATCACAACGCGCAGATCGTTTTCTGTGATCGGCTCATGATGAATCGTATCCTCAAACTGACCGTTCAGGTCATAGACCATACCGGTCTTTGCCGGGGTATTGCGGTCATAGATGCAGACACCCTTCTTATACGTAGCCTGAATCTTCAGTGATGCCGGATCATCCACCAGTACAAAGTCTCCAAGCAGTCCCGGCGCAATGGCACCGCGGTCCACAAGGCCCATGCGTCTGGATGGAGTATAGGTTGCGCAGTAGATGGCATCCTCCGGACGCATGCCCAATCCGATTGCCTTACGTACCACCGCATCAAGATGTCCTTTCTTTACAAGCACATCCGGCAGGGTATCATCCGTCACAAAGCTGAAGTATTCATACAGATGTTCCTTACATACATAGTCAATGACTTCCTGCGTAACCATCACATCCTGGAGCTGAATAAACATGCCGTTTTCAAAACGCTGTTTCAGTTCTTCCAGAGTATGGGTACAGTGATCACTTCGGATCCCGAGATACAGGAATTTAGCAAGGTCTTCATTGACCAGCGCAGGGCAATGACCTTCCAGTGTATAGAGCGGTTCTTTCTCATGGACAATATCAATAAACTTTCCGACTTCGGAATCATTCTTGCGAATGATCTCTGTATAGTTCATGACTTCCCCAAGACAGATGACATTCTCTGTTTCCTTCAGTTCCAGCATGTCCGCTGCCGTAATCGTTGCGCCGCTGGTTTCATATTCCCGTGGCATGATCGGCACATTGGAGGGAATGGCATAGTAACAGTCATACGGTCCCTGTTTTCCGGATTCAATCATTGCCTCAATTGCTTTCTTTCCGGATACATTGGCAATCTCATGCGGTTCAGAGACGATCGTGGTTAATCCGCAGCCTGCAGTGTAGCGGCAGAAGGCAAGCGGCGTAACCATGGAGGACTCAATATGCATATGAATATCAATCAGCCCGGGAATCATATACTGATCATTTCCATTGATCTCTTTATCAAAGGAAATATGTGATGTCTTCTGTTTATCAATGTAGAGAAACTTCCCATCTTTGAGATAGACATCTGCCGGATCAAACCGTTTGAAATAACTGTTAAATACCCGGACATTGGTTACCTTCACATCCGCATGATTGAGATCCTTTGCCATACTCTGTACCTCTTTCTTCTGAAATTATAATGCATGCATATGCCGTCCGCTGATTGTTCGCTGTCACAGAAAAAAAGAAAAGGAGGAGTGACAAACTGTGTGTCATTCCTCCATGAGTATCAGGTATTAATACTTTTTGGTATTGTAAATAAACGTAGGGTGTACCCCCTGCCTGTAAATAAACGTAGGGTTTTAGTAAATTCGCTGTAAATAAACGTAGGGTGCCCCTGACACAGACATTAAAAGCCTCCTTTCATACAATGGATATGAGCGTATCCA
>JAFUFO010000049.1 GCA_017469885.1 Solobacterium sp.
GAGCGAGCCCGGCAGGCTTTCGATTCCCTGCGCCTTCCTGGCCGCTTCATCCATCGTAAAGATGTTGTCGAGAATCTCTTCCGGCGGGACCAGGCCGCGCTCAATTCCGTCCAGACCTGCCGCAAGGCACACGGCAAGTTCGAGATACGGATTGCAGGAAGGATCCGGACAGCGCAGTTCCACACGTGTCGCCTGCCCTCTTGCGGCAGGAATCCGAATCAGTGCGGAACGGTTGGAAGCGGACCAGGAAATATAGCAGGGAGCCTCATACCCCGGAACCAGACGCTTGTAGCTGTTGACCAGCGGGTTTGTGATTGCGGCCATGGCGGAGATATGTTCCAGGATGCCTGCGATGAAGGAGTAGGCTTCTTTGGATAATCCAAGCCTGTCGGAGGGATCCGCAAACACATTCTTTCCGTCACGGAACAGGGACATGTTTGTATGCATGCCGCTGCCGTTGATTCCGAAGATCGGTTTCGGCATGAAGGTCGCATGAAGACCGTTTTTCTGGGCGATGGTTTTTACCGCCAGCTTGAAGGTCATGACATTATCGGCAGTGCGCAGCGCATCGCCGTACTTGAAGTCGATCTCGTGCTGACCGCGCGCCACTTCATGATGGCTCGCCTCAACTTCATAACCCATGCGCTCCAGCATCATGCAGATCTCACGGCGTGTCGATCCGCCATGGTCCAGCGGGTCCAGATCGAAGTAGCCGGCATCATCACTGGTCTTTGTGGTAGGCTCTCCGTTTTCGTCAGTCTCAAACAGGAAGAATTCACACTCCGGTCCAACATTGAAGGAGTAGCCCTGCTCTTCCGCTTTCTTCAGCACGCGTTTCAGGGTGCTGCGCGGGTCACCCGCAAACGGAGTTCCGTCCGGCAGATACACGTCACAGATCAGACGTGCAACCTTTGCGTGCTGCGGACGCCACGGAAGCACGGCATAGGAATCGAGGTCCGGATACAGATACATATCGGATTCATTGATCCGGACAAAGCCTTCAATCGAACTTCCGTCGATCATGATCTGGTTGTTTACTGCCTTTTCTATCTGAGATGCGGTGATCGCGACATTCTTCAGACGTCCGAAGATGTCGGTAAACTGCATGCGGATGAATTCAACGTCGCCTTCTTTTACTAATCTGATGATGTCTTCTTTTGTGTAGCTCATAGCCTTTCTCCTTTTCCGTAAATAAACAAAAGAGCAAAGGAAATCCCGATGTTCGGGCACCTTTGCTCTTAACGGGTATATTGTATCCGGTTTTGAAAATTTCGTCAATTACTTTCTGAAAATTAATATTGAACTATTTTCATAATTTGTAATTTATTTCATTCTAACAATCCGTCTTCCGGCTTCTTCGATATCCTCACGAGACCCGAACATGGAGAACCGGAAAAAGCCTTCTCCGCATTTTCCAAACCCTTCTCCCGGGGTTCCGACGATCTGTGCATTGTGAAGCAACAGGTCAAAGTATTCCCAGCTGCCAAGTCTGTGCGGGCATTTCACCCAGATGTACGGGGAGTTCTTCCCTCCCGTATACCAGATGCCTGCTTTATCAAGCGCCCGCATGAAGATTTCCGCATTTTTCCGGTAGTCCTCCAGCAGCGCTGCGGTTTCCTGCTCACCCTTTTCGCTGAATACCGCAAGACCTGCCTTCTGAAGAATGTAAGACACGCCGTTGGTCTTCGTGGTGCGGTTGCGCACCCACATTGCATTCAGGGAAAGACCGTCCCGCACCAGATCTTCCGGAATGACCGTATAGCCAAGCCGTGTGCCGGTAAAACCTGCGGTCTTGGACAGCGAACAGATTTCAATGGCGCAGGTACGGGCACCCGGCAGTTCGAATACACTGCGCGGAATATCCGGTTCCGACACAAACGCCTCATAGGCAGCGTCAAACAGCAGGATCGACCCGCCTTCATTGGCGTAGTCCACCCACTTCTGAAGACCTGCTCTGTCATACGCAGCACCGGTCGGATTGTTCGGTGAACAGAGATAGATCAGCGCTGTCATGCGTTCTTCCGGTGGCTCTGGCAGAAAGCCGTTTTCTTCATTTGCGTCAATCGTAATGATCTTCCGTCCGGCCATCACATTTGCGTCCGCATAGGCGGGATATACCGGCTGTAAGAGCACTGCCGGAAGTGACCGGTCAAACAGGTCGAGAATATCGCCCAGTTCATCGCTTGCCCCGCTGGAGACAAACACCTCGCTGTCTTCGAGCATCACACCACGTTTCCGGTAGCGCTCCGCAATGACATGGCGCAGCTTCGGATCACCGCATTCCGGCATGTATCCATGGAAGGTTTCCGTTTTTGACTGGTCATCGGCCGCCGCATGGAGTGCCTGTATCACAGAAGGCACCAGCGGTTTTGTGACATCGCCGATGCCAAGCCGCAGGATCCGCTCTCCGGGATGAGCCTCCTGATAAGCCCGGATGCGCCTTGCGATATCCGCAAAGAGATAGGAATCTTTCAGATCACCGTAATGTGTATTGAGTACGCTCATTGTCTTTCCCCCATTTCCAGTTCACCCTCAAACGCAAAGCATGCAGGCCCGCGCATGAAGATACGGCCATCCGGTTCCACTGTAATCTCCAGCACTCCGCCGTCGAGCTCCAGCGCAATCGGCGCACCTGGTGCACAATGGCCGGCATGCACAGCGGCTGCGGCGGATGCGCAGGCTCCGGTGCCGCATGCCATGGTGATTCCGCTTCCCCGCTCCCATACACGCATGCGAAGGGTTGCGGGTGACTTTACACACACGAATTCCACATTCACCCCGTCCGGAAATGCCTCATGATGTTCCAGA
>JAFUFO010000014.1 GCA_017469885.1 Solobacterium sp.
GAATGCGCAAGGGAGACAGACGCCTGGCTGATGGGCTATACCAACATGCAGTGAAAATGCAGGAATGAACCCAATATAGATGTACACCGCAGGTCGGAGACAGATCTGCGGTTTTTGTATCGATGCCTCACTTCGATGATGGAAGCGCAGGGCTATAATAGAAGCGAAAGAGGGAGTGTAACTCATGACACAGACATACAGAATTGCGCTGATTCCGGGCGACGGAATCGGACCGGAAGTCATTGATGAGGCAGTGCGGGTACTGAACCGTGTTGCGGAACTGGATGACCGGATTGCATTTGAATTTACGACCTTCCCATGGGGATGCGAGTACTATCTGAAGCACGGGGAAATGATGCCGGAAGACGGCATGGAGACGCTGAAGGGATTTGACGCCATCCTGCTTGGGGCAGTCGGCTATCCGGGCGTTCCGGATCATATCTCTCTGCGCGGACTGTTACTGCGGATCCGTCATGATTTTGATGAATATGTAAACCTGCGGCCGGTAAAGCTTCTTAAGGGTGCGCCGTGTCCGTTAAAGGATGCGAAGGTCGGTGACATCGACATGATCTTCATCCGGGAAAACAGCGAAGGTGAATATGCCGGAAGCGGTGCCTGGCTGTATCCCAATACTGATCAGGAAGTGGTCATCCAGAACGGGGTGTTCTCCCGCAGGGGCTGTGAGCGCATCATCCGGTATGCCTATGATCTGGCAAGGAAAGAACATAAGAGCCTGACCTCGGTATCCAAAGGCAACGCCCTGAATTACTCAATGGTCTTCTGGGACCAGATTTTCAAAGAAGTCGGAAAAGACTATCCGGATGTGGAAACGTATTCCCTGCTTGTGGATGCGGCTTCGATGTTCATGGTGAAGAAACCGGAACGCTTCGGCGTTGTCGTAACGTCCAATCTCTTCGGGGATATTCTCACTGATCTTGGGGCGGCGATCGCCGGCGGTATGGGCCTTGCGGCGAGTGCCAACCTGAATCCGGAGAAGAAATTCCCGTCCATGTTTGAACCGATTCACGGCTCAGCCCCGGACATTGCGGGCAAGGGAATTGCCAACCCGCTTGCGTCCATCTGGGCAGCGTCCCAGCTGCTGGACTTCCTTGGTTATGAGGAGTGGGGAACGAAGATCGTGGATGCGATCGAGGCACTGCTTGGGGATAAGGCATCCCTGACACCGGACCTTGGCGGAACGGCATCTACTTCTGACTGCGGAAAAGCACTGGCGTCCCGGTTGAAATAGTGGGAATACGGACAGATTTTGCACGATCTGTCCGTTTTATTCTGCGTTCCTGTTGTATGATTGAACTGTCAAAAATGCTTAACCCATATCATTGACTGGAGGAGTTAAACACATGGAACATCATAATCCCCTGACTGCCGCATCTCCTGCCGGCAAGCGTTTTATCACCATGGGCGAAATCATGCTGAGACTGACGCCGCCCAACTATGACAAGATTCGTATGACCAACAGCTTTGAGGCAAGCTACGGCGGCAGTGAAGCGAACATCGCGCTGGCGCTCGCAAGCCTGGGCGTGGATTCCACATTCTTCTCGGTCGTTCCGAACAACTCACTCGGAAAGAGTGCGATCCGTTCGCTCCGCTCCAGCGATGTGCACTGCACACCGGTCATTCTGTCCACGCCGGAAGAAACCCCGACCCATCGTCTCGGCACCTATTATCTCGAGACCGGATTCGGTATCCGTGCGTCCAAGGTCATCTATGACCGCAAGCATTCTGCGCTGGCAGAATATGATTTCTCCGACTATGACCTGGAAGGTCTTCTGAAGGAATTTGACTGGCTCCATCTGTCCGGCATCACCCCGGCGCTGTCACCTTCCTGTGCCGATCTCGTTCTGAAGATGCTGGAGACCGCAAAGGCGCTCGGGCTTACCGTATCCTTTGACGGAAACTTCCGTTCGAATCTCTGGACCTGGGAAGAGGCAAGAGACTTCTGCACAAAGTGCCTGCCGTATGTGGATGTGCTGCTCGGCATTGAACCGTATCATCTCTGGAAGGATGAGAATGATCATTCCAAAGGTGACTGGAAAGACGGCGTGCCTCTTCAGCCGGACTATGAACAGCAGGATGAAGTATTCCAGCATTTCGTAGAGCGTTATCCGAACCTCAAGTGCATCGCGCGTCATGTCCGCTATGCGCATTCCGGTTCCGAAAACAGCCTCAAGGCATTCATGTGGTATGAAGGCCACACCTTTGAAAGCAAGCAGTTCACGTTCACGATCCTCGACCGTGTCGGCGGCGGTGACGCCTTTGCGTCGGGTCTCATTTACGCAATGCTCAACGGTGACAAGCCGATGGACATGCTGAACTTTGCGGTTGCGTCCTCTGTAATCAAGCATACGATTCACGGTGATGCCAACATCACGGACGATGTTCAGACGATCCGCAACCTGATGAACATGAACTACGACATCAAGCGTTAATAGAAAACAAATCATAACTATCAGAAGAGCCGCAGAAATCTGCGGCTTTTCATTCAGAAAGGATACCACGTGCTATGCGCGTGGTGCCGTCCTTCTAGTGAAAAAAAAGACGCCCTCGAACATACAATGTAAGCGGCCGGGCAGCCGCATCGCAGAGTATAAGGAGGGCGTCAAATGAATGACAAAAACAATCTATCACACACAACATTTCGGTGCAAATATCACATAGTGATAGTGCCGAAATACAGGCGTATGGTGATTTACAACAAGTTGCGGGCAGACATAGGAAGTATCTTAAGAAGCCTGATAGAAAGGAAACCGGGGTGTCAGTTGTTGGAGGCAGAAGCATGTCCGGATCACATCCACATGTTGGTGGAGATACCGCCAAAATATTCCGTATCAGAGTTCATGGGATATCTGAAGAGTAAAAGTACGCTGATGATATTTGAAAGGCATGCGAACATGAAATATAAGTTTGGAAATAGAAAGTTCTGGGCACGTGGATATTTCGTGGACACTGTAGGAAGGAACGAAAAAGTAATCCGGGAATATATTCAGAATCAGTTGGAAGAAGACAAACTGTACGATCAGATGAGCATGAAGGAGTTCATTGACCCGTTTACGGGTGACCGGGTGAAATAAAGCGATAAAGAGGCCCCTTTAAGGGGCAGCTTGTGATAGCGTTGCGGCTGTCGGGCTTCGGTGGCCGAAGGGCCTCCGCAACAAAAGGCCCTTATAGGGCCAGTGGATACCACCAGTTTTACTGGTGGTTATGATATCGCTTAAGAATGAAGAGAGATGATAAGAAAACGGCTGATTCCCCATCAGCCGCTGTATGGTTTACATATCCTTATCCTTTCTGTCCTAGCAGTCCCAGCAGGAAGTCTTTCCAGAGCGGTGCCATCAGATAGTGGCCCATGCTGTTAGGGTGGATGCCTGGATCCTGGATGCCGTTTTCGTTGAAGTACTGCGCCCGGTCCGTATCGGAGTTGGGATCGAAGAGACCCGCATGGTAGAGATCCAGTACCGGAACATCATGCCTTGCGGCGACTTCCATCAATAAGGACACATAGTGATCGCAGTCTTCTTTTGAAACGCCCCAGTACACAACCGCATCCTTGATACTGTCATATCCTGCGCCGAGATTCCACGGGGTAGGGGTTGCGATACCGATTCTGATATCCGGTGCTTTCTCCCGGATCTTTTCGATCGTGGTGTTCATACATCCGCCGATCGTGTCGGTTCCTTCATCTTCGGCAGTACCGAACGCAAAGCCGCGGCCAAGGTCATTGAAGCTTCCGAATATCGTCACAACATCCGCATCGGTGAAATCGATCAGATCGATCCGCTGATAGAATGTCTCATAATCCGGCGCAATCATATAGCCGGTGGAACTGCGGCCGCAGTTGACCACTTCGCACTGGAAGTCCTTCTGTACAAAGTCATAGTAGCTGACCTGTGCGGCCATTGTCTTATCGGTAAGGCTGTCTCCGATCAGGATCCATTTCACAGCGGAAATATCAAACGGGGTCGGTTCCGGTTCGGGTGTCGGCGCCGCAGTTTCAGCCGGCTCCGGAGTTGGTTCTTCAGCGGGCGGTGCGGTTTCTTCCGGTTCCTGTGCGGGCCTGTTCTGACAGCCGCAGAGAAGGAAGGGAATCAGACTGAATGTGAGTAATCTGCGGGTTGTAATATTCATGCGGCCTCCTTTCATCCATAAGACGTCATGAGCAGTCATAACAGAAAAAACGATATCATACCTTCCGGAAAAAGAAAAAGAGACAGGGATGAAACAATGTCTGCAGGATAATCAATGATTCGCATGCATACCATGCAGGAATGTAAAGCTTATAAAATGAAAACGGAATCCTTTCGGACTCCGTTTTTTGGCTCAGCTTGGGCATTACATGGGGGGTGCGCTTCTGCGTCCGGTGTTTCCGTTGACCGCTGCCTTCGGTTTCCTTCATGCATGGTCTTCGTCTCATTTGGTACCGTTCGCCGCAGCTCTTTCCAGCACTTGCGTCCTTTCGTTACCGCACCGCTTTATGGACGGCGCCCTTCACGTCTCTCAACCGCTCCTGCTGTGTGTATCTTTGCACCTTCGTCTTCACTTCCTTAACCCCAGCCTTCCGGGGCCCTTCTGTGAAATCGCTCTTTAGGTGTGCACGGTACACGGTGTGCTCCTTTGTCTTTCTGTTTCGGCTGTTTCCGGCTTTCGTTTCTGTTTTACGGGTGTGCTTACCACCTGCTGCCTCTCGCCCGCGGCCTCTTTTCCAAACGGACCATCCAGGTCCCCATCTTGCGATCGGAGCTCAAGCTCCCTCATCTTCTGGTCCGGACTCAGGTCCGGAATTCTTCTGCCGGGAGTCCCAGCTCCCAACTGTTTCCGCAGGCCTCTGCACCTTCTTCCTTACTCCCTCCATAAGGAGGATCTTCATCTCCTGCAGGCTTTCCCTGCAAAATCTGTTGGCTGACTCCGCCATCTATAGGCGGCTTCTAACCTGGAATCCTGTGCTCTGCTTTTGCTGAGGTAATTGCAGTATGCCTTTCCTCAAAACCCATTTCAAGTAGGATTTTTAAACAAAACCGGTTTTCCTTCAAAAAAATTTGTGGGATGAAATGAAAACATTTTCTTTTCATGGATTTCGATTACAGAAGGGCGGAAGGTGTTGTGTTTTCGCGGACATGTTCAGAAAAATATTATGCAATTATCCATACAGCTCTGTATATTCACGGAACAAAAAATAGAAAACATATTAATACATCCCATCAATAGTGACAGTTCTGAGGGATGTATTTTTGATCAGAGGGATTGACAGAGAATTGAAATGATATCATATTGATATCAGAATAAATCAGGAGGTTCAGTTTATGAACGAAATTATTCTTAAAGGAAAAAACAACGGTTTCGCCGTACTGCTCGGTACGATCGCTATGTACATCCTGGCAATCCTTGGAATCTTCACCGGAAAGCCGCTGGTGATCATTCTGTGTATTCTCTGGCTGGCATTTGGCTGGATCCTCTTCTGCGGTCTCAAGGTACTGAAGCCGCAGGAAGCACTGGTGCTGACCCTGTTCGGTAAATACATCGGCACATTGAAAGAGGAGGGATTCTATTTTGTGAATCCGTTTGTGTCCTCGGTCAATCCGGCAGCTCACACCCAGCTTTCCCAGAGCGGGGATGTCAAGCAGGAAGGTCTTTCACTTCTGACCGGCGGGAATACCACAACGTCTCCGCAGGCATATTCCAAAAAGATCAGCCTCAAGGTCATGACGCTGAACAATGCACGTCAGAAGATCAACGATGTGCTCGGCAACCCGGTGGAGATCGGCATTGCGGTAACCTGGCGCGTGGTCGATACCGCAAAGGCAGTCTTCAATGTGGACAACTATAAGGAATATCTTTCCCTGATGTGCGACACCGCACTCCGTGACATCGTCCGTCTGTATCCGTATGACATGGCACCCGGCATTGACACGACCGGTGACGGCAGACCGGATGACGGAAGCCTCAGAGGCTCCAGCACGGTCGTTGCGGACCGGATCAAGGAAGAGATTCAGAAGAAGGTCGATAATGCGGGCATTGAAGTACTCGAAGCCCGGATCACCTATCTTGCCTATGCGCCGGAGATCGCGGCGGTGATGCTGCAGAGACAGCAGGCCAGCGCTATCATTGACGCCCGCAAGATGATCGTGGACGGTGCCGTCGGTATGGTTGAGATGGCGCTTGACCGCCTGAGTGAAAACAATACCGTGCAGCTCGATGAAGAACGCAAGGCCGCAATGGTATCCAACCTGCTTGTGGTTCTCTGCGGCAACCATGATGCACAGCCCGTTGTGAATTCGGGAAGCCTGTATTGATGGCGGAAGAAAAGAAACAGGTTCCGCTTCGGCTTTCCCCGAAGCTCTACGCCGCGATCGCTTCCTGGGCGGAAGATGATTTTCGATCGATCAACGGGCAGATCGAATATCTGCTTACGGAATGCGTAAAGCAGCGAAAGAAAAACGGAAAGTATGTCGGCGAGGAAATCGACAAGCCGATTGAGCTTGATATCTGAAGCGCAAAGGGCTTCAGCCCGCATGAATTCCGGTATACTTGATATATGGTGTCTATGATCATCAGTGCGGAACGGAGGTCTCCATGGCAGGCGTGAACCGGCTGGAGCGGATGGTCACATCGGCAGAGGACGGGCGGCAGTATTACCGCATGATCATTCCTGCAGGATGGAAGATTTCGGTTCTGAAAAATCAGAATACATACAACGGCTACGGGTTTCCGTTTGCGGTCGTGATCCGGGTCACATCGCCGGACGGTTCTTCCGGTGCGATGTACCATTCGACGCTGTTCTTCACGGACGATTACCTGCAGGATTTTCCGAACGGTGCCGTCGATGATTTCGGCGTGCTTCACCGGCAGTATGAAGGTCCGGAAGTGATTGTCGCCGAACGCGGAGACCTTGCGTTTGGCTCACTGGAAAACGTGAGTGTGACAGAAACCGTGCGTGATCCGGTATACAACACGATCCGTGACCGGCGGGAAGCGGAGATCCGTGAGAAAGAAGAAGCCGATCCGCTCAATGTGGTGGAGAACGTGACCTACACGCATGTGCGCAGGGAATATGAGTTCATGATGGACGGCATTGAATACCGCGGCTGTTTTTCGGCAACGGTGGAAGCGGTGCGCATTGCCCGCTGGAAGAAGGTGCCGGACGACATCGGTATTTCGCTGAATGATCCGGCGATTGCGGCAGTCATTGAACAGAGCTATCCGAATATCCACTACGACACCAATTTCCGATCGTACATCTATACCGCAAAGTATGGCACGGACGTTCATCTCTATGGTCAGTATGCATGCTTTGCGCCGGCTGCCCGGTATGAAGATGAATACCGCACGGTATTCAGCCCGATGATCCGGGGCGGCGCCGTGATCTGTGATGATCTCAGCGAGGAGCTCCGCATCAATCAGGATGTGATTGACCGCCGCAACCGGGCGATCCGGGATGAAAAACGGCGTATCGCAGATCAGAACCGTGCGGATGCACAGCGTAAGCTGGATCAGGGAAAGGCATTCCGTGAGGAACTGCAGAAAACAGCGGATACGATCCGTGTAACCTGGTTTTCCGGAAATCACGGAAACCGGCAGAGGGGAAACTGAATTATGAGTGATGAAAAACACGCATTGATCATGGAAGGCGGTGCCATGCGGGGACTGTTTACCTGCGGCGTCATCGATGTGTTCCTGGAAGAAGGCATTACGTTCGATGCGGCGGCCGGCATCTCCGCAGGTGCGGTATTCGGCGTCAACTACAAGTCCCGTCAGTACGGCCGTGCCCTCCGCTACAACCTTACGTTCAGCCGTGATCCCCGTTACGGCAGTGTGATTTCCTATCTGAAGACCGGCGATCTGTTTGACACGGATTTCTGTTATCGGGTTATTCCGGAAGAACTGGATGTCTTTGACGTTGAGGAATTCCGGGCAAATCCGATGAAGTTCTATATCGGTGCCTTTGATGTCGATACCGGAAAAATGGTCTACCGGGACTGTTCCAAATATACAAAGGAGGATGCCCTGATGATGCAGGCATCCGCATCGATGCCGGTAGTCTCAAAGCCCGTCGTGATTGAAGGAAAGCGTCTGCTCGACGGCGGAATCGTTGATTCGATCATGTATGAATATATGGAAAACCTTGGCTACAAACGGAATGTCGTGATTCTTACCCAGCCAAGAGGCTATCAGAAGAAGCTCAGCCCGCTGATGCCCGCCATGAAAAAACTGCTTAAGAAATACCCCATGGTCGCAAAGGCAATGGAAGAGCGGCCTGCCTTATACAACCGTCAGGTCGCTGAGCTTGAAGCGCGGGAAGCCCGCGGGGAAACATTTGTCATCCGTCCGCCGGAGAGCCTCGGCATTCACCGGACCGAATCCGATCCGCGTGAACTGCAGAGAGTGTATTTCATCGGACGCAATGAAGCACTGAAACAGCTTTCCGCAATGAAGGAATTTCTGGCGAAATGAAACTGACTGTTCTTACCGACAACAACACCATTATCGACCGGTATTATCTCGGCGAGCCGGCACTCAGTTTTTACCTGGAAGACGGTGACCGACGGATCCTCTTTGACACCGGATACTCTGATGTGTTTCTCCGCAATGCCGAGGCACTCGGCATTGATCTGCATGCCATAACCGATATCGTGCTGTCCCATGGCCACAATGATCATACCGGCGGCCTGCAGTATCTGATGGAATATATGGACTGCACGGATGTACGGCTGACCGCTCATCCTGGAGTCTTTGCGAAGCGGGAATACGAAGGCCTTCAGGTCGGATCTCCAGTGACGGAAGAAGATTGCCGTGCCCATGGGATCCGCATGAATCTGAGCCGGACGCCGGTGAAGATCAGTGAACATCTGACCTTCCTGGGAGAGATTCCCCGGGTGATGCCCTTTGAATCCGCCGTTCCGATCGGGATGGTTAACGAAGACGGCAAAGTATCCGAAGACTACGTCAGGGATGACAGTGCGCTGGTGTTCCAAGGCGAAGAAGGAATCTTCGTAATTACAGGATGTTCGCATTCCGGTATCTGCAATATCACGGAATATGCGCAGAGCCTGACGGAAGAACCACTTCCGGTTCAGGGAATCATCGGCGGCTTTCATCTGATGAAGGATGACCGCCAGCTGCGCGAAACCGTATCGTATTTAAAAGAACATGTGACCGGCACGCTCTGCCCGTGTCATTGTGTATCGCTGTATGCGAAACACTGTCTGATGAAGGAGCTGCCGGTGAATGAAATCGGTGTCGGAATGACACTCGAATTCAGGTAATAAGGAGGGATGGACTATGTTTGGACTGTGGATGATCCTCATCGTATGCATCATCGCCGCATTCGGCTTTCTTGCGGCGACCGGTCAGCTGAAGACCGGCGTCAAAGGCAAAGGTGCTAATACCGCAGCGGAGATGAAAATGCCGGATCTCGGAAAGGCGAAGAAACTGCTTGTGCCGGCGGCTGTTGTGGTGATTGCCGGAATTCTGCTCAGCGGGTCGTTTTACTCCGTTTCGGAAGACCAGCAGGCAGTGGTTACCACCTTCGGAAAGGTTACACGGACGGACAGCGCCGGCGTGCATTTCAAGCTGCCGCTGATCCAGCATGTGACAAAGGTGGATGTGACGACCCACGGCGCATCGATCGGCTATACGATTGAAAACTCCACACAGGGCTGGGGCGCAAAGGAAAATCCGCAGATGATCACTGCGGACTTCAATCTGATCGATGTGGATTTCTACATTGAATACAAGGTGAATGATCCGGTGGCGTACCTGTATAACTCAGAGGATCCCGAACTCATTCTGAACAATGAGGCAATGTCCTCGATCCGCGGCATCATCTCCGACTACAACGTCGATGATGTCATGACGATCGCAAAGGGTGAGATCCAGCAGAAAATCAAGGACTCCATGATGGAAAAGCTGGAAGAACGCAATATCGGACTTCAGCTGATCAACGTCATGATTCAGGATGTAGAACCGCCGACCAACGAGGTCATGAGCGCATTCAAGTCGGTTGAAACCGCAAAGCAGGGCGCTGACACCGCGGTAAACAATGCGAACCGTTACCGGAATGAACAGATTCCGGGTGCGGAGGCAGAAGCCGACAAGATCATTCAGGCGGCCGAAGCACAGAAACAGGCGCGTATCGCGGAAGCGGAAGGTCAGGCAGCCCGTTTCAACAAAATGTATGAAGAATATCAGAAGTATCCTCTGATTACCAAGAAGCGTCTCTTCTATGAAACCATGGAAGATGTGCTTCCGGACCTGGATGTCATCGTCACCGACGGCAACACCCAGTCGATCCTGCCGCTCGGTTCCCTGTACAGCGGAATCAGCACCACGGAAGGAGGCAACTGAGATGAGTGAAAACAACACCATGAAAAAACAGAATGGATGGGTCATCCCGGTTGCCGTAATCGCCGTACTGATCCTGATCTTCACCTCTGCCTATACCGTACGGCAGAACCAGTATGTTGTCATCCGCCAGTGGGGAAAGATCACCCGGATCAATGACACTCCGGGACTTGCCTTCAAGATGCCGTTCATTCAGACGGCAGAGACCATTACCAAGGAAACCCTGTTCTATGACATTCCGGAATCCGACGTTATCACCAAGGACAAGAAGTCCATGGTCGTGGACAGCTTTGTACTCTGGAGAGTCACTGATCCGGAAAAGTTCATCAAGACACTCAACGCAGTGCGGATACGGGCAGATGAACGCATTGAGGCGGCCGTATACAATGCGGTCAAAAATACGATCTCTTCCATGAGTCAGGATGAAATCATCGCCTCAAGAGGCGAAGCACTGACCAAACGGATCACCGATGAGGCAAACAGTGACATCGGTCAGTACGGTGTGGAAATCCTCACCGCACAGATCAAGACGCTGAGCCTTCCGGCGGACAACCAGGAAGCGGTATATGCCCGGATGATTTCCGAGCGCGAGAATATCGCGGCCGGTTATGAAGCAACCGGCAGATCGCAGGCGCAGAAGATCCGCAACGAAACCGACCGTGATGTAGAGCTTCTGATTGCGGAAGCGGAAAAAGAAGCCGCAATCAAAGTGGCGGAAGGCGAAGAGGAATACATGCGTATCCTGCAGGATGCCTACAACTCCCCGGAAAAGGCAGAGTTCTATGAATACATTCGCGGTCTGGATTCCCTCAAGGGATCGATGACCGGAACCGGACGGAAGACACTGGTTCTGGATAAGAACTCCGAACTTGTACAGATTCTTTACGGAAACTGAACCTGTATATAAAACTGATGCAAATAAAAAAGAACGCAGAGAACCGGGTCCGGCTCTGCGTTTTCACTTATTGGGGATTCTCATTCCGAAATGCGGTAGAGGCGCTTTGCGTTTTCAAAGGAGGTTTCAGCGACGAAGTCTTCACTGACACCGCGCAGTTCTGCGATTACGCGGACCACATTGCGTACGTCGGAAGACTCACAGCGGTCATCCCTCCGCTCATACGGCGGCGCAAAGGGACAGTCCGTTTCGATGAGAAGATTCTCCCATGGACATGCCATCAGGCAGTCAATGTGCGGCTGGTTCCATTCCGGATAGGTAAGATCGTTATTAAAGGAAATATACATTCCCCACGAAAGTGCCTGTTTCATAAGATCCACCGGACCGCCATACCGATGCAGTACACCATGCGGTTTGTATTCCGCAAGGATCTTCAGACAGTCTTCGTGTGCTTCGCGGTCATGAATAATGACCGGTTTGTCCAGTTCTTTCGCAAGTTCCAGCTGTTCACGGAAGATGCGCTCCTGCAGGTCCTTTGGCTCCTTCCAGAAATAGTCGAGGCCCATTTCGCCGATTGCGGCGATTTTTTCATGCATGGCATACTTCCGGATGAGATCGAGATAGTTGTCCGGTGTTTCCAGAACCCAGTGCGGATGAATGCCGATACTACCGTATACAAAATCGTGTTTCTCACAGATTTCAATGACCGTGTCAAAGACACTGACATCGCTGCAGCAGTTCAGTACATGCATTACCCCGGTATCCCGCAGCGCCTCCAGACGCTCATGGCGGTCGATGTCAAACATCGCATCTTCATAATGTGCATGGGAATCGAAAAGTTTCATGGGTATCCGCCTTCTGTCTGATTCGATGATACAGGAAATTCCGCTGACCTGACAAAAGGCGCAGACCGTTTTCTGTCACAGACTGTGAAAGCAATTTCGCCGTTATAGGAAAACCATATCAAAAGCATATAAAAATCGAATAGATGAAATGGAATCAATACGCTTGTAATATATTACAACATGTATTAAATTTTTTTCATATTTTGAAAATTCATGTTTCAGAAGAAAGGGGGATCTATGGGCAGATATATCCGCAAGCGTATTGTCATGATGTTCTTTCTGTTGATCGGAATGACATTTATCGTCTTTGCAAGTCTTTATCTTGCGCCGGGAGATCCGGCAGAAATTGCCGCAGGACCAAGCGCAACAGTGGAAGAGGTGGAGCGCATGCGCGTATACCTCGGGCTGGACCGGCCTTTCTTTGTACAGTACTTTACCTATCTTACAAACCTGTTTAAGGGAGATCTCGGCACATCGCTGATCACGCGGCAGCCGATCCGTGATGAACTGGCAGTACGGCTTCCGAATACGCTGAATCTCGCGGTCGCCAGTATGATCTTCGCAAGCGCCATCGGAATTCCTCTTGGCATCATTGCGGCGATCCATAAGGACAGCTGGATCGACAACACCCTGACAACGCTGTCACTGGCAGGTATTTCGATTCCGAACTTCTGGCTCGGATCCATTCTCATCATCATGTTCTGCGTCCGTCTCGGCTGGTTTCCGACCGGCGGAATGGATGCGCCTTTCTGGACGGCACACGGGTTGAAGCAGGTGGTTCTGCCTGCGCTTTCCCTCGGTATGCAGGTAGCGGCCGGCTTTACCCGTATCGGCCGTTCGTCCATGCTGGATGTCCTGCAGTCGGATTACATCCGCACCGCCCGCTCCAAGGGTGTTGCGGAAAACCGTGTCATCTGGATCCATGCACTCCGCAATGCGCTGATTCCGATCATCACCCAGATGGGCACCAGCTTCGGAGGCCTCCTGGGCGGTGCGATCGTTACCGAACAGGTATTTGCGGTCAACGGCATCGGCTCCTATCTGATGAATGCGATCTCGCAGCGTAATTACTACGCCGTGCAGTCCACGGTTCTTGTCATCGCCTTCATGTTTGTCGTCGTCAATCTGATCGTGGATCTGCTCTACAGCGTCATCGATCCGCGCATCCGGTATGAATAGGAAGGAGGCGTGTGAGAAATGAAACGTGAACATCCGCTTCGCACCGCATTCCGGAAACTGTTTCAGAACCGGCTTGCGACCATCTGTTTCTTTGTACTTCTGATTGAACTGGTGCTGATCCTGTTTGCGCCGGTCATTGTAAAGTGCGATCCAAATGAAACGAATATTCTGCTTCGTCTGCGTCCGGGCTTCTGGGCGTCCTCGGATCCCAAATATGTACCGGAGCACTGGCTCGGCACGGATGAGCTTGGCCGCGACATCTGGGCAAGACTGCTCTACGGCGGCCGGGTATCCCTGATGGTCGGCTTTACCGCAACGGCAATCGGTCTGTTCTTCGGAACGGTCCTCGGTCTGCTTGCAGGTTATTACAAACATCTCGATAACGTGATCATGCGCATCATGGACGTGCTGTTTACCTTCCCGTCCATCCTGCTGGCGCTGCTCATTGTCGCAATGCTGGGAGTGAGCGTAAAGAACGCGACGATTGCGATCAGTATCTGGAGCATTCCGTCGTTTGCCCGCATGATCCGCAGCCGCGTGCTTCAGATCAAGCAGGAAGAATACATCACCGCGATCCAGTCCCTCGGTGCGACCGACTTCTGGATTCTGAGCCGGCATGTACTCTCCAACACTCTGCCGACGATCATCGTCATTGCAACGATGCGTATCGCATCCGCGATTCTTTCCATCGCAACCCTCAGCTACCTCGGTGTCGGTGTTCCCGTACCGCAGGCGGAATGGGGCGGCATGATCTCAAGCGCCAAAACACAGATGTTTCAGGCGCCGTATCTGATCATCATTCCGGGTATTGCGATCATCATCACGGTTATCTGTTTCAACATCCTCGGGGACAAGCTGCGTGACATTCTTGACCCGAATCTCAAAGACTAGGCTGTTATCCGGAGGGATTACCGGAAACAACATATTTACTCAAGGAGGAAAGAAAATGAAGTTTCGCAAGTTTATTTCCGCCGCGTTCGCTGCACTGATGTCCGCAAGCCTGATCGCCTGCGGTTCTTCCACAGCAGAACCGGCAACTCCTGCCGATGCGGAAGCACCCGCTGAAACAGAGGCTGCGGCACCCGCAGCTGACGCAGCAACAGCTTCCGCAGATTCAATCAACATCGAACTTACAACCGCTCCGGTCGGCCTGCATCCGCTGAAGACAAACGATGCGCCGTCCACCTATGTCAACGGACAGATCTTTGAGACACTGTACCGCCGTACCAATGACGGTACTGCGTATGATCCGCAGCTTGCGGCGGAACTGCCGGAATTCAGTGAAGACGGCATGACCGCAACAATCAAACTGCGTGAAGGCGTCAAGTTCCATGACGGAACCGACTTCACAGCAGATGCTGTCGCATACATGATCGACAGCCTGAAGGATGAGAACTACGGTTCCCAGCGTCCTTCCATCGTTGAGTCCATCGACAGCTATGAAATCGTCGATCCGCTCACCATCAAGCTGAACCTGCTGTACAGCGACGGTGTTCTCACCGCGAAGCTCGCCCACACCAATGGCTGCATCGTCAATCCGGAACTCGACAAGAGCCAGGATCTTCTCGTTGATGCGACCGGTGCCGGCACAGGTCCGTACAAGTATGTTTCTTCCACTGCCGGTTCCACCTACAGCCTCGAGGCAAATGAGGAATACTGGGGCGGTGCGCCGGAAGTCAAGAACGTAAAGTTTGACGTTGTCGCCGATGAAGCAACCGCAGTTGCACGTCTTCAGACCGGTGAAGCTGACCTCTACCCGACCATTCAGGCAGACTCCTTCTCCACAGCTGCCGCAATTAACGGCTACACTGCAGTTTCCGAAACCTCCAGTGCGATCTACTTCCTGTCCCTGCGTTCCCGCGCATCCCAGGCAAAGAACCCGAACATGGAGAACCCGGAATTCCGCAAGGCAATCATCGAAGCAGTTGATATGCCGTCCTACGTCACATCCGTTGTCGGCGATCAGGGCACTTATGTAAAATCCATCGTCGGTCCGACACTCGTTGGCTACACACCGGAAATGGACAATGCGAATGTTGCGTATAACGCAGAAGACGCAAAGGCAATCATCGATGCCAACGGCTGGGCTGGCCAGGAAATCACCATGCTGGTAAGCACACGTGAATGGCATCAGACTGTTGCGGCTTATGTACAGGACGCGTTAAGCAAGGTTGGCATCACAGTCAACGTTGTTTCCGAAGAATGGGCTACTTACCTCGCAGATGCGAAGGAAGACGGCACCTATGACTTCTGCATCCTCTCCTGGTCCAACGTTACCGGTGACGGCCAGCAGATGCTGGAGCCGAACTTCTCCACAAAGAACGGCGTCCGTACAAAGTATGACAATGCGGACTTCGACGCTGCAGTAGACGCATCTGCACGTTCCACCGTTCTCGAAGAACGTCAGGCTGCGATGCTGGAGGCGGTAAATCTGATTCAGGGCGACTACATCGTTGCGCCGCTGTATTCCCAGAACACCGCATTCGTATATAACTCCGCGAAGCTCTCTGATGTTGTCTTTGACAAGAGCGGACAGTTCACAATCAAGGATTTCAAGGTTAACTGAGTCTTAAACAAATTTATTAACTGACTGTATATCAAACGAAAGGGGAATTGAGTATGGAAATGGACAAGGTACTGGACGTGCAGAACCTGCATGCGGTCTTCCGCATAAACAAGAAAGAATATGAAGTTCTGCATGATATTTCCTTCTCCGTCCGCCGCAATGAAACGGTCTGTATTGTCGGAGAATCCGGCTGCGGAAAAAGCGTCACCACACTCTGTGTGATGGGGCTGCTTCCAAAGAACGGAAGAGTGACCTCCGGGTCAATCAAGCTCGACAATACGGAACTGACCGGACTTCCGCAGAAGGAAATCCGGAAATTCCGCGGACGTAAGATTGGCATGATTTTTCAGGAACCCATGACTGCGCTCAATCCCCTTCTGACAGTCGGTTATCAGATGCGGGAGAACCTGATCCTGCATCGGGGTGTGGATAAGAAGAAAGCCAATGAAATGGCAATTGAATATCTCACCAAGGTTGGAATCGCCAATCCTGAACAGCGGCTGAAACAGTTCCCGTTCCAGCTGTCGGGCGGCCTGCGCCAGCGTGTGCTGATCGCCATGGTGCTGAGTGCCCAGCCGGATCTTCTCATCGCAGATGAACCGACGACCGCACTCGATGTCACGATTCAGAAACAGGTACTTGCATTACTGAACCATCTGAAGAAGGAAATGAATGCCGGCATCATGTTCATCACGCATGATCTCGGTGTCGTGGCGGAGATTGCCGACCGTATCGTCGTCCTCTATGCCGGCCGCAAGGTCGAAGAGGGCACCGTCGAACAGATCTTCCGCAACCCGCTCCATCCATATACCATTGGTCTGATCAATGCAGTGCCGGATGTGGAAAAGGAAGAGTTTGTCATTCAGCCGATTCCGGGCATGTTTCCGAATATCACGGAAGAAATCCCGGGATGCCGGTTCAATCCGCGCTGCCCGCATGCGGCGGAATGCGCACTCTGCACAAAAGAGGCTCCGAAGATGACGGAAGCGGAGCCGGGCCACTTTGCGGCATGTCATCTGATTACAGCGGGAGGTGCACAGCATGACTGAACAGAGAAAGCCGCTGCTGCAGCTGCGCAAACTGAAGAAACACTTTCCGGTGGACCGGAACCGGGTCCTCAAGGCGGTGGAGGATGTATCCTTTACCGTGTATGAAGGTGAAAAATTCGGTGTGGTCGGTGAATCCGGATGCGGAAAATCGACCCTCGGACGGACGATCCTGCAGCTGTATGAGGCAAGCGGAGGATCCTGTGTCTATTACGGCAAATCCATTCAGGAACTCAATCCCCGGTATATCCAGGATGAGATCGACAAACTGAAGGATTATCAGAAAAAAGCGGGCGATTATTATCAGAAGAGCCTTGCGGTCGATGCGGAGGCAGAAAAGCTCCGCGCCCAGACGGCAGACCTCGATCCCGACGGAAACAAGTCGGACGAGGCAAAATACATCCGTCTGCGTAAGGAAATCGCAAAGAAGGAATTTGAATCCAAGGAACTGCGCAAGGATGCGTCCAGACAGCTGCGGGAAGGCTCCCGCACGGTCGGCTCGCTGATCCTGTGCAAAGACATCGATAAGATCGCCGAGCTCTTTACCAAAGCGGAAAATGAAGTCAGAACCGTACACCAGACCGTTCTGAAGCACAATAAAATCGTCAACCAGATCGAACAGAATGAAGTTCTGCTCGATCAGAAAGCCAATGTCGACAAATGGATCCAGGATCTTGAAGCGAAAGGATCGCTGAACGATCAGGAAGAATTTGAACTTGCCGATCTGAAGGCAATCAAAAAGAATACGGCATCGCTTGATACCGCAAAACTGCAGGCGGAGATCGAAGCACTGAAGCCGCAGGCAGAACAGCTTAAAGCGGAAATCGAAGAACACGGCAGAATTGAAATGGGCTACCGCAATGAAGCGTTTGAGAAGTACCGCGGAAAAGATATCCTGCCGCTGACCGAGCTGACCATGGATCCGGCCTACCAGGCAAAACTGGACCGGAACTATGAGACCGGCATTAATCTTGGTAAACTGACAAAGCAGGAGATGCGGTCGATCCGGCCGGACCTCCAGATGGTCTTCCAGGACCCTGCCGCTTCGCTGGACCCGCGCCAGTCCGTGGGAAAAGCAGTGGAGGAAGTCCTGCAGATCCATACCAGGATGAGCAGGGACCTGCGCCGCGAAAAGACACTGTCACTGCTTCATCAGGTGGATCTCAAGGCCGAACATTACTATTCCTACCCGAATTCCCTTTCCGGCGGTATGAAACAGCGCGTGGGCATTGCCCGTGCGATTGCGCTGGACCCGAGTTTCATCGTGCTCGACGAAGCGGTCTCTGCCCTCGACGTATCCGTTCAGGCGCAGATCCTCCAGCTGCTTAACCGGCTTCAGGAAGAAAAGAATCTGACATACCTCTTCATCACGCATGACCTCGGTGTCGTAAAGCATTTCTGTGACCGCGTCATGGTCATGTATCTTGGCCGTGTATGTGAACTCTCATCCTGTGATGATCTGTTTAAGAAGCCCCTGCATCCATACACCCAGTCCCTGCTGGACGCGGTGCCAAGGATGCGGCTGAACCAGGAAGAAAATGACGACGAGATCCTGCAGGGAGAAGTTCCCAGCCCGATCAATCCGCCGTCCGGCTGTCCGTTCCATACACGATGCAGGAAATGCATGGATATCTGTAAGGAAACGATGCCGAAATACCGGGAAGTCGAACCGGGCAGGTTTGTCGCATGTCATCTCTATGACAAGGAGGGAAACCAGAATGCCTGAATATGATGCACTGTATCAGCCTTATGCCTCCAACCGGTTTGTGCTGACCGCCCGCAACGGTATGGTCGCGACCGGTTCTCAGCTTGCCAGCGCTGCAGGTCTTGAAGTCTTGCGCAAAGGCGGCAATGCGGTCGATGCGGCAGTCGCCACAGCGGCGGCACTCACCGTAGTCGAACCGACTGCCAACGGTCTTGGCTCGGACAGCTTCGCGCTCGTCTGGATCAAGGACAAACTCTATGGTCTGAATTCGTCCGGTTATTCGCCGAAGAATATCTCACTGGAAGACGTAAAGGCGAAGAGTCCGGATGGCCAGATGCCGAAATTCGGCTGGACCCCGGTCATGGTGCCGGGTGCGGTCAAGGCGTGGCCGACACTCGTAAAACGCTTCGGAAAGCTGTCGCTGAAGGAAGATCTTGAGCCGGCGATCCGCTATGCGGAAGAAGGATATCCGCTTGGACCGATGTTAGCCGCAATGTGGGAACGTTCCACAATGCTGTTCCATCAGCGCTTTGACGGAAAGCCGGAATTTGATGAGTGGTTCAGAACTTTCACAAAGGACGGTGAATCCTATCACTTCGGAGAGATCGTAAAACTTCCCAATCACGCAAAAACACTCCGCCTGATTGCGGAGAGCGATGCGGATGCGTTCTATAAGGGAGAGATTGCCGAACAGTTTGTAAAGCAGTCTCAGCGTGACGGCGGTTACTTCTCTATGGAAGATCTCAGCGAGTATGAATCCCAGTGGGTCGATCCGATCCATGTGAATTACCGCGGCTATGATGTGTGGGAGATTCCGCCCAACGGACAGGGAATCACTGCCCTGATGGCACTGAATATCCTGAAGGAATTCTCCTTTGAATGCCGTAATGATGAAGCGGTGCACCGTCAGCTTGAGGCGATGAAGATTGCCTTTGCGGACGCAAAGCACTATGTCACCGACCCTTCATGCATGACGATCGATTATCACGATCTGTTAAAACCGGAATACGGTGCCATGCGCGCAAAGGAAATCACCGATGCGGCAGGCCTGCCGGTTCATGCGGTACCGCCCAAGAGCGGAACAGTATACCTCTGCACGGCAGACGGGGAAGGAAACATGGTTTCCTATATCCAGTCCAACTACATGGGCTTCGGCAGCGGGATTACGCTGGAAGGTTATGGTGTAACACTTGCCAACCGCGGCAGTGACTTCAGCCTGAATGAAGAAGATGCCAACGTGCTGGCATCGCATAAAAAGTCCTACCATACGATCATCCCGGGCTTCCTCACAAAGGACGGGAAGGCGGTCGGACCGTTCGGTGTCATGGGCGGATATATGCAGCCGCAGGGCCATGTCCAGGTGGTACAGAATCTGGTCGACTTCCATCTGAATCCTCAGATGGCACTCGATGCGCCGCGCTGGCAGTGGATCAAAGAAAAGACGGTCGAACTCGAACCGTCCTTCGATCATGCGCTGGCAGAACAGCTGGCAAGACGCGGTCACGACATCCGCTTTGCGCTGAATGGCGGCGCCTTCGGACGCGGTCAGATTATCCAGCGTCTGGACAACGGTGTACTGGTCGGCGGCTGTGAAAGCCGGACCGATTCCAATATCGCCTGTTACTGATCCGCACGGATCAGATCAATCAGCTGACGCAGCTGCGGACTGACACTGCTTTCGGTATACACAAAGAGAATTTCTGTATTCAGACTCTTCTCATCGATTACCGCAACGGAATGGTCACCGCAGTGTGCACGCATGGATTCCGGCACCACCGCAACCGCTTCGGTTCCGCGGGCAAGCTCGAGCGCCGTGCGTGCGTCATCGCAGACCGCAAAGATATGCGGATTCAGCTCATGGCTCCGGAAGGCGTTCATGACAACCTCGTAATAACGACGGTACAGAATCAGCGGATATGACGCCAGTTCCTGCAGGGTCAGCTTCTTCGGAAGCTTCTTCGATCCTGCCCCCAGCATCCGGTCCTGCTTTAACACAAAGGTGTCTCTTCCCGGAAGGGAGATCGGCGTGCGGACAGCTGCCGCATCCAGCTGATTGTTTGCGAGCAGTTCCTTAAGCAGAAAGGTATTGTTGTCGTAAATCTCATAGCGCACGCTTGCGTCGCTCTGTTTCAGAGCGGTCAGATAAGGTAACAGAACTGGCATTGTGGTTGGCGTCATGCCGATGCGGAGCGTATGATATTTACCGGTGTCCGCAGTTTCCTTGACGGCGGATTCCGTAAGTTCGAGAATGATGCGGGCATGTTCGTACAGTTTCTTTCCGGCATCGGTCAGTACCGTGCGCCGGTGGGAGCGGATGAACAGTTCTGTCCCGACCTCGTTTTCCAGAAGCTTCATCTGAACAGACAGGGGAGGCTGGGTCATATGCAGGAGGCGTGCTGCCTCGGAGATACTGCCGGCATCAGCGACAGCGAGGAAGTATTCGAGCTGTTTCAGTTCCATAACACCCTCCGTGTTTCAAACAGAAATACAATTTATTATATGCGACAGAAGTAAGGAGCGAAATTTTATGAACGTACTGTGGGATCTGTATGCGGCGTGGTTCCGTATGGGTCTCTTCACCTTCGGCGGCGGTTATGCGATGCTGCCGATGATTCAGAAAGAGGCAATTGAAAAATACCACTGGGCAACCGAAGACGAGATCATGGATTACTATGCCCTCGGTCAGGTTACTCCGGGCATCATCGCGGTCAACACCGCGACCTTTGTCGGATACAAGGTCAAAGGGGTGGCGGGAGGCATTGCGGCGACACTCGGCGTCATCAGCCCGTCCCTGGTGATCATCACCATTATTGCAGGTCTCATTACGAACTTCTCGGATATTCCCATCGTCCAGCATGCCCTGGGCGGCATCCAGATCGGTGTCTGCGTCCTGTTGTTTGAGGCAATTCGCAAACTCATCCTCAAAGGCGTGAAGGACATTCCGACCTTCGTGATCTTTGCGGCAGCCTTCGCGCTGAACTACTTCACATCGATTCCGACCTTCGTTCTTGTCATTCTTGCCGGTGCGACCGGCTATGCGATGTTCCTGATGAAGGGACAGAAGGAGGGCAACGCATGAAAGAGTTCTTACTGCTCTGCTGGGAGTACTTCAAGACCGGTCTCTTTGCGATCGGCGGCGGTTACGCCACGATTCCGTTCTTACGGGAAATGTCGGTCAAATACGGCTGGTTCACGCTGGATCAATTGACCACGATGCTGGCGGTGAGCGAAAGCACACCGGGACCGATCGGTGTAAACATGGCAACCTATGTCGGCTATTCACAGTTCGGTATTCCGGGTGCAATCGGCGCAACGCTTTCTTTGGTTGCCCCCAGCATCATCGTGATATGCATCATCGCAAGCGTTCTGGAGCGCTTCAAGCAGCTCAAGGTCGTGCAGGGCATCTTCTCCGGGCTTCGTCCTGCAGTGTGCGGATTCATTCTTTCCGCGGTCATCAGTATCTTCCTGGTATCGCTGTTCCGCACAGATGCGCTTGGCGCAGGGGACTTCGGTTCCTTCTTCAAATGGAAGTCCATTCTCCTGTTTGCGGCCCTTCTTGCAGGATACAGACTGCCGAAGAAAACACCGCATCCGATCTTCCTGATCGTCGCGGCAGCCTGCGCGGGAATGATCTTCTCCTTCTGATTTGAATCATCCGGGTACTTTGATGCCCGGTTTTCTTTTACAATGAAGATGGAAGGAAGTGGTGCACGATGACACAGAGATCACCCCGTCTGGTGACTGTTGTGCTTCCGGAAATGACGGATGCACAGCGTATGAAGATTGAGCGTATTACCGCAAGCTACGGCTACCGGGTGCGGTTCTTTCAGAATACCGAAGACGCTATGGAATTCATCGACGGCACGGAAGTGCTCTTTTCGACCTCCGCAAAACTTGCCGAATCCGCCCCGAACCTGAAATGGCAGTGCTCGCCAAGCGCCGGCGTCAATCAGTTTGCGGACTGTGAACCCTTCATCTCCGGCAAAGCCGCCCTGACCTGTTCAAGCGGAGCCTATGGTGTAACGATTGCCGAACATATCATCATGCTGATTCTGGAAGTATTCCGCCGCCAGCCGGAATACACACAGATTGTGAACGAACGCAGATGGACGAGAAATCTTCCGGTCCGCTCGATTCTGCGCAGCCGGATCACAATCCTGGGGACAGGGGATATCGGCCAGACGACGGCCGTACGCCTGTGGGCGTTTCAGCCAAAGACCATCATCGGCGTCAACCGCAGCGGGAAGAACCCGAAAGACCTGTTTGACCGGGTCATCACAACCGGAGAACTGGATACCGTGCTTCCGCAGACGGATATCCTGATTCTTTCGCTTCCCGGCACAGCGGACACAGCTCACATCATTGGTAAAAACGAGCTTGGCCTCCTCCCGGACAATGCGCTGATCGTCAATGTCGGCCGCGGCATCTGTATTGATCAGAAGGCCCTGGAAGAAGAGCTGAATCATAAGCGGCTGTATGCGGCCCTCGATGTATTTGAGACCGAACCGATCCCTGCGGAGGATTCTTTATGGGAGTGCCCGAACCTTCTGATTACCCCGCATGTGGCAGGGGATACCTCGCTTCCTTATACCGTGGAACGGATCGTCGATCTCTTTCTGGATGACTTCCGCCGGTATGCGGAAGGAAAGCCGTTCCTGCGTCCGGTAGACCTGGGGAAAGGATATTAGATTAAAAAGCGCATAAATATGCAAAAAAAGTATAAAAACTGTTTGACATGAATGATAGCGGGCAGTATGATATTGATCGTTATCGATACCAAAGACAGTAACGGCGAAAGCTTAATCATGTTACCGAGGTTGAAAGTTTCATGTGTTTTAAGAACTTTTAAGCCCTTGCTGTCTGCGAGGGCTTTTATATCTTTACAAGGGTAGGCGATAACAGAAAGGTGAAGGTGAAGGAATGAATCAGGCGGTATTAGAAAACAAAAAGAACGTTGTCACTGAAATTTCCGACAAGTTCAAGAATTCCGGCTCTACTGTCATCGCAGAGTACCGTGGCCTGAGCGTTGCGGAAGTCACTGAGCTGCGCAGAAAGCTGCGTGAAGAGAATGTTGAGATGAAGGTTTACAAGAACACTCTCGCTTCTCTTGCGGCAGATGCGGCAGGTCTCAGCGATCTGAAGGACGTTCTGACCGGACCGAATGCGCTGGTATTTGGACCGGATGAAACCGCAGCGAGCCGTGTTCTTGCACAGTTCGCGAAAAAGCACAAGGCGCTGGTTCTCAAAGGCGGAATCGTTGAGGGCAAGGTAGTCGATCTCGACATCATTAAAGAACTCTCTGCACTTCCGAACCGTGAGGGAATGCTGTCCATGCTGCTTTCAGTATTACAGGCACCGGTATCCCAGTTCGCACGTGCAGTCAATGCAGTTGCTGAACAGAAGGGCGAAGGCGCACCGGCAGAGGCTGCTGCCCCTGCAGAAGAAACAAAACCCGCTGAAGAGGCGGCTGCCTAAGGAGGAAAAATAAAATGGCAAAGTTAACAAAAGACGAAATTCTCGCGTTTCTTGATGAAGCTACAATTCTCGAACTCAACGATCTCGTAAAGGCAATCGAAGAGAAGTACGGCGTAAGCGCTGCTGCTCCGGTCGCTGTTGCTGCTGCTCCGGCAGAGGCTGCTGCTGACGAGCCGAAGAACGTTACTGTCGTTCTGACAAGCGTTGGTGATGCCAAGGTCGGCGTTATCAAGGTTGTTCGTACAATCACAGGTCTCGGCCTTGTTGATGCTAAGAAGCTTGTTGATGCTCTCCCTGCAGAGATCAAGAAGGATGTACCTACAGAAGAGGCTGACAACATTAAGAAGCAGCTGATGGATGCAGGTGCTACTGTTGAATACAAATAATCGCCTGTAACAGCATTTCACTGAACAAGCCGAGGGTGCCTTCAGCGCTCTTGGCTTTTCGCCCCTATGAAAGGAGTCGTGCGGATGGACGGAAAACACTATTTTACGGACAACCGGGATCTTCCTTCGCGCAGAAGAGAAATAACGTACTTCTTTCAAGGGCGTGAGTATACGTTCACCACGGATGACGGCGTGTTTTCAAAGAGCGAAGTGGACTTCGGTACACATACGCTTCTGAAGGCAATCGCAGAGGAAGAACCGCTTCACGGCAGCGTCCTGGATCTGGGATGCGGCTATGGAGTCATTGGCATCGTTCTGAAAGGAACGCAGCCGGACCTCGATGTCACCGCGTGTGACGTGAACCCAAGGGCACTGGAACTCACGGTGCTGAACAGTCAGAAGAACGGTACGCCGGTAACGGCGGTCGAATCCGACGGACTGTCAGGACTTGGCACAGCGATTTTCTCCGCTATTATCACGAACCCTCCGATTCGTGCCGGAAAACAGACGGTTTACCGGATGTTTGAAGAAGCACATGCGCATCTTGCGGACAACGGAGTGTTCTATGCGGTGATCCGCCGCAATCAGGGTGCGGAAAGCGCCATGAACAAGCTGGCGGAATTATACGGATCCTGTGACCTGATTGACCGTGACAGAGGCTACTGGATTTTACGATGCATCAGACAGTAAACCGGTGCATCTTATAACATTTTATGTTAATATTATAAGTTGACAAATTGCCGGATTTAAGCGGGGGATACTGCCCCCTTTCGGCGTTTCCAACAGTGCAGGCGAAAGGATGACGAACATGGAAAAAACGAATTCATACCACGTTGTTCAGTACGGCAACAAAGCTGTCCGCCGGGACTACTCGAAAGTATCGGCGGGCCTGGACCTTCCGGATCTCACGGAAATCCAGACAGCATCCTTTGAATGGTTCCTGAAAGACGGAATCCGGGAAGTGTTTAACGACATTTACCCGATCCGCAATTTCGGCGGCAACATCCAGCTCAAGTTTATTGACTATGAGTTCGGTGAGCCTAAATACTCGGTTTCCGAGTGCAAATATCGGGAAGCCAACTACTGCGCTCCGTTAAAAGCGAAAATGGAGCTCGAGATGGTGGATCAGGAGACCGGTGAGGTCATGACAAAGTGGGAGGAAGTCTTCCTTGGCGACTTCCCGTTGATGACACCGACCGGCACCTTCATCATCAACGGCGCCGAGCGTGTTATCGTTTCACAGATTGTCCGTTCCCCGGGCGCATACTTCGACATTATTTCCGAAGAGCGCACCGGACGTGACACCTATACCTGTGAACTGATTCCGAGCCGCGGAACCTGGCTCGAATTCATGTCCGATGAAAAGAAGGCGGCACTCGGCCGGGTGATGTACTGCTCGATCGACCGCAGAAGAAAAGTGCTCTCCACCATTCTTTTCAAGGCGATCGGCATGTCGCTGAACATTGAGCGCAATGAAAATGCGTTCGACTACACAAAGATGGAGAAGCTTCTCAAGGCACTCCGCTTTGAACTGTATCCGGATGTAATTGTTCCGGAACAGGATACCGAACATCTCAACGAATACATGCTGCTGTATACCAGCGTATTCGGAAACTATGAAGAGCTGTGCCATACCCTTGACGCAGACAAGAAGACCAAGACGACAAAAGAAGCGCTCATGGCTGTCTATATGAACCAGCGCGCTGATGAAATCGCCACTGAAGAAGGATCTCTCACCACGATGGATCAGAAGTTCTTCGACTACCGCCGCTATGACCTCACAAAGGCCGGCCGGTACAAGGTCCTCAAGAAGCTGAATGTCCTCGACCGTATGGAAGGCCATACACTCGAGAACGATCTCATCGGCGCTGACGGAAAGGTGATCTTCAAGAAGAACACCGTCATCGGTCAGAAAGAGCGTGATGCGCTCCGTCCTGAGATCAACAAGGGCATCAACTGCCGCGCGCTCCCGTACAACTATCTGTTCTCCCACCCGGTAACCGCCGAGATGGAGACCTCCTGGACGGAAGCTCTGGTCGGACGTATTCTTGCGACCGATCTCGAAGGCAAGAAGGTCAGCTATGAACAGGGCACGGTTCTCGTACCCGAAGATATCAAGGCGATCGCGAAGGAATTCAAGACCGTCACGGTATACGCAGGCATCATTGCCAGCGAGGCAAAGCTTACCAACGACAACACCTCCGCAATTCTTGACCTCGGCTCCCGGATGTTCTCCATCGGCCGTGTCACCATGGGCGGCAAGGATGTCGTCAACGAGGACGGTTCGAACGTCGTATCCCGCTATGTGCCGGATGATGTTCTCGTACCGCTGTCCTCCGCAGACAAGAACCGCGTTCAGGATATCGTCATGGAAGAAGGCAACGACAAGGTCAGCGCATGGCTGGTCGGTGCGTGTGTCCAGGAAGTGACGATCATCGCGGAAGGTCATCCGGTCAAGGTGATCGGCGGCGACCCGCTGAACACCAAGCATACAATCACGATGTCCGATATGTACTCCCTGTACAGCTATGAACTGAACATGCTGGACGGTGTCGGAAGCGCTGATGATATCGATATGCTTGGCAACCGCCGTATCCGTACGGTCGGTGAACTGATTCAGAACCAGTTCCGGATCGGTCTCTCCCGTATGGAGCGTACCGTCAAGGACCGTATGTCCCTGTCGGATTCCAGCGCGCTGACTCCGAAGCAGCTGACAAATATCCGTCCGCTCACTTCGGCGATCAAGGAGTTCTTCTCCAGTTCCCAGCTGTCCCAGTTCATGGATCAGCAGAACCCGCTCGCTGAGCTGTCCAACAAGCGCCGTATTTCCGCGCTTGGTCCGGGCGGTCTCACCCGTGAGCGTGCAGGCTTCGAAGTACGAGACATTCACAACTCGCACTATGGCCGTATCTGCCCAATCGAGACACCGGAAGGTCCGAACATCGGTCTGATCTCGTACCTCACAACCTATGCGAAGGTCAACGAGTACGGCTTCATTCAGACTCCGTACCGGAGAGTTGAGAACGGTGTTGTCACCGATGACATCAAATACATGTCTGCCGATGAAGAGAATGATCACATCATCGCGCAGGCAAACGAAATCAAGGACGGCAAGCTGGTCGGCGACCGTATCGTTGCCCGTAAAGCCGGTGAAACCATCATGGCTGACCGCAGCCAGATCGACTACGCGGACGTTTCGCCGCGTCAGATCGTATCCGTTGCGACTTCCTGTGTCCCGTTCCTTGAAAACGACGACTGCACCCGTGCGCTGATGGGCGCGAACATGCAGAGACAGGCAGTTCCGCTGCTGAATCCGCACAGCCCGTTTGTCGGTACCGGTATCGAACACCACATCGCCCGTGACTCGGGTGCTGCGTGTGTCGCAACCGCTCCGGGTGTTGTCAGCTACGTCGATGCGGACAAGGTTGTCGTTACCGAAGACAACGGTCAGGATCATGTGTATGAACTGACAAAGTTCCGCCGCTCCAATGCATCCACCTGCCTCAACCAGCACCCGATCGTCTTCGACGGCGAGCGTGTTGAGCGCGGTGATATTCTCGCGGACGGCCCTGCGATGCAGAATGGTGAACTCGCCCTCGGTCAGAACGTGCTGATTGCCTTCATGACATGGCACGGATACAACTACGAGGATGCGATCATCATGAGTGAGCGCATGGTTCGTGAAGATGTCTACACCTCCATTCATATTGAGGAATACGACATCGAATGCCGTGAGACAAAACTCGGTCCGGAAGAAATCACCCGGGATATCCCGAACGTTGCTGAATCCGCATGCCGCAACCTTGATGCACGCGGTATCGTCATGGTCGGTGCCGAGGTGAAGGAAGGCGACATCCTGGTCGGTAAGGTTACACCGAAGGGCCAGAGTGAAGTCACTCCGGAAGAAAAACTGCTCCTTGCGATCTTCGGTGAGAAGAGCCGCGAGGTTCGTGACAACTCCCTGAAGGTACCGCACGGCGGTGCCGGCATCGTGCACAGCGTCCGCGTCTTCAAGCGGAAGGATCACGAGCTGCCGCCGGGAGTCAATGAGGTCGTCAAGGTTTACATCGTTCAGAAACGTAAGATTTCCGAAGGTGACAAGATGGCCGGCCGTCACGGAAACAAGGGTGTCATTTCCCGCATCATGCCGATCGAGGATATGCCGTACATGCAGGACGGCACTCCGATCGATATCATGCTGAACCCGTTCGGCGTTCCGTCCCGTATGAACATCGGACAGGTTCTTGAGGTTCACCTCGGAATGGCTGCCCGCAGCCTTGGCTGCAAATTCGCTACTCCGGTCTTCGACGGTGTATCCAACGAAGATCTGAAAGACATCATGGCAGAGGCCGGTACTTCCGCAGACGGCAAGTACCTCCTGACAGACGGTCTGACCGGTGAGCCGTATGACGAGCGCATCTCGGTCGGCGTCATGTACATGATCAAGCTCGCCCACATGGTCGACGACAAACTTCATGCCCGTGCAACAGGTCCGTACTCCCTCGTTACACAGCAGCCGCTCGGCGGTAAAGCGCAGAACGGCGGCCAGCGTTTCGGTGAAATGGAAGTCTGGGCACTCGAAGCATACGGTGCTGCACATACACTGCAGGAGATCCTGACGGTCAAGAGTGATGACATCACCGGCCGTACCAAGACCTATGAAGCCATCGTCAAGGGCAAGAACCTGCCGGAGCCGGGTATTCCGGAATCCTTCCGCGTCCTTGTACACGAACTCCAGGCACTCGCTGTGGATGTCCGCATGCAGGATGAGGCAGGCAACTTCACCGACCTCAAGGAGCTTGAGAAGCAGGAACTCAAGGAAGAGGCAACTCTGGACATGAGTCACCAGCAGTACGGTTTCAGCGCTGAGGACACCAACGGAATGAGCACGCTCAATGAAGCTGGTGAAATCGAAGACGAAGTCGCAGAAGCTGCGGTTGTAGGTGTCGATGACATGGACACCTACGGAGAGTAAAGGAGGATACGGACGATGAATATTAACAAGTTCAGTGCAATCAAAGTCGGACTCGCATCACCGGAACGTATCAGATCCTGGTCCTATGGCGAAGTAAAGAAGCCTGAGACCATCAACTACCGTTCACAGAAACCGGAAAAAGACGGTCTGTTCTGCGAGCGCATCTTCGGTCCGACCAAGGACTGGGAATGTGCCTGCGGAAAGTACAAGAAGATCCGGTACCAGGGCGTCGTCTGTGACAAGTGCGGCGTCGAGATCACCAAGAGCAGTGTCCGCCGTGAGCGTATGGGCCATATCGAGCTCGCCGCTCCGGTCGCGCACATCTGGTATCTCCGCGGCATTCCTTCCAGAATGAGCCTTCTGCTGAACGTTCCTCCGAAATCCCTGGAGGAAGTCGTCTACTTCGTTTCCTGGATCGTTACCGATCCGGGCGACACAAAGCTCACTTACAAGCAGATCCTTTCCGAGCGGGAATTCCGTGAGAATACCGCAATCTACGGTCCGGGCAGTTTCTCTGCGGCGACCGGTGCGGAAGCAGTCAAGACACTGCTCGAGCAGGTTGATATCGAAAAGGAATATGCGGCGATCAAGGAAGAACTGGAAAAGGCTGCCGGCGACAAGCGCAAGAAACTCATCAAGCGTCTGGAAACCGTAGACAGCTTCCGCAACAGTGACAACCGTCCGGAATGGATGATTCTCACCGTTCTCCCGGTTATTCCGCCTGATTTAAGACCGATGCTGCAGCTGGACGGCGGCCGTTTCGCAACCAGTGATCTCAACGACCTCTACCGTCGTGTCATCACACGAAACAACCGTCTCAAGAAGCTGCTCGAGCTCGGCACACCTGCCATCATCGTTCAGAACGAAAAGCGTATGCTGCAGGAAGCAGTTGATGCGCTCATCGATAACGGACGCCGTTCCAAGCCGATCACCGGTGCGGGCGGACGTGCGCTGAAGTCACTCTCTCACTCCCTCAAGGGTAAGCAGGGACGGTTCCGTCAGAACCTCCTTGGTAAGCGTGTCGACTTCTCCGGCCGTTCCGTTATTGCCATCGGACCGAACCTCAAGATGTGGCAGTGCGGTCTTCCGAAGGAAATGGCAATTCAGCTGTACAAGCCGTTCGTCATCAACGAACTGGTCAACCAGCAGATTGCCGCAAACCCGAAGACTGCGGAAAAACTGATCGACAAGCAGGATGCCCGCGTCTGGGATGCGGTGGAACAGGTCATCGAAGGCCACCCGGTCTTCCTGAACCGTGCCCCGACACTCCACCGTCTCGGTATCCAGTCCTTCTTCCCGAAACTGGTTGACGGACATGCAATCCGTGTCCATCCGCTCGTATGCCCGGCGTTCAACGCGGACTTCGACGGTGACCAGATGGCAGTCCATCTGCCGCTGAGTGAGATGGCTCGTGCAGAGACGGAAGTTCTCATGCTCGGTGCCAACAACATTCTCGGTCCGAAGGATGGTAAGCCGATCGTTACCCCGGGACAGGACCTTGTCCTCGGAAACTTCTATCTGAATATGGAGTGCACCGCTGACGAATTCTACAAGAAGGCAGATCAGCTCGAAGCACTCGGCCTCAAGACCGAGGCTGACCGCTGGAGACGGTTCGGTGACAACGAAGGTCATATCTTCAAGGATGTCAACGAAGTCCTCGTGGCATATCAGACCGGTGAAGTTCATCTGCATACCCGTATTGCGATCCCCGGCAACAAAGTCGGAAAGACCTGCTTTACCGAGTATCAGAACAGCTGTTACCTGCTTACCTCTGTCGGTAAGATCATCTTCAACAATGTCTTCCCGGCAGACTTCCCGTACCTCAATGAATGCAATGAGGCGAACCTCCGCGTAACCCCGAACGATGACTTCGTGGAACCGGGCACGGATATCAAGAAGGAAATCCAGAGCCGTCCGGTTACTTCCGAATTCAAGAAGGGTGACCTCGGAAACCTGATCGCCGCAGTATTCGAGAAGTACAAGAACGGAAACGGCGATGTTGATTCGCCGGAAGTCCGTACCTCCGATATCCTTGACTCCCTCAAGGACATGGGCTACCTCTATTCCACCCTCGCCGGCATGACCGTTGCGCTGTCCGACATTTCTGTCGCACCGCACAAGGAAGAGCTGGTTGCGGAAGGAAAGAAGAAGGCAGATCAGCTGAATGCACTCCGCGACAGAGGTCTTCTGACCGATGCTGAATGGGAAGAAGCATTCTCCAAACTGTGGGATACCGTCAAGAACAGCGTCGGTGACGACCTGATGAACGGTATGGCTCGTATGAACCCGATCAACATGATGTCGGTATCCGGTGCGCGAGGAAACAAGAACCACTTTACCCAGCTCGCCGGCATGCGCGGACTCATGGCCCGTCCGACACAGTCCAAGTCCAAGAAGGAATATCAGCCGTCCATCATCGAAGTTCCGATCTACTCGTGCTTCCGTGAAGGTATGAGCGTATCCGAGTTCTTTATCTCCACCCACGGTGTACGTAAGGGACTTACCGATACCGCTCTGAAGACCGCGGAGTCCGGATATCTGACCAGACGTCTTGTCGATGTCGCCCAGGAAGTCATCATCACCAAGGGTGATTTCGAAAATGATGAAGGTGTTGTCGATCAGCTCGACTGCGGAACCACAAAGGCTTACGCAGTACGCACACTGCGTGATGAGAAGAACGACTCCATCATCGAAAACCTCTTCGAACGTATCGACGGCAGATACACTGCCCGTGACGTTGTCGATCCCAAGACCGGCGAAGTCATCGTTGAAGAGAACACCTATCTCACCAGCGATCTTGCTCAGAAGATCGTTGACGCAGGCGTTGAGGAAGTAAAGATCCGCAACGTATTCACCTGCGAAGCGCCGAACGGAATCTGCGCGAAGTGCTATGGAAGAAACATGGCTACCGGCAACCCGGTTGAACCGGGTGAGGCAATCGGTGTCATGGCTGCCCAGGCGATCGGTGAACCGGGTACCCAGCTCACCATGCGTAACTTCCACACCGGCGGTGTTGCGAACAAGTCCGGCGATATCACGCAGGGTCTCCCGCGTGTCGAAGAACTGTTCGAAGCACGTAATCCGAAGCGTGTTGCGGTTATCTCCAAGGTTGACGGTCAGGTTACTGATATCTCCGGAGATACCGAAAACGGAACCATGGTCATCACCGTTGCGAATGAAAATGACGCAATTCAGCACAAGTGCGACCGCACCCAGCCGAAGCTTTCCAGCATCGAGGTCGGTACGGTTGTCAAAGCCGGTGAACCTCTGACCGAAGGCGTCATCGCACCGAAGGAACTCCTTGCGGTTGCGGGTGTCCGCGCCGTTCAGGAATACATCCTGAAGGAAGTCAAGAAGGTTTATTCCGGTCAGTCCATCGACATCTCCGATAAGCACCTGGAGGTTATGATCCGTCAGATGCTCAGACGTGTCATGGTTGTTGAACCGGGTGACTCCGAACTCAGTGTCGGACAGACGCTGTCCATGGCCAACATGGTTTCCATCAACAACGCACTCCTCGATGAGGACAAGGAACCTGCGAAGTATCAGCCGATCCTGCTTGGTATCTCCAAGGCAGCGGTTGAAACCGACTCCTTCCTGTCCGCCGCATCCTTCCAGGAGACCACACGAGTCCTCACTGACGCGGCTGTCCGCGGAAAGACCGACTCTCTCCAGGGTCTCAAGGAAAACGTCATTCTCGGTTCCCTCATTCCTGCAGGTACGGGTCGTACCGACTGCAGCCGTGAGACCACTGACCGCATTGTCATGAAGGCCAACCGCCTCCGTGAGCTCCGTGAGGAGCGTGCCCGTCAGCTGGAAGAGCTGAATGCCGCAAAGCAGCCGGATGAAAGTTCGCGCCGCGACCCGGATGAGGCAGATGATTATCAGCCGAAGACTGCACCTCTGACCGAGGCCGCAGAACACGCGCTGAGCGAAGAGTAATCGTCATACAAGAGGCCTGAATTCTCAGGCCTTTTGTTTTATATGCATGTTAGAATATACTAACTGACGTGGGAGGTGATCGTATGAGTTCCATGAATACAGCGCAGTTCGATAAGGCACGGATCCGGCATCTTCTGAAGCTTGGCATCTTTGCCGCAAGTATGGTCATGCTGGGGGATATCCTGCTGGGATGGGGCGTCAATGATCCTTCGGTTACCGGAATTCCGCTGGTACTGACGCGTTATGTATCCGTTTCCGATGCACGGATTATTGCGTCTGCACTGCTTGGTCTCATTGGAATTCCGATCGAGTGCCTCTGCTGGTTTGCGGTGTACCGGCTGATCAAGCCGTACTCGGAATCCGATGCGCATCTCTTCCGCGGCGGCATCATCGGATGTCTTGCCTTCGGCGGCTGCGGGGTTCATGTGCCGTGCTGTATGGCGGTATATCTCCTGAAACGGATCTATGCCGCAGATCCTTCCGCGGTATATAGGGAAATGCTTCCGTGGATCGGCTGGTTTCTGGTGCCTGCGACCGTACTGTTTCTGATCTTTTTCCTCATGACGGCAGTCGTGCAATTCCGGGCATTCGCAAAGGGACATACACCGTATCCGAAATGGTGTGCGGTATTCTCTCTGTTTGCGGGGGTTGTCTGGATTATTATCATGCGTCTCTGCGGGAACCATGCATTGACCAACGCACTGGCTACGGGTTGGATCAGTGCCGCCAATCTCTGGATGATGGGCGGACTGCTGTATATGAACGGGAAGGTGATGTGATGTTCTGGGACAATGTGGCGGGGGTCTATGACATCTTTGTGAATGTCATCAACCGCAGAACGCATCAGCAGTTAAAGCAGATCATCGCCGCACTGATGGAGCCAGATGACAATGTGCTGGAATGCGCCTGCGGGACCGGAATGTTAACAGAAGTGATGGCGCAGAAATGCATGCATGTGACCGCGACGGACTATGCGGAAAAGATGCTGAAACGGGCAGAAAAGAACTGCCGCGCATATTCCAATATCACCTTTGAACCGGCAGACATTACCAAGCTGCCGTATCCGGACAATACCTTTGACAAGGTTATCGCAGGCAATGTGATTCATCTTCTGGATGAACCGCTGAAGGCACTGCGGGAACTGAACCGGGTATGCGGAAGCGGCGGAACACTGATCATCCCGACCTATATGAACAAAGCAGAGTCCGGAGCGGACAGTGGGTTCTCGAAAGCGGTGGGCAAAGCCGGCGCGGACTTCAAACGCCAGTTTACCTCCCGTACCTATAAACAGTTCTTTCTGGATGCCGGATATACGGACGTGCAGATTTATGAGGCGCAGGGACGGATTCCCTGTGCAGTGGCAGTAATGACAAAACGGGAGGAATCGCATGAAGGTAATTGAATACGGAAGCCGGTCGGTTCCGTTAATGACGATCTTTCAGTGCACGGCAGAGCCTTGGTGGGTATTCAAGCCGTCCGCAGAGGAACTGTCCAGGGAGTTTCATATCCTGCTGTTTGCGGCGGACGGACATGATGAATCCGGAACGGATTTTATATCGGTAGAGAAATATGCCCATGATGCGGCGGAATACCTTGCCGCGCATGGTTATGATCATGTGGATCTCATGTACGGCGTATCCCTCGGCGGAGCTACGGTGGTCCGCTTTCTGGCCGCGGAATCCATTCCCGTCACAAAAGCGATCATCGATGCGGGTATCACGCCATATCCGTATCCAAAACCGGTCTGCCGGCTGATCGCCGCAGGCGACTTTCTGTCCGTCTCTCTTGCGACAAAGAACCGGACCGTCATGGAGCTGATTGCGCCGCCGGACCGCTGGACCCCAGCCGGTGAGAATCCGACCGACCATTACGACAGGATCTTCGACTTTGAGAAGAATCATTATTCCTATCGGACCTTATACAATTCGTTCTGGTCCGCAAACAATTACGCAATGCCTGATCCGGTGCCGGCCGTGGATACGTATATTGAATACTGGTATGGGGAAGGAGAGAAACATGCCCGCGCGAAAAACTGCGCCTATGTGAAGCGTGCCTATCCGCAGACCGTGTCACGGGAATTCCGCGGTCTCATGCACGCGGAACTGGTGCTGATGTATCCGAAGCTGTTCCGTGAAGAGATCCTGCGGGTATGGAATCAGAAACAGAGTCACTGAATACAACAGAAAATGTCCGCCTGACTGCGGACATTTTTCGTGGGATAAAGAATAACAATGTTTATTCCTTTGCCGGCGCAAAGCGGGCAATGATCTGTTCAGCGCATTTCACCCCGTCAATGGCGGAGCTGACGATGCCGCCGGCATAGCCGGCGCCTTCGCCGGACGGATAGATGCCGGAAACCGGGGATTCCAGTGTTTTCAGATCCCGCAGGATACGGATCGGGGAGCTGGTCCGGGTTTCAATGCCGGTAAAGAGTGCACCTTCCGCGGTGAAGCCGGGGAAGATCGATTCCGTATGGACAAGCATTTCTTCCAGCGACTGATTGAGCGCATCCGGAAGTAATGCATGCAGGTCAGCCATGGTCACCCCGCGGGCATAAGTTGGCTGTACCGAAGTGACGTCGTTTACAGATGATTGCTTCAGATAGTGGGCAATCGTTTCGCACGGTGCCTTCCCGTTTCCAAGGTCATAGGCCGCATGTTCGAGCTTCTCCTGGAAGTGCATGCCCGCAAAGAGTCCGTCTCCGAAATCGGAGGCATCGACCTGCACTAACAATGCCGCATTGGCGTTCTTTCCATCCCGTGCCGCATAGGACATCCCGTTGGTCACAACGGTATTGGGAATGCTTTCGGCCGGAATGACATAGCCGCCCGGACACATGCAGAAAGAGTAGACGCCTTTCTTTAATGACGAGGTATGGGACAGGTGGTATTCGGCAGCCGGAAGGGAGGAATAATCCGGGATATTCCGGTACTGCCGGGCATTGATGAATTCCTGCAGGTGCTCGGCCCGGAAGCCGACCGCAAACTGCTTGGATTCCAATGGCAGATGTTTTTCGTAAAGCATCTGGAACGTATCGCGTGCACTGTGTCCGACCGCAAGGATCAGCGTTTCACAGTGGATCGTTTCTCCTTCAGAAGTGACAATCGCCTGAAGTTTGTTGTCTGTTATCACAAGATCCTGCAGGGCTGTCTCAAACCGGACCTCTCCGCCCAGCCGGATGATTTCATTCCGTATCGTTTTATTGATTTCCCGGAACCGGTCGGTTCCGATGTGGGGATGATTGAGCCAGGCAATGGACGGATCCGCACCGGCTTTGATCAGTTCATCGAGTATCAGTGAAACCCGCGGATCCTTGACCCGTGTGGTGAGCTTTCCGTCGGAGAACGCACCGGCTCCGCCTTCGCCGAATTGCACGTTGCGTTTGGAATCAAGAACACCGGTCTTCCAGTACTGTTCCACCGCGGTGACCCGGTCTTCGGTTTTCGGACCGCGCTCGAGAATCAGCGGCCGGTACCCAAGGCGGGCAAGCAGAAGACCTGCGGCCATTCCGCAGGGCCCAAAACCAATCACGATGGGCCGGGAAGAAAGCGGTGCGGTGCCGCGTTCCCTGATCTGATAAACAAACGGTGTAACGGCACGCGCCTGTTTCAGCCGTTTGAGTACGGAAGCTTCATTGCGCAGTTCAAAGCGCAGCTTATACTGAAATGCCGGCTCATGGTTCGGCCGGGCATCCAGGGAGCGGTGCACGATGGACGACGAAAGGATATCGGCACGGTTCAGCCGGAATTTTTTAATCGCTTTTTCAATCGGATCACCCGCTGCGGCGATCGCGGTTCTCAGTTCAAGTTCAATCATGATGGGAAACCTGTTTTCCCATTGTAACACGAGAGTACGCAGGCGGTCTGTTTCGGGGAGTCATATGATACACTGTTAGCGGACAGGAGATTAAAAAACAATGGATATTAACGTGAATGACCGCATCAGGGGCTTCCTGGTAACCCGTGTGGAGGATGCGCCTGACTGCCGCGGCACGCTTTATGAGATGGTTCATGAGAAGACCGGCGCAGGACTTGTCTGGCTGAAACGGCCGGATGAAAACAAGACCTTCTGCATCGGCTTCAAGACGATTCCGGAAGATGACAGCGGTGTCTTTCATATCTGTGAACATTCCGTACTGAACGGATCGAGAAAGTATCCGGTGCGCGAACCGTTCGTGGATCTGCTTAAGAGCTCGCTCCAGACCTTCCTGAATGCGCTGACCTATCCCGATAAAACCATCTATCCGGTTTCCAGCCGGAATGACAAGGACTTCCTGAATCTGATGGATGTCTATCTGGATGCCGTACTGCATCCGGCGATCTACACCAACCCGAACATCTTCTATCAGGAGGGCTGGCACTACGAGATCCGGGATCCGAAAGAGGAACCGGTATTCAAGGGTGTTGTGCTCAATGAGATGAAAGGTGCGTTCTCGTCCGTCGATGAAGTCATGATGAACGAAGTCATGCGCCAGGTGTATTCACAGACCTGTTACAGATACGTCTCCGGCGGTGATCCGGAGAAGATCACGGATCTTACCTACGAACAGTTCCTTGCGGCACATACGAAGTTCTATCACCCGTCCAACTCGAGAACCGTACTGGACGGTGATCTGGATATCGATGCGGCACTCGCAAAGATCGACTCGTTCTTTGCGGAGTATGACAATGAAAACATGACCTTCGAGACCGGTCATCAGGAAGATTTTTCCCCGACGGTTTCGGAAGTTCCGTATGAAATCGGCGAAGATGAAAGCGAAGCCGAGAAGACGGAAGTTGCCCTCACAAAGATTCTCTGTGACTATGACGATGTCGAAACACAGATGGCATGGCGTGTGCTTTCCACCATGCTTACCGGATCGAATGAAGCGCCGCTGAAGAAAGCGATCCTGGAAAACAAACTCGGACAGGATGCGGACCTTGACGTCATGGATGAGCTTGCCCAGCCGTACATCGGCCTTGTGGTGCGCAATACGGAAAAAGAGAATGCGGAGAAGATCCGTCAATGCATGCATGACACCGCCGCAAAGCTTCTCGAAGACGGTCTGCGGAAGGAAGAGCTCAAGGCCATTCTCAACCAGATGGAATTCCGTTACCGTGAACAGAGCGAACCGGCCGGTGTAAAACTGGCGGCGACGATCTATCAGTCCTGGATGTACGGCGGCGCCCCGGCAATGTATATCTCGGTCGGAAACATGTATGAAGCACTGCGTCAGAGGGCGGATACGGATTACTTTGAAAATCTGATCCGCAGGGATCTGCTGGATACGGATGCGTACTCCCTGACCGTTGTCGTGCCGGACAAGACGCTTGCGGCAAAACGGAAGGAAAAGGAAACCGCAAAACTGAAGGCCGCAAAGGAATCCTGGCAGGAGGATATTGCGTCTTACATCGAACTGAATCATAATCTCGATCTCTGGCAGGCTCAGGAAGATACGCCCGAACAGAAGGCAACGCTTCCCGCATTGCAGAGAAGCGATGTCAATCCGCTTCCGAAACCCATGGAACCGAAGGAATCCGAATACAAGGGCGTTCCGGTTCTGTTATATCCGGAAAGTGATAACGGCATTGTCTATCTGAATCTGTATTTCAATCTCGCAGGAATTACCAAAGATCATCTGAGCGAAGTATCGCTGATGACCGATCTTTTCCTGCGTCTGCGTACGGCAAGTCATACCCTGCCGGAGCTGCAGGAACTGATCCGTGCCAACATCGGTTCCCTGCGCTTCCGCAACGATGCGTTCACCGTCAACCGGGACCGGTCTTCCTGTTATCCGGTGCTTGCGGTCCACTGTTCCGTACTGAAACAGAATGTCGCAAAGGCCGTTGAACTGATTCAGGAAGTCATGATGGAAACGCAGTTCGAAAAGGAAACGATCCTGCCGATTCTCCAGCAGTACAAGGAACAGTCCCGTCAGATGTTCATCGGCGGCGGACATGCGGCGGCGGTCATGCGTGTCGGTGCCCAGGGCAGTGCAGAGAGTGTTGCCAAGGAATACTTCAGCGGATATGAATCCTTTGTCTATACCAGTGATCTGATCGAACACTACGAGGAGAAGTTTGATGAACTGAAGTATGCATGCGAGATGTACTGCGGCGAGCTGTTCTCCAAAGCACGTATGACAATCAGTATCAGCGGAGAAGATTATCTCAAGGCGCTCGATTCGCTGCTGGAAGCACTTCCGATATCGCAGGCACAGCGCGCAAAAGTGCACTATCCGCTGTTTGAAAAGAAGACAGAAGGCATTCAGGTGCCTGCGCAGATCTCATATGCGGTCAGCGGAAACAACCTGCAGAAATATGACTTTGCTTACTCCGGCGTTCTCCGTACGGTTGCCCAGATCCTGACGTATGGCTATCTCTGGAATGAGATCCGTGTCAAGGGCGGTGCTTACGGAACCGGCTTTGCGGCAAGCCGCAACGGCAATGTGGCATGTTACAGCTATCGGGATCCAAGCCCGGCAGGCAGCCTGAAGACGTTTGAAAAAGCGGCGGATTATATTGAAGACCTGGCTAACCAGGAAACCGATCTTACCTCCTATATCATCGGTACAATTGCGGCGAATGAACCGCTGCTTGCGCCCGGCGCAAAGATCACGCTTGCGGACGCAACCTGGTTCTGCGGCGTTACCTATGATGACCGTGTGAAGCTGCGTAAAGAGATCCTCGATACCAGCAACGATGACCTCCGCACGGCAGCGGCTGCACTGCGCAAGGCATTTGCGGAAGCGCAAAGCTGCGTTGTGGCATCCGCGGAAGCACTCGAACAGTGCGGCATTACTGAAATCAAATCCATCGCGTAAACATAAATCAGAAGGAGAACACATATGCCATTTCCAAAGGATTTCCTGTGGGGCGGCGCAACTGCCGCAAACCAGCTGGAGGGTGCCTGGAACCTCGACGGAAGAGGACCGGCACTGACCGATGTCACAACCGGCGGCTCTGTCAGTGAGCCAAGAAGAATCACGTATATTGATAAGGACGGCAAACCCGGCTTTATCACAAAATTTGAGAAGCTTCCGGAAGGCGCGCATTATGCGGTGCTGGATGACTGTCTGTATCCCAACCATGACGGCATCGACTTCTATCATCACTACAAGGAAGATATCGCGCTCTTTGCGGAGATGGGGTTCAAGGTGTTCCGCATGTCCATTTCCTGGTCACGGCTTTATCCGACCGGCATGGAAGAAGAACCTAATCCCAGGGGTGTGGAATTCTACCGCAATGTCTTTACAGAACTGAGGAAATACGGCATTGAACCGCTGGTTACCATCTGGCACTTTGATACCCCGCTGTATCTGGAAGAGACACTGGGAGACTGGAAGAACCGGGAACTGATTCCGTTATTCGTGAAGTTTGCGAAGACCTGCTTTACAGAGTTCAAAGGACTTGTAAAGTACTGGCTGACCTTCAATGAAATCAACAACACGATTAACTTCCTGCCGGATGACATGCCGGACTCCTATTTCCAGGATGCCTACCAGCATCTCCACAACCAGTTTGTGGCTTCCGCCAAGGCGGTAAAGATCGGCCATGAGATCGATCCGGAAAACATGATCGGCTGTATGATCTGCGGTATCACTTACTATCCGCATACCGAAGATCCCAAGGACATCCTCTTTAACCGCTACAAGTGGGAAAAGGGCATCTTCTACTGCGGTGACGTACAGTGCTTCGGCTACTATCCGACCTATGCGCAGAAACTGTGGAACGAGCACAATGTAAAACTCGACATCACGGAAGATGACCTGCAGTCATTGAAAGAAGGCTGCGTGGATATGTACACGTTCTCGTACTACATGTCGATGTCCGTTACCACCCACAAGGGCGAAGAAGGCGCATCCGGAAACATGGTGCGCGGCACAAAGAACGAGTATCTCCAGTATTCCGACTGGGGCTGGGCGTATGACCCGGATGGCCTGCAGTATTATCTGGAGATGATCTACAACCGCTATGAGCGTCCGCTCATGGTTGTGGAAAACGGCGTCGGTGCCTTTGACACCGTTGAAGCCGATGGTTCCATCCATGATCCGTACCGTATCGACTATTTCCGCAAGCACATTGCGGCGATGAAGAAGGCTGTCGAGAACGGCGTTGACCTGCGTGCGTATACGACCTGGGGACCGATCGACCTTGTGTCTGCGGGAACCGGCGAAATGCGCAAGCGCTACGGCTTCATCTATGTCGACAAGCATGATGACGGAACCGGCACGATGGCAAGAAGCCGCAAGGATTCCTTCTACTGGTATAAGAAGGTCATTGCGTCCAACGGCGAAGATCTTGACTGACGCTGCATCGCAAAGAATCTGATTCAGAGAGGAAATACACGCATCGTGTATTTCCTCTTTTCCGTTATCTCAGGCAACTGACATGGACGCAGGTAACGGTCACGTTATAATGACAGTGAGGATGGATTACGATGGCTGGCTTTTCACTGATCATGGCACTGGTGACAGGATTATTTGTATCGCTGTTTTCCGGCTTTCCCGGATTACTGCCGGTTTTTCTGTTCGTTGTTCTGCTTGTGGTGAACTGTGAATGCATGGCCGCAAATGTCTGTGAGGAAGACAAGACCAGCATGATGTTCATGGCGGTCATTTCCAGCGGTCTGGTCGTGCTGTTATGCGGTGTCATCGCAAGCAGTAACCTGAACAAATACCTCTGCGAGATCGGTGTGCAGGACCCGGACAAGGTTCATCCGCTGGTGCCGTTTCTGACGTTTGCGCTGATCGTAATCCTGTACCGGGTCTTCCTGAACCGCGCCAAAGAGAATAAGCTCCTGGTTCAGCGTTACGGCACTTCCCTGAAGAATACCGTCGACCGGCATACCTATAATCCGAAACTGAACCGGATCCGGCGGACAATGATCAAGGAAGGCATCCTGACAGAGCGGCTTCCGGAAGAGGAAGAAGAGTATTAAAAAAGCACCCGGCAGTGCCGGATGCCTGAAGATACGGTTCGCAGGGACCGTTTTTCTTTCTGATCAGTGAAGCAGCTTTGCGAGCTCCTTCTTCACATTGTCGGGTGTGGCGCCGACATACATGATCGAATAATTATCCTTGGTATAAATGTATCCCTGTTTAAGCAGTTCCAGCTGTTCGGGCGCATACTGCGCAGCGCTGCTCTGCAGGGTGGTGAGGTAGTAATTCATGCGTTCGCCGGCCTTCAGCGCCGCATCACTGTCTTTTCCCTCAAGAATGATCAGCATTTCCGGGCCGCCGCTTTTCGCAAATCCTGCCGCACTGGAGACAACGCTGTCCGCATCGAGTCCAAGCAGCTTCGTGACGATCGCCGTATCCTGCACATCATAGTCCGGCAGTTCCGCAGACAGTTTCTCAAAAATTGCATCGGTGGATACAGCTCCAGCAGTGCCTGCCGAGGTATCGGTACCGCATCCTGCAAGCAGGAAACAGGCGGTCATAAGAAAAGCAAGGATTCGTTTCATCATTTTCTGTCCTCCGGTTGAAAAAGTATGCTGTAATTATAATACGCAATCATCGTTTGCGGGAGGTGGGCTACGGTATCTTTCTCCAGCCGGAGCACGGCATGGGCAATTAAACGAAGCGGCATTCATGAAGCACTCTCGGCCAAAGGAAGTGACCGGGATCTTTTGCCTGCGCGCTTACGGAAAACGTACGGGATGCCGGAGATTCCCTATGACCTTCTGATAAGCCGGGCAGAGCTTGCGGAAGTCAATACCGGCAGCTGTCAGACACTGATTCTTTCCCCGAAGGAGAACGCAAAAGGGACCGGAGTGCTGTATTTCTCCGCCGGAGGATTTCTGATCCCGCCGGGAGAGAAGGACTACAGGCTGGCATTGAAGATCACGGAGGAAACCGGCTGTGATGTGATCCTGCCGCTCTGTCCGTTATACCCGGACGTTCCCCTGCAGGATACGGTTTCCGCATTGCTGGAATGTGTCCGTCTTGTCGCAAACCGCTATCCGGAAAGATCGTCTGCCGTACTGGCATTTTCGCTCGGCGCAACCCTGTGTCTCTATCTGTTTCTCGAACTGAAAGAAAAGGGCTTCCCGTATCAGCTTCCTTCCCGCTGGCTGCTGAATTCGCCGTTCCTGCGGATTCCGCCCACAAAAGATGAACTGCACTATATGGATATTCTGGCACCGTTTGACGTGACGATCCCAAAGGTGTTCCTCATGCCGGACGGCCTGATGGGGCGGGTGTTTGCGGAAGCTTCACCAAGTATCCGCCGCTTTGCGGATATTACCGGCTGTAATCCCGGCGGGATGCCGGAGACCGATCTCTATGTCGGAACCAGGGAGATTGCGTTTGCCTGTGTGGAAGAGTTTGAGAAAAGCTGTGAGACATCCGGAATCATATTACATGTCCATGAAGGCCTTGGCATGATGCACTGCTGGGGATTGTATTCAGAAATGAAGGAAGGGCGGAAGCTTCAAAAGGAATATTTCGATGTCCTGCGAACGCTTTCACGCATAAAATAAATACAGGGTTCTTATCATCCATTTCATACAAAAGGGGGAAACAACATGGCCGTAAAAAGACGGAGAAGGGGAATGCATCCGATTGTGGCAGTGCTGCTGTGTGTGCTGTTCGGCGCAGCTGCCGCAGGATGGAATTATGTCTCCTACGTAAAGACCAAATACAGCGGTGACCATCCGTACTGGAGCCGGCAGGCGTTCAGGGAGCTTGACCGCGGTTCACTGGAATACATGGTGGCGGAAAAGGTGCTGCCCGCATCCGTGCTCAGTGAGCTGAACACCGCAGACACCGGTGCCAAGACCTATGGCAAGGCGCTGGCGGAAATGAGCAGTGAAGAAGAAGCTGCCGCAAAGGAAGAGGGCATTCATATTGAACATGTCTCCGCCGCAACCTATGAAGGATTCATGCTGGTGGTGCCGGATCCGGATGATATTTCCATTGTGATCAATCCGGGCTACAGTTCCGGTGCACCGGGACCGGAGCTGGACTGGTACGTCGAACATTATCATGCCCTCGCCGGAATCAACGGCGGCGGCTTTGAAGATGCCGGCGGACGCGGTGACGGAAGTATTCCGCAGGGCCTGGTCATTCAGGACGGAAAGATTGTGCACGGCAGTGAAGGCATGCGTTCTTCCATTGTCGGTATCGATAAAAACGGAAAACTTGTGACCTCCACACTGACCGGCGGCGAAGCACTTGCGCGCGGCGTGCAGGAAGCGGTAACGTTCGGACCAACCTTTATCGAAAACGGCAGAGTGGTCTATACCGCTGCCGATGCCGGAACACTGAACATGCTGAATCCGAGAACTGCAATCGGACAGAAGGAAGACGGCACGATGCTGCTGCTGGTCATTGACGGCCGTGGTCCGACAAGTTTCGGCGCACAGTATGAAGATGTGATCAAGGTCTTCCAGGACTATGATGCGATCAACGCAGGCAATCTTGACGGAGGCAACTCCTCGGTCATGATCTATGACGGATCCTATGCCAACTATCCGGTTTCGATGTACAACTCACGGAACCTTCCTTCCGTCATTCTTGTAAAGGGGGATGAGTGATATGGCAGGAAAACGCAGACGCGGCATACGGCCGCTGGCAGCGCTGCTCTTTGCGCTGATTGTCGGTGTGGTTGTATTCCTCCTTGGAAGAATGCGCGTAAGCAGCGCAGAAAAACAGTTTTCCTCCTATGAAGCGGATATGCCGGAAGTGCAGATCCAGTCAATCATGGACAATATCAAAAAGGGAGAATACGGCGATATCTTTGCGGAAACACAGAAACTCTCTCCCTCGCTGGACTCGGAAGAAACCTACATTGCACGGCTGACAGAAATCCTTTCGACCGGCGATCCGGAAAATCTCTCCGCAGAGCCGGTTTCGCTCGAGAATGATAAACGTGTATACCAGCTGGTAAACGGCGATACCCTGCTTGGAACGCTGACGCTGGTCAATGAAAACGGCGAATGGAAGCCGGCCTTCCCGATTCACGGAAGCGGAAGCTATCGGGTGGAAGTGCCGCAGGGAATTACCCTGAAAGCCAACGGAACACCGATCGGTCAGGAACATCTGGTTGAAAGCGGCAAGGAAGCTTCCAACTTCTTCCAGATCACAGATTCCTCGATCATCCCGACAGTGGATATTTATGAATTTGAAGGACTGCTTGGGGAACCGGCGCTGAATAAAGACGAAGGCTACGCCATGATCAAAGACGTGCTCAGCGGAAACTGGCTGATGGGAAAAGAGATCACGGATGAAGAACTGAAAGAACGGATGATCTATGCCGCAGAACAGATCGCGATGTATCCGGCGCAGGATACGCCGCTTTCCAATGTGGCCGCAGTCAGCGATACAAATGCGGCGTGGTACCGCAAGTATGTAAGCCTGCAGAACTACTGGTTCACTGCTCATGACAAAATGGAACTTTCCAACGAAACCTGCAAAGCGGTTGCGCAGAGCGATGATACGATCGTTGCGCAGATCGCATTTGATTACTTTGCGGACAACGGAGAAGTCAGCCGGACATGGCACTGCGGCTATCAGCTGACCTTCCGCAAAGTCGGAGATGAATATCTGGTCTGCGGAACGGAAATCAGTTCCCTGCTCAACCCGGCTCAGCCGCATTAAAAAACAACGAGGAGTTTATGCCGTTAACAATTATCCGACAGTCCATTACCGAAGTGGACGCAGAAGCCATCGTCAATACCGCCAATCCCCATCCTGTGGTAGGCGGCGGAACCGATACTGCGGTCTATGAAGCAGCAGGCTTTGATGCGCTTCTGGAGGCGCGGAAAGCCATCGGCGATATTCCGGTCGGTGAAGCGGCAGTAACCCCTGCCTTCAATCTTCCGTATAAGATCATCATTCATACCGTCTCTCCGATCTGGGAAGACGGAAACCATGCGGAGACCGAAGCACTGCGTTCCTGTTATCTGCGTTCGCTGGAAGAGGCAGAGAAACATGCATGCGCCAGCATCGCCTTTCCGTTACTGGCATCCGGATCCAACGGATTTCCAAAGGACATCGCGCTGAAGACCGCGCTGGATGCGATTCAGTCCTGGCTGATGAACCACGAGATGAACGTCATTCTTGCGGTGTTTGACAAGGAGTCGTTTGAACTGTCTTCCAATGTCTATGCGGATGTAAAGTCCTACATTGAGGAACACCGGGTCAGCGATCTTGCGGAAAAGGAATACCGGCACAGCCGCAGAAGACGGAGGGACACCGCGCTTCCTTCCGGTGCGATGGGCTTGGCCCTTCCGCCGGCTTATGCCCCGGGACATCAGCGCAGAGAGGAGCGTGACGCAGAAGAAACAGAAGAGAATCTGTATACCAATGCGGCCATGGACTATGCGGATGCGTCGGAGAGTTATGCATCTGCATCGAACGCATATGCAAGGGATGTTTATTCACCGGATGAAATCTCCTTCTCGGATATTCTGCGAAACCGTGCAAAGGAAGAAACCTTCCAGGTGAAACTGCTGAATCTGATCGATGCGTCCGGGGAAACCGACCCGATGGTTTATAAACGGGCCAACATCGACCGCAAGCTCTTTGCAAAAATACGCAAGGATGAAAACTACAAGCCTTCCCGGAAGACCGCAATCGCGCTTGCGATCGCACTGAAGCTGAGTCTTCCGGAAGCGCAGGATCTTCTGAAGCGGGCGGGATTCTCCCTCTCGCAGTCATCAACTTTTGATCTGATCATCCGATACTGCCTGGAACACCGCATCTGGGATATCAATGATGTTAATTCCATCCTCTTCAAATTCGATCAGGAAGTGCTCTGAGAAATGTCGCCTTGCGGGCGACCTTTCTTTTGCCTTCTTTTTCTATGATGCAGGTGTAAGGAAGAGGAGGAAACAGAAATGGCTAAGAAGAATCTTACAGAAATCGTATTTATCATTGACCGCAGCGGATCCATGTCGGGTCTGGAAAAGGACACCATCGGAGGCTATAACTCCTTCATTCAGAAACAGAAACAGGAAGAAGGAGAAGCAGTTGTCTCCTGCGTGCTGTTCTCCAATCGTTCCGAAGTGATTCATGACCGCATCCCGCTGGACAAGGTACCGCCGATGACCGATAAGGACTATGTGCCCATGGGATGCACGGCACTGATTGACGCAATGGGCGATGCGATTAAGCATATCCGCAATGTACACAAATATGCGCGTGAAGAAGATGTGCCGGAAAAGACCATCTTCGTGATCACAACCGACGGAATGGAAAACGCCAGCCGGAAATACTCCGCCGCTGAAGTGAAAAAGCTGGTTGAGAAACAGACGGAGAAAGGATGGGAGTTCCTGTTCCTCGCGGCAAACATCGATGCGGTTGAGACCGCAAAGACCTACGGTATCGCAGAAGACCGGGCAGTGAACTATTACTGTGATTCCGCCGGAACCCAGCTGAACTATGCGACGGTCAGCGCTGCGGTCGGCACGATGCGGAAAATGAAGAGCCGTGTTGACGGCAGCTGGAAACAGAAAATCGAAGAAGACTTTAGGAAGCGCGGTCACTGAGCAGGCAGGTATAAAATTTCTTTGACCCTTCAGAAAAGTGCTTATAAAACGAGTTATAAACACATCGTCCAGCCTGCACAAAAAATGCAAAATAGGGATTGACATGTATTATTGGATTTGCTAAGTTGTCATTGTTGATAGGGTTGTTACTCCTTCCGAGGCTTTTCCTGAAACACAGGTTTTGGGTATGCATGGAGGGAGTTTTTTTCGGAAAGGAGGTCATACGGCATGCGGGTGATTCGCTGCATCAACAATAACGTTGCGGTCTGTCTGGACGCAAACGGTCAGGAACTGGTTGCTTTCGGAAAAGGAATCGGATTCAAAAAGCCGCCGTTTGATGTTCCCCTTTCTCAGGTGGAACGCACCTTCTACAATGTTGAGCCGTCATTCATCAGTATGATCAATGACATCCCGGATGAAGTGCTGAAGATTTCCGATGAAATCATCGACTATGCAGGCATGATCATCGACAAGCCATTCAGCGCAAATATTGTCTTCACTCTTGCGGACCATCTGAACTTCTGCATTCAGAGGATTCAGAAAAACCTGAACGTAAAGCTTCCGATCACACACGACATCGAACAGTTATTTGAAAAGGAAGTGAAAGTCGGCAACTACGGACGGGACCTGATCCGGGACCGGATGGGTATCTGGCTGCCGAAGGAGGAAGCCGCATATATTGCCCTGCATCTCATCAATTACGAGGAACAGGAAAAGAACTCCAAGGATGAGAAACAGGAGGAGGCAATCGAGCAGGCGGTTGCGATGATTGAACAGGAATTCGATCTGAAGGTAAACCGCCAGGACTTCAATTATTCGAGATTTGTCTCCCACATGTATTACTTCTTCAAGCGGGGTGAGAAGAAGGAACTGATTCAGACGGAAAACGAGAAGATGTATCAGACGCTCGTGGAAAGTTATCCCCGGACCTATAAAGTGTCGGAACAGATCGCAGGTTATCTGAAAGAGAAGATGGACCTCGAACTGACCGATGAAGAAAAAATGTATCTGATGCTGCATATCAATCGCCTTAGTACGCGAGAGGATTGTTACCGGTAAAGCGGGCTTGACCTCATGCACAGAACGGAAGAATGCCGTTTTGCGTGTGAGGTCTTATTATTTGGAATCAAACACTGCGTGGTGCGCAACATGCATGTTGGATTGAATAAAAAAGAAAGATTACAAAGGAGAAAACACATGGCTAAGAATTTTGATGAACTGGCTTCCAGCATCCTGGAACTCGTCGGCGGAAAAGACAATGTTTCCAGAGCGTTCCACTGCATCACGCGTCTTCGCTTCAACCTCAAGGACAAAGCACTCGTAAAAAATGAAGAACTCAAAAATGTAAAGGGCGTCATCGGCACACAGTGGTCCGGTGATCAGCTCCAGGTCATCGTCGGTCAGGAGGTCGGCGACATCTATGACGCAGTCTGCCGGATTGGCGGATTCGCGGCAGAAAAGGCAATCGATGAAAACCTCGATGCGCCGAAGAAGAAGTTCGGTGTCACAACGATCCTTGAGGCAATGCAGGCGATCCTGATGCCGGTCATTCCCGCACTTGCTGGTGCCGGTATGATCAAGGGTATCATCACGATCATGACATCCTACCTCGGTGTGGATCCTGCATCTTCTCTGATTCAGGTCATGACCATTGCGGGTGACTGTGCATTCTACTTCCTGCCGTTCCTCGTCGCATGGTCCGCATCCAAGCGTTTCAATACGGATGCTGCACTGGCAATCGCCATGGCAGGCGTCCTGCTCTATCCGACCATGACAGCCGGCAATACTGCAGGCGCAGATCCGCTGAGCCTGTTCGGTCTTCCGATTCCGTTCCCGCGTTATTTCGGAAGCACGATTCCCATTATCCTCACGGTTCTTGTACTGAGCTATGTCTATAAATGGGTCCGCAGTGTCATTCCCAACAGCCTCCGCATCGTCTTTGTTCCGATGATCGTTCTGCTCATCATGACACCGCTCACTCTGATCGTTATCGGCCCGCTCGCCAACTACATCTCCAAGGGTCTCGTCTGGTTGTTCAACTTCCTCTACGGTCTATCTCCGATGATCGCAGGCGCAATTATCGGCGGCACCCGTCTCTTCGTTGTCATGACCGGCATGCATCTGTCGCTCTCCACAATCTGCCTCGGCAATATTGCGGAAATGGGTTATGACTGGCTGCTTCCGATGCACACCATGGGAACGCTCGCACTCTTCGGTGCCTGCCTTGGTGTATGGGTGAAGGCAAAGAACAGTGAAAACAAGCAGATCGGTGCTTCCACCGCAATCTCTTCCTTCATCGGTATCACAGAGCCGGGTATCTACGGTATCTTCCTGAAGTTCCGCAACGCAATGATCGCAACCGTAATCGGCGGTGCTGTCGGCGGCGCAATTGTAGGCCTCTTCGGCGGACGCGCAACCGCATTCGTCAATTCCTGCATCCTGTCGCTCCCGGTATTCATGACCACAAACTTCTGGTGTGTTGCGCTTGGTATTGCGGTATCTGCGGCAGTCGCCTTCGCGGTTGTCATGATGCTCGGAATCAATGAAGAAAAGAACGCTGAATAATTACTGATTCGATACAGAACAAAGAGAGGAGGATCATATATGTATCAGAACACATCACCGGTAACATTTCCTGAAAACTTCATGTGGGGCGGTGCCACTGCCGCAAACCAGGTGGAAGGTGCCTGGAATATCGACGGAAAGGGAATGACGATTGAAGACTGTCTGCCGTTCCGTGAAGTCGGCTACAGCGATTTCACCAAGCAGTTTGCCTTTACGTCCAAAGACCTGGAAGAAGCGCTCGCCGCAGACGAAAATGCCAACTATCCCAAGCGCAGAGGCATTGACTTCTATCACCATTACAGGGAAGACATTGCGCTGATGGCAGAGATGGGCTTCAAGGTATACCGCATGTCCATCGCATGGGCAAGAATTTATACCCACCCGTGGGATGAGAAGCCGAATCAGAAGGGTCTTGATTTCTACCATGCTGTATTTCAGGAATGCCATAAACATGGAATTGAACCGCTGGTGACACTCTCGCATTATGATCCACCTCTGGATATTGTCACAAAGTACCGCGGCTGGTACTCCAGAGAAGTTGTCGATCTCTTTACGAAGTATGCCAGAACCTGCTTTGAGGAATTCAAAGGTGAGGTTACCTACTGGCTGACCTTCAACGAGGTTGACGCGATGCTGCGGCATCCGGTTACCAGCGGCGGACTGATTGAAGACCAGTTCAATGATGTTCCATTTGAAACCGCAATCTATCAGGCCATGCATCATCAGATGGTTGCCTCCGCACTTGCGGTAAAGATCGGCCATGAAGTGGATCCGAAGAACTTCATTGGCTGTATGCTCACAAAACTGGAGTTCTACCCGTATACCTGCCGTCCGGAAGATTTCCTTGCGGCACAGCGCAGAACCCGCAGTATCTATCGCTATTCCGATATTCAGGCATTCGGTGAATATCCGCTCTTCCTGAAAAAGGAAATGGAGAAAAAGGGCATTGTGCTGAAGACCGAGCCGGAAGATGCACAGATCCTGAAAGAGGGAACGATCGACTTCGTATCCTTCAGCTACTACATGACTTCCTGCATGGCAGGAAACACCGAAGGTCTCGACATGGCGCCGGGCAACACTGTAAACGGCGTTAAGAATCCATATCTGCCGTCCAGTGAATGGGGCTGGCAGACTGATGCATCGGGCCTTCGTGCCTCCCTTGTCGAACTGTATGACCGCTACCGCAGACCGCTGTTTGTGGCGGAGAACGGTCTCGGCGCAAGAGACAAGGTGGAAGAAGACGGTTCCATCCATGATCCGTACCGCGCAGATTATCTGAAGGAACATGTCCGAGCGATGTCGGATGCGATCAATGAGGACGGCGTAGATCTCTTCGGTTATACCTGGTGGGGATGCATTGATCTTGTATCGGAATCCACACGTGAAATGACCAAGCGTTACGGCTTCATCTATGTCGATCTGGATGACTACGGAAACGGAACTTACAGCCGATCCAAAAAAGACTCCTTTGACTACTATAAGGCAGTGATTGAATCCAACGGAAAAGCTGCCGAATAATAACCGAACCTGAGAAAAAGAGCAAACGCTCTTTTTCATTTGATGTAATTAGCGCACTCTCTCATTCGTCATGCGGGTATAATGAAGCCACGTGAGGTATACAACAACATGGCAAAGAAGGAAGTCGCAAATCAGCTGAAGGCAAAATTCCGGAATCATGAGCGGATGCTCGGCACATTTATCTGGATGGGCGGTGCGTCCACCGTGGAGGCAATTGGATACTCCGGTCTGGACTTTATCATCATCGATAATGAACACGGTCCCTTTGATGTGGAGACTACACAGGGCATGATCCGTACGGCAGAACTCAGTGATCTGACTTCCTGTGTCCGTATTACGAATGTCACACGAACCAATGTGCTCAAACAGCTTGATGCCGGTGCGGAGGCGATCATTGTACCGGATGTAAAGACCGTACAGGAATTAAAGGATCTGGTCCGTTATGCAAAGTATTATCCGCTTGGGGAACGCGGTGTCGCCTTTGCGAGAAAAGCAGGCTATGGCTTTGCGGACTGTACCCAGCATGGCTTACAGAACTATTTCGATACGATGAATAATGAAACGCTTCTGATTCCGCAGTGCGAAACCAAGGAGTGTGTGGATATCATTGAAGAGGTTGTCGCAGTGGAGGGCATCGACGGAATCTTCATCGGCCCGTATGACCTCTCCGCAAGTCTTGGTCATCCGGGAGACTTTGAAGCACCGGTGGTAAAGGAAGCACTGGAAAAGGTCATCAAAGCGGTAAAGGATGCGGGCAAGCTGCTTATGATCTTTACCTTTAATAAAGAAGATGTAAAACGATACTATGACATGGGTGCCGATGCGGTGGTGTACTCCTCCGACGTCAATGTCATGGTGAGCGCCTTCCAGAGTGATATCAGGGAAATACAGGAATAACATGCATACAGAAAATCCTCCATGACGGAGGATTTTTTAAACGTGTTTCTGACTTGCGATGGACTCGGTCAGTTCTGCCAGTGTTTCTGCCGCTGCGGAAAGGGGGCGGGAGCGGTCCCGGATCAGACTGATATGCCGCCCCGGTATGGGTTCCTTCAGAGAGACTTCAAATACATCACCGTTCTTCAGGGCGGGCTGCGCAAGCCTGCGGGGCAGAAAGCCAAGGCCGATATCATGGGCGACAAGGGGAAGTACCTGATCGGTCGTGGCAGCTTCAATCGGCGTCTGATAAATCAGTCCGTGGGACTCAAATAACCGTTTGTAAAATGAATACGTCCCGGTATCCGGCGCCAGTCCGATCAGCGGATAGCGGTCCAGATCATGAAGCGAGAGGGTTGTTGTTTTCAGATCCGAGAACCGGTTTCCGGCAATCAGAATATCCTGAACCGAAAGCAGTTCCGTTTCCTTCAGGGAAGGTGAGACCGTAAACGGAGAAGAGACGACTGCCAGTTCCGCAGTGCCGCGGTTTACCGCATCCGCACCTTCATTGCTGGAATGGTTGAAGATCTGAATCCGGATGCCGGGATAGCGCCGGCTGAATTCCTGAAACACCCCCAGCATGAGCACATGCAGGGCGATTTCACTGACCGCAATCGAGACATGTCCGTTTTCCAGAGAGATGCTGCGCTGCACTTCGGTTTCACCAATGCGGATCTGTTCATAGGCGGCGGAGATATGCGAGTAAAGTGTTTCTCCTTCCGGCGTCAGAGTGACGCCGTTTCGGGAGCGCACAAACAGCTTGCAGCCAAGCTGTGCTTCCAGGCTGTTCATTGCCCGGGTGATGTTCGGCTGATTGCTGGAAAGAATCCGGGCAGCCTGGGTAAAGCTGCCGTATTTGGCCGCATGATAGAAGATGCGGTAGTAATCGTAGCTGAATGCCATGAGATACCTCCATGTCGGAATGACATGTTAATAATATCAAACATACGTTATGAACATTATTGAAAACAATGGAAAATAACCGGGTAACAGTTTTAAACACGAGGTACGGTTATGGAAAAGGATCTGACGGTCGGGAAACCCGAAACGGTATTATGGCGCTTCTGCATGCCCTTATTCGGAAGTATTATCTTCCAGCAGTTATACAACATTGCGGACAGTCTGGTCGCAGGCAAGTTCATCGGCGAACAGGCCCTTGCGGCGGTAGGCAACAGCTATGAGATCACGCTGATCTTCATTGCGTTTGCCTTTGGCTCCAACATCGGCTGTTCCGTCGTTGTATCCCGGGTCTTCGGCGCAAAGCGCTACGGGGAGATGAAGAGTGCGGTATCGACCGCCATGATCGCAAGCGCGGTGCTGTGCGCGCTTCTGATGGCCTTCGGAATTCTTGGCTGTACGCCGCTGCTCAATATGATTCATACTCCGGCAGAAGTATTCGCGGATTCCAAACTGTATCTCGATATCTATCTCTGGGGTCTGCCGTTTGTATTCTTCTACAACATCGCCACCGGCATCTTCTCTGCCATGGGCGATTCCAGAACACCGTTTCTGTTTCTGGCGGTTTCTTCCACAGCCAATATCGCAATGGATATCTGGTTTGTGGCGGTCTTCCATATGGGGGTTGCCGGCGTTGCCTGGGCAACATTCATCTGCCAGGGCATCAGCTGCGTGCTGGATGTGCTGGTCGTTGCGAAGCGGCTGCGGGCGTTTAAGACCGATGAACCGGCACCGTTATTTTCCTGGAATCTGTTCCGGCAGATTGCGGTGATCGCTGTTCCCAGCATTCTCCAGCAGAGCTTCATCTCCATGGGCAACATTGTCATTCAGGGTGTGATCAACGGCTTCGGACCGGGCGTCATGGCCGGTTACTCCGCCGCAATCAAGCTGAACAATCTGGTCATCACTTCATTTACCACACTGGGCAATGGTATCTCCAACTATACCTCTCAGAACCTTGGCGCAGGCAAGCCATCCCGCATTGCGGACGGCTTCAAAGCCGGCATAAAAATGGTATGGACGCTCTCCCTGCCGCTGTTTCTTGCCTACTTCCTGTTCGGAAGGGTATTCCTGAATCTCTTTATTGAGAATGCGTCCAATGAGGCGGTCTCTTCCGGCATGATGTTCCTGCGCATTGTATCGCCGTTCTACTTTGTGGTTTCCGCAAAACTGGTCGCGGACGGGGTGCTGCGCGGTTCGAGCCGGATGGGCAAGTTCATGACCGCAACCTTCACTGACCTGATCCTGCGGGTCGTGCTTGCGATTGTGCTTTCCCGCACGCCGCTCGGCGCAACCGGCATCTGGTGCGCATGGCCGGTCGGCTGGATCATCGCATGTATCCTTTCGGTCCGCTATTACCGCTCCTGCGGCTACGAACAGGAGCTGCCGGCGGTAAAACCCGCACTCAACGAAGCATGATCTCTTACCGGCGCAGGCCGGTTTTTCTTTGCGTGCATTTATATTAAATTTTTTTACACAATTGACGTAATGTTGAGAAGTCCGCTAATATTAAAGAACAGAGAGAACACAGATATGGACGAAAAAACAAACAAATCAAATGAACTGAAACTGTTTTTGTGTCTCGGCGTGGCTGCGGTCGCGACCGGTGTCCTCGCAGTGATGAACAATAACGCCGGACGGGCTGCCAATCCTCATCCGGTGGCGGAAGCGGGAACGGAAAGCAGCGCTCCTGCGCTGGTTACCAATGTGGTTGCGCCGATCATCGCAGAAGGCGGAACCGGCATTACGGTCACCAAGGCGAGCGACTGGGAAGCACAGTATCCCAATGAGTTCAGCACCTATGCGAAGAACAGTGAGAATGAAGAGCATCACAGTTATATTGAAGCGCATCCGTACATCGCGACGCTTTACAGCGGATACGGCTTTGCGATTCAGTATGAAAGTGCACGCGGTCATACCTTTGTCGTAGATGATGTGACAAGCACAGGCCGTCCGCACAAGCTGGCGAACTGCTTTACCTGCAAGACCAGTGACTTTACCGCAAAGGCACTGAATGACGGGGACAGCGCATATTCGATGGCGTTTGAAGACATGGAAGCACAGATCACCGATCCGTTCGGCTGTTTCCACTGCCACCAGAATGAGCCGGGCACCCTGTATGTAACGCATACGTATCTTGCCAACGCACTGGCGGATGACATTGATTCGCAGAATGCACAGACACTCAGCTGCGCACAGTGCCACAGTGAGTACTACTTCGATCCGGAAACCAAGGCAACAACGCTTGGTTATGTCGGCCTTGAAAATGCGACACCGGAAAAGATTCTGGATTACTACAACAACCTGAAAGATGCGGAAGGCAATCCGTTCGCAGATTGGGTGGATGAATCCACCGGCGTCCGCAAGCTGAAGACCCAGCATCCGGAATTCGAAACGATTTCCGCTGCCGGCGGAATTCATCCGGACATGAGCTGCGTCACCTGCCATATGGGCACCGCAGTTGCGGAAGACGGCACCACCTTCACGAACCACTACTGGAGCTCTCCGCTGGACAACCCGGATGTTCTGGAATCCTGTAATGCATGCCATGGCGATCTCACCGCAACGGTTGAGGCGATCCATGAAGAAATCATGGGCCGCTGCAACTCCATCGGTGAAGAACTCGCAAAGGCAAACGAGGATCTTGCGGCGGCAGTCGCGGCAGGAACCCTCAGTGAGGAAGACCTCGCAAAGGCAAGAGATCTCGCGCGTTCCGCACAGTGGTACTGGGACTTCGTATTCGTAGAGAACGGAAAAGGCGTCCACAACAAGACACTTGCGACAGACTGCCTCGACAAAGCCGAGCAGTATCTCGGTGAACTCAACGGCGTTCTCGGCGCATAAGCGACTGATTCAAGAGACCATCCGGGGTTTCCCGGATGGTTTTTAAATGGCATGCCGATGTTCGGAATGCAGGGGATAAGGGTATAATTTTCTCTGTATATCAAAACCGGAAATACGGCGCAGAGACCGGATCTCTGCCATATAAAGATCAGAGGGGATAAGAATGCGAAGGACTGCAAAAGAGCTGAATATCTGTCTGAATGAACAGGGAATCGATGCTGCCTCGGAAACCGCACAGAACTGGATGAATGAGGCGGGTGTGGCTCATGATGATGTGCTGCGGATCCGCCTTGCGCTGGAAGAACTGCTGGATGATATTCGCCGGCATTATGAACAGCCGGTCAATGCGGAGCTCTCGTTCCGGAAACGGATCGGCAGTTCCCTGCTTCAGATCCGCTATGAAGGCGACCGTTTTGACCCGAGCGCGCCCTCAGGAGATGAAGTGGAAGACCTGACGCAGTTTCTGCTTACGGAAATCGGCACGCAGCCGTATTACCGTCTGAGGGAAGGAACGAATGAACTGCTGTTCCGGATTCCAAGCCGGAAGCTGACGCCGGAAGTGCTGATGCTTTTATGCATTGCGGCAGGTATTGTGGTCGGTCTTGCCGGATCGCTGATTCCTTCCGGAATCCGGACCGGAATTATTGACTTCGGTCTGTCCTTTCTCTCCGGCGGATTCCTGAATCTTCTGAATACCTTCATCGGACTGATGATCTTCCTTTCCGTAGTCAACGGAATCTGCGGCATCGGCAACGCCGCAGCGCTCGGACGGATTGGAAAGAAACTGATGCTGAGATATATCGCAATAACGTTCGTGTTTGGCCTGGTCTATACCATCGCCGGATATTTCAGTTTCCCGCTCCATAACGGAAGCGGCGCCGGCGGCAGCCAGATTCACGCCGTTCTGGAACTGGTCTTCGGACTGCTTCCTTCAAACCCGGTAAAACCGTTTCTCGAAGGGAATACCCCGCAGATCGTACTGCTTGCGGTACTGATCGGAACGATACTTGTCCTGATGGGAAACAAGGCGGAACATGTACGCATCCTGTTTGGAGAGCTTTCCCTGCTGGTAATGCGCTGCATCTCGGTCGTCTGTATCCTTCTTCCGGTATATATCTTCTCTTCGCTGGTGATACAACTGTGGACCGGCGGACCGGATCTGTTCCTGCGCTTCTGGAAGCCGCTGGTGCTGTGCATCGTGATCTGCGCGCTTTCCATGGCTGTATACTTTGTGATCACCTGCGTGCGGCTGAAGGTGAAACCGGATGTTCTTCTGCCGAAGCTGATTCCGGATTTCCTCATCGGTCTTTCAACGTCTTCGAGCGCTGCCGCGCTTGCGAGCAGTATGGAAATCAATGAAAAGAAACTCGGCATCGATGCCTCCTTCACCAGAATGGCATCTCCGATCGGCGTCATTATCTTCCCGGCAACTTCCACATTGATGTTCGTGCTGATTGCGGGCTTCCTTGCGGAATCCTATGGCATGCATGCGAATATCGCATGGTGGATCACGATGTGGATCGCATCCAGCCTGCTGTCGATGTCGCAGCCGCCGGTGGCGGGCGGCGTCATTTCCTGCCTGTCAATCCTGCTTATGCAGCTCAGCATTCCCCAGGAAGGACTTCCTGCCGCAGTAGCGCTGGCCATGTTAATGGACTTCTTCTGCACGGCAGCCCGTATCTTCATCCTGCATCTGGAAATGTCCCTGCAGGCAAACAACATGCATCTCATCAATCTTGATATCTTCCGGCAGAAGCTGTAGTCCGGAATTATTTACAGGAGTTTCTTAATGAACAAAGTCTATCGCTATCTTACCTCCATGCAGTTTGGGCTCATTCTGCTTGGACTGATCATCCTCGTCTCGGTCGCAGGGTCCATCATTCCCCAGAACAATGAGGCGATGTACTACGTCCGGAACTATCCGAACTTCTATCAGGCAATCTTTACCCTGAAACTGAATCAGGTCTTTTCCAGCTGGTATTTTCTGGCGCTTGTCATTCTGCTTTGTGCCAACCTTGCGGTATGTACGTTCCGGCAGCTGAAAAAAAGCATGGCGGAAGAAGCTGTTCCGGCTTCTTTTGTCCCGCAGACAACATTCAGGGAAGGCCAGGAGGCAGACGTCCGTGCGTATCTGGAAGGTATGAAATGCAAAGCGGAGACCAACGGGGAAGTAACCCGCTATACCGGAAGGGAAATCGGAAAGTACGGTTCCTTCCTGCTTCACTTTGGCATTCTGCTTACGGCGTTCTTCTGGGGACTTGGATCCATCATTCCGAAGATCCATGATCAGACCTGTTATCCCGGGGAATCCATCAAACTGGAGGACGGAACACAGATCCGTGTGGACCGCTTTTCCATCGAGGATGACACCGGCCGCCTCGACTATGCCAGTGATATTGAAATCATCCTGCCGGACGGCCGCTCATCGGGTGTGCGTACGGTAAGCGTCAATCATCCGGTCTCCATGGGCGACTACAAGATTTACCAGCAGACCTACGGCACGACCGGAAAGATCACGGTTACCGATAAAGAAGGACATTCCGATTCCTTCTATGTCGACCCGCAGGACTTCCTGTCTGCGGATGGGGAAAACGGTATCTGGTTTGACAATCTGTATCCGGGGTATGAACAGGATGAAACCGGTGCGCTGACCCTGGTCACGTCGACCAGCGGACATTATGAAAATCCGGTCTACGTATTCGTGCTCCGCAATCAGGGAGAGAGCGAACAGATGCTGGCATTTCCGGGTGATACGGTAGATGTCGGTAATCTGACGTTCACCTTTGATGACCCGGTGGAATATCCGGGACTCCGCATCAAATACGCACCCGGCGTGATCAATCTGTTTCTGTTATTATCGGTCGTTCTGCTTACCGTCGGTCTGTATCTGATCTTCTTCCTGCGGCCGGTGAATGTCCTTGTAAGCAAAGACGGATGTACTGCAGTGGGCAGAAATGAAGCGCTTGCGTTATCATTAAAACAACTGTTGTCAAAGGGGGATAACAAACATGCTTGATGCACTGTTCTTTGCGGGACTGGTACTGTACTTTATTGCGATGATTCTGCAGTTTCTCGGCGCATCCTTCAAGAAGGAAGCGTTTCTGAAGTATGCCTGGTGGGTATTCCTTGCCGGCTTTGCATTTTCGACCGCCTATCTGGTCGCCCGCGGTATTGCGGCCGGCCGGGTGCCGATGTCCAATCAGTTTGAATTCGCCGCAATGTTTGCCTGGGGTATTGCGCTGATTCTGATCATTCTGAAGGAAAAGGTTCATGCGGACTGGCTCGTAACCGCAGCCATTCCGATGGTATTCCTGATTCTCTCTTATGCGGCCTTCCAGCCTAGAGGCATCAAAGATCTGATGCCTGCACTGCGGAGTGTCTGGTTCGTGTTCCATATCGGAACCGCTGCCTTCTCCTATGCATGCTTTATTCTTGCGGGCGCAGCCGGCATCCGTTATCTGTATTCCGAGAAGAACGGCGGCAGTGAAACAGATCTTGAAGCCATCGACTTCATGATCTACCGTCTGATTGCGCTCGGTCTTCTTCTGCTGACCGTTACGATCGTATCCGGTGCCATCTGGGCAGAACAGGCATGGTCTTCGTTCTGGACCTGGGATCCCAAGGAAGTATGGGCGCTCATCACCTGGCTGCTCTACAGCGTATTCCTGCATCTGCGGCTCAACCGCAAATGGAAAGGCCACCGTATGGCAGTCTTTGCGATCGCGGCGGTGCCGGTGGTACTGTTTACCTTTATTGGCGTCAACACCCTGATGCCCGGACTCCACTCCTATGGTGCCCTGGTGATCAGAGTACTGCTTTAATTCACGGAATGACAAACAGCGGACACGAACATCCTGCAGGATGTTCGTTTTCGTGAAAGAGGAGTATAACGTATGGCAAATTCAAAGGCTGACCCAATCCGTCTGGTGCTCTGTGATATTGACGGGACCCTGTATGACTGGGACCGCATCCTGAGCCCGCGGACCATTGCGGACATCAACCGCCTTCATGAGGAAGGCTATGGCTTCGGTATCGCTTCGGGAAGGCCGTACGAAGAACTGATTCATTACGCGGAAGACTGGGGCTTTTCCTTTCCGTTTGACATCATCATCGGACTCAACGGCGCGGAGCTGTACATCGAGCGCACAAAGAAGCTGTATTCCTATTACAAGCTTTCCAGAGAAACGCTGAAAAAGACGATGGACGTCATGTCCCGGTTTGAGGCAAATCCCTTCATGTACTGGCACGGCAAGCTGCTTGCGGTAAAGATGGATGCGATGATCATCAAATCGTCGAAGACCTCGCAGCGGGAGATCGTCATTGCGAAGGATCCTTCCGAACTGTATGCGGAGGAGAATGTGAAGATCATGTTCCGGATGAGTGAAGAGGAAACAGCCCGTGCAGAAGCCTGGCTTGCGGAACATCCCGATCCGGACTATGCGGCCTTCAAGACGCAGAGCACGCTGATCGAGTTCATGGACCCGCGCCTTTCCAAAGGATTTGCGATCCGGGAAATGCAGAAACTCGGAGAGTATGAACCGCATGAGATTCTCGCCTTCGGCGATACGACCAACGACAACTCCATGCTGGAGGAAGCAGGATGGGGTGTATGTCTTGCCAACGGCAGTGATGATACCAAGGCATGTGCGGATGATGTGACCCGATACTCCTGCAGGGATGATGGATTTGCGGATTATCTGGAGTCCTGGCTGTTCAGGGAAGAAAGCGGGAAAAACTGATATAATAGTCGGCAGACAGCCGTAAACATATTTATAATGTTACGGGAAAAGGAAAACAGAACTATGGCAGAACAGATAAGCGAACGTGCAGAGGCATTGTTGAATACGATCAAAACCGGATCGGCGGAAGAACGTCAGGCTGCAGTAAAGGAGCTGGTACGTACTTATTCTCCGCTGCTGAGCAAAGAATATGAGAAGATGGGCGGAATGGATGATATGGCGCGCAAGACTGCGCTCCTTACGGTATTCCGTGAAACACTCGCGGATTCGTCTGCGCTGCAGAGTGCAGAAGTATTTGAGCGTTCTCTGTTCGCAAATTTCATCAGCACGGTTCATATTGACCCGACTGCCGCAAAGAAAACGGATGAGTTCTCCACAACCTCCATGGTAGATGCGGTTGCGGCGGATACCGCTGTCACCGGAAAGAAGGGGGAGGAACCGCACCTGGTGTTCCTTTCTGCCGATGACGCAAAAGAAAAACCGGCGGAACCGAAACCGGAACCGATCGGGGAAGATGCAGAACTGCTGGTCGGCAATTCTGCGGCGATTGAAACCCCGATTATGGATACGACCGGCGCTATCCCGCAGGAAATCAAGCTGACACCGAAACCGGAGACGAAGAAACAGGGAATCCGTCTGACATCGAAACCGGAACCGAAGAAAGCTGCTGAACCGAAGGAAACACCGAAGACAGCACCGAAGAAGGTGAAGCCATCAGCGGTGAAGAAAGATGCTGAGAATGAGGATGACGAGACAGAAGGCAATGGTCTTCCTGGATGGGCACTCGGCCTTGGCATTGCGCTTGGCGTTATCGCCCTGCTTGCACTTCTTCTGCTTGCGATGCGCAGCTTTGCGCCGTCCGCATACAACGGCATTGCCGGTGTCCTGCACCTTCCGCAGGCTGAAGTGACAGAGACCGCGGAACCGGAAGAAGCACCGGAACCGTCTGCGGACAGTATCACCATTGTAGACAACAGCCAGGAGACCCCGGCTGCCGCAGAACCGGAGACAACCGCGGAGGCAGAACAGACCGCTGAGCCGGAACAGACTGCTGAACCGACACCGGAGCCGACCCCGGAGGGACCGACCGTGATCGGAACCGCAACGGTCAATGTGGATAAGCTCAACATCCGTGCGGAAGCCAATACCGGAAGTGCAGCAGTGGGAACCGCAGTTGCCGGAAAGACCTATGATGTTTATGAAACCGTAACGGACGGCCAGTATACCTGGTACCGCATCGGGGACGGACAGTGGTTTGCGGACAACGGATCCTGGATCACCTATACAAAGAACTGAGCACATGCATTTCAGGCCGTCGGAATACCCGGCGGCTTTTTCTGTGGAAATGGACCGTGTCATACGTATAGAGATTTGAAAGAGGAGGTGTTTGTCAGGATGAATGAAGTAAAAGAAAGCGAAGTCATTGATCTCACGGATGAAGCATCAGCGCAGAAGGTCACAGCTCCTGCTCCTCATAAAAAAGTGAACGCTGTAAATGCAATTCCGCGGTCTTTCCGAATGATGCGGAGTATTGCGCAGGGAGAATATAAAGTGATTCCTGTCGCTACGATCATTGCGGTTCTGATCGGCATTGCCTATATTGTTCTGCCCGCAGATATGATTCCGGATATGCTGCCGTTTCTCGGCTATGTCGACGATGCGAGTATCCTTGCCCTGTGCCTTACCCTGGCGCAGCGGGATATCACCGCGTATGAGATCTGGAAAAACAGTCCGGACAGCACAGAACACTGATCCGCACGAAAGAGCGCATGCTCTTTCTTTTTTGTATATGATCTCAAATTGTGATCAAAAAAATCCCCGCACAGACATGCAGGGATTAATCGTGCCGACTATCGGATTTGAACCAACGACCTACTCATTACGAATGAGTTGCTCTACCAGCTGAGCTAAGTCGGCATTTACGGCAAGAGTTATTATAAGCGAAGTACCATCGGCTTTCAAGGAAACGTGAAAAAAGAGCGGAGGTTTTCGGAAAGAGGAATCCATCGTATAATATTTCCTGTCATGGAGCTGTAACACAAAACGTAGCGCCTGGCCTGCATGACCTGCAGGTGACGAGGACCGGGTATTTATCGAAAGATTCGGCGGATGACCCGGAGGCCTGATACGGCCTGAACAATGGGAAAAAACAGCCGGCGACGGCTGAACAGATCCATTCGGTATCCTCCATGACTGTTTTTCATATGAAACAGGAGGATATTTTTTCATGTGTGGAATTACCGGATTTACGGGAAGACAGCCTGCGCTGCCGTTTTTACTGCAGGGTCTTTCCAAGCTGGAGTACCGCGGCTATGACTCGGCCGGCGTGACTTTGGTCAACTCCAGAAAACTGAAGACGTGGAAGACAAAAGGCCGGCTCAGTGAGCTGGAAAAGAAGCTTCCGAATGATCTGACGCAGTCCTGCGGTATCGGTCATACCCGCTGGGCAACGCATGGCGTTCCCAGCAATATGAACGCCCACCCGCATATGAACAGCGACAATTCCATTTCCGTTGTTCATAACGGCATCGTGGAAAACTATGCGGTTCTGAAAAAAGAACTGCTTGAAGAAGGTTATACCTTCCATTCCGATACCGACAGTGAAGTCATCGTCCAGCTGCTGGATTTCTACTACCGGAAAAAGCCGGTTATGAAGGACGCACTGATGCGTACGGTAAAACGTCTGGAAGGTTCCTATGCCCTCTGTGTGACATCCATTTATGAACCGAATACCATCTATGTCGCAAAGAAGGAAAGCCCGATGGTGCTCGGCATGTCGAAAGAAGGCACCTTCTGCGCAAGCGATGCACCGGCGATGCTGGAGTATACCAGAGAGATCATGCCGCTTCAGGACGGGCAGTTTGCGATTCTGAACAAAGATTCGCTGGAGGTATTCGGCGCCGACGGCAAACCGGCGGAGAAGAAGTGGATTCACTTTCCCTATGATGTGCAGTCCGCACAGAAGGGCGGCTATGACTCCTTCATGTTAAAGGAGATTCATGAACAGCCTTCCGTGATCCGGGAAACCCTGCGCGGACGTTTCCGGGGAACGCATGTTGTGCTTCCCAACATTGAAACGCTGGAGGTCGACTGGAGTGATATCCATGAGACGTACTTCATCGCCTGCGGCACTGCCTACCATGCATGTATCTATGCGTCCGGTTTATATCAGCGTTATACTGGAAAACTGAGCACGGCTGTGCCTGCCTCGGAATTCCGTTACAGCAGTCCGAATGTGGATGGGCATACGCTTTGCATCTTCGTTTCCCAGTCCGGTGAAACCGCCGATACGCTTGCGGCGCTGAAGCTCGCAAAGGCAAAGGGCTGTCCGACGATTGCGGTCGTCAATGTCCTGGGTTCTTCGATTGCCCGTCAGACCGATGCGGTACTGTATACTGCGGCCGGACCGGAAATCGCCGTGGCCAGCACAAAGGCCTACACCACTCAGCTTGTACTTCTTCATGTGCTGATTCTCAAGCTTGCGGAGCTTTTTGGAATCAAGGTGAAAGGCATCGGCGCACTGATCAAAGACCTGAAGCGGCTTCCGGAAATTACGGAAGAAGTGCTGAAGGAAGAACCGTTCATGAAGAAGTGTGCAGGCATGTTAAAGGACCAGCGGGATGCGTACTTCATTGGCCGTCAGCTTGATTATCCGAGTGCACTGGAAGGTGCGTTGAAACTCAAGGAAGTATCCTATGTCCATGCGGATGCCTATTATGCAGGGGAACTGAAGCACGGACCGATTGCGCTGATTGAAAAGAATACTGTTGTGCTTGCGCTGGCCACCCAGCCGGATGTGGCGGGAAAGACAATTTCCAACATCAAGGAAACCGTGGCACGCGGCGCCCGTGTCATTCTGGTCACGGACCAGACCATGCGTGCAGATGAGTTCAGGTATGTGGTCCGCATTCCGGAACTCACGCCGTCCCTGAGTGCAGTTCCCTGTGCGGTACTGACCCAGCTGTTTGCCTACTATGCCGCAAAGGAAAAGGGCTGCGATATCGACAAGCCCCGCAACCTTGCCAAGTCGGTAACGGTAGAATAGTAAATCCTGCGGAGGAGTGAAATGCTCCTCCGTTTTTCTGTATAAGAAAAGATGAGCGGGTCAATCGCTCATCTTACGGAAACGGAATTTCGGGACGCTGTTTGAAGTAGTTGTTCTGGTAAATCAGACGGGAGATGGAGAAGAGGTTGTTGACCTCGTTGTTTCGCTTTGTGACTTCCTCATCTGAGAGCGATTCATCATGCGTATCATCGGATGCATAATACGCACCGTCTTCCGTGATCCAGCTTCCGTTGGGGAAGATGACAAGACTGGAAGCCTCATCGAAGTAGTCCTTGCCTACATACAGACGCGGGTCATAATCCAGACCGATCAGGTTCAGTACGGTAGGCAGGATATCGAAGGTGCTGTTGATGCGGTCCAGCTTCTCCGGCTTCAGGGAAGAAGAATAGAAGATCATCGGCGTGCGGTCCTCATCAAAACCGTTGAGACGGTCCGCTTCCTGTCCGCCGTAATTCGCGATGATCTGAAGCGGGGTTTCGAGCGGATGGTGATCCGCAAAGAGAACGATCAGCGTGTTGTCCATCTTGCCCGCTTCTTCCAGTTTGGAGATGAGGTATTCCATGGACTTGTCCAGTTCAATGGACTTGGACAGGTAACGCTTCACTTCCATCGGATAGTCCGGATGCACGGCGCTGATCTGATCGAGATAGCGGTTGCCGAGTTCACTTCCCTCATCGTAGGGAAAGTGGGTGCTGCTGGTGACATAGAGGGACATGAATTTATCCTGATCGATCCAGTAGGGAATCGTCAGCTCCATCATCTCAAGATCGGACTGCCAGCCCCAGAGTCTTGTATAATCGAGGTCTTCGTAGTTGAGATACGCCTGACATCCGCTGTGGGAATACAGCGTGCGGCGCTCATAGAATTCATCCTTCCAGTTATGGTAGGCAGTGGAATAATATCCCGCATGTTTAAACACACTGAAGATACTGTTGGGCCATTCGTTTTCCGCATACTGGTTCGGTGTGCAGACATCGGACAGCGGAACGAGAGAGATTTCCGAGACAAATTCGCTCTCGCCAGTTGCGCAGGAGAACTTCGGCGTGTAGTGATGGGTGAAGTCCCATCCTTCTTCTTTCATGCGGTACAGCGTCGGCGTCAGTTCCGGATCGATTGCCATGTAGTCAAAGGCCTCAATCATGACATAGACGACGTTGTAGTCTTTCAGGAATCCGGTATGGTCATTGAAGTCCGGAATGTCCCGGTTCATGAGGTACTGATCAACGGTTTTGATCTCCTCGTTCGTTTCCTTATCCATGAGTTCCTTCCAGGCAGTGTCATCAATCGTATCGCGGCGTGTGATCACCGGTTCTGCGGTGGTCTCCTGGGTCGGCTCGGGTGTGGTTTCCGGTTCTGCGGTTTCCTCCGGCAGGATCAGTTCTGAGGAAGAGGACCCTTTTGCCAGGGAGATGACATCCAGAACCAGAAAGCGTCCAAGACCGAACTCTCTGATTGAACGATCAATAAAGCGGGGATGCCGGTAGAGCGGCATGTATTCCGTTGTGGTCAGGTTGGAGAATGCGGTGGCTTCCAGCAGAAGGCATCCGCTCAACATGACCATCAGCTTCTGTTTAAACTGACTGTTTCCGAAGTGACAGAAGATATTAATGAAGAGCACTATGACCGGCACGATCAGTGCGGTGTAATACACCGGCTTGATCAGGGCAATAAATCCGCTCGCAAACTGACCGATGCGGCCTGCGCCGTCCAGTGTTGCCCGGGCAGACATGTAGGAACCGTAGTAGTTCATGAACTGAAGCTGCGTTACGGTATAGGCACCGAAGAAGATGCCGGTAATGCAGGTCAGAATCTTCGCTGTCTTCTCGGGAAACAGGGAGAACAGCCATCCGAGAAACAGCGAGATGGACAGGGTATAAATGCAGATGCGGATGAATGCGGTGTTGAACATCATGCCGGGAAAGGTCAGTGCCCGGAAGACGGTCTCCGCCGCAAGAAACATCGCCGCAAGCTCAGCAGACAATATAAAGAAAAGATCTTTTTTCCATTCCATAACAGGAGATATTGTACAAAAAATCCATGAGTTAAACACATCAAATTGCGTCAATCATGGACAGTTTCCGGAAAAAACAGCTACACTTGAACCATGGATATCAGTAAATACTTTCCGGGGCTGCTCTGTTTTGCGCTCCTTGTGTTCGGACTCGGGGTCGGGATGCTGGGTCTGTTTCTCTCCGTCGCATGGGCCTATGTGGCGGTGAAGATCGTGAATCATTACATCCTGAAAAAGAAACCGGAGGACATGCCGAAATGAATTATGTAATTCTTGCCGTTCTGATTATCGGAACCAGTGTGCTGGTTCAGTGGGCGAGTACCTTATGAGCACGGTAAAGCCGGGGCGGTACCGCCATTACAAAGGCAATGAATATACCGTGCTTGGCATCGCAAAGCACAGTGAGACGCTGGAGCCGATGGTCGTCTACCGTGCAGAATACGGCGAGCGCGGACTCTGGGTGCGTCCTGCAGAAATGTTTGCGGAAACGGTAACCGTAAACGGCGTCACGGTTCCGCGGTTCGCATATCTTGGGGATGCGGAAGATGATGCCGGGCAGAACTGACGGTTCCTGCCTCATGAAATTGTGTTTGGAAAGGAGACATGCATGTCTCTTTTTCTGTAACGCATCGGATTTTCCAATCGATGTAACGTATAATTAGGAATAATTACGGATTGGTAATATATGGAAAGGAAATCCGGCAATGCCGGATTTGAATGGATCGATGAAATTTTGGAAGCGCGGAAAATCGATTGAACCGGTAAATGATATGGTTCCGCTGACCCCGGAGAATGTGGATAATCTTTCAGAGACGATCGGCAGATTTCTGCAGGAAGTCCGGATGGAGCGTGCCAACCGGATCCGGATCCGGTTTTCGCTGGAAGAAGCGGTGCTCCGCTGGATGGACCATTTCGGACATGATGCAGTACTGCATGTGGAAATGACCGTAAACTGGGGCCGCCCGATCATCACGTTTACAATGCCGGGAGAACAGTACAATCCACTCGTAAGCAGTGAGAATGATCTTGGCGACTGGGCGGAGAATCTCTACAGCGGATTAAGCCTTTCGCCGGTATATAACTACCGGAAGGGTTTCAATATCCTGCAGTTAAAGCTTCCGAATCTCAACCGCAACCCGGCGCTGGAGCTGATGTTATCGGTCATGATCGGTGCACTGATCGGCGTACTTGGCAAAGCGATGCTTCCCGAGACCGTGCGCTCGGTTGTTCTGAGTACTGTCCTTGGGCCGATTGAAGGCGTGTTCCTGCGGATCCTGAACGCCTCCTCCGGTCCGGTCATTTTCCTTTCCGTTATGACCGCAATCTGCGGAATCGGCATGCTGCCGACAATCGGAAAGAGCGGCAAGGACATGGTGTGGCGCTTTCTCGGACTGACGCTGCTTTCCACTGCGACTGCGGCTGTGATCTCTTATTTCCTGCTTGGCATGGATCTTGCGCCGATGAGCTTTGACGGAACGCAGTTTACAAGCATTCTCGACTTCTTCCTCGGTATGATTCCGAGCGATATCCTGACGCCGTTTATCGAAGGCAACTCCCCGCAGCTGATCGCACTGGCGATCATTATCGGCAATGCCCTGATCGTCAATTCTGCGCAGACCGTCAGCCTCCGTACCATCGTGGAACAGGCAGACTCCATCGGTCTTACGGTTGCCGGCTGGGTCAGCAATCTTACCCCGCTCTTTGTGGCAACCCTGCTGATCCTTGGCATCTGGGACGGATCGGTCAAGATCATCACCGGACTCTGGCTGCCGTTTCTGATTTATTTCATAGTCAGTGCGCTCGGACTGTATCTGCGGCTGAAAACCGTTTCGCGTCGGTTTGATGTGCCGGTGAAACTGCTGGCAGCCAAGATGAAGGATTCGTTCCGGGCAGCGTTTGTCAACGCATCCGTGGATGCCGCAATCGGTGACAGCCAGATTCTCTGCGAGAAGCGTTTCGGCATCAGTAAGAAACTGACGGACTATGCATTCCCGCTCGGCATGGTGGTCTACATGCCTTCCGGCTGTATTGCCTGCATGATCGTGACCTTATACGCGGCGAAAGTGTATAACGTGACGGTTACACCGGTATGGCTTCTCATTGCGGTCGTGCTTACCGCGGCTCTGATTGCGGCTACCCCGCCGGTGGCCGGCATCGGACTGCTTACCTATACGGCGATCTTTGCCCAGCTCGGGATTCCGCGGCAGGCGCTTACCATGGCGATGGTTGCGGATATTACGCTTGGATTTGCGGTTTCTGCGCTGAACCTTGCGATGCTGCAGCTGGAACTGGTCAATGAGGCATCCAAGGTGGACCTGCTGGATCGGAATATTCTTCGCAAAGTTCGCTGATGGAATCGCTTACAATTAATATGTATAATAATAAGGACGACCTTTTATGTCTGATACGGAGGTGAATGCGTGACAACTGCTCAGAAAGATGAATGCCGCATCAGTTATGAAACCGACGGCAGTAAGCTTACCATTATTCTGGACGGCCAGATCTCCACAGCCAACGCCCCGAATGTCGAAAACGAAGTTAAGGAACATCTCGACGGTGCAGAGTCGATTGTAATCGACGCAAAAGAACTGACGTATATTTCCAGTGCCGGTCTGCGTATTCTGCTTCGTCTGAAAAAAGCACACGACGATATCACGATCATCAACGTTGCGCCGGAAGTATATGACATCTTCGAAGTCACGGGCTTCACGGAAATGCTGAATATCCGCAGAGCCTTCCGTCATCTCTCCGTAGAGGGATGCGAAGTGATCGGCGAAGGCGCCAACGGCATTGTGTATCGCTATGATGAAGATACGATTGTAAAGGTATTCCGCAACCCGGATTCACTGGCGGAGATCGAACGGGAGCGCGAACTGGCGCGCACCGCGTTTGTACTCGGTGTACCAACTGCGATTTCGTATGATATCGTACAGGTAGACAACGGACTCTATGGCTCTGTGTTTGAACTTCTCAACGCGAAGAGTTACCACCGCCTGCTTAAGGAAGGCACAAAGACGGTGGATGAAATTGCGAAGATGAGTGCCGAACTGCTTAAGATCGTTCATGCGACTGAACCTAAGCCGGGTGCACTTCCTTCCCGCAAACAGATCTCAACGCGGCGCATGGTCAAGATCAAAGAGGCAGGCATCATGCCGGAGGAAGAGTTTGAACGTCTCAACACCATGGTCGATGCAATACCTGATGAGACACATATGCTGCATGGCGATTTCCACATTAAGAATGTTATGATTCAGAATGAGGAAAGTCTTCTGATCGATATGGATACACTCTGTGTCGGAAATACGGTATATGAGCTGGCGGGAATGTATCTGCCGTATATCGGATTTGCGAAGATCGACCCGGAAGATACAGTCAAGTTCTTCGGGCTGTCACCGGAAGTGACAGAAGATCTGTACAACCGTATCATGGCATACTACTTCGCGGATCAGCCGGAAGAGCTGGAAAACGCAAAGAAAAAAGCCATCGTGCTCGCATGTGCACGAATGATGTACTACTGTGCAGTCATGAAGCACGTCAACGAAAACAACAGAGATGCAATCATCGCAATGTGCCGGGAGAACTTCAACAAGCTGCTTCCGGAGCTCAGCGAACTTGCGATTTGAACAGGAGGGTTAAGAAATGGAAATCAAAATGGACAAAAACGGGAGTGAACTCACAGTATCACTGGTCGGCAGACTCGATACAATGACATCACCACAGCTTGAAGAGGAACTTCAGAAGGAACTGGACAGCATCGATAACCTGACCTTTGACTTCAAGGACCTTGAATACATTTCATCGGCAGGACTCCGTGTTCTTCTGTCCACACAGAAGCACATGATGAAGAAGGGCGAAATGAAAGTAATCAATGTCAGTGACACCATTATGGAGATTTTCAACGTCACAGGTTTCTCTGACATCATGAATGTCAGCGCGTAAGCGAAACCAGAAAACCACTGCCCGCATAAACGATGCGGAAGAACGGAATCCGAGTGAAAGGAGGGGAGGCAGCTTGGCAGAGATTGAACTGGAAGCAGTTGTGGAGAATCTTGCTTCAGCAACAGAATTTGTAACAAACCAGCTGGAACGCATTCCGTGCTCCATGGGCACCCAGATGCAGATTGAACTGGCTGTCGACGAAATTTTCACGAACATATGCATGTATGCATATACACCGGGTACCGGAAAGGCTGTAATCAGTGTGGATACCGATACCCCCGGTATCGTAAAACTGACATTCACGGACAGCGGTATCCCCTACAATCCGATGGAAAAAGAAGATCCGGATACCACGCTGTCTGCGTCCGAGCGCAAGATCGGCGGACTTGGCATTTATCTTGTCAAAAAATCCATGGATGAAATGTCCTATGAATACAAAGACGGACATAATATTCTGACACTTATAAAACGGGTGTGAGTATATGAGAAAAACCGTACTGTTGATACGGGGAGAAAATAATGAATAAAGCATTGAAGGCAAGTTCGAATGATAAGATCATTTCGAAACTGTTTTTCCGGCTGTTGCCGGTGCAGATTCTGCTCGTAGGCATTCCGTCACTGAACGGAATCATCTCCAGCCTGTTTGCGAGCAACATGCTTGGTGAAGATGCAATGACAGCGATTGGAATGTATGCTCCAATCGTTCAGTTTATTACGGCCATCAGTAATGTATTCCTCGGAGGATCGCAGATCCTCTGCGGCAAATACATGGGCGGCAACCAGGTAGAACGCACACAGGAAATCTTTTCGCTCAACATTACCGCGGTAAGTATTACCGCGGTTATTGCGTCGGTTCTGATGGCAGCCGCAGGGGCATTTCAGATGACCGGATTCATGAATCCCGATCCGGGTGTCATTGCGATGTTCAACCGCTATCTGATCGGATGTGCGATCGGTCTTCTGCCGATGATGCTTGGCAGTCAGCTGTCCGCATTCCTGTCACTGGAACTGGAAGGTTCCCGTTCCACAATCGCAACGGCGCTCTTTGTCGTTACCAACCTCGTGCTGACCTGGCTGTTTGTCGGAGTTCTGCACATGCAGGCATTCGGTCTGGCGCTTGCCGCATCGATCGGATACTGGGTATATCTGACGGTGGAACTGCTCTATTACTTCTCCGGCAAATCACTGCTCAAACTGAAGATGGTGAAGTTCCGCATGCCGGATCTTTCCGATATCATCCTGATCGGCTTTCCCGGCGCAACCACGGCTTTGTATCTTACGATCCGCAGATTTGTGCTGAACGGAATGATTACCAGATATGTCGGGAATGCAGGCATGTCGGCCTTTACGGCAAGTGACACGCTGCTTGCGATATTCTGGGCAGTGCCGCTCGGCATGGCAAATGTCTGCCGGATGCTGATGAGTGTCAGCTATGGCGAAGAAGACCGGCAGTCCTTAAAGGATGTCTTTAAAACCATGGTCGGCCGCTGTCTGCTGATCCAGCTCGCAATGATGGTTGTGCTGATTCTGCTGGCAGTCCCGTTCACCCGGTTCTTTATCCGCGACATCAGTGATCCGGTCTATCAGATGACAGCCACAGCCTTCCGGCTCATGCCGCTTACCATGCCGCTGGGCCTTGTCTGCCAGGCATGGCTGAACTACGGGCAGGTATCCCGGAAACAGGTGCTCACACATTCGCTGGCGCTGATCGACGGCATGCTGTGTCCGTGCCTTGCAATGCTGGCACTGGTTCCGGCCTTTGGCATGAATGGTATCTATTACGCATTGATTCTTAACGGTATTGTCACGGTAGTCTATCCGATGATCTATTCGGCCGTTGTAAACCGCGGGATTCCGAAGACGCTGGACCGTCTGCTTATGATTCCGGATTCCTTCGGCGCACCAGAAGAAGACCGTCTCGATATCTCCCTGCACAGCGATGCGGAAGTCGTCAATATTGCCGAACAGGTTCAGCGCTTCTGTGAAGAAAAGGGACTGGAAGAGCGGAAAGCATATCTCTCCGGTCTGTTTCTGGAAGAGATGGCCGGCAATATCGTCGACCATGGCTTCACCAAAGATAAAAAAGAACACTCGGTCGATGTCCGGGTGGTCTATAAAGACGGTGATGTGATTCTCCGGCTGAAAGACGACTGCATTCCGTTTGATCCGAAACAGCGTGCAGACATTGCTGATCCGGATGATATCACAAAGAATTTCGGTATCCGGATGGTGTATTCTATGGCAAAGGATATCACCTACCAGAACATCCTGGGCCTGAATGTACTCACGATCCGGATTCCCTGATATTCCTATATACAGCGTAACAGCCGCAGAACATGCGGCTGTTTTACGTTTATGGAATGATTCCGGAAAACAAATTACTGTGTCTTTGCCGGTGAACGGGTACATTCTGATTAATAAGGGGGTATTCCTGATGACAGATTCAGAGAAAATTGAGTTTTCGCTTCAGCATGGAGAAGCGTTCAAAAAGAACCTGCTCAGCCTGATTCCGGAAGGAGTACAGGATGAATTGCAGAAAACCAGAACCGAAGAAGAATTCCGCGCTGTTCTGAAACAGCATGGAATGGATCTGGATGAGCTGGTCCGTAAAGCACAGTCCGATATCCTGACCGATCTTCCGGATGAATTTCTCAGTGCCGTTGCCGGCGGCTGGAATTACGACTCCGGAACCCGCGTGTACAATCTCCGGTGCCCCAACTGCCAGAACGCAGACCGGAACCGGTGGACATGGCATCCGATCGATACTTGGAGAAGCGAGCAGTCCGGCTTGATTTATACCTGCGATAACTGCCACAAAAAACTAAGAGTCTGGGAAGGGGAATACGGATACGGCGGTGTGTTCGTCGATATCATCGAGTAACAGAAATCGGAGAAAGCGCATTCGCAGAGGCTCTGACCAGCCACGGGAATGCGCTTTTTGTAAGAATGTAATGTATGGTTTATTCCAGTGGCTCAGTCGTAAGCCCGAGTTCTTCGATCAGCGCATTGAAGCGGGCTTTTTCCTTATTCTTTACCGGCTTGGAGAGATCATTGAAACAGTGATGAATGACATCCGCATCCTTGAGCACTTCATCAAGCGGAGAATCAATGACCTGTTTGTCATCGTGATGGTAAATCATCGAACAGATCTGATCGATTTCGTCTTCTGTTGTTTCGCACATGGCACGCAGTACGTCTCTGGCGTAGTCTGCGCCGCGGTGCGCATGGTCGTCATAGGAACCGGAACGGTAGGCTGCCATATCATGCAGGAGGCCTGCCATCGCCGCAAGTTCCGAATCAAGACCCCGTTTTTCCGCAAGCAGGGTAGCCGCAAGTGATACGCCGTTCAGATGAAGCAGCGCGGAATCCCGTTTGTCAATGTCTTCCATACTGCACAGTTCATTTGCGATATATGCGCGCAGATTCTTCAGTCTTCCCATGTACTGTTCTCCTCTTCTGATAACATTATACTGAACGTAAAAAACGAAAGGAATTTTCCGCATGAATACAAAAGAATGGTTTATCGAAGATGGCGGCATTCCTCTGCATCTGAAACTGAACCGGCCGGACCAGAAAGACTCCGGCAAGCTGGTACTCGTATTTCACGGGTTCACCGGCCATATGGAGGAACCGCATCTGGTTTCCCTGACCGAGAAACTGGTAAAAGAAGGATACGGGGTTCTGCGCGCGGATCTGTACGGTCATGGAGAGAGCGGCGGTGATTTTCAGAACCATACCATTCTGAAGTGGCTGGAAAATGCGGAGGCAGTGACCGCCTGCGCAGAACAGCTGGATGGGGTAAGTGAGCTGTATCTCTGCGGACAATCGCAGGGCGGTCTTATGGCGCTGCTGTTTGCGGCGGAGAACCCGGGACGCTTCAATGGAGTCATTCTGCTTGCGCCGGGCATTTCGATTCCCGATGATGTGCGGCGGGGAAATTTTTTTGGCGTGAAATTTGATCCGGAGAATATTCCGTACACGATCGAGACCTGGGAAGGGCTTACGCTTTCCGGGGAATACCTCCGTACAATGATGGATGTGAAACCCTACGAGACAGCCCACGGTGTTCTGGCGCCGACACTCGTGATTCACGGGAGTGAAGATGAAGTGATTCCCGTGGATTATGCGCATCGGCTGGTAAAGGAACTGCCCGCAGGCGAGTCCTGTATCATCCCGCTTGGCGATCATTGTTTTAATCTGCTTCATGAGCCGATGGCAGACGCCGCAGTATCGTTTCTGAACTGGCTGTAAACAAAAAGGTTCAGTATTCACTGAACCTTGATTGTCACATCTTCGGCTTTCACCGGGATCCATTTATGATCTTCTGTCATAATCCAGATGAATGATTCCCGGTCATAGATTTCACGTACCACAATCGTATCCCCGGGCTCAACGACATCGATGATTTTTGATGGAATTGCAGGTTTTTCGTATACGCTGAGCTGGTTCTGCGCAACGAATTCCACCTTCCAGGTATCCGATTTATACGTAATGTTCTCTTCGTTTCCGAAGAGCCAGCGCTTGGTTCCGATGCGGTACCAGGTACCGCCTTCTCCCGGAATCAGTTCATACACCTCATACCGTTCATCGATCGTCGCGTCACCGCGCGTCTGACTGGAGAGATCCGGTTCAGAGTAGACATCCATCTTGAATGTGTTGACGGAGAGATGTCCGCGTGGGCGTTCAATGTATGCCGCAATATCTTCCGGTACTTCGCTCCATCGCAGTTCCGGGCGTGCTTCCTTCACCAGCTCGGTTTCATAGACCATCTGTGCAGAACCGCCGCCGTCCATCCGGATGGCGTTTTCCACGTGGAGTTCCCGAAGCACCTCTTTGATGCGCTCTTCCGGCAGAGTTCCATAGATTGTGAAGAGGAGGTATTCCTTTTCATCGTTCTGCGCAAAGATCGTTACAGCTCTTCCGTAGTTGCGGTAGTTGATCATTCCGCCGGCACCGCCGGTGATATCCATTTCCACTCCATCCACAAAGTAGGTATAGGAACCGGAGATTCCGTTCTCCGCATTGATCGTATAGCCGGTCCACCAGCGCCAGCTGTCATCACCCTGCCAGTCATTCCATGCCCATCCGTGATAACGGATCCACATGTCGTCACCGGTAAAGTAAGCTGTCGCATAGCCGGACCCGTAAGCCGGTGTATTCTCCTGCCCGTTCCACCAGGTCCATGCATTATGACGGCGTACTGCGCCAACCGGACGGCCGTATTCATACTCGGTATTGGAGAAGTAACCGGCATTGACGCCGCCCGCGTACTGATAGCCCTGTGCGATTGTGTTATAGTCCTTCAACTCATTGAGAAAGACCGGATATTCGGAATAATCTACCTGCAGGAAGGTATGCTCGGTGGGAATGACCCGCAGGATATCATACTGAACCTCATCAATCAGTCCTTTCTCATGAAGCACATTCTGCTCGGTGCCGTCGGTATAGATACTGATTGCGGTCGGAATCTTACGGCGCAGAAAGTGCACACGTTTCGTTTCATCCCAGGAATTGCACACCTCTTCCGCCTGTATTGGAAGGGTATATGAAAACAGACCGCAGATGCTCAGAACGGCGGCCAGAATCATGGATCGGCTGAATCGTAAGATACTGTGTTTTGGCATGAGAAAATTATACAAAAAACAGGGTATGAGGGAAAGAAAAAGATGATTTGGCAGCCATAGAAAAACGGATGTCCGGAGACATCCGTTACGGTGCTTATCCTTCTACGCTGACCAGCTCGATCAGGAAGTTGAGTTCCTTGCCGGCCATTTCATGGTTGGCATCCAGAGTAATGGAAGTTTCGTCTTTTTCAACGGCACGCACCGGGAACTGCCGGCCGTATTCATCCGCGAGGATGACACGCTCTCCAATTTCAAGCTGTTCCGCACCCGGCAGATCCGTGAAGGGGATCTTCATGATCGCCGCAGGATTCGGCATGCCGTATGCTTCTTCCGGCATCAGATGTACATTAACCTTCTCGCCGACTTCCATATCCGCAACTGCCTGATCGAAGCCGCGGATCATCATACCGGCACCGCAGATGAATTCAAGGGGCTGACCACGGTCATAGGAGGAGTCAAACTGTGTTCCGTCATTGAATGTGCCTTTGTAATGAACGGCGCACTTCTTTCCGGCATTCTTTCCGTCTAACACCAGCCGCATTCCGCCGCAGCCTCCGCCGCATCCGGCGCAGCCTTCCTGCGGATCACAGTTACAGTCTTCACCGCATCCTTCTTCGTGGTGTCCGCATCCTTCACCGTCTTCGTGATGGTGATCACAGGAGGCATCCGATCCGACCAGGATTCCGTCGAGGTAGTTGCCGACTGATTCGTCTGCCTTGCCCTGTGCACCGGCTACGACCTTGATACCGGCCGTCGCGAGTGCTTCGCGGGCATGTTCTCCAATGCCGCCGCAGATCAGAACATCAATATTCTGTTCTCCCAGCATCCCGGCAAGCGCGCTATGGCCCTGGCCGTTGGAGGAAAGCACGATCGTGGAGACAACGCGGTTGTCTTCCACGGTGTACACCTTGAACTGCTCGGTCTTTCCAAAATGCTGGAAAACTTCTTCGTTTTCGTATGTTACTGCAATTTTCATGTATGAATTCCTTTCGTTACGCAAAAGGAATCATACCGAAAATGACAGAAGATTGCCACTGAGGAAGGGAAAGAAGTAACAGAAACCGCAAAAATGTAAGACGGCCCTTACAGACGAACTCTTGTCAGTCAGGGCACACAGAACAGCCGGTTCTCTTTCTATAATGAGGATAAGGAGTATATACAGAAACCGATGACACCGCAGATGATGACACAGGAGAAACCGCAGGAACAGGATCTGTTTTCCTGGGACGAACCGGAAGAGGAAGCGCCGGAACGGAGCACATCCTTTCAGCCGGACGAGGACGGAAAATACCGCTGGGTATATGAGCTTCCGATGAAGCACAGTTTTTTCCTGCTTTGGGAAGTATGGCGGGTATTCGGGATTGTCTTTGGAGCCATCGGGCTGTTTATGGTGATTGCCGGGATTGTGTCTCATGACAGTCTTATGAGTATTTTCCGCAGTCTGCTTGTGATCGCTGCCGTATGCGGATTTCTGCTTCTTCTGAGCATCCCGGCATACTGGCTTGTCACAAAGGAGAATAACGGGAAGTATACGGTTCTGTTTGAAATGGATGGAAATGGCGTAGACCATATTCAGATCAAAACGGAAAAAGCCCGTGCCCTGGAGATCCTGACGATGCTGGGAGGGCAGGCATCCCGAAACCGGACGGTCATCGGTACCGGACTGATTCAGGCATCCGGAGGGTCACTGTATTCTTCCTTTGCGGATGTAAAGACCATTCAGGCAGTCCCCCAACAGCATCTGATCCGTCTGAACAGCACCTTTAAACGAAATCAGATTTATGCGGATGACGATATATTTGATGAGGTATATGACTTCATCAGATCCCACTGCATCAATGCACAGGAACGCTGACTCCCCTGCAGGGGAGTTTTTCAGTCATGTATGCATCAGATTCCGGTTCTGACTGTTATGATTGACACATAGTTCAGAAGGACACCCGGATATGAGACAGTACATTGTGGACGCATTTACGAACGAACCGTTCTCCGGCAACCCGGCGGCGGTCTGTGTGATGGATCACTGGCCATCAGAAGATAAGATGAAGAAACTTGCGATGGAGAACAACCTTTCGGAAACCGCATTTATCGTAAAGGAACCGGAAGGGTATCACCTGCGCTGGTTTACGCCTGCGACAGAAGTGGAACTGTGCGGGCATGCGACACTGGCTTCCGCGTATGTGATTCTCAACCACTGTGAACCGGACTCGGAAACGGTCATCTTTCATACGATGAGCGGAGCGCTCACCGTTAAACGAAACGGCACGAAATATGAAATGAACTTTCCGACCTATGAACTGAAGGAGATTCCTGTCACCGATGCCATGGAGCGTGCATTCGGTGTACGTCCGGTAAAAGCAGTGCTGGGACTGGATCTGGTCTGTGTCTTTGAAACGGAAAATCAGGTGCGAACCATGAATCCGGACCCGAAGCTCCTGATGGAACTTGAAGGACGCATTCAGAATGCGACGGCCCGTGGAACGGCTGCGGACTGTGTATCCCGCAGTTTCTGTCCAAAGCTTGGTATTCTCGAAGATCCGGTATGCGGCTCGGCACACTGCCAGATTGCGGACTACTGGGCCAGGGAACTTAAGACACCTGAAATTCATGCATACCAGGCTTCAAAGCGCGGCGGACATCTGTACTGCCGCAAGCAGGATAACGGAAGAATTACGATCAGCGGGGAGGCAGCCCTTGTGGCGATTGCAGAACTTACGGCGAACCTGGATTAAAAGGGGAAACAGAATGAGAATATCAAAACAGGATGTACGCATCTCCTGCCTTCTGAAGGGAATCGTCATCATCGCCGCCGCTGTTGGTGTCTTAAAGAGTGTATTTTCGGGGAATGATACCTTCATGGGCGGCTCCCATGTCTTCATGTTTTTTACGATCCAGTCCAACATTGCGATTGCGCTGATCTGTGCGGTTGGTCTGTATAAGCTCCTGAACGGGAAACCGGTATCGAACCGGTGGTATCTTCTGAAGTTTGTCGGTACCGTATCGATCACGCTTACCGGAATGGTGTTCTGCTTTGTGCTTGCGCCGACGCTAGGCAAATACGCCTGGGGTCTTGCGAATGTGCTGACGCATGTGATCGTTCCGATCGCGGCGGTGATCGACTTCTTTGTGACGGGGAAATACGGCACCATCGCAAAGAAGGATGTCTGGTATGTGACGCTTCCGCCGCTTGCCTATGCGGTCTATGCAGGCATCGGTTATATCGCCGGATGGGAGTTTCTGGAAGGCATCAATTATCCGTACTTCTTCCTGAACTGGGGAAGCCCGGCCGGCGCATTCGGCTTTACCAGCGGACTGCCGTTTATGGGTGTCGTCTGGTGGATCCTTGCGCTTCTGTTATTCCTGGTTCTTGTCGGATATCTGTATCTGATCATTCTGGACCGGCTGAAACGTACAAAATCATAAATTCCTGTTGAATCCTTCCGCTATACTGAGAAGGATTTCTTTTTGAAAAGAGAGACAGCAGAAATTATGACAGAATACGAAACCATGATCCGGGGTGAACTGTATGACCCCTCCGACAGCGAACTGACCGCAATGCGGATCAGAGCCCGCAAACTTGCGCGGAAGTACAACAATACCGATGAAGATGAACCGGAGAAACAGACCGCAATCCTGAAGGAACTGCTCTCCGGGTCTGAATATCTGCCGGACCTGCAGGGACCGGTATACTTTGACTACGGACGGAATACCACATTCGGAAAACACTGTGGTGTCAACTTCGGGCTGACGTGTCTCGATGTATGTCCGGTGACGATCGGAGATAATGTGCTGATCGGTCCGAATGTGACGATTGCGACACCCATGCATCCGCTGGTGCCGGAAGAGCGCAATGTCAGGGAACGGGAAGACGGTTCGCTGTATAACCTTGAATACGCAAAGCCCATCACAATTGAAAGAAACTGCTGGCTTGCGGCGAATGTAGTGGTATGCGGCGGTGTAACGATCGGAGAAGGTTCTGTGATCGGCGCCGGCAGTGTTGTGACAAGAGATATTCCTCCCCACAGTATTGCGGCGGGGAATCCCTGCCGCGTGATCCGTCAGGTGACGGACGAAGACCGGATGAACTAATAATCCCGCAGGAATCTCCAATCGCAATGGTTCATGCATGCGGTTCAGCACATATAATGAAATCAGAGCATTTGCGGAGGAATCATCATGAAATATGCATTCAGAAACGGAATTCTTCTGGACGGCACAAAGGATATGGTACCGGTCTCCGGCAAGGCGGTTCTTGTGGACAATGACCGCATCACAGATATTGTCCCGGATACGGAAATTCCGGCAGGATACGGGGTCATTGATCTTGCGGGCGGTTATCTTATGCCCGGTCTGATTAATCTCCATGTCCATCTTGCGACAAGCGGAAAGCCGCCCAAGGCAGATAAGAAGCCGCCGAACTACAAACTCATGTTTCAGGTTCTGTCGAAAAGCAGACTGGTACTGCATGTCATCACAAAACGGCTGGAAGGCTATGCGGAGAATGAACTGATGAGCGGCGTCACCACGATCCGTACCGTTGGGGGAATCCTGGATCTTGACGCAAAGGTCCGTGATGCGGTCAATGCAGGGAAGATCCGCGGACCGCGCATTATTGCCGCAAATACCGGCGTTTCCGTGCCGGGCGGACATTTTGCCGGCTCGATCGCGACCGAAGCGGAAAGCCCGGAAATGGCACGTGAACATGTGCGCCAGATTGCGGCGACGAAGCCGGATCTTATCAAACTGATGATCACGGGCGGAATCATGGATGCCTCCGAAGAAGGTGAGCCGGGCGTGCTTCGCATGCCGCCGGAAATCATTAAAGCCGCCTGTGAGGAAGCACACAGTCTTGGCTATAAAGTGGCAGCGCATGTGGAAAGTTCGGAAGGCGTGAAAGCGGCGCTGGAAAACGGTGTGGATACCATTGAACACGGTGCGCGGCTGACGGAAGAGACGATCCGTCTGTTCAAGGAACGTCATGCTGCACACATCTGTACCATTTCACCCGCGATACCGTACTTCCTGTTTGATCTTTCAGAAAGCCATGCACTGCCCGTCGCAAAGAAAAACAGCGGCATCGTCCTGGACGGCATCATCGAATGCGCAAAGACGTGTCTTGAGGAAGGAATTCCGGTCGGTCTTGGCAATGATGTCGGCTGTCCGTTCATCGTGCATTACAACTTCTGGCGGGAGCTCTGCTATTTCCAGAAGTATGTCGGTGCCTCCGCAAAGGACACGCTGTATACCGCAACGCTGGGCAATGCGAAGATCGCCGGAATTGACGGCGAAACCGGAAGTATTGAACCGGGCAAATGTGCGGACCTGATCGTCGTAAACGGAAATCCGCTGGAAGATCTTTCCCGGCTGCGTCATGTCTCCATGGTCATGGCAAGGGGAAATCTGATTACCTCCCCGAAAGTCACAAGGATGGAAGGCATCGATGACCTGCTCGATAAATACATGTAAGCACATGACCATCTCGGAAATTACAGAGAAAATGATTGCCTGGTCGGACGGAAACCGCTCCAACGGGTTCTATTTCATCGGCGCAAAATAAGCATTCTGCCTGAACCGGGTTCGGTTCGGGCATTATTCTTTCTGGTACGGAATTAATCCCGTAACATAGACCATAACGTAATAGAAACGGAGAATATTCTATGGCCTGGGCTACCATCAGTTTCCGCTCCGAATCGCTGAATATGCCGGTGGAGGCGGAAGTACTCATTCCGCAGCCGGGATATAAAAGCCTGATTCAGGAAGACGGATTCAAAGTCATCATCCTTCTCCACGGCGCAAACAACGACCGCAGTGAATGGCTTCTGAAAAGCCAGATCTTTGACATGGTCAAGGAACTGCCGGTTCTTGTTTTCATGCCATCCGGGAAAAACAGTTTCTACGTCAACACATGGAACGGATACAACTACATGGACTACATCTCCAACGAGATACCGCAGTTCATTCGCACGCATTTCCGTGTTTCGAACAAGAAGGAAGACTGGCTGATCGCCGGGGAGTCAATGGGCGGCTACGGCGCGGTCGTAAACGGCCTCAACCACACGGATACCTTCGGCAATATCGCAGAGTTCAGCGGTGCCCTTGGCATCGCGGATGCGGCAGAACACCTGACCATGATCCGGATGGAGAATGTATTCGGACCCGGTCTGAAACTGTTTGAGGACGGCCGGCTGAATCCCTTCCGCCTTGCGGAACAGGTACCGGAAGAAGACCGCCCGCGAATCTTCATGTGCTGCGGCAGTGAAGATCGTCTGCTGGAAGTGAATCAGCGGTTCTATGAAGCAATCAGGGACAGCTACGATGTCACTGTGAAGTGGGGTGACGGTGCCCATGAATATCAGTACTGGAATGAACGCCTGAAAGACATGTTCGTCTGGTTCTGTGAAACGGACATGAAGAACGGATTCTTCATGGGGAGGGACGGCAATGATTTCTGTTAAGCTGAATATCTTCTCCAATGTCCTGAGTATGAACAATGACTGCCGCGTCCTGATTCCGGATGGCGTGCAGCCGGAGGAGAAACTTCCGGTGCTGTGGCTCTGCCACGGCGGCTCCGGGGATGAAAATGAGTGGATGTACTACTCCACGGTAGCGGAACTTCCGGATAAGGAGCGGATCGCGATCGTCATCGTCAATGCGAATGATTCCTGCTTTACGGACATGGCATACGGACTGAAGTATGCGACCTATCTTGGAAAGGAACTTCCGGAGATCCTGTACCGCATGTTTCCGCATTTCTCAGCCGACCGGAAGGACAACTGGATCAGCGGTCTTTCCAACGGTGGCTATGGCTGTCTGCTTATCGGACTGAGTTATCCGGAGCGCTTCGGCGCCATCGGTGCGTTCTCTGCCGGAGACAAGGCAGACGCAAAATTTGTGAAGGCGGAACCCGGTGTCGTAACCCCACGCATCCGCATGTTCGGACAGGAAGATATCAAGGATACTCCGTACAGTATCCGTTATCTTGCCCGTAAGGTTTCCAAAGAGCGTGAACTCAAGCCGCGCATCTATCATGCATGCGGGTCAGAAGATCCGTGGCTGGATCTGAACCTGCTGGTAAAGGAAACGATGGAGGAACTGAACGATCCGGCATTTGATTATGTCTATGATCAGATGGACGGTCTTGCCCATGAATGGAAATTCTGGGATGAGGAAATCCGCCGCTTTATGGTGTATCTTAAGAAAGAGTCTTAGACTGAATCGTTGAAGGGGAGAATTTTATGATTATTCTGATTGGCGGATTCCTTGTCAGTATGATTCCGGCATTCGCAATGTACTTCTGGCTGAAGACAAAAGGCGGTGCCACAGATCCGGTGGGTTTTAAGCAGTCCTGCCGGGAAGCGCTGAAGAACGGATTACTGTCCACGTTGGTGGTGCTTCCGATATCGGCTTTATTTGCGTTTATCCTGAACAGGTTTGGAATGACGAGAGAGTCGTCCCTGCTGGGTGCGTTCCTGCATACCTTTCTGGTTCTGGCATTTGCGGAGGAGCTCGCAAAGAGCCTGATGCTGAGAAAGACGCTGAAGAAAGCGGAATATAACTATACCTGGCTGGACATGATCGCGCTTATGGTCATTGTCGCAATCGGCTTTGAAGTGCTGGAATCGGTCGTTTATGCCGTTGGTTCGGGCCCGATTCATATGATTGTCCGCGGTGTTACGTTAATGCATGGCGGTTATGGCTTCATCGAGGGCTGGTTCTACGGCAAGGCGGCGTATACCGGGAAAAAGTGGTATGCGGTGATCGGCTTTCTGATCTGCGTGATCCTGCACGGCGCGTATGATTTCGGACTGAGCAGCCAGTTTGAGGCGGCTGTCGGAGAGAATTACGCATTCCTGTCGGTAAGCCTTGCGCTCCTTGCGCTGATCCTGTTCGTATGGATGATCATCTTCTTTGCGAAGAAGAAAAAACCGCAGTATACAGAACCGGTGTTCGCTGACAAAGAATAATAACAGAATGAAGGACGGAGCCTGCACACATACCGCTCCGTCTTTTTTTGCGCACGATACAATAAATATCAGGAAGCGGGGAAGGAGGTCTGATGTGATGAATAAAACCGGTACAGAAAACGGCGCAGTCAGAATACGGGAACTCCGGAGCGATGAAGCTGCGCTGCTGGAAGCGTTTGTATACGAAGCCATCTTTATTCCGCTTGGAATGGAAAAACCATCGGGAGATATTATCCGTCTTCCTGAACTGCGGCTGTACTATGAGAATTTCGGAAGCGGGAAGGCGGATTACTGCCTCGCCGCAGAAGTGAATCAGACAGTGATCGGAACGGCATGGTCACGCATCATGAATGATTACGGCCATGTGGATGAAAAGACTCCGTCACTTGCGATCGCACTGTATGAGGATTACCGCGGGCGTGGAATCGGAACCCGTCTGATGCGGAAACTGCTGGAACTGCTTAAGGAGAAGGGTTATAAACAGGCATCGCTGTCCGTACAGAAAGAGAATTATGCGGTGAACATGTACCGGAAACTTGGATTTCATGTGATTCGGGAAACGGATGAGGAATTCATCATGATCTGTGAACTCTGACATCCGGAATGAAACGTCTCGCTGATGCCATGGAAAAACCGGATAATATTCGTAGATCCTTATATAAGGAAGAGGCAGTCAGTATGACGAAAAAATAATCCGATGAGAAATCAGAGGAGGTCTCCGGCGGGGCGAATGTTAAGGCTAGCGGTCAGGATGATATCATCGGCTATCTCTCAAGAGTCTGTCCAGACTGCGGAAGTAAATCCGTTCGGCTTTATATGTATGAAGACAATGGACAGATTGCCTCCGCGAAAAAGTGCAATGACTGCGGTACCGTCTTCGGAATGAAGGAACCGGGCGGTAAGGCACGAATCGATGTGAACGCATGCACACGGTGCCGCCTGTGCGAAAAGAACTGTCCGACAACGGCAATTCATATTGATGCGGTTTGATCGTACGGGCAATTCTGTTCGAACCGAAATGCGATATAAGGGAAGCAGGCTGTGAGGCCTGTTTTTTTCAGGAAAAGAAGAAACAATGAAAAGCGATACTTTACAATTCATGCTAAGATAGCCGGGATGTGTGACGGTGTCCATGTTCCGGAATCAGTGAAAAACCGCCGGAATTACGCGTCTGGAAGGATAAGAGACCATATGCGAAATAAGATAAAACTGCTGTTTGTCTGCCATGGCAATATCTGCCGGAGTCCGATGGCGGAGTTTGTGATGAAACATCTGGTCAGTGAAGCAGGCCTGCAGGATGAATTTGAGATTGCCTCCGCCGCCACAAGCACGGAAGAGATCGGCAATCCGGTATATCCTCCCGCAAGGCGGAAGCTGGCCGAACACGGCATCTCCTGTGCAGGAAAAACCGCACGGCAGATCCGCCGCTCGGATTATGAAGTTTATGATTATATTATCGGTATGGATGATGCGAATCTTCGGAATATGAAACGCGCATTTGGCGGAGATCCCGATCATAAGGTATCCTTACTGATGGACTATACCGGTCATCCCCGCAGTGTCGCAGATCCCTGGTACACCGGAGATTTTGAGGCAACCTGGAACGATGTCCTGGAAGGCTGCACGGCGCTGCTGGCAGAGATTCAGGAAACCAGATAACACACAGAATTAATTCGAAAACGGAACGGACCCATGATGAAATTTGACACCCGAGACAAAAAACCGACTGTATACAACATTCTTTTTCTGACCCTTGTGGCGGCAGTGATGATTGCCGTGCTCTGGTTCATGAAGGTGGATAATATCATCCTTTACAGTCTGATCAATGTGGTCTATCTTCTGTCAGTGATCATCCTGCTGGTACGGGCGTTTTTTCAACAGCTCCAGTACAATCCGTATTCCTACAACATCATCATCTATTTCGGCTTTGCGGTATTTCTGTTTGTGAATCTGCTTGCGGAGGGAATCGTCACCTGGCGGGTTCTGCTCAGCCCGGAAAACTATGATGTGACGGTTCACCTGAGCTGGCTTCTGATGTCCGGAAAGGTATATATTCTGCTGTCCTTTCCGTTTGTCGTCATCTTCGGCGCAATGCTGTTCTTCTCGAATATTGCATTGATCCGCCACGAAGGAAAAAGCTTCAAGAATGTGCTTGGCATTCTGCTTTCGGTATCCATGATCGGCTTTATCATCTGGCTGTTTGCGGCGGACTATTACTTCACGGGAAGCTTTGAAGAGCTGATCCGGCGGGAACTGCTGATCAGCCTGATTGCGTCGATCTTCCTGTATCTTGAATCCATGCTGATCGGGGCGATAGCTGCTTCGCTGATCGCGGCATTCATCGAGCCGCCGCATGACCGGGACTTCATGATCATCCTTGGCTGCGGAATGCGCGCCGACGGCAACCCGACGCCGCTGCTCAAAGGCCGGATCGACCGGGCCGTGGACTTCTATCTGAAACAGCGGGATGAAACCGGAAAGGAACTGATGTTTGTATGTTCCGGCGGACAGGGAAGTGATGAGCCGATTTCCGAGAGCGCCTGTATGAAACGGTATCTTCTGCTGAAGGGAATCCGAGAACATCTGATCCTCGAGGAAAACAGGTCCACCGACACCCGGGAAAACATGCAGTTTTCCAGAGAACGCATCATGGAAGTCAACCCGGACGGAAAGATTGCCTTCTCCACAACGAACTATCATGTATTCCGCAGCGGGATCTGGGCACGCCGCGCAAAGATGCGGGCACTCGGGGTCGGTGCGAAGACAAAATGGTACTTCTGGCCCAATGCATGGGTACGGGAATTCATCGGACTGATGACCGAGCACCGCGGAAAACAGATTCTGGTGCTGGGCGGAATGATTCTGTTCTATATCATCATGGTCCTGCTGTATTACTTTGTATTTGCCGTCTGAACAGCAAAAAAACGCAGATCCCTCATGCATGTATCACATGAACGGTCTGCGTTTTAATATGCTTCAGCCTGCCTGACCTGCCTCCGGGGATGCCTCGGAAGATGCTTCGCCTTCTGCGGGCGCCGGTTCCGGCTCCTTCAGAAGGTTGTGCCAGTCCGTGTTTGCGAGAATGGATTCGGAAGGAATGTTGTTTTCGTCCGACCATGGTTTGAGGTAGAGATTCCAGAACTCATCATAGGTCATGCCGGTCTTTGTGACGGCCTGCGCCAGTTCTTTTCCGAGATACCGGTAATGCCAGGATTCATACTCGTAACCGGTAATGTCTTCCTTACCTTCCGGATACCGCAGGATCCATCCGTAATCTGCACAGTTGGCAGATGCCCAGATGAAGGCGCTGGTTTCACTGAAGTCCTTGCTTTCATCACCGGTTGCGGTTACGTCAACCGTAAGTCCGGTCTGATGTTCGGAGAATCCCGGACGGGCGCTTTCCCGGTCTGCCTGTTCCTGCCCATGTGAAGTGACATAGTTGTCATAAAGCGTCTTCTGGGAATCGTATGGACGGTAGGCGCTGATCGCATAGAACGCAAGGTTCATCTCCCGTCCTGCGGCAGCCCATTCTTCCATGGCGTCGGCGGCTTCCTTTGCCAGCCGTGTGCCGGCGGCGCCGCACTGCATGGAAAGATCGGTGAGACTTGCCGGCACATAGTTCGCATCGAGGTGCCAGGTCTTGTTCACCAGCATCGACGTCTTCGACGGATCTGCCGCATAGGTGATCTCATACGGCTTGCGGTAGGAGTTGGAAAGCACGAAGGCTGTGCGGTCGTTTTCCGGATGATTCAGACAGTCATCGATGTAATTCTGTTCGATGAGCTGATAATCATAACAGAGCAGCGGGGTCAGCTCGACAAAGCGAAGATTCTTGTAGAGATTGAGAATCTGATCCTCTTCGTAGCCGATATCCCGCAGGCGGTTCACCATCAGGAAGTCCGTATCATCCAGATACTTCTCTCCTTCGATGACTGTATACAGTTCGAGATAATCCGTATTGACGGTCTTCGACTTCAGACAGGACGCAAGGTAATCGCTGTACCACTGATTGTCGATCAGCGTCTTTGCGAGCTTCTGTTCACGGATCGCCGCGATCGTCTCCTTGTCATACCCGAGTTTCTTCAGGTTGTTTGTTTCGACGGCACGCGGAATCGTAATCAGACAGATCAGCGCAATGACGCCGGCAATCGCAAACCATACTTCCTTACGGAGGTGTTTCAGTGCCCACAGAATCTTCTGGAAATCCGGCTTTTTAAACCGGATATTTCTCGGGTCGAAGCGGAGCTTCCGCTTTTTCTTTTTCTTCTTTACGCCAGGCTGTATTTCCGCGGATGTATTCGCGGCGGTTTCCTTCCAGGGAAGGACCAGCCGGTATTTCCGCTTTTTTCTGCGTTTCTTATTTGAGGTTGCCATAGTCCTCCTTAAACTCTGCCCACGCACCGTCATCGGGCGGCAGGGATCGTAACAATACTGCCTCCTTTGTGGTGGGGTGGGGCACTTCCAGTTCATATGCCCAGAGGGCAATCTGGCCCTGTCCGGGGTTCGGGTTGTAACGCTGGTCAAAACAGAGCGGTGTGCCTCTTGAGGCAAACTGGACGCGGATCTGATGACTGCGCCCGGTTTTCAGTCGGATGCGCACCAGCGTCTTTCCGTTTCGTACCGTGATCGTTTCATAGTGAAGTTCGGACCGTTTTCCGTGCGCCTCATCCGTGACGGTAACCATGTTGGTCTTATGGTCCTTGACGAGATAATCGATGAGATCTGCCTCCGGCGCTGCGGGGATGCCGTCGAGCACTGCCAGATAGGTTTTCTTCATCGCATGCGTGCGCACGCTGTCCGAGAGCCGGGATGCGGCTTTTGACGTGCGGGCGAAGATCATCGCCCCGCCGACCGGACGGTCCAGCCGGTGCACGAGTCCGAGATAGACATTGCCCGGCTTCTGATATTTCTCCTTCAGGTATGCCTTGCACAGACTCAGAAGGTCTTCATCTCTGCTTTCATCGGCGTTGACCGGCATGTTCACCGGCTTCTCCACGCCAAGCAGATGATTGTCTTCATACAGAATCTTAATCATTGCGCTGCCATCTTCCGTAGATGCCGCAGGGAAGATACAGATCCCTGCTTTCAATCGGGAGTGCGACTTCTCCGGCGGAAATGGTTCCTTCCGTGCGAAGATCGGTGAAGGTTGCCTTCATCAGGTCTTCCAGTACGATCGGAGAGAATCCGGTCGTATAGCCGTTGATCAGGAAGAACAGTCCATGGTCATCAAAGATATCCAGGCAGGCACTGATCAGACGGGGAAGTTCCTTCTCCAGTTTCCAAAGTTCGCCCGAGGGTCCTCTTCCGTAGGAAGGCGGATCCATCAGGATGCCGTGATAGGTGCGTCCTCTGCGCTTTTCGCGTTCCACAAACTTGAGGCAGTCATCCACGATAAAACGGATCGTGCGGTCTTCAAGATGCGAGAGGTCCCGGTTTTCCTTTGCCCAGGCAACCATGCCCTTGGATGCGTCCACATGCACGACTTCCGCCGCACCTGCGGCTGCGCATGCCATGGTGGCGCCGCCGGTATAGGCAAACAGGTTCAGAATGCGCAGGTTTTCATCCTTATGACTCCGGATCAGTCCGCTCATCCAGTCCCAGTTGACCGCCTGTTCGGGAAACAGGCCGGTATGTTTGAATCCGGTCGGGCTGACCTTGAAGGTAAGGTCACGATAGGATACGGTCCAGGACTCCGGAAGCTTCTTCCGGTATTCCCATTCTCCGCCGCCTTTGGACGAACGGTGATAGACCGCGTCTGCGTTTTTCCACAGCCGGTTCTTTGAATCGGCAGGCCAGATCGCCTGCGGATCGGGACGGCGCAGAATAATGCCGTTCCATTGTTCGAGCTTTTCGCCTCCGCCGGCGTCAAGACACGTATAGTCTTTCCATTGATCAGCCTTCACCAGCATACCCAGTATCTCCTTACAGGCACCCATTATATCATGCGTCAGAAGGTTTCTTTAAATGCGCGCGTGATATAATTAGGGGCACTGCGGCTGTGCCGCACAGGGAAGGGCTTTGAACATGATTGATATCAGTACGCTGAATGACGAGCAGAAGGATGCGGTGCTCGATGAACATAAATACCTGCGGATCGTCGCGGGCGCAGGATCGGGAAAGACCCGTGTTCTGACGATGCGGATCGCGCATCTGATTCAGGACCGGGATGTCTGGCCGACAAAGATCCTTGCGATCACCTTTACCAATAAAGCCGCCAATGAGATGAAGGAGCGTATCCGGAAGATGCTGGAGGATGAAACCTCCCAGCCCTGGATCTCCACCATTCACTCTCTCTGCGTGCGTATCCTGCGGGAAGATATCCAGGCCATGGGATGGCCCAGAAACTTCACTGTCCTCGATGCGGATGATCAGAAGAGCATCCTGAAGGAGGCATACAAGGAATACAAGGTCGATTCCCAGACCTATTCCTACGGCTCTCTGCTGGACTATATCTCCAACAACAAGGCTGCGGATATCTCCGTGGAGCGGGCCTATGTGCTGGCCGGCTCGTATTCGGGCGAGAAGATCAAGGCAAAGATCTATGAGTACTACGTCAAACGCCAGAATGATCTCTATGCGCTCGACTTTGACGATCTGATTCTCTATACGGTACGCATGTTCCGGAAGTTTTCGGAGATCCTTGCCAAGTGGCAGAAACGCTTTGCCTATATCCATGTCGATGAGTTTCAGGATATCGACGGTATTCAGTATGAACTGATCCGCCAGCTGACCGGCACGGAAAACAGCCTGTATGTGGTCGGCGACCCTGACCAGACGATCTATACCTGGCGCGGTGCGGATGTAAATATCATCCTCAACTTCACAAAGGACTTCCCCGACGCAAAGACGATCATGCTGAACCGGAATTACCGCAGCACCTCGGCGATCCTCAACGGCGCCAATGCGGTCATCCGGCATAACCGGCATCGTCTGGAAAAAGATCTCTATTCCAGCCGGGAAAGCGATGTGAAGATCACGCACTATGCCAGTGCCGGCGATGAATACCAGGCGGCCTGGATCGCTCAGACGATCAAGGAGCTCCATGCCAAAGGCAAGGACTATCACGATATCGCACTGCTGTACCGCTCCAACTACCTGTCTCGTGCACTTGAAAAAGCGCTCCTGGATGAGCGCATTCCCTATATCATCTACGGCGGCGTACGGTTCTATGAACGTCAGGAAATCAAAGACGCCCTGTGCTATCTGCGGATGGTTACGGCTGGTGATGACCTGGCCTTCCGGCGCATCATCAACCGTCCGAAGCGCGGTCTTGGAAACAAGTCGCTCGATACGATCGAACAGGCTGCCCGGATCTCTGGCAAAACCATGTATGAAACGATCAAGGACGGACCGGTGCTCTCCGGCAAGGCGCAGAAGACCCTGGATTCCTTTGTGACAATGGTGGAATCCTGGCGGAAACGTGCGTCGCAGGAAGGAACCGAGATCTTCAAACTGTTTGAACAGATTCTGGAGGAATCCGGACTGCGCGCATCGTATGAAGAAAACCAGGAGATGGACCGCGTGGAAAACATGAAGGAACTGATCGATGACGTCCGGGAGTTCAGCGAGAACTATCCGGAATCCAGTCTTGATGAGTACCTGCAGTTAGTCAGCCTCTACGGCGACCGGGATGAGACGATGAGCTCCGACTTCGTACAGCTGATGACGGTCCATTCCGCAAAAGGTCTGGAGTTCGATACGGTCTTCGTAACGGATATGAATGACGGCATCTTCCCGAATGAACGGGCGATGAATGACGGCATCAAGGGCGTGGAGGAAGAACGCCGCCTTGCCTATGTCGCCTTCACCCGAGCGAAAAACAAACTGTATATCACGGAAGCCGGCGGCTACAGTTATATCCTGCAGAAGGTGCGCACCCCGAGCCGGTTCATTGATGAGATCGATGCGTCCTGCATTGAACATAAAGGCGCGGTCTTTGAGACAAAGCGTCCGCAGATGAGCGGACTCAACCTGTTTGATGAGCGTCCGATTCAGGAGCGCATCATGGATACGCCGGCGATCCCGCAGATCCGCAAGGGTGAACAGGTCATCCATTCCAAGTTCGGCGAGGGCATCGTCCTTTCCTGCAAGAACGGCATTGCGGAGATCGCATTCCCGTTCCCGTACGGCGTCAAAAAGATCGCCGCAGGACATCCGAGTCTGAAACGCAAATCGGAGCTGGTCAGCTGATGGATCCGAAACGTTCCTGGAAGGATGTGCCGCAGGAAGAACGCTGGCAGTATTTTAAAGACTACTATCTGGTGAAAACGCTGATCGCAGTCTGCGTGCTGATCGGCGCCGTTATCCTGATCAGGGATATTGTGACACCGGAACCGGTCTATGCCCTGCAGGTAGGAATCTATGACACGTCACTGAGCGAGGAAGAAAAAGAAGACCTTGCGCATGCAATTCAGAAACAGCTCCATGTCTATGATGAAGTGGGCATCGATGATGCTTATACATCACTCAATGACAGTGATCTGATGCGCATCGTATCGCTGTCGGAATCCGGGGACCTGGATCTGATCATTGCGCCGCGCGAGGTATTCACCTTCCTTGCGGGCTATGGATACTTCAAGGATCTGGAAGCATCCTGCAGTGAAACATTCCTGCATGAAAACGGTGACCGGCTGGTCATCTGTAAGGGCCTTGCGGTAAGCGAAGACGGCCTGCTTGCGGAGAATGCGGAAGGAAACGGGGAACCGTATGCCGCAGGCATTACTGCAGAAGGCACGCTGTTTGAACCTTACATGCATGGCATGAAAGAACCGGTTATCGGTGTAATATATGAATCAGAGCACCTGCCGTATTTTGAAGCTCTGGCTCAGTAAAAAAACAGGCAGGAGAATCGAGGGGTAGTATGAATGAACGCATCGGACATCTGAAAGACCGCATGCTGGGGGAGGAGCGCTTTGTCAGTATTGAACAGGCGCGCATCATCACAAGGGTCTATCAGGAAAATGAAGCCCGTTCAACTGCGAAGAAGCGGGCACTGGCACTCAAGACTGCGCTTGAGGAAATGGAAATTGCCATTGATCCGGAAGAACTCATCGTCGGTAACCGCACAAAAGGCGTGCGGGCCGGTGTGGTCTTTCCGGAGAGCGGCTGTTCATGGGTGGACAAAGAGTTTGAAGACCTTCCGACCCGGCCGCAGGACCGCTTTCAGGTAAACGAAGAAGACATCAGGGAATTCCGTGAAACGATCTATCCGTACTGGAAGACCCGCTCCATGGAAGAGGATATCCGCAACACGTACGGCAGTGAGATCGATGCGATCAGCCGGGTGGTCAAGATCAATCAGAAGGACCACGCCCAGGGACATATCTGTCCGGATGTGGAACGCTGGCTGTCGGTCGGTCCGGCCGCGCTGCGTCAGATCACAAAATCACGCCTCTATCTCGACAAGGATGAGCGGCGCGAATTCTATGAATGCGTACTCCTGGTGCTGGATGGCGCAATTACCTTCATGCATCGATACGCAAAGCTCGCGGACCGGATGAGCACGGAGTATCCCGAACACCGTGAAACGCTGCGCATGGTGGCGGAAAACTGCCGGAACCTTGCGAGCCGGCCTGCTCAGACGTACTGGGAAGCACTGCAGTCCCTGTGGTTTCTGTTTGTGATCCTGCATATGGAAAGCAATGCCAGTTCCTTTTCACCGGGACGCATGGACCGGTATCTGATCCGGTACTACCGGGAAGATCTCAAACGCGGACTGATGGATGAAGCGCAGGCACTGGAACTCACGGAGTGTCTCTGGCTGAAGTTCAACCAGATCGTCTATCTGCGCAACCGCAACAGCGCAAAGTATTTCGCAGGATTTCCGATCGGCTTCAATATCGCCGTAGGCGGTGTGGACGCCGACGGCAATGATACGTACAACGAACTTTCCATGCTGTTCCTGCAGGCGCAGGAAGAGCTTGGACTTCCGCAGCCGAACCTTTCCGTGCGGCTGAATAAAAACTCTTCGCACGAACTCATGCAGAAGGCAATTCAGGTCGTATCCAAAGGAAGCGGTATGCCGCAGTTCTTCAATGATGAAGCGATCATCCGCACGATTCAGAATGATCTTGGCTTTACGGAAAGGGATGCGAGAAACTATGCGATCGTCGGCTGTGTGGAACTGACCGGCTCAGGCAATACGCTGGGCTGGAGTGATGCGGCGATGTTCAACTTATGCAAGGCGCTCGAACTTGCCTGCAATCACGGCATCGACGAAATTACAGGCGCACAGCTGTGTGAAGACCGCGGCGGTCTTGATACCTATCAGTCCTATGAGGAACTGGAAAATGCACTGGCTTCGATCATCGACGAGTTTACTGACCGGATGATCAAAGCGGAGGACGTAGTGGAGAAAGCCCACCAGGATCATCTTCCGACCGCATTCCTGTCGTCGGTGGTCAATGACTGTCTGGACAAAGGCATGGATGTGACTGCCGGCGGTGCGCATTACAACCTCTCCGGCATTCAGATGATTCAGGTTGCCAACCTGGCGGACTCCCTCGAGGCAATCAGGAAACTCGTCTTTGAAGAACATGAGATTTCCGGAAGTGAGCTGCTGGCTGCGCTGCGTGCAGATTTCAAAGGCTATGAACTGCTTCAGGCAAAGCTTCTGAACAAGGCTCCGAAATACGGCAATGACATCGAGGAAGTCGATGCCATCGGCGCAAAATGGGCCGAGTACTTCCGCGAAAAGATGAAGACCTATACCAACTACCGGGGCGGTCCGTACCACACCGGTATGTATACCGTCTCTGCCCATGTGCCGATGGGCGAAAATGTCGGTGCTTCCGCAGACGGACGGAATGCGGGCACACCGCTCGCGGACGGCGGAATGTCGCCTTCCTACGGAAGAGACATGGCCGGTCCCACCGCAGTCCTGAAGTCGGTTTCCCGGCTGCCGGATTCCCTCACCACAAACGGCGGACTGCTCAATATGAAGTTCCTGCCGGAATTCTTCGATACGGAAGAGGGCAGAAACAAGTTCGAGATGTTCTTACGGGCATTTGTGGATCTTGAGATTCCGCATATCCAGTTCAATGTTGTCCGCCAGCAGGACCTCATTGACGCAAAGGAACATCCGGATAATTACCGTTCCCTGACGGTACGGGTTGCCGGTTATACGGCTTACTTTGTGGAACTCGACGGAACCCTCCAGGATGAGATCATCCGGAGAACGTCTTACCGTCAGATTTAACGACTGACTGAATACACCAGATTAGAAAGTGAACAACGATTATGACAAAATACCTGTTTCTTGACATTGATTACACGCTCTACAGCCCGAAAGCCGGCTGTGTGCCTCCCTCGGCGCTTGAGGCAATTGCGGAAGCGCGTCAGAACGGACACAAAGTATTCCTCTGCACGGGCAGAAGCCTGGCGGAAGCCGCAGATTATCTGCGCTTTCCGGTCGACGGCTTCGTCTTTGCGAGCGGTGCCATGTGCTATGCGGAAGGACACCGCGTCTATGACCATCCGATCGATCCGGCAAGGATCAATGAAGTGACGGATCTGATCCGTTCCCTGAACATGGGTGTGCTGATCGGCGGCTCTGCGGGAGCGTATCTGGATGAGCAGTGCTATGAAGAGCTCAGCGGATATCTTTCCGGCGGCGAGGCTGACCCGAAGAAGCGCAAGGCGATCATGTTCGCAAACGGAATGTTTACCGAGAAACAGCGTCATCCGAAGGACCCGATCTACAAGCTCGGCGCAAGCCTGCCGCACGGCGGCTCCTTTGACGAACTGATTGAAAAACTGCCGGCACCGTTCAAGCTGATCGTAACGGTAACTTCCCCGGACGGCGACTTTGCGGAGATCACCGACAGTTCGATCACCAAGTCCTCCGGCATCCGTGAGATTCTGAAGGTATACGGTGCGGATATGAAGGATGCGGTCGGTATCGGCGACAGCGGAAATGATGTGGATATGATCGAAGCCTGCGGCCTTGGCATTGCGATGGGCAACGCTTATGAAGATGCCCGTAAGGCGGCAGACTGGATCACCACGGATATCGATGATGACGGCATCTATAATGCATTCGTGCATGCCGGTGTCATTGAGCGGAAATAAAATTATGAATGATGTCAAAGTAAAAGAAATGCGGGAGATGATCGATCGTCTCAACCATGCGTCCGACGCGTATTACAACGGTCTGCCGGAAGAGATGACCGACTTTGAATGGGATGCCCTGTTTGACAAGGTAAAGGCCCTGGAAGAAGAAACCGGGTTTTCCTTTCCGGACAGCCCGACGCAGAAAGTATCTTCCGATGATACCCAGGGACAGAAGGAGCCGCATGAGTTTGCGGCGCTTTCCCTTGCGAAAACCAAGAAACCGGAAGATCTCGTCAAATGGGCGGAAGGACGTCCGATCTGGATTTCCTGGAAGCTCGACGGTCTGACTCTGGTCGTAACGTATGACAACGGAAAACTTTCAAAGATCGTCACCCGCGGAGACGGCCATATCGGAACGAATATCACGCATCTGCGGGAAGGCATCCGCGGGATTCCGGAGCGCATTGATTATCCGGGTCATGCGGTGATCCGCGGCGAAGCGGTGATCTCCTATGCTGACTTCAATGCCTTTGTGCTGGAGTCCGGTGAAGACTATGCAAACCCGCGCAACTTAGCATCGGGTTCATTGACCCTCAAGGATGTGGAGGAAGTCAAAAAGCGTCACATCCACTGGGTTCCCTTTACACTTGTGCATCTCGATGAGCCGCTTGTTTCCTGGGGTGCACGCATGGACTGGCTCGATGCCCGCGGATTTACATCTGTGGAGCGGGAGCGCATCGATCATCCGGATCTTGAATCCATCAATAAGGTGATCAATGCATGGACCGAAAAGGTCACCGGCAACATCAATCCCTATCCGGTAGACGGTCTTGTCATCGGATATGATGATACGGATTATGCGTCCACCGGCAGTGTCACGGGTCATCATGCGACCCGGGCAGGCTATGCCTTCAAGTGGCAGGATGAAGCCGTGGAATCGGTCCTGGATCACATTGAATGGAGCTGTGCGGCATCCACGATCACTCCGGTTGCGGTATTTGAACCGGTGGAGATCGAAGGCACAACGGTAAAACGTGCCAGCTTATGCAATATCAGTGAATGCGAGCGTCTTGGCATCGGGGGAAAGGGCACAACGCTTTCCGTGATCAAGGCGAACAAGATCATCCCGAAGGTCATCCATGTCACAAAGACCGAAGGAAGCTTTGACATCCCGGCGGTATGTCCGGTCTGCGGCAGTGAGACGGCAGTCTCCGTCAGTGCACAGAGCGGAACGAAGACCCTGAAATGTCAGAATCCGGCCTGCGCCGCGAAGCAGCTGAAGAAGTTCACCCGCTTTGTCTCCAAAGGCGGCATGGATATCGACGGCATCTCCGAACAGACCCTCGACCGCTTTGTCAACGAAGGCTGGATCAGAGAATATGCGGACATCTATAAGCTTGCGGAACATCACGATGAGATCGCCGAACTGGACGGCTTTGGCGTAAAGAGTGCGGATAATCTCTCCGCCTCCATCGCAAAGGCACGGACCGTGCCGGATCACCGGGTCATCTTTGCGCTCTGTATTCCTCTGGTCGGACCGGATGTCGCAAAGCGTCTGCTTAATGCATATCCATTTGAAGAACTGTTTGAGACCGCAAAGAATGCGGACGATCCGGAAATCTTCTCCGATCTCGACGGCATCGGTCCGGAAAAGAGCGCGGCCTTTGTGAACTGGGTAAAGGACGAAGAGAATCAGAAAATCGTGGAACATCTCCTGCAGGAAGTGCAGGTATCCCATACGGAAACCGCACCGTCCGGCGCAAAATGCGAGGGACTGACATTTGTCGTGACAGGTGATGTGCATATCTATAAAAACCGGAATGAACTGAAGGCCTACATTGAATCACAGGGCGGCAAGGTGACCGGTTCGGTCTCGAAGAACACCTCTTTCCTCATCAATAACGATGTGACCAGCACGTCCGGCAAAAACCGGAAAGCGCAGGAGCTGAATATTCCGATTCTTTCGGAAGAGGCGTTCGTAGAGCGCTTTGCGTCTTAAATTATAGTAAAAATACGATTCTCGATATAAAATATTAAATACTATGGCGACAAGTAAGAGTAAAACAACGAAAACAACGCATTCTGCCCGTCCTGCAGGGACGGCTCCCAGAAAGCGTAAAAAGACCTCAGGCAAACCGACCGTCGTATTCTGGGCCGCGCTTGTTCTCTTTCTCATACCGTTCCTGGTTCTCGGATACTTCATTGTCTCCGCAGCGCTCGACACCGGAAAGCCGGTGCTCGGCGAACGCTACAAGGATGACCATGATCCGGCGATCACAAAGTCGGATATCTCCAGCGTGGAATCTGCGGTAAAAGGGATCAGCGGCGTTGAGAAGGCAGATGTAAATCTTGCGACAGGAACACTGCGTGTCTATGCGGACATCAGTGACAGCGCAAATGCAGAGACGGCACAGAGCACCGCAAACCAGATCTTCAGCGCGGTAACCTCTGTTCTGAGTCAGGGCACCTACTTCACGCAGAACAACGGCATGAAGATGTATGACCTGGAGATCCATGTGTACAACCAGAACAAGGATGAAGAGAACAACTTCGTCTATGTGATTGAGACACTGACCAGTTCCATGGAACAGCCGGTGGTACAGCTGGTAAGCGAACCGATCGATGCGGAGCTTGCGGAAAATCTGCGTCAGGCAGTTGAGAATCGAAACAATCCGACACCGACGCCGTCTGCCGATGAGCTGACGGTATCCGATGGTGATGTTGAGGCATTGCCGGATGATACGGAACCCCAGCCGGAACAGTCTGCGGAAACAGGCGAAACAACGGAAGGCGGAACAGAAACAAACGCAGGATAAGGCATGCATGGCATGCCTTTTTCGAGGAATAACAGTTATGAAGAAGAATGATCTCTGGCAGGGAATATCAGAAGGCTATACCTATGACGGGGCTGGTGTCGTGCACTTCGGCGACCTCGTCTTTTTCGTGCCCGGACTGCTTGAAGGAGAAGAGGCAGAGCTCGGCGTTACCGCAATGAAAAAGAATTACGGCTATGCCCGCATCGCCAAGCTTCTGAAGAAATCGGAACACCGGGCTGTCCCGCAGTGCTCTGTGTACAGGCAGTGCGGCGGCTGCCAGCTGATGCATATGGACTATGAAGAACAGAAGCGCTTCAAGGAAAACAAGGTGAAGGGCGTCTTCCGTCAGAACGCAAAGATGGAAATTGAACCATTGCCTATCATTACCGGTGATCATGAGACTGCATACCGCAATAAAGTGCAGGTTCCGGTTCAGTACGATAAGGGACATGTGAAGATGGGATTCTACCGCGGTCATACCAATGAGATCGCGGAGTTTGACCGGTGTCTTGTTCAGACCGATGCGTCCAATGAGATCGTGCAGTTCATGAAGAAAACACTGGAGGAACTGCGTATCGGCAGTATCTTCCGTCATGTGCTGATCAAACATGCCCACCGCAGCGGACAGATCATGGTCTGTTTTGTGGTGCGGGAATATCCGTTCCGTAATGCGGAGAATCTGGTAAAGAAACTGACTGCCGCATTCCCGGCAGTCCGATCCGTGACATGCATTGAAAACCGCCGGGAGGACAATGTCATCCTCGACGGAAAGGAAACCGTGCTGTACGGAGATCCGTACATTGAGGAACACCTCCTTGGCAGAACCTTCCGGATCAGCGCCCGCTCGTTTTATCAGATCAATCCGTATGCGACCGAGAAACTGTATGCGAAGGCAATTGAATATGCCGGACTCACCGGAAACGAGACGGTCATCGATCTCTACTGCGGAACCGGCACGATCGGAATTCTCTGTGCGGGAAGCGCAAAAAAGGTATACGGAATTGAAATCGTTGCGGATGCGGTGAAGGATGCCCGCATCAATGCGAAGCTCAATGATATTTCAAATATCGACTTCTTTACTGCCGACGCAAAGGTCGGCGCAAAGCGTCTGATTGAAAACAAAATCAAGGCGGATGTCGTTATCGTGGATCCGCCGCGCAAGGGATGTTCTAAAGAAACTCTGGATGCGATCGTGACGATCGGACCGGAGCGGCTGGTGTATGTCTCCTGTGATCCATCCACCCTGGCACGGGATGTGGCGTATCTGGATGAGAAGGGTTTCCGCCTTCAGAAGGTACAGCCGGTCGACATGTTTCCGCATACGAATCATGTTGAGACGGTAGTATTGATGTTAAGGAAAAATACATAAAGCCGGCAAGAGTGTTTGAACTGGAAGATGGTGTCGGCAGTTATAGAAACAGGAGAAGATGAAGATGTGTACAGCAGCAACTTATTATGCAAAGGATCATTATTTCGGACGCAATCTGGATCTGGAATTTTCTTATCACGAAGAGATCACTATTGTGCCAAGAAACTATCCCTTTATCTTTTGCAAATGCGAGGGCATCAATCATCATTATGCAATGATCGGAACAGCGTTTGTTGTGGAGGGGTATCCGCTCTTCTATGATGCCGTAAATGAGAAAGGCCTTGGAATTGCTGGATTAAATTTTCCCGGGAACGCTGCTTATAAGGCAGAAGTTCCGGATGCGGACAATGTAGCACCATTTGAATTCATACCATGGATCCTCAGTCGCTGTGCCGATGTCGATGAGGCAAAGATACTTATTTCCCGGATGAATCCGGTAAATATAAGTTTTAGCCCGGAGCTTCCGTTAACGCCGTTGCATTGGATGATTGCGGATAAAAAAAGAACGATTGTAGTTGAACCTCTAAAAGATGGCATCAGAGTATACGATGATCCGGTGGGGGTCATGACCAACAATCCAACCTTTGATCAGCAGATGTTTCATCTCAGCAATTATATGCATTTGTCAAATAAACCTGTGACAAATACTTTCGCCAAGGGTCTGGAGATTACGGAATACAGCCGTGGAATGGGCGCGATGGGAATGCCCGGTGATCTTTCCTCTGCATCAAGGTTTGTGAAGGCGGCGTTTACCTGCATGAATTCAGTTTCCGGCAATTCGGAGGAGGAAAGTGTAAGCCAGTTTTTCCACATTCTGGGGTCCGTAGAGCAACAAAGAGGCTGTGTTTGTCTGGGCGAAGGAAAATATGAGATAACCGTATATTCTTCCTGCTGTAACATGGATCGGGGAATTTACTATTACAGAACATATGAGAATTCTCAGATTACAGCCGTAGATATGCACAAAGAGGCAACAGACGGAGAAGCATTGATTCGGTATCCGATGATCAAAGAACAGCAGATACGATATCAAAACTGAAATCAAGATATATTTCAGTTTATAGATTTGTTCGGTATAACGACTTTTATCATAATTAATTCAGCTTTACCATTGACATTCATAGCAACGTCTCCAGGCACATCGAGACTATAGTGCTGGCCAGATGGATATCAGCAGCTTAAAACTGCAGCAGGTTGCTGCAGAAATTCAGGAGACGGCATCAGAAGAAAAACTGCAACAAGTTGTTGCAGAAATTCCATTCCCGGCGATATTCAGATTTATCCCTTGGGGACATCATATTGAGATAATCGCTAAATGCAAGGACTTGCATGAAGCTCTGTTTTACGTAAAAAGAACAATAGAACCGTGATGCATCTGAAACCGGAAATCCGGGTGATATTTGAATCTTCCGGATTTGATCAGATGCTTTGTATAAGAGATAAATAACGGCAGGTCGGAAACCTGCAGCTAAAGGGGGAATGAAGATGAAAAAAATACTGCTTGCGGTAATGTCCGGTATTGCGCTGTTTTTATCCAGCTGCGGTGCTCCGTCCCGCGAATCCGCTAAAGAAGCTGTGGAACTGTCACATGCGTCTGTGGGGGATATCGTTGTATTCGGCGATATCAGATGGTACGTAATCGCAAAAACAGAGACAGGCTGCACGTTGCTGACTGAAAAGCCGGTGATAAAGCTGCCGTTTAACAAGGCGACATATCATGCGCCCGATACATGGGAGAAGTCCACACTGCGTGCATGGCTCAATGAACCGTTCTTCAGCACATTCACGGAAGAGGAAAAAGCGCTGATCGAAAAGACGCACAATATCAATTCCGACAACCGGGAATACGGCACCCGCGGAGGAAATGATACCGATGATTATATCTATCTGCTGAGTGCGGATGAAGCCGATGCCCTTGATAAAACCATACTGAAATGCGGCTACTGGCACGAAATGGACAATCAGTGGTGGTGGCTGAGGTCCCCGGGTGCGAATAAGGATTACACGGCATATGTCGGCAATAACAGTGATGGCAAAAATGTTGTTGATCCTGCCGGAGATGTTTCAGGCAATTTCTACGGTGCGGTCCGTCCTGCGCTGAATCTTCGTTTATCGGATAATACTGCTGTTCCGGCGGGTATGAACCGAACGCCTTCGGAGGAACAGGCGGAACTGGCAGTGATCTCCGATTCAGAGATCGGTGATGTCGTGGCGTTCGGGAGATATACCTGGTATGTAACGGATAAGACGGACGGCATCTGCACACTGCTCTGTCAGGGCGCAGTCGCGGAGAAGACATATCATGACAGTAAAGCGGATATCACATGGGAAAACTGCTCGCTGCGCAGATGGCTCAATGAGGATTTTTATAATCAGAAATTCTCTGACGGAGAGAAAGCAGCGATCGTAACCACACATAACACATTTTCCGAAGAGGATTCTCCGTATGAGATGGACTGCGGAAATGACACCGATGACAAGGTATATCTGTACACCTATACCGAATCAAAAACCGTCAGTGACGAGATCAGAGAATGCGGCATCAACTGGTGGCTGAGATCGCCCGGAAAGAAACAAAGTGAAGCGGTATATATCCTTGGAAAATCGGCAAATCTGATGGGGAACACCGTTAATAACCCCCTTGGAGTCCGGCCGGTAATCAGGGTCCGATATTCCGGTCAGGCAGATCAGTGAAGGTAAACGGAAACCGGAACGAATACAATCATTACACAGCCGGCGGCTCATAAAGCTTCCGGCTTTTTGCATGCCTGACAGGATCGCGTGCGTACATGAGGGAAAATACTATAACATATGTTATACTATTAATTGTAATGAGGGAGCCGCTATGCCGAAAAAACCGACAACGACAAAAGAAGCCATGATTGACGGCGCCTTCCGTCTGATCCGTGAACAGGGCCATGAAGCGCTGACCGTGCGAAACCTTGCGTCATACCTTGGGTGCTCCACACAGCCGATCATGTATCAGTTTCCGGATACCGATACCCTGAGGGAACTGACGTATCAGAAAGCAGACGCATTCCATACGGAATACATACTGGCAGGCGGCAGTCTTCTGGAGACCGGACTCCGGTATATCCGCTTTGCGGAAGAAGAGCCGCATCTGTTTCGCTTTCTGTTTCAGTCCGGCCGGTTTTCCGGACGCAGTCTCGAAGACCTGATCAAGGCACCGGAGGCAGCGGAGCTGCTTGCGGCAGTCCGCAGGGAAGAAGCACTGACCGCAGAAGACGCAGCTGCCTTTTTTGAACCGCTTGCGGCGGTTGTTCACGGGTATGCCAGTCTCATCGCAGACAACGGAATGAAGTATGATCCGGATGCGGTTCGAAATGCATTAATGCGGATTGCGGAAGGAATGGAACGGGGGAGAACACAATGACAACGCTGTATCGGAAGAGTGAAATCACCTTTGCGGTCCTGTGGATCGCTGCCTATGTCATCCTGACAAGCATTGCGGACGAGCTTTCAGCGGCGGCCGGTGTCATGAAGTCTGTGACTGCCGCACTGCATATTGTGATGTCTCTGATTCTGTTTCACTGGATCAGAGCCAACCGGCTGAGCGGGAAATACGGTCTGTGCAGATCCGAAGTCCCCGCAAGGCGGTTTCTGTATTATCTGCCGCTGATCATTATTGTCGTGACACCGTTCCTGAACGGAATCGGAATGAAGTACAGCCTTCCGGAAACCACACTGTATTTTGTCAGTATGTGCTGTGTCGGCTTTCTGGAAGAGGTGATTTTCCGCGGCCTGCTGTTTCGGGCAATGGAAAAAGACAATCTGAAGTCCGCAGTCATTGTCTCATCCCTGACATTCGGAATCGGCCATATTGTGAATCTGTTCAACGGAAGCGGGCGGAGTCCTGCGGAGTCACTCGTCCAGATTGTATTCGCAGTTCTGATCGGGTTCGTACTCGTACTGGTCTTTTACCACGGGAAATCCCTGATTCCCTGTATTCTGTTTCATTCCGCAAACAATGCGCTACGGGTGTTTGCGGCGGAAGGAAGCCTGAATCCAACGATGGATCTGATCCTCAATCTCGGGATCATTGTGATCGTTCTGGGAGGTTATCTGCTTTATCTTCTGAAGACATTTCCGCTGAAGGAAGATCATCTGCGCTGACTATCATGCATGAATCAGATCATCCATACCAAAGACCGGCTCATCCATAAACACGAAGCGGGCAGTATACGGCTGCCGGAAACGGGAGGACTGAAGATGAAGGAATTTATCGCATACTGCGGACTGGACTGTGAAACCTGTGAAGTCCGCATCGCAACCGTAAACAACGATGATGTACTGCGAAAAAAGGTCGCGGCACTCTGGTCGAAGCTGAACAGTGCAGAAATCACACCGGAGATGATTAACTGCACGGGATGCCGGCTTCCGGGCGTGAAGACAATGTACTGTGATTCGTTATGCCCGATCCGGCAGTGCGCAAAGGCCAGGGAGATGGAAACCTGCGGCACCTGTCCGGAAATGAAAACCTGTGAAAAACTGAGCGCAATCATTCAGAACAACCCGGATGCGGGGAAAAGACTCGAAGAATTCTGAAGTGTACGGAAATACAGCAGCTTCGGTTGTTGTATTTTTTTCTGATCATCCTATACTGAAAGTATGAAAAGTATAACAAATCATACTTGGAGGTTAAGATGAAGGGACCGGAAGGAAAATATGCATGGACCGCTACGGTCGGCGAAAAAGGACAGATCGTAATACCCAAACAGGCGCGTGAATTATTCGGAATCAAACCGGGCGATACGCTGCTGTTATTGGGAGATGAGACACGTGAAATCGCAATTCCGCCGAAAGGCACATTCTCTGAGCTGTTTCAGATGATGTTCGACAGCGGGGAAACAAAGAAATGAAACTCGCATGGTTCTGTATTCCTGCCCATGGCCATACCAATCCGACACTCGGGCTGGTCAGAGAACTGACCGATGCTGGGCATGAAGTTTATTATTTTTCCTTTCCGCAGTTCCGCCAGAAGATTGAGGAAGCCGGCGCGGTGTTTATTCCCTGTGATGACGTCGACTTTGAGATGGAGGATAAGGAAAACAGCGACCGTGTCGGAAAGGATATGGCGTATTCCGTTGAGCTGATCGTATCGTCCACCCTGGCACTGGATGAACTGACCGCGAAGAAGATCGCGGAGATTAAACCGGATCTCATTGTGGCGGACTCGGTTGCCTACTGGGGAAAACTTGCGGCGATGAAATATGACATCCCGTTTGTATCGTCCACGACAACATTTGCGTTCAACCGCTATTCCGCAGGTTATATGAAGCGCGGGTTCGGTGATCTTCTGAAGATGATGACCGCAATGCCGAAGATCAATAAACAGATCAGACGGCTTCAGGCCCACGGCTATCCGGTAAAGGGATTCCTGGAGATTATTCAGAATGACAATGATACCAATACGATCGTTTATACATCGAAGTATTTTCAGCCGTGTGCGGATACCTTCTCCGACCGGTATCATTTCATCGGTCCTTCCATCCGGCCGATCACACAGCCGATGAAGAAAACGAGGGAGAAAACCGTTTATGTCTCCCTTGGCACCGTGAACCGGAATCCGGAGTTTTACCGCAGCTGTATCCATGCATTATGCAGAACGGACTGGCAGGTCATCGTATCATTGGGAAATGATACGGAAGTCTTCGAAAATCTTCCGGAAAATGTTGAGCTGTATCCGTCTGTTGATCAGATGGCAGTGCTTTCCATCGCGGACGCATTCATCACCCACTGCGGAATGAACTCCGCTTCGGAAGGACTGTATTTCAATGTGCCGCTGATTCTCTGCCCGCAGACGTCCGAACAGGAAGCCGTCGCAAAACGGGTGGAGGAACTGGGTGCCGGACTGCGGCCGAACAGGATGAATGAAGAAGAGATTCTCTCGGCTGTTCAGACCGTTCTGAATACGCCTTCCTATAAGGATAATGCCCGAATAATATCAGAGAGTTTCAAAGCATCCGGCGGGCTCCAGGAGGCAAGACACTTTCTGGAATCCCTGGCTGTCTGATCCCGCAGACGGAATAATTTGACAAGCACATAACACTCCTATATAGTAGTAAAGCATTACTATATAGGAGTATTTTTTTATGCGGATTAACGGAGGATTTCAGGTTTCCAAGATCAAGCAGCTCGGAGACCGTATTTTTGAAAAGATCCTGGCGGAACGGGGGATCGAAGCGTTCAACGGCGCCCAGGGACGGATCCTGTATGTGCTTTTCCAGCAGGACGGTGTACCAATCAAAACGGTATCGGAGAAGTGCGGACTTGCGATTACATCCCTGACAACCATGCTGGAACGGATGGAGAAGTCCGGTCTGATTGTGCGGAAACAGGATGCCGCAGATAAGCGGAAAACACTTCTGTATCTGACGGACAAAGCCAGAGAACTGGAACAGGATTACATTGCGCTTTCGGAAGAGATGGGTGACATCTACTATCAGGGATTTACAAACGAAGAAGTTCAGGCTGCCGAGGAATATCTGGACCGCATCCGTCTGAATCTTGAGAGGTGGCAGCCGAGATGACCCGATGCATCAAAGACCTGATCAAAAACCTGAATCTTATCATTGGGTGTCCGATCGGATGTGATTACTGCTATGCGAGAAACAACTGCCGCAGATTTCATATCACCGACGATTTCTCAAAACCGGAATACTACGAACAGAAGCTTACCATTCTGGAGCGGAAAAAGCCGGGCAACTGGCTGTTAACGGGCATGAGTGATCTGAGTGCCTGGAAGGAGGAGTGGCTTTCGGCCGTGTTTCAGAAGCTGCGGGACAATCCTCAGCACGAAGCCATCTTCCTGTCCAAACGTCCCGATCTTCTGAACATCAATACCGATCTTGAGAATGCATGGTTCGGCGTAACGATCACCAGAAAATCGGAACTGTGGAGACTGCAGGCACTGAAAGAGAATGTCCGGGCAAAGTACTATCACGTGACATTTGAACCGCTCTTCGATGATCCCGGAGAGGTTGACCTGACGGGAATTGACTGGGTCGTGGTGGGCACGATGACCGGCACAATGAAGAAGCGTGTACACACAGAACCGGAGTGGGCGTACAGCCTCACAAGACAGGCTCATGAAAAGAACATCCCGGTATTCATGAAGGAGGATCTTGAGCCGATCCTCGGTGAGGAAAATATGATACAGGAGCTTCCGGAGGCATTCAGCCGCGTATTGGAGGAACAGAATACATGGAACAGAAAAAAATCAAAATCGGATATGTAAACACAAAGAGTGTCATGACAAAATCAAACGGTCCGCTCGGCGGATATGCGGTTAATCCGTATGTCGGATGTCCGCATGCGTGCAGATACTGTTATGCGTCATTTATGAAGCGGTTCACCGGACATACAGAAGAGTGGGGTTCCTTCATGGATGTGAAGGAATGGCCTGCGATAAAAGATCCGAAAAAGTATGCCGGACAGAAGGTCATTATCGGAACGGTTACGGATGGCTATAATCCGCTGGAAGAAACCTATGGAAAGACCAGAACGATTCTGGAGGAGCTGAAGGGCAGCGGCGCGGATATTCTGATCTGCACAAAGTCGGACCTTGTCCTGAGAGATCTCGATCTCTTAAAGGAACTCAATAAAAACAACCGCCTCACCGTCTCCTGGTCGGTCAACACGCTGGATGAATCCTTTAAGGATGATATGGATGCGGCGGTCAGTATTGAGCGAAGACTTGCGGCGATGAAGCAGGTTTATGATGCGGGAATCCGCACCGTCTGTTTTATCTCTCCGGTATTTCCGGGCATTACGGATATTGAGGCAATCATTGAACGCGCAAAGGACCAGTGTGATCTGGTATGGCTCGAGAATCTGAACCTGCGCGGTGGGTTTAAGAAGACCATCATGGATTATATTGCGGAGAAACATCCGCATCTTCTGCCGCTGTATGAAGAGATCTACAACAGGAAGAACCGCAGCTATTTCGAAGCCCTTGAACAGAAGGCAAAGGAAATCGCAGAGAAATATGACTGCCGGTTTGTGGACAATGAAACGCCGTACGAACGGGTTCCGCAGGGACATCCGACGATCGTTGATTACTTCTATCACGAAGAGGTCCGCGGTACGGAAAACAGCGGAAAGCGAAACAGATAAGTTCCTGTAATAATCGAAAAAACCGGAAGCTGAATGAAATCAGGTTCCGGTTTTCGGTTCCGTATCTTTTGCAGAGGCGATATTCCCTTAATAAACTGATGATTCCCTTAAATACTGGCCGGAAATAAGGGAAAGAGCGCCGGCAGGAGAATCTGGATTTTCATTGCCAGGACTGCAGGAGAGATTTACATAATGAAAAGAACTGCGGCGCAGTTCTTTTCAAATTGCGATTCAGAATGTTCCGTGTCAGCCCGCAATGACATAAAGCAGAGTTGCGGCGATGGTGCTGGTAAGACCGATCAGTGCCTCAAACGGAATCAGCTTCATGCGTTCGGATATGCTCAGGTTGACCGATCCACCGGTCGCATGGAAGAAGGAACCGTGCGGCAGAGAGTCCACGACGGTTGCGCCGGCGTGAATCATTGCGGCCGCCGCAAGCGGAGCGACACCGGAGGAAAGCAGCGTCGGCGCAAAGGTCTGCGCCGCAACGGTCGCACCTGCGGTAGTGGATGCGGTAGCGCCTGCCATGAGGACACCGGAGAGCGGCGCCAGAATGAAGGCGGGCATATGCATTGCCTCAAGCAGAGAAGTGACATCCGTCTGTAATGCGGAAGCCTTGATGATGCCGGCAATCGTGCCGGTTCCGATCAGAAGGATCGAAACACCGATGACCTTGGACAAACCGAATTCAGTGTATTCGATGATGTTCTTTGCCTTTTCTGTCACGAGCGTGCAGATGATACCGCCGACCGGCAGGGCAATCAGCGGGTCAATGGTGATTCCCGCAAGCGGACGCAGCGCAAGCAGAACAATTACCACAAGCGGTCCGATAATGGCTGCGCCGAAGGATGGCAGTTCGGTATTCCCGCCCTGTTCAAGATCTTCTGCGGTGATCTTGCCTTCGCTCTTCTTTGAGAGAATACCCGCAAGCACAATGGTCACAATGAGTGCGCAGATTGTAGGAATGAGGTTTTTCATCATGACGGCAGTGAGATCCTGGCCGAATGCCTCACTGACCGCAATCGTATTCGGGTTCGGGGAGATAATGTTTCCGGCTTTTCCGCCGCCGATCATCGCCAGCAGGATGCCGGGCTTGGAAAGACCTGCTTTTTCACCGATTGCCAGTGCGATCGGCGCAACAGTAATGACCGAGATATCAATGAATACACCGACTGCGCAGATGATCATTGTCGCAATGGCGATTGCGAGCACAGCCCGTTTTTCACCGAGCTTATCGACAATCGTTTCGGCGATTTTCTGAGCAGATCCGGTTTTGATCAGCGCACCTGCCAGAATACCACTGGTCAGGATGCGCAGAATGCTGGACATCATGGATGCGGCGCCGCTGACCATGGTGTTTACCGTCAGGGTGAGGTCCATACTGCCGATGATGCCGCCGATCAGGGCACCGAGAATCAGACAGTAGGCAGGCTGTACCTTGCGGATAATGAGGATGATTGCGAGGATGAGGCCAAGCAAAGCCCCGATTGTTGAGAATTGTGCTTCCATGGGTGAGTTCTTCTCCTTCTGTGTGATGCGGCATATCGGTCCCTCTGCCGCATGGAGGGAATCATAGAATGGCTGTTGCTTTGTCTGTGAAAAGTTGTCAGACCAGCCATCTCTGTAAAATAATTGTCTACATTATAATCTGTGATACAGGAATTCTGAGAGAAAAAAGAACGGCTGGCACAGGGACTGTGTCAGCCGGAAATCAATGCCTGGCGGTACCGGCTTCTGCGCCTTTGATGTTGTAGTACAGAATGCCGAAGAGAACGATGGCAGCGCCGATAAAGGACAGCGGACCGAGCATCTCGCCGTAAAACAACGCGACCAGAAGCGGATTGAGAATTGGCTCGATCGCATTGATGATGGATGCGGTCAGCGGGTCGATATACTTTGTGCCGTACGTAAAGAAGATATAGGCAAGGCCGACCTGCACGGCGCCGAGAAAGAATACGGACCAGAGCACCGGGGCGGAGAAATCCGTCTCTTTTAAAATCAGCGGAGAAAGGACAATACCGCATAACAGCTGTCCGAGAAATACCGAGGACAGGGCATCGCCTTTTTCAAAACTGTTCAACATGAATACCCCGGCATAGAAGACACCGGATAACAGGGCAATCGCATCCCCGAGCCAGCGCCCGGTCGACATGCCTTCAAAGAAGAAACAGAGGATGCCGGCCAGCACGATCAGAATGGAAATCGCACCCGCGGTGCTTGGCTTCTTTCCGAAGAAGAAATACACCATGATCATGATCCAGATCGGAGCGGTATACTGCAGGATAATCGTATTTCCGGCAGTGGTCAGCTTGTTTGCGACGGCGTAGCCGGTGGTGACCCCGGCCATGCATAATGCGCCGATCAGGACGGTTGGATTGATCACCAGTTTGTGCTTAATAACGATGAGATAGATGCCGATCACCACACAGGCGATCAGGTTTCTCGCACCGTTGATCGCAAGCGGATTCCAGGGGATCAGCTTCATAAACAGACCGCCGGTGGAAAAGCAGATGGATGCGGCAAGCATCATCACCAGCGCAAGCCGTTTCCGGTCGGATGTATACGTCTTCTGTTCTGTCATAGTTCAAAAATTCTTTCGTTAACCGTGGGCATTATACCACTGCCGGGTGAATTCCGGCGCTGTGCGCGCATGGCTGCGGGAGATAATAAGACAACGGGGTACGGGAAATCGGGCCGTTCCCACATCGGAAACAGTGCTACGATATTTCTGTATCAATAAGAGAGGAAAGAACATGAAATTCATGAAACGGCTCATGGCGGTTCTTGCGGCAGGTCTGATGGTTTTGTCCATGACAGGATGCGCCAAAAAAGAGAAGATCGTAGGCACCTGGAAGATCGACTGGATTCTTGTCCAGGCGGAAGAGAACGGAGACTCGGATTACGCGGACCGGGAGACCAATGCATCACTGTTTGAAAGCGAACAGAGCTACTACAAGTTCAACGCGGACGGCACATCAGTCCATCATATGGAAGACGGCGGCGGAGCTGCGGATATCAAGGGAACCTGGAAGAAGATTGATGATACAACCTTCCAGTATGAAGATGAACAGGGCATGTCCATGGAAATCTGGTATGTCGTCTCCGAAGACTCCCTCCATGTGGAGTGGTATTCCGAGAACCCGGACGATCCGTATTACAACATCTGTTACGCATACAAGCGTGCGTAATCGAATCTGACAGACACTTCACCGCAGAGAGATCTGCGGTGTTTTTATATGCGGGATAAAAAAGATTTTTAAACATGACATACAGCTGTCGTGTTGGATCTGTTAGGATGAAATCGGAGAACGAACTATGAAAACAGACCGGCTGATTGGAATCCTGTCCGTATTACTGCAGGAAGAACAGACAACTGCCCCAAAGCTTGCGGAGATGTTTGAGGTATCCCGCAGAACCATAAACCGCGATATCGAATCCTTATGCATGGCCGGCATTCCGATTCAGACCCTTCAGGGCACCGGCGGCGGGATCCGCATCATGGACGGATACCGGGTGGACCGCACCATCCTGACGTCAAAGGATATGCGGATGATCCTGGCCGGCCTGCGGAGTCTCGACAGTGTCAGCGGCAGCCGGTACTACAGTCAGCTGATGGAAAAGCTTCAGGCAGGGTCCTCGGAATTTCTTGTCGGGCGGGACTCCATTCTGATTGATCTTTCCTCGTGGTATAAGGATTCCCTGGCACCGAAGATGGAAACCATCCAGAATGCCATCGAGGATGTCCACATGGTTCAGTTTCACTATTATTCGCCCTCCGGCGAACAGGTGCGCCGGATCGAACCGTATTACCTGATCTTCCGCTGGTCCAGCTGGTACCTTTACGGCTGGTGCACCGACCGGAACGATTACCGTCTGTTCAAACTGAACCGGTTGGATCGGATTCAGGAGACGGAACAGCGTTATGAGCGCCGCGAGGCTCCGCTTCCGGACCTGTCCGATGAGAAGATCTTTCCGGGTGGAATCCGTGTAAAGGCACTGTTTGACCGTGACCAGAAATGGCGGCTTGCGGAGGAGTTCGGACCGGACTCCGTTACGGAAACGGAAGACGGGAAACTGCTGTTTACGGCGGACTATACCGATCTGGACAATCTTGTGACCTGGCTCTTGACCTTCAAAGACAAGGCGGATGTTCTGGAACCGGCTGAGGCAAGAAAAATGATTGCGGAGGCAGTGAAACGGATGTCCGCAATCTATGGGGAGTGATATGTATGGCATTTGACTATAAGAAAGAATATAAGGAGTTTTACCTTCCGAAAACGACACCGGAAATCATCAGCGTTCCGAAGATGAATTACATCGCAGTTCACGGAACCGGTGATCCGAATGAAGAGGACGGAGACTATCAGACCGCAATCGGTCTGCTGTATGGAATTGCCTATACGATCCGGATGGCGAAAAAGGGAGGCTATGAAATCGAAGGCTGGTTTGACTATGTGGTGCCGCCGCTGGAAGGATTCTGGTCGCAGAACGGCATTCAGGGCGTGGATTACAGCCGGAAGGAAGATTTCCGATGGACCTCGGTGATCCGTCTTCCGGACTTTGTGAAAGAAGAAGATTTCCGATGGGCTCTCAGAGAGGCGGCGGAAAAGAAACACCAGGATTTCTCCCGTGTGGAATTTCTGACACTGGAAGAAGGTCTCACGGTTCAATGCATGCATATCGGCTCCTACGACGAGGAACCCGCAACGGTGGAATTGATGCATGCATATATAGAACAGCAGGGCTATGTCCCGGATTTCTCGAATACCCGTCTTCACCATGAGATCTATCTGTCAGACCCAAGACGTGTTGCGCCACAGAAACGGAAGACCGTGATCCGGCATCCGATCCGGAAACAGGAGGAGTGAAAGATGGAATATATTCAGATCACCGAAGAAAATCTTGAAAAGGAACATATCTGCTGTGCAATCTCAAGCAATAAGGATGTGCAGGTATCGTCCAAAAAGGCATGGCTGAAGGACCGCCTGAAGGAAGGCCTGGTCTTTCTGAAAAGCACGGAACGCGGAAAGTGCTTTATCGAGTATATCCCCGCAGAATATGCCTGGGTTCCGATCAGCGCAGACGGATATATGTACATTGACTGTCTCTGGGTATCCGGTTCCTTCAAAGGACACGGCTATTCCAGTGACCTGTTGAACGCATGCATCGAAGACAGTAAACAGAAGGGAAAAGCCGGTCTCTGTATTCTTGCGGCGGCGAAAAAGAGACCGTTTCTCGCAGATCCGAAGTATCTTGCGCATAAAGGATTCATCGTATGCGATGAGGCGGACAACGGCATTCAGCTCTGGGTTCTGCCGTTTGAAAAAGAAGGTGTATTGCCGGAGTTCAGGGACTGCGCAAAGCATCCGCATATTGAGAAGAAGGGCTATGTCCTGTACTACACCAGCCAGTGCCCGTTCAACGCAAAGTATGTGCCGATCCTGCAGGATACTGCCGCAAAGGCGGGTGTCCCGTTTCAGGCGATTCATATCGATAACCTGCAGGCAGCACAGAATGCGCCGACCCCGGTCACAACCTATGCGCTGTTTCATGACGGAGAATACATTACCAATGAACAGATGAACGATACAAAGTTCCTGAAACGAATACAGGAACAGGAGGGTGTATGACTTCCACAAAGGGATATCTGGAGTTCATTCTGGAACAGCTCTCCGGGCTGGAGGACATTGAATACCGGCCGATGATGGGCGAGTATCTGCTGTATTGCCGGGGAAAACTGTTCGGCGGGATTTATGATGACCGCCTGTTGTTAAAACCGGTGCCTGCGGTGCAGAAATGCATGCTGGAAGCCCGGATGGAAGTTCCGTATGAAGGCGCAAAGGAAATGGTTCTGGCTGAGGATGTGGATAACCGGGAATTCCTGTGTCAGCTGGTGGAAGCGATGTGCGAAGAGCTTCCTGTACCGAAGCGCAAGCGTACGAAATCCCGCTGAGACTGCGGTCTGAATAACGCACTGCGGAGCGATCTGCGGTGCGTTTTGTGAATATGTGCATGCAATTCCATGTAAGAAAAATGACACCGGTACGGTGTCACATTTCGATTCGATGGTTTGAAAATTCTCAGCCCTTCTCGACAAGCTTCATGACGTCGTCGTGGCTGATCCGGTTGCCGTTTGCGTCAGTGTAGATGTTCTTATCCAGCGTATCCCATGACAGCTGGATACCGAATTTACTGTTCAGATAAGCCGCAGCGGAATCCGCATCATATACGTTGGCATTCGGATCAGCATCGCCGATCGCAAAGACCAGGTCATGCAGTTCCGTACCGTTGCCGCCGCTTACATCTTTTAACATTTTTTCTTCAACTTTTTTGTTTTCCATCGTTCCCTCCAGATGTGGTATTCATTTCATAGTTTGTGATTCAAGAATAATTTATATGCATAGTTATCAAAGTTTCATACGCTTCAGAAACCGCATTGTAATGGTTGGCTGGAGTAAACATATAGATCTCTGAAAGTGCAATTTGCAAAAACAGAAAAATAGCTGAACGCTCTGTATAGCAGGGCGTTTTTACGGTCTGGGATGCCCGGAGAAAATGATTTATGCATTTCAACAGCACATCCGGTACGGAACGCCTATAATGAACACCGTGCGTTATCCGCACAGGAATGAGGTTATGACTATGGATCAGAAACAGCCGGTATGGACAAAACCGTTTATCGTATTTATCACTGCGTTATTCTGCTGTGTGCTCTGGGGCAGTGCGACCCCGGCGATCAAGATTGCCTATCAGCTGTTTCACATCGGTCCGGAAGAGACAGCCTCGCGGCTGATGCTGGCGGGAGCGAGATTCCTGATTGCCGGCATCATGATCATCCTGTTCGGGTCATTACTAAAGAGAAAGTTCCTGTTTCCGAAGAAGGAGTCCTGGGGGAAGATTCTGGCACTGGCCTTTGTACAGACGGTAGGGCAGTATTACTTCTTCTTCCTGTCGCTTGCCAATACGACCGGTGTGCGCGGTTCGGTGATCAACGCATCCGGAAACTTCCTGGCCATTCTCTGCGCCGCATATATCTTCCGTATGGAAAAGATGACCGTCCGCAAATGGGTTGGATGTATTACCGGATTTCTCGGCATCATTGTTCTGCTCGGCGGCTTCCGTGTCCTTCTTGACGGCGGAAATGTCACCTTTGCGGGAGAGGGAGCCATGGTAGTCGCAGATCTCTTCTATGCATTGTCCGGCTGTATGATCAAACGCTATTCCCAGCATGAAGATCCGGTGGTCCTGAGCGGTTATCAGTTCTTCATCGGCAGTATTATTCTTATGATCATCAGCTCTCTGATGGGCGGCAGACTGGTATTCTCAAGCCCGTCCTGTGTGCTGAATCTGATCTATATGGGCTTTATCTCTGCCGGCGCATATACGCTCTGGGGCATTCTGCTGAAATACAACCCGGTCAGCCGGGTATCCATCCTCGGATTCCTGAATCCGGTCATGGGCGTTCTGCTTTCCGCGCTTTTCCTCGGAGAAAACCGGGAAGCCTTCTCGCTCAACGGTCTGCTTGCGCTGATCCTGGTATCCGCAGGCATCATTATCGTCAATCTTGCGCCGCATCATAAAGCTGCGGTGAACGGCTGAAATCCGTTCTCATATCAGTCAAAGATGAACTGCCTGTTCTCTCCGGAGACCGGGCAGTTTTTTCAGCGGCCGCCGGAAGATGAAAAACAGGTGATTCCTGTTCTGATTCCCGATACAATAAAAATACAAAGTATGTACATCGTGATTCCGCGGCCTGAAGCCCGGGACATGAACTGACAGGAGCCTGCTAATAAAATGTCAATGGGCTCTTAGCAGATTTCATTAGAAAGTTGGTGATGCTTATACGGTTCACGACGAAAAGACCGAATGACCGGTTTGGAGGAAAAATTGGTGATACTTATGGTTAACTCTGAGAC
>JAFUFO010000015.1 GCA_017469885.1 Solobacterium sp.
CCTGCCGCAGTCATACCCGAAACAAAAGTAAAACGACCGTTCGCGGTCGTTTTCTTCTGTTTCCGTCCCGTCTTACCAGAAGCGGGATACCTTCATGAAACTGTGTTGTTTACTGATCGACAGCGTCTTTGTCTTCCGGTCAAAGAGGAAGACATCGTTCGAGAAGATCAGATACGGGGTTTCCTTCTGATTCTGTTCATACATGTCCTTTGCCATCCGGAACATCTTCTTTACCCGTCCGGAATCACCGGCGGCGGTATAGAACACAATGTCCTTGGTCGGTACACAGATCAGTACATCATCATTCAGCTCATCGGAGACCTGTTCCCAGATGCTGTTGATGCATAAGCTCTCCGCCTCAAAGTCTCCGCCTGCCAGAATGCCGCAGATGCCCGGTTCCTTTGACTTCGCACTGCGGTAGGTAATATCCCGGGCAAGATTCTCAAATGCCTTCTTCTGTAATTCCATGACATCCGTATCTTCCGGCAGAAGGTCATAGGTGATATAGGTCAGTACATTGCCCATATCCTGTACAAACATTCCGATGTAGCTGTCCATCCAGCGGATCATGACCATCTGGTCCGGATAGTTGGGAGAAGAGGCATCCGGCGGTGTCATGGCTACGGATTCCAACGGGTTATCTGCCCAGTTCTTCTTTAATCTCGGGTAGATCTTTGTGGCGTCATAGACAAAGTCATCCGACCAGCCGTCCTCAAACGGACCATCTTCTGCAGAATGGGTCCACTCAATGTCACAGATATCATCCTTCTGTTTTACAAATGCCTTTACCCGCTCCAGATAGTCAATCGCATACTGACTGTAGGCATATTTGGCCAGCACGCGGATGACCGGACGGAGTCCGGGCTTTGCCTGTGCAGCCTGCCCGCTGCCGATATAACTCAGATAATCATTGATCTTGTCCTGCAGGAGTCTGACATGGTTCTGACGCTTGTCAAAACCCCACTCCATATCATCCGCAATGATCAGGATATACTTCCCGTCTTCTTCCAGTGTGATATCAATCACACCCCGGTCTCTGATATTTGACATACGTTACATTTCCTTCAGATACATTCTAACGGATACCGGTTATTCTGACCGTATGTTTCTGTCAGAATTGCGCATCGCCCTCATTGATTATCGATGTTCAGAGATCCCTTACGAGAGCTTCTTTACTTCTTCCAGTACCGCTTCCTGAAGGTCTGTTGGAATCTTCAATGCGGAAACAGCATCTTCATACGAAAGATGTAATGTTTCCATCAGATTCAGCACACATGCGGCAAAGTTCTTCACGGCAACGTCCGCGGTCACCTTCTTTGTAACATCTTTTGTTACTTTCTTTGTGACATCAGCGGTTACCTTATCATTGATCTCTTTCTTTTCTGCTTCTGACAGTAAGCTCTTCATCGTTATCTTCTTACGCCTCTTAACTGGGGGATTGCTGGCGGTGATACAGATCCATGATAACATAATATTCGTTTATTCGTATTACGCATTATGAAAATGGGCGGGGCTTCCCCCGCCCGGATTGAATGTCGATGCGCAGAGATCCTTACGAAAGTCTCCTGACTTCTTCCAGTACCGCTTCCTGAAGTTCTGTGGGAATTTCAAGAGTTTCAAATATGTCCTCAATCGACATGTGCTTTTTCTTCATCAGATTCAGCACATATGCGGCAGAAGTCTTTACAGTAGCCTCATCAAGGATCTCTTTCTTCTCTGCTTCTGACAGTAAGCTCTTCATCGTTATCTTCTTACGCCTCTTACGTAATGATTGTACCGCACTCGAATAATTAATACCTGTGTATTCACTCATAAACGCTCCTACCTCCTCTGCGTGAACGATTCTTCTTGTGTCATCCGGCTGATAGTCTCTCCGGTTTCCATTCTGTATGTACTCCGTGATTACCCGGAAATCTGACTGTAATCGTTGTATTGTTTCTTTATCCATCCGCTTCACATCAATCAGATTCATCTGATAGTCATTCACATAATGTTTCAGTTCTTCGGGTATGTTCCCCAGTGTCTCATACAGGGTCAACGGTTTATTCCATGGCTTATCTCCGTAATACAGAACGAAGGTAATCACCGGATACCGTTCCTTTCCCCGGTTTAGTTCTTCCCGATAGGTAACACCGTCATAACCGATATTGCGGAACAGCATATCCGGGTCAATCTCATTCTGGTTTTCCGCACCCAGAAAGCAGAGTGTCGTCTTTCCCTTTACCCAGCGCTTTACGATATCCCGCTCCAGCTGACGGAAATCCCCTTCACTGTATGCGGAAACCGGATGTACCTCTCTCAGATCCTCCGGTCGGATAACCGGTTTCCCCTGAAACACGACTGCGTTTATGATATCCGCAAAGACATCGTTACAGTCGAGCAGTTTTTTCTCGGCGAGATCTTTCTGTTTTCGTTGTTTTTTCTGTTGTTTTGGCATCGGTATTTTTCAATCTCCTGCTTATCTTTTAGGAAGGGAAGTCAGAATTTACGCGCGCAAAATCAGAAAAAGTTTATTCCAAACGCGAGAATACACCAACCAAAGCCTTTCGGGTACCGCATGGGTGGTGATGAATCGCGCTTTATCTTTTGAATAGATGACAATCGGTATTCACTTGTTAGACAATGTGCGGATTGTGTACTGCTGTACTTGAAGTATTCGTAATATCAGATATAATATCCGTATTATCGTTGGTGTGGCATAATTTTTGTAAGTGTTCTCTGTTACTCTTTGCTTGTATTCAGAAGAAGGGAGGCTCCTCTTATGTACGGTATCGTAAAGATCTGTATCACTGAGAATCGTTATCCTGCTTTGTATGAATACTGTGCAGATATGACTGCCCGCTATAAGAACCTTAAGAATGCCTCCCTTTTCATCCTGCGTCAGTGGTATACCGCATGCGGAAGATCCAACCTTCAGCCCAATCAGATTGAAGTGATCAATCTCGTGGAAGATACCTGCCGTTTCACCGGAAAGAAGAAGCCGGGAAGGATCATTCCATGGCCGTTCATTGAGAAAATGATGCGCTTAACAGAGAATCCGGATTACTATGCTCATCTTCCAAGGCATTGCGCCCAGCACGCCATCAAGGAAGCTGTAAATGACTTCAGGAGCTGGAAGGCTGCTTTGGAGGCATATTTCCGTGATCCTTCCAGATTCACCGGAAAGCCAAAGATGCCGAAGTATATCAAACGGGATGTGACTACTCTTACCTCAAGCAATCAGGAGTGCGTCATCAAGGAAATCGATGATTCTTATTATCTGAAGCTTCCCTTAACGAAGGAAATGGTCAAAGTGCATATTCCAGATGACGCACGGCTCATGGAGGTAAAGATCAAGCCATTCTATGGGAATTATGTCATCGTCTTAACATATCAGTCCGATACTGTGATCAACAGTCCCTCTTCCTTTCAGCCTGTCTATGAAGGTGCCATCGATCCTGGCGTAAACAACCTCGCAGCTCTCGTAAGCAATGACGGTAGAGAACCGCTGCTGTACAAAGGCGAAGTGCTTAAGTCAAGGAACCAGTGGTACAACAAACAGAAGGCCATGCACATCTCGTGCCTTACAAAGGGACATGATCCAAAGACTGTAAGTATAGATTCAAAACTGTTAAGACGGTTGTCCCGTTACCGGTCTGACTTCATCCGGGATTATCTGCACAAAGTCAGCAGTCATATCGTAAAAATATGCTTGAAGCGTAATATCGGTTTCCTGTATATCGGAAAGAACGATCAGTGGAAGACAAAGGCAAATATGTCAAAAGCATCCAATCAGGAATTCGTATCCATTCCGCACAGCACACTGATCTGGATGATCCGGTATAAGGCAGAACGGTATGGTATCTCTGTCATTGAACAGGAAGAATCATATACTTCAAAGGCAAGCTTCCTGGATGATGATGCATTACCGGTATACGGAGAGAAAGATGAAGAACAGAAGTTCAGCGGTAGACGCATCTCCAGAGGACTGTATCGCACAGCAAATGGCACCGTATTGAATGCGGATGTCAACGGCAGTGCAAACATCTTACGAAAGGCATCACCGAATGCCTTTGAAGGGGTCACAGACTACCGATTCCTTCAAAAAGTGAAAACAGTACCATTCCGGGCATTATACCCAGCTGGTACTGTTTCGGTATAACATGTATTCCCAAGTCAGAATATTTACTGACAAGGGATAGCGGGCGTGTGTTCGTCCCTGAGTATCACGGAAAGCCTGGATACCCGTATTCAGGTCTGAAAGGGGTAACTTTCACGGATCTCAGAAGCCATCGTCCATAGGATGCCCTTCGGGCACCGCATGGGTGTGGTAATTCACATCTCCGTCAAAAAGCGAGTATGATGGAGGACATATGACGAACGATATGACAAAAGGCCCGATCCTGCCTGCCCTGATCCGCTTTACGGTGCCGCTGATTGCGGGAAATCTGCTTCAGCTGACCTACAATGCGGTCGACAGTATGATTGTCGGACGGTATGTAGGCAAGGAGGCCCTTGCGGCAGTCGGCACCAGCAATCCCCTGATGACACTGGTACTGCTGTTTACCAACGGTATCTGCCTTGGCGCAGGGCTGCTTGTCAGCTATCACTACGGCGCGGAAGACCATGAAACCCTGCAGCGGCAGGTCAGCACTGGCCTGTGTGCCGGATCGGTCTTCTCCATTGCGGCAGGACTTCTGATCACTGTGCTGAGCACTGCGATCATGAGACTTCTGCGGGCGGATCCTGCCATTCTTGCGGAAGCATCCGGTTATCTACAGATCATCATGATGGGGCTTATCTTCAGCTTCATGTACAACTACTTCGCAAGCATGTTACGGGCAATGGGAGATTCCCGGTCGCCGCTGATCTTCCTTGCGATCAGCACGGTGCTCAATATTGCGGGCGATCTGATCCTTGTGGCGGGACTGAAGCTTGGCATCGTCGGCGCCGCAGTCAGTACGGTCATCTGCGAAGCACTGTCCGCAATTCTCTGCTGGATCTACATCTATCGGAAGATTCCGATTCTGCGGCTTGGAAAGAAGTGGCTGGTCATTGACTACCGCCTGTTGAAAAAGACACTGTCCTTCGGTATTGTCAGTGCCCTCCAGCAGTCTTCCGTACAGCTTGGCAAACTGGTCATCCAGGCGTTCGTCAATACGCTCGGCGTAACGGCAACCGCCGCATTCAATGCGGTCAACCGCACGGATGACTTTGCGATCGTTCCGGAACAGAACATTGCCCATGCGATGAGTTCTGTCATGGCGCAGAATGCCGGCGCACATCATTCCAACCGGATGAAACAGACCTTCCGGTACGGCATTTATCTCGAACTTGGCTTTTCGCTCGTGATCGCAGTTCTGCTCTATGGATTTGCGGAACCGATCATGCGGTTATTTACGGCAGACGCCGGTGTTATCAAAGAGGGTGCGGATTACCTGCATCTGATTGCGTTCATGTATCCTGCGCCGGCGCTGACCAACGGCATTCAGGGATATTTCCGCGGCACCGGAGATCTGCGCATCACCCTGATCAGCTCCATCATCAATATGGCCTTCCGCTGTATCAGCTGCTATATCCTGCTGTATCACATGGGCTTTACGTTCTCCGTTCTGCCATGGTCGTATCTTGCCGGATGGATTGCCATGATGGTATATGAAGTGCCGATCCTGTTATCCCGTCAGGCACGGAAGAACGGATTCGAAGCATAACGAAAAAACCATTCTCCAATCCGCTTATCGCAGACATGCGGGAATGGTTTTCTTATGCATCGTTTCAATGGTTTGCGGCAGAAGACAGAATGTCATACAGCCAGTGAAAGAAATAATCACGGTCTGCTTTCCTTGCATAATGCACATTTTTCGCTAGGTCATGAAGCATACCGTCTTCTCCCTTTACCTGCATGTAATTTCTTCCAAGGACTGTTTCACCATAAGCATATCCGCGGCCAAGATCAATGTGGCAGCTCGTATCCCATACATCGGTAAGCACTTCCAGATGGGCCGCTGCACATAGGGCAAGCGGATCATGCAGGGCGGCGCCGGCGTTATTGCCGGAAGCCTTCAGACGCTGATCGATCATATCTGCGACAAAGACTGCCGGAACCGTACCGATGGCACGAATCATCTGCGACTGTTCTTCCGTAAGCAGAACATCCGACGTTGCGTCCAGAGAAACCATTGTGATATCCAGTCCGCTTGTGAGCAGGATCTCTGCGGCTTCCGGATCTGCCCAGATATTGAATTCGGCCGCCTGTGTCGGATAGTACGTGTCATGGCTTCCGCCCATCAGAACAACCCGTTTGATCTTTTTCAGAATGCGGTCATCCGCCCGGATTGCCAGTGCGATATTCGTTTCCGGTCCCACCGGGATCAGCGTAACAGAATGATCCGGCTGGGCCAGCAGGGTTTCAACCAGCCAGAGGGCTGCCCGTGGCTCCTGAACGTTTGAAACCGGGTCGGGCAGGGAAAGCCGGTCGGGGTGAAAGGAATTGAATGCATTGTTTTTCTCATAATGCGGCAGCGTCATACCCTGAATGCCCCATGGCACCAGCGTGGACGCAAGGGGAAGTTCGCTTCCCATATGAACGGAGACACCGCCTCCGCATGCGTCAACGACCCGCAGGGTGTTGTCTGTCGTATTCTTCAGCTCGCAGTTTCCGCCGACAGTGGTAATGCCGAGCAGATCATATTCCTTTCCCAGCATCGCGCAGACAATCGCGACTGCATCATCTGAGCCGGTATCCACATCGAGTATGATTCTTTCCTGTTTCATGATTGATTTTTTATGTTTCTATTTGCCGGATTCGAATCAATCGCAATAATTGAGTGCTTCCTGCAGTGTTTCATCTTTGATGTTTTTGGACATAACAGATACCTCTCTTTCCACTCATTATACATACGAAACAGAAACCGAAGATTCTCTGAAAAAGTGAAAAAGCATATGCTATCCGCTGGGGCAGACAGCATATGCCATTTAACAACAAGGATATAGATTTCAGGCGTTCATCTGTGAGTTCCGTCGAAACCACAGCTTCTTTTCGTTTCGGCCGGGAATCCGACCCTTCGTCTATTGTGTCTTCTTCCGCAAACTTATAATCAGACACGCCTTCTTCCTGAAGCTGATTGATGGTGTTTTTGATACTGACATTCTTTCTTCACAAGACAGGGAGATTATTGTTAAGATTCAGGAGATATCTGTCCTTCTCAGCGCAGGCAAAGAAGAACAGCAAATAACGCGTTGAACAATTGCTGAATTTCCGACTCTCGTTTAACCGCATACTATCGAAATGAGGGACTATATGACAGAACCTTTTACCGCGAAAGAAAATCAGAAGGAATCAATCTTCCTCAATGAATCCTTTATGGCGGCGATATGCTTCCTTGCGACTGCTACAGGGCTTGTTTTCCTGTTTCTGTGCATTTCTGACAGGGATTATTTCGGAATGTTTGAAATCGTGGTAAAGCTGACAACCGCTGTTTCCATGTTCATCGCATTCCGTTCCTATAAATGGGATGTAGCCAAAGGTCTCATGGGCGGTGTTCTTTTCTGCCTCATGTATCAGGAGGCGCATCTGGCACTGGCACAGCTTTGGAGCGAACAGGATTTCAACGTTTATCTGATGGCCGGCGTACAGGGCAGTGTTTATCTTGCGGCGGCAGGAATGTCATGTCTTATGACGGTTGTCATTACCCTCAACCACTTTTTCATTAACTACGCATCGCACGGCAATCCAAAGGAAGTGATTTTCAACCGTATTGCGCTTATCTTTAAATTCGCTGTGTATCTTCTCCTTCTCGCGGCAAACAGCCAGCTTGGATTCGCGCCATCCATTCTGTGGAAAAATGCGGTCCGTTATCTGACAGATATCTCACTGCTTCTTCTGCTGGTCAGTGTTGAATCACAGATTGACTCGTTCAAGACGATTCGCGGGGAACTTCTGCAGCTGAGGAAGGGAAGAGAAAATGAGTAAACGGGAACTTCTGACCGGAATCTGGCTGATGTCCATGGCACTGCTCTCTCTGTTTACCTTTACCGTGTTTTTTGTCGCGCAGATGTCCCCGGATATTCTTGACATCATATGTCCGATTCTCGCCGCAGTGCAATGCATTACGCTTGTGATCTATCTGTGGGGTCCTGAAAAACTGAAGTCCAAGCCGCTGAAAATCCTTTACCGGCTGATGTATGCAACGTCCATACTGGTGATCCCTGTTTTTGTCTTTTCATTCTCAGGGCTTGTTTCCCAGTATCATGTTCGCATTCCCGACAGTATCGATGCATCTGACATGCCGGTTCAGGAAATTCTTCCGGCAGATCGGACAACGGTTTACAATACCGGAACGGTCTATGTCATCTTTCCGGAGTATTCCAATGTTGAGCTGGTATGTGAGAAACGCCCATCCAAATCCGATACCTCCATCACCTGGTGCAGCGGAGCGGCATTCCAGCATACGATCAGTCTTGGATTTATCCAGGAAAATGTTGAGGGGGATCATGCGGTCAACGGCACGCTGTATCACAGCCCGTACAATCATGATGAGTTTGCGGCATTTGTATTCCATGACGGTAAATATGCATTTGAATTTGAAAACCCTTCAGAGGCAATTGCCCGCGCCGCAGATGCAGGCGGAAACGGATTCATGCAGTTTGGTCTGATCAAAGACGGGGTAACTGTCACAAGCTTCAGACGGCTGAGAGCCCGCTGTTACCGGGCGCTTGCAGAACTGAACGGAAACCTCTGCATCATCGATTCCGCCAATATGATGCATTTTGACGGATTTATGGATGAACTTCGACGGCTCGGTGTAACCAATGCCCTGTATCTGGATATGGGAGCGGGCTGGAATTACTCCTGGTATCGGAATGCATCCGAAAAAGTAATTACACTTTTCGGTCTGCCGGTGCCCTGGTCACATAACTGGGTGGTGTTCCGGAAATAACCACCGTTAATGCGTTGCAGATTGCGAGGATAATAAATTTGCTTTTCCGGTCGGAATTTCGTTATTGTGCAGTGCCCGCATCCCGCAGCGGATCCTGCAGATGGACAGCCTGATACTCTTTCGGAGAAATGAAATATTCTTTTTTAAATGCGCGGTAAAAGGAAGAGTAATCATTGAATCCATGATCGCTGTATACCCGGCTGATGGACTTACCCGAGGCGATATCCACAGCGCATCGCTCCAGCCGTTTCTTCAATATATATTGATGTACGGAAACGCCGATCCTGTCCTGAAACAGATGGGCGATATGGTATTTCGACAGAAAGAACACTTTACCGATCTTTGACAATGACAGGTCTTCATCAAGATGCTGTTCAATATATTCCACGATGCCCTGAAATACATCCTTCTGTGCTTCGGTCTTTTTCGGATGATCCTGTTCATACGCAAGGCGGCTGATTGTAAGCAGAAGATCCCGGATGCAGAGGGTGACAAAAACGTCGCTTCCAAAGCGGCTGGAGCGGTCCTCTTCCATGAGCCGCAGAATCTTTGACTGAATCACAGCGTACTCATTTTCGCTGAAATGATGAATGAACTTCTGGTTCTTCTCTGCCGCTTCCGTGATGTACCAGCAGTCCGGGTCTTCCGAACGGAGCCGGTTCAGATACGCGGCGGAGATCCAGAAAATATACCGGCAGTAGGAACGCTCACTGCTGGTGAGTGCCCGGTGTGAGGTGTATGGCGGAACGGCGACTACATCCCGATGGCTGAGGGGTGTTTTCCGGCCATTGATTTCCATCGCGATTTCACCGGCCACCGGAAAATAGAATTCATAATAATCGTGCGTATGCGCATTGACATTCTGAAAGTGGGAGTCACTGTAGTAGAAGATTTCATAGGTCTTGTTTTCCCGCATTTTCTGACGGCGGTCGAACTCGGATCTCAGTCGTGTTTTCATAATTTTATTCTACCGCAATATTTGCAATGTATTTACCAATCTGCACAATGTTTGAACAGATATTTTCTTCTTAAACTGAACCTGTAAACAAGGAGAAAACAATTATGGAAATGACCCTTCGCTGGTACGGTTCCAAGCATGACACCGTAACGCTCGAACAGATCCGCCAGATTCCGGGAGTCACCGGAGTCATCACAACCCTTTATGACAAACAGCCGGGCGATCTCTGGACAAGAGAAGAGATCCGCAGTCTGATCGACGAAGTTGAGGCATCCGGCCTTCACATCGCCGGCATCGAATCCGTCAACGTATCCGATGCGATCAAGACCGGTTCTGCCGACCGTGACAAGGACATTGCGACCTATATCGAATGCCTGCGCAACCTCGGTGAAGAGGGCATTCATCTTGTCTGCTATAACTTCATGCCGGTATTTGACTGGACAAGAACTGAGCTGGCAAGAAAGCGTGCTGACGGTTCCACTGTTCTCGCCTATACCCAGGAAGCAGTCGACAACCTGGATCCCGCCAAGATGTTCGACAGCATCGCCGGCGATATGAACGGCACGGTCATGCCGGGCTGGGAGCCGGAGCGCATGGCAAAGGTCAAAGAGCTCTTCGAGCTGTACAAGGATATCGACAACGAAAAGCTGTTCGAAAACCTCGTGTACTTCCTGAAGGCAATCATGCCGGTATGCAATGAATATGACATCAAGATGGCAATTCATCCGGATGATCCTGCATGGAGCGTATTCGGACTTCCGCGCATCATCATAAACAAGGAAAACATCCTGCGCCTGATGCATGCGGTTGACGATGTACACAACGGCGTCACCTTCTGCTCAGGCAGCTACGGCACCAACCTGAACAACGATCTGCCGGAGATGATCCGGGCACTGAAGGGCAGAATTCACTTCGCGCATGTCCGCAACCTGAAGTTCCATTCCCCGACAAACTTCGAGGAAGCTGCGCATCTGTCCAGCGACGGAACATTCGATATGTATGAAATCATGAAGGCACTGTATGAAACAGGCTTCAGCGGACCGATCCGTCCGGATCACGGAAGAATGATCTGGGGCGAAGTTGCCATGCCGGGCTACGGTCTCTATGACCGCGCACTCGGCGCAACCTATCTCAACGGTCTCTGGGAAGCAATCGATAAAAGTCATAAAAGAGGAGTGTAACTGACATGGAAAAGAATGTAATCAACACAGATCTGACCGGTAAGGTCGCAGTCGTAACCGGCGCAGGCGGAGTTCTCTGTTCGTACTTCGCAAAAGTTCTCGCACGGGCCGGCGCAAAGGTCGCTCTGCTCGACCTCAATGAGGAATCCGCACAGAAGTTCGCGGATGAAATCAACGCAGAAGGCGGAATTGCGAAGGCATACAAGTGCAACGTGCTCGACAAGGACAACTGCTATGCGGTTGCGGATGCGGTAAAGGCAGACCTCGGTGACTGCGACATTCTGCTCAACGGTGCCGGCGGAAACAACCCGAAGGCAACCACGGACAAGGAATACTATGAGGACGGCGATATTGAAGCAGATACGAAGAGCTTCTTCGATCTCGACAAGAGCGGCGTTGAATTTGTCTTCAACCTGAACTTCATCGGAACCCTTCTTCCGACACAGGCATTTGCCCGTCAGATGGTAGGCCGTCCTGGCTGCAACATCCTCAACATCTCCAGCATGAACGCATACACTCCGCTGACCAAGATTCCGGCATACTCCGGCGCAAAGGCTGCGGTAACCAACTTCACACAGTGGCTTGCGGTGCATTTCTCCAAAGCCGGCATCCGCGTCAACGCAATCGCTCCGGGATTCTTCGCAACCAAGCAGAATGCGGCACTGCTGTTCAATCCGGACGGCACACCGACTGCCCGCACCGGCAAGATTCTTGCGGCGACACCGATGGGACGCTTCGGTGACAGTGAAAAGGAACTCTGCGGCGCTGTGCTCTTCCTGCTGAACAACGATGCGGCATCCTTCATCACCGGTGTAACCATCCCCATCGACGGCGGCTTCTCCGCTTACTCCGGCGTATAAGCAAGCATCCCGGATAATATCCAGAATACCTTTCAGTAACTGCAGGTTCTCTCCCCTTGGACCTGCAGTTTTTTGTACATAAGCAGTGCAGCAGTACGCGGAAAACGTTTACATGTCTTTACAGGTGGAAATTTATTGAAACTTGGTGAACACAGCACGGCGATTCCGTTTATAATGTACCGCGTTAAGGAGAACGACCATGAGCGGATATTTTGCGGCAACGCTGACTGAAGACTGTGTATTCGATCTGTTCTACGGCACGGACTATCATTCCCACCTCGGCACCCGGCGTGCAGGCATGGCAGTCTACGGCAAGGATGGATTCAACCGCGCGATTCACAACATTGAGAATTCCCCATTCCGTACCAAGTTCACATACGATGTGGCTGAGATGAAAGGCTACATGGGTGTCGGCATCATTTCCGACTATGATCCCCAGCCGCTTCTGGTACGCTCGCACCACGGTACCTATGCAATTGTCACCATCGGAAAGATCAACAACTCCGATGAGCTGATTGAAAAACTCTTCAACAACGGCCGCGGTCACTTCATGGAAATGACCAACGGCGAACTGAACAAGACGGAGATCGTCGCCGCCCTGATCAACCAGCAGGACAACATCATCAGCGGCATCAAGTATGCCCAGCAGATGATCGACGGCTCGATGTCGATCATGATGCTTACCGAAAAGGGAATCTACTGCGCAAGAGATGCGCTGGGCAGAACCCCGATTCATATCGGCGTCAAGCCGGAAGGATACTGCGCAAGCTTTGAGTCCTTTGCCTACGAAAAGCTTGGCTACAGCCAGTACAAGGAGCTTGGCCCGGGTGAGATTGTCATCATCACCCCGCATTCCTGCACAGTGCTCTCCGATCCGGGAAAAAAGAAGAAGATCTGTACGTTCCTGTGGACCTACTACGGATATCCGCCCAGCCGCTATGAAGGCACGACCGTTGAGAAGATGCGTTATGACTGCGGAAAATTCATGGCGCAGCGGGATAATCTCACCAGTGATGATATCGATATCGTTGCCGGTGTTCCCGACAGCGGAATTGCCCATGCGATCGGTTATTCCAACGAAAGCCATGTGCCGTATTCCCGTCCGTTCATCAAATATACGCCGACCTGGCCGCGTTCCTTCATGCCCACCATGCAGACAAAACGTGACCTGATCGCCCGGATGAAGCTGATTCCGGTCGCCGAACTGATTGAGAATAAAAGGATGCTGCTGATCGACGACTCGATCGTCCGCGGCACTCAGCTGCGTGAAACAACCGAGTTCCTGTATGAAAGCGGCGCCCGGGAAGTGCATGTCCGTCCGGCATGCCCGCCGATTCTCTTCGGCTGTAAGTACATCAACTTCTCCCGGTCCACGGATGATATGGAGCTGATTGCCCGCCGCATCATTGCCCGCGAAGAGGGACAGGATGTGGAACGGGTCATCCTTGATGACTACGCGAACCCGGACAGCGACCGCTATCACCGGATGCTGGACCTCATGAGAGAAGAGATGAACTTCTCTTCCCTGAGCTTCAACCGTCTCGATGACATGATCAAGGCAACGGGTCTTACCGAAGATGAGGTGTGCACCTACTGCTGGAACGGTAAAGAATAAATCTGAAAAAGCGCTTCGGCGCTTTTTTCGTTTATCGCAGAAGAAAATGCATAAAGATGCGATTTGGTTTTCCACAGATGCATAAAAATAATAAAATTATAGTCAGATGGCTGCTTCTGCGGCTGCACATGCCGGAGACCCTCCGGTACATAAACAACAATGATCTGAGGACAGGTCTTTTATTGACAGTCTTATATTGAGAGGAATTCAGCGTATGAAATTGTTCTTATGCAGTAATCTGCGGCTCGGTGTCTCCTGCACCGGGAATCTGAGTGTTCCGCTTTCGCATCAGTGGGCACAGAAACGGAATGAAAAGTTCGGCGAACTGTTGGATACGGCAGACCGTGAGGAAGCACAGTGTGCTGTGCTTGCGGGCAGGCTGTTCGGAACCGCGTATGTACCGGAATCGCTTGTGGACGTGCTGTTTGACGCAGTACGGGCGCATGAAGACCTTCCGGTGATTGCCTGCGTCAATGAGCCGGAATATCGCCGGCTGACCTCTCGCAGCGATATACCCGCAAACCTGCATCTGCTTACCCAGGAAGGGGAAGCTGTCTATTCGGACGGAGCGGTCGAGGTGGCATCTGCGGAAGAAGGAATTCTTTTCCGGACTTCGGATATTTCCGAGGCATTCCTGATCAAGGATGTCGCCGGTACATTCTTTGACGGCGCAAAACGCCTGCCGGCGTTTGAACCGTCCGGTTTTGAAGATGCGTCTGACGGCAAATACGGATATACCCTCATCACAACCGACGGCGGCGGATATATTACGGAAGCGAAGGGAGGCCCGCTGTTTTCCTATCGGACAGTCACCGTGGAGAGTCAGCCGGAGGATACCGCAGAGGATCTGATGCGGATGGCAGACCGCCGGCTTGCGGATACGGATGAAAATACGTTTGTGCGCCTGGTTGTCACCGGCGCAACCGCGTTCGCAGAGACACTGGATACCGAAGCGCTGAAGGAACACCTGCAGGAAAAGGTATTCTTTGCGGAAGTGTTCGACAATACCGCAATGGAAGTTGACCGGAACGCACTTGAGAATGATATTTCGCTCCAGAGTGAATTTGTACGTCTTGTTCTGCAGGATGAATCACTCAGTGAAACCGAGCGCAGCCGGCTGATCAGCTGCGGCTGGAATGCACTGAACGGAAAAGAGGTGGCCGGAAAATGAAACTTCTGAATATGCATGTCGATAATTTCGGCGGACTTCATGACTATACCTGCAACTTTGACGAAGGACTGAATGTCATTCTGGAAGATAACGGCTGGGGAAAGACAACCATGGCCGCCTTCCTCAAGGCGATGCTTTACGGATTTGAATCCGGTTTAAGCAAGGACATCAAGGAAAATGAGCGCAGACGTTATTATCCGTGGCAGGGCGGCACCTACGGCGGCACGCTTGATTTTGAGGCGGACGGTGTACGTTACCGCGTAAAGCGGACGTTCGGGGAAAACCCGCGGTTTGACAGCGTTAAAATCACAAATCTTGATACCGATACACCGGTGCGGATCACTGCAGATTCGCTTGGTGAAGAACTTTTCAAACTGGATGCGGGCGCATTCCAGCGCAGTGTTTTCATCAATCAGAACTCTGCAGGATCCGACGGCAGTGCCGCAGGCATTCAGGCACGTCTCAATGCACTGGTCAGCCAGGCAAACAATACTGCCGCATATGACAATGCGATTGGTAATCTTTCCCAGCTGGTGCGGACGTATGAAAAGAACGACGGCCGCGGTCAGCTCGATACCATCAGCCGGAACCTTGCGGAGAAGCAGTCGCAGAAGGATCTGATGGAGCGGGAAATCCGTGAACAGGAAGACGCAAGGATCCGGATTTCCGACATCGGAAACGAACTGGAGACACTCGGCGCAGAACTGGAAGAACAGAAGCTCGCATATGATCAGGCTGTCAGTGACCGACGCAGACTGGAAACGCTGGAAAAACATCTCAGTGATGTTAACGAAGAAATCGGAGTCCTGCAGGACCAGCAGGACAGAATACGTGCAGAGTTTGGCGGCAGTGTGCCGGAGAGTGACGCAATCGAAGAAACACGCACGAGCATACAGACCATTGCGTCCATGGATGCTCTGATGACAGAACTTTCCGGAGACCGTGCAGTGAATGATGCGGAGTATCAGAAGATTGCCGGAAGATATGAAGGTGCCATTCCGGAAGTTTCCCGGATGGACGAAATTCAGCAGATCTTCAGTGAACTGCAGGCAATCCGCGCCGCATCCAAAGAAGATGCGGACCGTATGGCAGAGACCGAGGAGCCGGCAGGCTATACCGCAGTCGCAAAAGCACTGCAGGAAGACAACAGTTACACGGATACGCTTAAGGCAGTCATCCAGTCAAAGAATTCCGTTCAGGAACTGATCCGCATGCGTGATTTCAATACGCAGTCCACTACGCACGAAACGGAATCCTGGGACGCCACAAAGAAGCGCTATACGGCACTGACCGATGAAATCCAGGAACACCAGGATGAGCTTGAACGCATGCAGGCATACAATCCGTCCGTCATTGAGACGCCGATCCGGCATCTGAATGAGCTGCTTGTCCGCCGCCAGGATCTCGAGCGGGAAAAGAAGTCGCTTGAGACCGTGCTGGAAAAGGAATCTGCGGACTGGGAAACCCTGAAGAAAAAGTTTGCCGGACTTCGGGAAGAAACCGAAGCACGGCAGAAGGTTCTTGACGATGACAGCTCCGCAGCGCCGGAACGGATCCGTCCGCGGATTGAGAAACTCAATGAACTGCAGAAACTCGAACAGGCCATAAAGATCAAGCAGGAGGCCATTGACCGCAACCGGATCACCGAAGAGGAAAAGGGCATCCTGAACGCAAATACCGGAGATCTTCCGGAACCTGGTGAAGCGGACCGGATGAAGGAAATGTACCGTTCGCTTCTGAAGGAACAGCAGGAAAAGCAGAGTGTTGCGGCCTCCATCACAGAGGAACAGAAAAAGTCTGATGATCTGAAGAAATCGCTGAACGAACTGGAAGGCACCGAACTGGTTCTTGAACATGCGCCGGTTGAGGAACCCTCAAAGGGAATGAGCACCGTGTTAATGATTCTCGGCGTGCTTCTGATTATCGGCGGCGGAATCGCTGCGGCTGTGGTGAACCCGATGCTTGCGGCACTTGCGGTTCTTGGTCTGATTCTTCTGGTGCTCGGCTTCTTGGGCAGCCGGAAGTACCGCCAGTTGTATCAGGAATATCAGGCATATGTCACTGAAAAGAATCAGAAAGAAGCAGAGGCAAACCAGAAGAAAGAGGATCTCAGAAAGCAGATCGATGACGTGGAAAGCGGCATCCGGAATCTGACCGGAGAACTCGAAAGCAACAGCACCCAGATGAAGAACAGTCAGAAGGAGATTGTCGGCTGGGTAAAGAGATACGGAAGAAATGAGAAGCAGGTCACGGAAGAGGTCATCTCCCGCATCGGCATCAATTCCGATCGTCTGCGCAATCTGCGTGCGAAATCCAAGGAGATCGCAGATACCCGGAAATTTATTGATGATGAAACTGCATATATCCGCCAGATTCTGATCAATCTGAAAGCAGAGTATCCGGAAACAGACGGCATGAATGTTGATCAGGCGGCAGAAGCACTGCGGAAACGCGAAACCGCGTATCAGCTTGAAGCGGAGAAACTCTCCGCTGCACATGAAGCGGAAGCCCGGTTCCTTGAGGAATCCGGATGTACCGAAGATCAGCTGCTTGGCAGAACACCGACCGAACCGAGTGAAGTTCGTCAGAAACTTGCCTCCCTCAGTGCGGATTTTGAAGCAGTGGATGAAGAACGCAGTACATTGGACAGCGAGTTTGACGGACTTGCGGGGCTCCCGTATGAAGATGCGATCGAGCAGCTGCGCAAACGTGCCCAGGAATATCAGGTTACGGAAGGACAGCTCCGTGCTGCCCGGCATAACGAAGTCCGCTATCTGATGGAAGCCGGTGTAACGCGTGACAGCCTTGCGATGCAGGATTCCGAGAAACTTGCATCACTGAAAAAAGCCGGCAGAGAACTCGATGAAAAGTTCAATGAGATCGTAACCCGGATCCGGAAGGCACTCGCACCGATCGGTATTGAGGTCAACCGTGACAATGTGGTTGATTCTCTGGAAAAAGCGGAAGTTTTTGAGAATGAGTATGATCAGTATTCACGCATGCGGAGGGAACAGTCTGAACGTGAGACCAGACGTCTTGCCCAGATCGCTTCGTTTGAGGAAATCCTTTCCGAACAGATTCGTGATCTGAAGGGGAACTATGCGGATGAAGAACTTCCGAAACGGATTTCCCTTGTCCGCAGCGATGTGAATGAAGCGAATCACCTGCAGGAGAAGATTGCAAGCCTTGACCAGCGAATCGAAGATGCGCATAAGGAACGCACCACCCGACTCGCGGAAGTCAATGCGTTTGAACGGAAATTCGGACAATTCGTACCGGAAGGGGAAGATGTGTTCGCCGGTATCTGCCGGAAAACGGAAGAATATAACCGTCTTCAGACTGAGATGGCACCGCTGGTACGGCAGCGTGACGCCATCCTCGAAGAACAAAAGGAAATTCCGGATGACGGCGGGACGCAGGAAAACCAGCTCCGTCATTCCATTGAGACAATGGAAACACGGAAAGAATCACTGCTTGCGGAGCGTTCCGAAAAGAAGGAACTGATCCGTCAGGCAAACCGTTCCGTTGAGGCATATCCCGACATGATACGGGAAATCCGTCAGCTGTATGAACAGCGCGATGCGGTGCGCAATGAAGAACGCACACTGAAGCGCGCGATTCAGCTGATCGGACAGGCAAAGGATAATCTTGCAAATCGTTATCTCGGCAAGGTCGAGAAGCTGTTCAATGATTACATGCATATCTGGCTTGGCAATGAGGCGGTCAGAGGAATCCTTGATGTCGACTTCAATGTCTCGATTGAGGAGAATGACAAGGTACATGTGGCAGAAGGCTACAGCACCGGCTATTGCGATCTGATGGATTTCTGCATGCGGCTTGCGCTGATTGATACGCTGTTTGAAAACGAACAGCCGTTCCTCATTCTGGATGACCCGTTTGTCAACCTGGATGAAACGCATCTGGAAAAGGCACTGGAGCTGCTCGGCGCAATGTCTGCGTCCAAGCAGATCGTCTACTTCGTCTGCCATCCGGTCCGTGCCGTCAAAGCCACGGGAACCGAACGCGAGAAGGCACAGTTCCGTGCACTTGCGGAACGGCAGAAGGAACTTCTCGACCGGCGCATTGCGGAAATGAAGCCGCAGGAAGCGGAACCGGAACGATCGCCGAAGGACCGCTACCAGGTGGTCGAAGGCAGCATTGGAATGTCCGTCGCACCGGTGAATACCAGTGTGCCGGCGGGAGAACGAGTCGTCCGGATGAAATTTGCCATCCGGGGCGGCGGAATCCATCCGGATAAGATGTATGAACTGTTCTTTGTCGATGAGACCGGAACGGTTGTCAGTGAACGGCGCCTGCTGGAGCTGCGCAATGACCGACTGTATCCGGAGGAAGTGCAGTTCCGTCTGAACCGTGAAGTGTACACGGGTGACCGTTATGAGCTGATGGTTCAGGAAACCGGAAGCGACGACTTTGATGTCGCCGCAAGATTTCCGATCCCGGCAGCTGCCTGATCACAAAGGAGTGACATGCGTATGACCACGAAACGAATGCTCATCCGCGCCGATGATCTCGGCTACAGCGAGGGTCAACCTCGGTATCGCAAAGTCGGTCAATGAAGGCCTGATCCGCAATATCGGTGTGATGCCGAATATGCCGCTGGCAAAGCAGGGACTGGATCTTCTGAAACGGGACGATCTCTGCCTCGGCCAGCATACCAATGTATGCGTCGGAAGACCCCTCAGTAATCCTGCGGATATCCCCAGCATTACCGATGAAAACGGCATGTTTGTCTCAAGCAGAACCTATCGGACCGCGGACCATGACTTTGTGGTGCTGGACGAAGTGGTGCTGGAAATTGAAGCACAGTATCAGAAGTTTAAGGAGCTGACCGGCCGGGAGCCGGAATACTTTGAAGCGCATGCGGTAAGCAGTGTCAATCTTGCGAAAGGACTGGAAATCGTTGCGCAGCGGCATAACCTGCCGTTACTGCAGTTTTCCACCACAGAACCCGTTGCCTTCCGCAATACACAGATGATCGTTTCCATGGAAAGCATGGGTCCGGATTATGACCCGTTTGAATCCCTGAAGCGCTGTGCGCAGAAAGACTATGCGGCGAATGAATGCCCGATGTTTGTCTGCCATCCCGGCTATCTTGACTGGTATCTGCTTCAGACATCGAGTCTCACGGTTCCGCGGGCGATGGAAGTGGAAATGCTGTGCAGCCCGAAGACCCGGCAGTGGCTGGACGAACAGGGAATTCAGCTGGTCACCTACAACGATATTCACTGATATATGCAGACAGCCGGAAACGCAGTTCTTCATGCGCCGGCTGTTTTTATCCCTTTATATAAAGTGGAATATTTTTTGCATGTCGGATACGCGACAATAGAATCAGAAGAAGGAGGCAGGCAATGGGCAATAATGAATACCTGTACCGACCGGATGAAACGGAGCAGGATACCGAAGAACTTCGTGAGAAACTGCGTGACTACTACGGAACTGCGATGACAGGCGGTTTTCCGATGGCAGTGACTGACCTTGGACGTGTTGAGACAATGAGCGATGAAGAGCTGCGCAGAGAAGCAGAGAAGAACGGAATCCGCTGAAAGGGGAACGACCGATGAAACTGATTCATTTATCCGATCTCCATCTTGGAAAAAACGTGAACGGTTATTCCATGATTGAAGATCAGACATACATCCTGACGGAGATTCTCAGGATACTCGAAGAGGAACAGCCGGACGGCGTCCTCATTGCGGGCGATGTGTATGACAAGTCCATACCGTCCGCAGAGGCGGTTGAGCTGTTCGATGATTTCCTGGTGAAGCTCTCCAAACGTCATCTGGAAACTTTTATCATCAGCGGAAACCATGATTCTGCGGAGCGCCTCGCATTCGGAAATCGTCTGATGGACGCGTCGGGCATTCATCTGTCTCCGGCATATGACGGAACTGTCACGCCGTTTATCTGGAGCGATGAATTCGGCGAAACCGCAATCTGGTGTCTGCCGTTTATCAAACCCGCACATGTACGGCGGTTTTATCCCGATGCGGAAATCGCATCCTATACGGATGCGGTCAAGGAAGCGATCGCGCATATGGACATTGATCCGGACCGTCGGAATGTTCTGATCACCCACCAGTTCGTGACCGGCGCCGTCCGTTCGGATTCCGAAGAGATTTCCGTCGGCGGAACTGACAACGTGGACTCTTCGGTGTTTGAGCCGTTTGACTATGTGGCGCTCGGCCATATTCACGGTCCGCAGAATATCGTGGAAAACCGGATCCGTTACTGCGGAACACCGCTGAAGTATTCCTTCTCCGAGGCGAATCATCATAAATCGGTCAGTGTCGTGGAACTGAGGGAAAAGGGGAACGTCACGGTGCGGACGATTCCGCTTGCGCCGAAACATGACATGAAGGAAATCCGCGGCACGTATGAGGAACTGACGCGGAAGGATTATTACGACAATACGTCTTACCGGACGGATTACATGCATATCACCCTGACGGATGAGGAAGATATTCCCGATGCGGTTTCAAAACTGAAGGTGATCTATACGAACCTCATGAAGCTGGATTATGACAACCGCCGGACAAGAACGCAGGCATCCGCCGAAGGACCGGCAGATGTGGAACGCAAATCACCGCTGGAACTGTTTGAGGATCTGTATGTCATGCAGAACGGGACAGAACTGAGCGATGAACAGAAAACATTCCTGCAGGGAATGATCGAGACGATCTGGGAGGAGGAAAAATGAGACCGCTGAAACTGGTGATGTCCGCATTCGGACCGTATTCCGGTATAACCGAACTCGATTTTGAAACCTTCGGGACAAGCGGACTGTATCTGATTACCGGCGATACCGGTGCCGGAAAGACAACGATTTTTGACGCGATCACCTATGCACTGTACGGAAAACCCTCCGGAAACAACCGGACGGCAGACATGCTGAGATCAAAGTATGCGTCTGCGGATACACCGACCGAAGTCGATCTCACATTTGCGTACGGCGGAAAGACCTATCGGGTCCGCCGCAGCCCGGCTTATGACCGGCCGAAACTGCGCGGCACGGGCATGGCAAAGAAAGGCGCAGAACAGGAACTCTATTATCCGGACGGACGCGTTCTTACAAAAGGACGGGAAGTCGATGCCGCAATCATTGAGATCATCGGGATTGACCGTGATCAGTTTGCCCAGATTGCGATGATTGCACAGGGAGATTTCCTGAAGCTTTTAACCTCATCGACGGAAGAACGGAAAGGCATCCTGCGCAAGCTGTTTCAGACACGTCCGTATCTGGATCTCCAGGATCGGCTGAAGAGCCGGTCGAATGAGCTGCTTCGAAACAATGAGCGTGCATCTGCCAGTATCCGGCAGTATATCGGTGACATCGCATGCGAAGAGAGTGACGTGCTTCACCTTGAAATTGAAAAGGCATTGAACAATGAACTGACACTGGCAGAGATTACCGCAGTACTGGATAAACTGATTGCCAACGACAAAGCACAGTACAATGCTCTGAAAGAAACGTCGGATGACCTGAATAAACAGTCCGATGAACTGACAAAGATTCTGACGGAAGCTGAAGCCCGCCGGAATGCCAAAAAGGAACTGGCCAGCCTGAAAGCACAGCTGAAAGAGCGTAATGGCTCACTGAAGTCTCTTGAAGCAGCCCGTACAACACAGGCAGCCCGTAAACCGGACGTGCAGAAGCTTCGGGATGAAATCGCAAAGGAATCCGTAGTTCTGCCGGAATATACCGAACTGGATGAGAAAACGAAACATTCCGTGAAACTCAGAAATCAGCTGGCAGAAACAGAAACTTCCATCAGCGTCAGTGATACGCAGATCAAACAGCTGGAAGCGGAGATCGCACAGCTGAAGAAGGAAGCGGAGACACTGTCCTCAGCAGATGCGGCTCTTGTGAAAAAAGAGTCACTCCTGGAAAAGAGCCGGGACGACTATCGGAAGCTGAACGGATTGAATACGATTCTGAAGACGGTCGCGGAAATTGAAAAAGAACTTGCGGAAAAGCAGGCGGAGTATCAGAAAAAACAGGCCGACGCAAAGAAACGTAAGGAAACGTTTGAACAGCGTCAGACAGCCTATCTGAATGAACAGGCCGGTATTCTTGCGGAAACCCTGCAGGAAGGTGTTCCGTGTCCGGTGTGCGGTTCCGTACATCATCCTTCCAAAGCGCATAAGTCTGAACATGCGCCGACAAAGGAAGAACTGGAGCTGCTGAAAACGGACAGTGAAAAAGCAGACGAAGCGATGCGCAAGGCGAGTGAAGAAGCCGGTGCACTGCGGACCAGAAAAGAAGAAAACGAGACTGCTGCGGTTCGGGAAGCGGAAGCGCTGCTTGGCGTATTGGAATACAGCGCCGTCAAACCGGCACTTACCGCAAAACAGAGCGAACTGGAGGGAGCCGGGAAGGCACTGAGACAGGAAGTTGAGCAGCTCAAAGCGGCGACCAGACGGCATAAGGAAATCACGGAAACACTTCTGCCGAAAGCAGAAAAAAGCAAGACAGCTGTGAATGAAAAACAGACCGCGCTGAAGGCATCCCTTTCCGGCATGAACGTCGAAATCAAAAACACATCGGATCGTATCGATGCGCTGAAGAAGAAACTTCCGTTTAGCTCAAAAGCAGAAGCACAGCAGAAGATCAATGAACTCCGCAGACAGGCGGATACGATTGAAAAAGAAATCGAGCAGGCAGAAGAGGCATACCGCAAAGCCGGCGAAGAAATCGTGAAACTGGAAACCGCTGCCGGCGAACAGAAGAAGCTGATTGAAGGCAAAGAAGACATCGACATTGCGAAGGAAACCGCACGGCAGAATGCATTGCGTGATGCGATCAAAGAAACAAATGACAAACTGGTAACCGTCCAGACCCGCCGGAACATCAATGAAGGCGTGCGTGACAAAATTCAGTCACAGTCCGGGGAACAGGAGAAAATCGAAGCGGAGCTGAAGTGGGTAAAGGCGCTGTCCGACACCGCCAATGGCAATGTGTCCGGCAAGGACAAGATCATGCTGGAGACGTACATCCAGATGACCTATTTTGACCGGATCATTTCCCGGGCAAATGTACGCCTCATGACCATGTCCGACGGGCAGTATGAACTGGTGCGCCGGAAAGAAGCGTCCGACCGGGTTCATCAGAGCGGCCTGGATCTGGATGTCATTGATCATTACAACGGCAGTGTCCGCAGCGTCAATTCGCTGTCCGGCGGTGAGTCATTCAAAGCATCGCTGTCACTGGCACTTGGCCTGTCGGATGAGATTCAGTCTTCGGCCGGCGGCATCCATCTGGATACCATGTTTGTGGATGAAGGATTCGGATCGCTGGATGAGGAGTCGCTGGAAAATGCAATGAAGGCATTGAACAGCCTGACGGAAGGAAACCGTCTGGTCGGGATCATCTCGCATGTGGCAGCGCTCAAGGAACGGATCGATGATCAGATCATTGTAAAGAAAGACCGTACCGGAGGAAGCCGGATTATCATTCAGAAGCGATGACATGAAAAAAGAGAGTTCATGACGAGCTCTCTTTTCCTTTGGGTTTCTGGCTCAGTGTTTGTCCAGGAATTCCTTTACGCGGGACAGATAGTCCGGCGCTTCATCATAGACACCGTGTCCCTTGCCTTCATAGATGTAACCATCGCAATGCAGTAAATCCATGAGGTCTCTGGAGGCCTGCACGCCAAGTACGCGGTCTTTCCCGGCGCCGAGTACGAATGCCGGGCAGGTTACCGCACCAAGCTGATCGCGGATATCAAAGTCCTTCATCCCGTTCAGGGAAATCAGGAAGTTACGGAACTCTTCATCCGTCACACCTTCTGCCTGCGCAAGGATTGCGTCTTTGAACTGTTCAAAGAATTCCGGCGTATAGACATACCGGCCGAAGGATTCGACCAGTCCGGCAGCGTCTTTTTTCTCCGCAAATGCCTGCCATTCTGCAAGCGCTTCGGAATTACCGGATGCAATATTCGGAGAGGTGGAACAGAGAATCAGATGTGAAATCAGTTCCGGTTTCTGTACGGCAATGATCTGTGCAATCATGCCGCCCTGGGATACGCCCATTACGTTGATATCCTTCAGGCCAAGCTGATCAAATGCCGCAAGGGTATCTTCGGCCATGCCGTAGATGTCATAGCCATCCGGATACGTTGTGATGCGGTCAAACAGATACATGTCATAGTCTTCCGCAAGCAGGGCATACGCACCGGCAACCGCATCCGCGGCACCCATAACGCTTTTCAGGGAAAGGCCGGGCAGAATGACATATGGTTTTCCTTCCGGATTTCCAAACCGGAAATACTGCATTTCACCATGCGGTGTTGTGAGTGTCTGAATCATGGATACCTCGTTTTCAGGCTCCGGCTTCGGTTCTTCCGCCGGCGCTGTCCGGCATGCGGTAAATGAACCAAGAACCAGAGCTGCTGTCACAATGGACAGCAGTTTTCTGTATACCGTCATATACCTCATTCTAATCCTGAGATATGGGTTTTGTTAATTCTCTGGAAGGTCCGACTGAATCACTACCGCCTGGTAGGGTGACAGATGCATGGTATTTTCGTCGGAGGACAGATTCGGATAATTGCTGAGGAGGACCGCACTGATGCGGATATCTTCCGGAAGCGAGTAGTCCTTTGTCCTGTTTGAGAAGTTGGCGAAGACAAAGACGCGCTGATTCTCATACGTACGGCTGTAGGCAATGATGTTTTTATTCGCGTGATCATATTCCATGGTTCTTCCGTGGATGATGACCGGATTGTCTTTCCGGAAGGCAAGGAGCTTCTGATAGAAGCGGTAGACGGACTTCTCTGCCTCCATGTCACTCTTCACATTGATCTTTTTATACAGCGGGTTGATGCACTGCCATGGCGTATGGCCGGTATTGAATCCGCCGTTGACGGAATCATCCCACTGCATCGGCACTCTTGCATGGTCACGTGCGCCGTACCGGATGAAGCGGAAGGCCAGCGGTTTCGGGATGCCGTAACCGCACATCAGATCATAGACGAAGTGACTGACCGGATCTTTCATTTCATTGATCGACCGGAAGGCGGTATTGGTAAGACCGGCTTCCTCTCCCATGTAAATGAACGGGGTTCCGTAGCCAAGGAAGGTGATCATCGCCAGCATCGTTGCGGCTTCATAGCGGTAATGCTTTACATCAATGGAGAAACGGTTCAGACTGCGGGGATTGTCATGGTTCTCCAGAACCAGGGTATTCCAGCCGATGCCATAATTGGTGATCTGCGGATCCAGCAGACCTTTTTTGAACTGGAGAAGATCAAACGGCTTCCAGAAGAATTTCTTTCCGGCAATGTTGTCGGAGTCGAGATGGCCGAAGCTGAAGATGGAATCCAGTTCATGGTTTTCTGTTCGGACATATTCCCGTGCATTTTCTTCGGACGGATGAAAGGATTCGCCGACCGTAAAGGTATCATAGCGAGAGAGCGCCTGTTCATTCAGCTCTTTCAGGAATTCATGCATGCGCGGACCGTCAACGTAGTACTGCGCGCCTTTCTGGAAGGTTTTCTTCTGGTGGTCATCCTGGAAAGGATAAACCTTGGAGAACATGTTGAAGACATCGAAGCGGAATCCATCCACGCCCTTGTCCAGCCAGAAGTTCAGGATATCAACCAGTTCTTTCCGGACGGACGGATTCTCCCAGTTGAGATCCGCCTGTTCCTTTGCGAACAGATGAAGATAGAATTCATCGGTTTCTCCGATCCGTTCCCATGCACTGCCGGTAAAGGTAGACTCCCAGTTGGTGGGAGGCAGAAGCTTATCTTTTTTCCGTCTTCCCGGACGGATAATGTAGTAATCCCGATAGGGAGAATCCGGGGAGGAAAGCGCGGCTTTAAACCAGGGATGCTCGGTCGAGGTATGGTTGATTACCATGTCCATGATGACCTTAAGTTCCCGTTTATGACATTCTTCGACAAGCCGGTCAAAATCTTCCATCGTGCCGAACTTTTCATCGATAGCACGATAATCACTGATGTCATAGCCGTAGTCATAATCCGGAGAACGGTACAGGGGTGAGAACCAGATCGCGGTGACGCCGAGATCTTTGATGTAATCGAGTTTTGAAATAATGCCGGGAATATCACCCCAGCCGTCATTGTCGGAATCCATGAAGCTGAACGGATACACCTGGTATACGACAGCGTTCTTGTACCAATCACTTTTCTGCATGATAAATCCTCTTATATTTTTCTGATTTCATTATATCGGGATTAAGTGCATTGCGCGGTTCCGGAATCCCGTGCGGATGATCAGGCAAAACGAAAAATCATTTGTTTTTTTGTGCAGATACTTGACACGAAACTCTGGTTCGTTAGACTGTAGTTGTAAGACAACTGACAACAGTCAGCAAACAGCACAATCGGAAGGACAGGAAAACGACATGAATGAGAACAGAAAACGGATTTCTGAATTGGAATCCAAAGCGAAGATTCTGCGTCAGGACGTGATCAAATGCATCGGCGTCGGCGTTGCCGGCCATGTGGGCGGCAGCTGCTCAGCCGCAGATCTCGTTACCGCACTTTACTTTTACAAGATGAAGTATGATCCGAAAAACCCGCACTGGGAGGGCAGAGACTATTTCCTGCTTTCCAAGGGGCATGTGGCAATTCTGCAGTATGCCGCACTGGCCGAGGCAGGGTTCTTCCCGGTGGAAGATCTTCCCCGCTGTAAGGAAGTCGGATTCCACCTGCAGGGACATCCGCATCTGTCCACTCCGGGTATCGAAGTCGGTACCGGCTCCCTCGGTCAGGGACTGAGCCTTGGCCTCGGCATGGCAATCGGTCTGAAACTGGATGATAAGCCAAACCGTGTCTATGTCCTGGTCGGTGACGGCGAACAGAATGAAGGCCAGATCTGGGAAGCTGCCATGGCGGCAGCTGCCAAACAGATGGACAACCTCTGTGCAATCATCGACAACAACACCCTGCAGGCACAGGGACCGATTGCAGAACGGCTGCCGAGTGAACCGATTGCGGAGAAGTGGAAGGCATTCGGCTGGAATGTTATTGAAATCGATGGTCACAACATGGAAGAGATCATCACAGCACTTGATCAGGCAGAAACCATAAAGGGAAAACCGACCGCAATCATTGCCCATACCGTAAAGGGAAAAGGAATCAGTTTTGCGGAGAATGTCACCGGATTTCACAACCGGGCACTCACCCAGGAAGAATATGATCAGGCGCTTGCGGAACTTGCCTGAGGACACAGGAGGAAAACAATACAATGGCTGAAACAAATCAGAGAACCGTATACGGACAGACCCTTGTGGAACTGTGCCGTGAGAACCCCAATATTCTCGTTCTGGACGCTGACCTCGGCGGATCAACCATGGGAAAGATGGTTGAGCAGGCACTGCCGGACCAGCATATTGAGATGGGTATCGCAGAGGCAAACATGGCGTCGGTCGCAGGCGGACTTGCCCAGGTCGGCAAGATTCCGTTCATCAACTCCTTTGCCGTCTTTGCGGCAGGCAGAGCATATGATCAGATCCGTCAGAGTATTTCCATCGGAAAACTGAATGTCAAGATCGTCGGATCCTCCGCAGGATGTTCCGACTTCGGCGACGGATCGACACATCAGTCCATAGAGGACATCGCCATCATGCGTGCAATTCCGAACATGACGGTTATCGTTCCCGCGGATGCCAATGAGACCGCTGCCGCAACCCGTTACATGGCGGAAAACAAAGGTACCATGTACATGCGTCTCAACCGCAACAGTTATGACAATGTGACAGAGGAAGGTACACCGTTCCGCTTCAATGAGCCGGCAGTGGTAAGAGAAGGCAGTGATGTTACGGTCTTTGCCTGCGGCATCATGGTAGGCAAGGCACTCGAAGCTGCCGAGCAGCTGGCGGACCGGATTTCTGTCCGGGTCGTGAATGTCAGTACAATCAAGCCGCTCAATGCGGAAAAGATAAAGGAATACGCAAAGGATGTCCGGGGTATCGTGACTGCGGAAGAACACAGCATCGTCGGCGGACTCGGCGGAGCCGTTGCGGAATGCCTGCGCCGGGAACGCATTCCGATGGAATTTGTCGGTGTGAATGACCGGTTCGGTGAATCCGCACACTGCTATGCGGATATCCTGGAGCGCCTCGGTCTTACCGCGGCACATATCGCAGAAGCTGTGGAAAGCATTTACAACGGCTGAGCGCGGCTTGACAGTGTCAGAACCTGTTCGGTAGTATGCTGTATGACAGGAATACAACCGGAGGAGTTCAGCTATGGCAATCCGTAAGATAAAAAAAGTACGCATCGGAGATCAGGTCTTCGAGCAGCTGAAACAGATGATCGCAGAAGGAGAATGGAAACCGGGTGACCGGCTTCCGTCGGAAACCGATCTTGCGGAACAGTTCGGCATCAGCCGTGTTACCGTACGTCAGGCCCTGCAGAGGCTCAGCGCCCTTGGCCTCATTGAGACAAGGCTTGGCGAGGGATCGTTTGTCCGCAAGGCGGAAATTGAGGAAACCCTCGACCAGTTGATTCCAACGGTATACCTCTCGCATGATTCCATCGAACAGGTGTTTGAATTTCGTGAAATCATCGAAACTGCAAGTGCACGGCTGGCCGCAAAACGTGCGGAACCGGATGATATCCGGGAACTTCGGAACGCGCATAAGCGCTGTGAAGAAGCAGCGCAGAAGGATGATCAGAACGCATTCTCCGAAGCAGACCTCGCCTTTCATTTCCGGATCGGTGAGATCAGCCGGAATCCGATGATCATCCGCACCAATCAGATCCTGCAGGAAACCCTGCGGGCGACGATGAGCGAAGTGATCAGCCGGATGGGATATGAACATGCACTGCATTATCACGAACAGATCATCGATGCGATTGAAGCACATGATGAAACGGCTGCCGCGGAAAGGATGGCAGAACATATCGGAAAGAACCGGGATTATTTTCCGGAGAGAAAATAAGGAGAAAATACTATGAAAATCGGTTTTATCGGAATGGGCATCATGGGAAAACCCATGGCCATCAATCTTCTCAGCAAAGGCTATGATGTGACAGTCAACACCCGTACGCAGGAAAAAGCGGCTGCGGTCGTCGAAAAAGGCGCAGGATACTGCGCAGATCAGAAACAGCTTGCGGAACAGGTCGATGTGCTTCTGACGATGCTGCCGAACGGACCGGATGTCGAAAAGGTCATGCTGGAAAACGGCGCTGCGGAACACATGAAACCCGGCGCAGTATTCATTGACATGAGCTCCATCAACCCGGTTACCAGCCAGAAACTTGCGGCTGTGCTCGAAGCACGCGGCGTGGACATGCTGGATGCGCCGGTTTCCGGCGGTGAGCCGAAGGCAATCGACGGAACACTCTCCTTCATGGTCGGCGGAAAACAGGAAGTCTTTGATAAGTGCAAGGACATTCTGCTCGCAATGGGAGCCTCTGCCGTACGCTGCGGTGAGATCGGTGCCGGCAACACCACAAAGCTTGCCAACCAGATCGTCGTTGCCGCAAATATCCAGGCAGTATCCGAAGCGCTCACCATGGCAAAGAAAGCCGGCGTGGATCCGCAGCTGGTCTTTGAGGCAATCCGCGGCGGTCTTGCGGGAAGCACCGTCATGAACGCAAAGGCACCGATGATGCTGGCGGGAAATGATCAGCCGGGCTTCCGTATCGATCTGCACATCAAGGATCTGAACAATGCCATCAACTGTGCGCACGAAGTCGGCGCCTACATCCCGATGACAACGTCCGTAATGGAGATCATGCAGTGGCTCCATGAGACCGGAAACGGAGGCTGTGACCACAGTGCAATCGTGAAGTTCTACGAGCAGCTGGACAACATCAGCCTGAAACAGAACTGACACAGAAAAAAAGAGAGGCTCTGTAATTCACAGCGGTGTGAATTACAGAGCCTCTCTTTTTTATTGCGTTCTGTTATTTCTGTAGCAATGCACGCTGTGTCGCAAGCTCATTCGCTTCTGCTTCCTGCGCTGCCCAGAGGTCATGCGGCTGCAGATCATGCTTCTTAGCATAAACAATCAGAAGCACAAGAGCGATTCCGATCACGATGCAGGCACCGGGACTTCCTTCCACGCCGTTTCCGGCATCGAAGAAGAAACCGGTGGATGACGCATTGATTTTGAAATTGGAATACGGTACGACAAGGCCGGAGTTGGGAAGACCGAACAGAATACTCTGGGTAAAGTTCCAAATGGCATGAACCCAGAAGGCAGCCCATGTGCTGTTGTAGTAATGAACCAGAACCGCCAGCAGTAAACCGATGATAACGATCTGTGTAAGACCCCATATGGTCATGTTCGGATTGCCGACATGCATTACGGAGAATCCGACGGAGGTGAACAGCAGTGCAATCAGCGGATTCCGGTAACGCCGGCGCAGCTTCTCATAGAAATAAATGCGCATGACGATTTCTTCTGCCGCAGACTGCACAAATACCGTAAACAGCAGAAACAGGAAGATCACGATATCAAAGTCATAGAACGAGATGCTGAGATCCTTCAGCAGTATGGACATCGCCACGCAGAAGGCGTTGGTGCAAAATCCGATCAGACAGCCCAGCAGTGTCATCTTCAGGTTGTTTCCGGAAAGCTTTGTGCCGAATGTCTTCAGCATCTCCCGGTTTTTCGGAAAAATTGCCATGACCAGAATCATTAAGATCCAGATACCGCTGAACATGAAATACATCATTCCAGTCTCAAACCAGGCAGGCACCGGTCCGGTCGGACCGAAACGCATGACCTTAAGCCGCGTGCAGATACCCTCGCCAAACAGCTGACCGAACGCCGTTAACAGGAAGGCCAGAAAAAAGCCGATGAAAAACTGATCGGTAACCTTTCTGCACGAGCGGAGGTGTTTGTTCAGAAAATTCCGCATAATAAAAATCCCCTTATGGGCACTATTATAAACAATTTGCATATCCATAATATACAGAGATCGGGAGCGGAACAGCGCGGTGTGATAGAATTTCGGGGAAGAACAGCTGCCGGAATAATTTCCGGCAGAAGGGAAGGTGAATAAAATGAGCTACGCAGATATGGTATTTATCGAAATGTGCAGAGATATTCTGGAGAACGGAACCTCAACCGAAGGACAGAAAGTACGCCCGCACTGGCCGGATGGAACGCCGGCATATACGATCATGAAATTCTGTGAGATCAACCGGTTTGATCTGCGGAAGGAATTTCCGATGCTGACGCTGCGGAAGACCGGAATCAAGAGCGCGACCGATGAACTGTTATGGATCTGGCAGCGCAAGTCGAATAACATCAATGATCTCGGCCCGCATATCTGGGATGAATGGGCAGACAAGGATGGTTCGATCGGAAAAGCCTATGGTTATCAGATGGGTGTCAAACATTCCTGCAAGGATGTAAATGACGAGGGTCTGAAGAATGCGTTCCCGGAATACTATGAGTTTGCGGAAAATGAAAACGGCGAGACCGTATTCCGCGACAGGGAGACAAAGCGTGAAGCAGCTGTAAAGAAAAATGGCCGCTGGCATATGGATCAGGTCGATAAGGTAATCTATGATCTGAAGAATGCGCCGTTTGGCCGCCGCATCATGACCACAATCTGGAATCCGGAAGATCTCGATGAAATGAATCTTCAGCCGTGCGCCTACAGTGTGACCTTCGTGGTAACACAGGATCCCGGCTGTGAGAAACTCACGCTGAATATGATTCTGAATCAGCGCTCGCAGGATATTCTCGCCGCATGGGCGTGGAATACCGCGCAGTATGCCGTCCTCCAGCATATGATGGCGCAGGTCTGCGATATGATTCCGGGCGAATTCGTACACATCGATGCCAATGCGCATATCTATGCGCCGCGTCATATCCCGGCAATCCAGGAGCTGATCTCCCGTACGCCGCAGCCGGCACCGGAATTCTGGCTGGACCCGGAGATCCATGACTTCTACCGCTTTACAAAGGACAGTGTGAAACTGATCAACTACCAGGTGGCAGGTGATCAGATCACGAATATTGAGATTGCCATCTGAGGAACGAACATGAAGGCAATTGTAAATGTTGATCAGAACTGGGGTATCGGAAAGCAGGGGAATCTGCTTGTACATATCCCGGCAGATATGAAGATGTTCCGCAGTGAAACAAGCGGAAAGATTGTTGTTTACGGACGTAAGACACTTGAAACTTTTCCCGGCGGAAAGCCGTTGAAGAATCGGGTGAATATCATCCTGTCCCGGAATCCGGAATACACGGTGGAAGGGGCATACGTCGTTCATGATCCAGAAGAACTGATGCATCTTCTTAACACAGAACTTTCAGACTACAGCAGCGATGATGTATGCATTATCGGCGGCGACAGTATCTACCGTCTGCTGGTTCCGTACTGCGATACGGCAATCGTGACGCGGACGGAAGCTTCCTTCGATGCGGACGCATGGTTTCCGAATCTTGATGAAGATCCTTCCTGGGAGCGCACGGACATCGGAGAACTCCAGGAGTATGAGGGACTGCGGTTTCACTTTGACCGCTATGAGCGCAGGAAATGATAAAGCCGATTGTTAAGGATGTCCTGTTTCTGAGTCAGAAGTCCGTACCGGCTGTGAAAGAAGATCTGACTGTCGGTATTGACCTGATGGATACTCTGCAGGCAAACCGGGACCGCTGTGTCGGAATGGCCGCAAACATGATTGGTGTAAAAAAGCGCATCATTATTGCGAGCATCTCCGGAATCAGCCTGGTAATGTATAATCCGGTGATTCTGCGGAAAGCGGAACCGTATGAAACGGAAGAAGGCTGTCTTTCTCTGGAAGGCGTACGGAAGATGACACGGTACCGCAGAATCACGGTGGAATATACCGATCAGCGATGGAAGAAACAGACCGGTACCTTTACCGGCTTTGACGCACAGATTCTCCAGCATGAACTGGATCATCTGGAAGGAATTCTGATCTGAAAAGGAACTGTATGTGAATGAAAAAGAAATCGAGATTACAGAAGAATACTGCGAAAAAGAACCCGGGCAAGGCACGGCGTGAAGCGGAGAAGGAACTGTCAAATGCGCTGCGCGGCGAGCGGATTCCGGGCACCCGGGTGGTGAAGGACAAGCGCAGAAGTGAAACAAAAAAGCGCATGGAAAAGGAAATGCGGGAACAGTGAAAACTGTTCCTGTTTTCATTGAGTGAACATTCTGCGGTACGGCATGGCGGAAATAAAAATAGTCTGTTATGATTTGCGCGTTGAAAGAGGCTGATCAATGAAAAAAGGCGCAATTTTTGATATGGACGGACTGATGTTCGATACGGAATCGATGTATCAGGAAGTCTGGAAGGAAATCGCAGCGGAGATGGGCATCACGCTGCCGGACACATTCGTGTATGAAATCTGCGGCACCAGCGGAGACCTGCTTCGCTCCGTTGTACGGAAGTATTATCATACGGATGATCCGGACGCACTGTTTCACCGTGTTGTATACGGCGTAGAGGAAAAACTGAAAACTGCAGTGCCGGTCAAGCCGGGCCTGTTTGAAATTCTGGAATACTTTAAGGCGCAGGGCGTGAAAATCGCCGTTGCCAGTTCCTCCTGGCCGGAAATGATCCGGTCCAATCTTCAGGTATCCGGCACAGAACAGTACTTCGATGAAGTGGTCAGCGGAAGCTGGGTGGAACATGGAAAGCCGGCACCGGATATCTTCCTGCTGGCGGCGGAAAAACTCGGCCTGGATGCGAAAGACTGCTATGTCTTTGAGGATTCCACCAACGGCGTGCTCGCAGGTCTTGCGGCAGGATGCACAACGGTCATGGTTCCGGACTATGTGCAGCCCAATGAAACCATTCGAAAAAGCCAGGCGGTCGTCTGCACGTCGCTGAATGAAGCCCTTGAACGGATTCAGAACGGTCAGCTCTGACTGTATGGTTTAAAACACATAATCAGAAAAAGGAGAACACAAGAGTATGGAGTTCAAACCCGCTAAAAAGCTCGGATTCGGACTGATGCGTCTGCCCCTGAATGACAAATCCAATCCGGCTGACATCGACATGGAACAGCTCAAACAGATGGTGGATCTGTTCATGGAAAACGGCTTCACCTATTTCGACACCGCATGGATGTACAACGCCTTTGCCAGTGAATCCGCCGCAAAGGAAGCACTTGTTTCCCGGTATCCGCGGGAAAGCTTCACCCTTGCGACAAAACTGCATGCCGGCTTCATTGAGACAAAGGAAGACCGCGACAAAATTTTCAATACACAGCTGGAGCGGACCGGTGCCGGTTACTTTGACTACTATCTGATTCACGGGATCGAAGCGACCATGATTGAGAAATATGAGTCACTGGAATGCTTTGACTGGCTTCTGGAGAAGAAGGCGGCCGGTCTGGTAAAACACGCTGGTTTCTCCTTCCATGACACACCGGAGATGCTGGAAGAGATCCTGACAAAACATCCGGAAATGGAATTCGTTCAGCTTCAGATCAACTATCTTGACTGGGAAAGCGAATGGATCCGTTCCCGGGCATGTTATGAAGTGGCGGAATGCCATGGCAAACCGGTTATCGTCATGGAGCCGGTCAAGGGCGGAACCCTCGCAAAGGTTCCTGCGGAAGCGGAGGCGCTGTTTAAAGAACACGATGCGTCAATGTCCGTTCCGAGCTGGGCGATCCGGTTCGCCGCAAGTCTTCCGAATGTCATGGTCGTACTGTCCGGTATGAGCTCCATTGACCAGATGAAAGACAATCTGAGTTACATGAAGGAGTTCCGTCCGCTGAGCGAAGAAGAACAGAAGATCTGTTTCAAAGCGGCGGATATTATTAACAGTCAGATTGCAATTCCCTGCACCGGATGCTCGTACTGTACGGAAGGCTGTCCGATGAATATTGCGATTCCGCAGTATTTCTCCATCTATAACGAGGACATGCGTGAACATCTCGAAGAGAAGGGATGGACAATCAACTTTACAAACTATGAAATCATTTCCGGTACCCGCGGAAAGGCATCCGACTGTATTGCCTGCGGACAGTGCGAAGGCGTCTGTCCCCAGCATCTTTCCATCATTGATTATCTGAAGGATGTTGCGGCACATTACGAACACTGAACAAACGCAGAGGAGTGAACCTATGTACAACGCAATGAATGAAATCGATGAAGTGCTCTTCACAAGAGACGATATCGCAAAACGGGTTGCGGAACTCGGCGCAGAGATTACCCGTGACTATGAGGGAAAGGACCTGATCGTAGTTGGCATTCTCAAAGGTGCCGGCATCTTCATGTGTGATCTGATCCGGGAAATCAATTCGCCGATCAGAATTGATTTCATGTCCGTTTCCAGTTACGGAAATTCAACCGAATCCTCCGGCATCGTACGCATTACAAGCGACCTCCATCAGGATATTCAGGGCTGTTCCGTACTGATCGTGGAAGATATCATCGATACCGGATATACCCTGCATTATCTGCGTGAATATCTGAGGAACCGCGGCGCGGAAGATGTGAAAATCTGTGCACTGCTGGATAAGCCGTCCCGCAGACAGGTGGAGGTGCCGGTGGATTATATCGGCTTTGAAGTCGAAGACAGGTTCATCATCGGCTATGGCATCGACTATGCGGAAAAATACCGTAACCTGCCGTTTATCGGCACGTTAAAACAGAGCGCTGAATAAGCGGGCAAAAACAGAACCATCCACCGGCTCAGCCGATGGATGGTTTTAGTCTGAGCTTATCCGAAGATCTTTTTCAGCTGTGCCCGCTTTGCGCGAATCAGCTGTTCTTCTTCCGTTGTGACATCTGCCCGCAGGAAATGGAAGTACCAGAAATCATAGGTGTCGTCCTTGAGCCGGAAGGCATGCGTGTGTATTCCTTCCTCATAGGTCACGCCGGTTTCCTCGAAGATGCGGGTGATGCGTTCCCATTCACGCAGATTGTAGGTTCCGTATACAAGCAGTGATGTTTTCATATGTAGCTCCTCCTTACGGCAGGTTACCGTTCCGCAGGGAACGGCTGTTTCTGCCGGATCATAATCGCTGTTTATTTTGCGAGGGGAAATGTCCAAAATCTTTCCAAAGGGTTCCCTGCCCATGAGAAACAACGCAGAAGAGGAGGGAATGAGGCGAAAGCCGCATACGGAAGGCGGCGAATGAGTATAATAGACACGAGGTAAATAACTATGAGTCTGATATTAAATCTGTTGCTGATCGCATTTTCCGTATACATGTTCTACCGGGTATTCCAGCTTTCCGGACGCGGAAGACTGAACAAGGAGATGCTGAAGATTCTCGACAAGATGGATGATCGCGACGCGTTCTTTGCGAATGCGGATGAGTTCATCAATGTATCCAAGGATCCGGAATACGGACAGAAGGTCCGTGTCCTCCGCCTCTGGGGTGATGTTTTCTATGAGCGGGATGAGGAATTCAAGGAACATCTCGAAGACCTTGATATCGATATCCTTCTTCAGCCGGCAAAGAAGAATCAGGGCTTTGCGAACAATGAGGACAGCTTCTTCTATCTGTACATGGCAATTCCGAACCGCTTGAATTACCGCGGACGCAATGATCTGCGCAAGCTCCATGAGGAAAAGATTGCGGCATATGCAGAGGTCAACGGGGATACGCTTCTCAAGGCGATCCATGATGAAAATAAAAAGTATTATGACCGCACGGATGATCTCGGAAAAGCGTTTATCAAACAGCTTCTGGCTGGTGAATATGCCGGATACCGTTATTCTAAGCAGTTGATCGGACTGTACAAGAACTGTGAAGAGGCAATTCTTGCGGCACAGTATCGGGACGAAGGAAATACGGAAGGTTATGAGGAATGCCTGAAGGACATTCACAACTTTGCGACAAATACCCGTCTCGGTATGCGCTGGCTGAAGGAACTCCATATTGAACTTCCGAAAGAGGAAGAAGAGTCGGAAGAGACCGAAGTCGAATCCGCAGAGACAGCAGAAACAGCGGAAGCGGAAGTTGTGGAAGCGGAAGCTGTGGAAACAGAAGAGCCGGCCGCTCCCGTTGAAGAAAAGGAAGATGCTGAATGAAGCTGATCGCAGGACTCGGCAACCCGGGAAAGGAATACGAAAAGACCCGGCATAACAGCGGATACATGGCACTGGCAAAACTTGCGGAAAATGTCGGTGCTTCGGTTACCGTAAACAAATTCAACGCTTTGACCGCAACGGCAATGATCGGCGGAGAGAAGGTTCTTCTGATGGAGCCGCTCACATTCATGAACCTGTCCGGAAATGCCGTGCGCGCAGCCGCAGATTACTATAAGATTGACCCGCAGGATATTCTCATCCTGCATGATGACATGGATCTTCCGGTCGGCTCGGTACGAATCCGTCCGAAGGGAAGTTCCGGCGGTCAGAAGGGAATGAAACATATCATTTCCTGCATGGGCACGGATGAGATTGCCCGCATCCGCATCGGCGTCGGCCACAGTAAGCGCGGTGAACATGAGGAAGTGCCTGACTGGGTACTGTCTCCCGTCGCAAAGGCAGACCGTGATCTGTTTGAGACCGCGATCGATACCGCCGCAAAAGCTGCGGAGGCGTGGGTGAGTCAGCCGATGGACCGTGTCATGTCGCACTATAACCTGAAGGTGAAGCCGGAAGGAGAAAAGGAAGAATAACCGTTTTGGAAGAGAACAGCAGCTTTCCGGTCAGTATCCTGGAAGAACTGGATACGAATCCGGCAGTTCAGAAACTTGACGCAGGGAAAGGACCGCTTCCGCTTTCCTCGCTGATTGAGGAAGCACTGGTGATTGCGGTATCCTACCGCAGAAAACCGCGGCCGATCCTGGTCGTCAAACACAGCTTATACAGCGCGCAGAGACTGTACGAACGTCTGTCGACCCTCCTGGGTGAGACAAATTGCGCGCTTTTCGGTGCGGATGAATCGCTCCGTGTTGAGGCAATCGCCGCCAGTCCGGAGATGACCGCATCGAAAGTGGAAACTCTCGCATCTCTGCTTTCCAATCCCTGTCAGATCGTTGTGACCTGCCCGAGCGGACTGCTTCGGCAGCTGCCGTCTCCGGAGACATTCCGTGATGCATGCATTCATATCAAAACCGGCGACACGCTTGAGATGGAAGAGCTCAAGCGTAAGCTCCGGGCTGGCGGATACGCTGAGACCTCCCATATCGATCAGCCGCTTTCCTTTGCGGCCCGCGGCGGCATTGTCGATGTATATTCCATCAACTATGAACAGCCGGTGCGTATTGAATTCTTTGACAATGAAGTCGACAGTATCCGCTTCTTTGACGCAACGACGCAGAAGACGGTGCTTCCGCTCAATGAAGTAACCGTTGTGCCGGCAAGTGATATTCTCTTTTCCGATGCGCAGAAGAAAGAGCTGCGTGCGGAGGCGGAGCGTATCCTGCAGGAAGAACATGACGCCATCCTGCAGTCCTCGGTGGAAGCCTCGCTTTCCCTGATTGAAAATTCCATCAGTGAACCGGGTATCTATCCATATGTTGCCTTACTGAAGGAAGCGTCTTCCATTGCGGACTATATGGATCATCCGCTGATCATCACCGGGGATGATGAAACGATCCGCGGGGCAGTGAAGCGGCTGAATGATGAAACGCTTTCCTACCTGCAGGAAATGGTTCAGGAAAAGAAACTTCTGCCAAGATTTGCGGTCTTCCATGACTATGACCGCATCGGCAAGGGCTGCAAGCGCATCAATGAAGATCCGCTCTATGACAATATTTCCGGCATTACGGAAGTGCATCTTCCGAATGAACCGCTGGATCTGCGGCTCCGCATCATAAGCAAAGAATACCGGGTGCTGTGCTGCCTGCACAGTTCCCAGATGAACAAGGTGATCAATACCTGTGTGGAAAACACTCTTCCGTATCAGCTGATCACCGATGAGACTTCCCCGATCAGACCGGGTCTCAATGTCTGCCTGTCGGATTTCCCGGAGGGCTTTGTCCTGCAGGAAAGCGGACTGACGGTTGTGACGGACCGGGAACTGTTTGAGATCAGCCATCATACCGGACGGTATGAAAAGAAATTCCGCAGTGCGGAAGTGATTCACGGCTATGACGAACTCGAACCCGGAGACTACATTGTCCATGCCAATCACGGTGTCGGACAGTATATCGGAATTGAAACACGCGAAGTACAGGGTGCCATGCGTGACTTCCTGCGCATTGTGTATAAGGGTAATGCCGAACTGCTGGTCCCGCTGGAACAGTTCCGCCTCGTGCGGAAGTTTGTCTCCCGGGAAGGTGTAGTGCCGCGTTTAAACAAACTCGGCGGACATGAATGGGAAAAGACCCGGCAGAAACTGGAAGAGAATGTCACGGATCTTGCGGAACGGTTAGTGAAACTGTATGCCGCAAGAGAAGATCATATCGGCTATGCCTATCAGCCGGACAGTGACCTGCAGAAACAGTTTGAGTCTGAGTTTGCCTATGAGCTGACGCCCGACCAGGCTTCCGCAGTCGCGGATGTCAAACGGGATATGGAAAGCGACAAGCCGATGGACCGTCTGGTGTGCGGCGATGTCGGCTTTGGAAAAACCGAGATCGCAGTGCGTGCGGCCTTCAAGGCAGCCGCAGAGAACAAGCAGGTCGCCGTGCTCTGTCCGACAACGATCCTTGCGGAACAGCACTTTCAGACCTTCCTGCAGCGATTCTCCGGCTATCCGTTCTGTATCCGGGTCCTCGACCGGTTTGTGGCGCCTTCCAATGTGCGCAGCACGCTTGCCGGTCTGAAGGACGGCACGGTGGATATCGTGATCGGAACACACCGTATCCTCTCAAAGGATGTTGAATTCAAAGACCTCGGACTGCTTGTGGTGGATGAAGAACAGCGGTTCGGCGTCGAACATAAGGAAAAGATCAAGGAACTGAAATCCAATATCGATGTGCTGACCCTGAGCGCAACCCCGATTCCCCGGACCCTGCAGATGTCGCTGGTCGGCATCCGGTCGCTGTCTCAGCTCGAGACGCCGCCTGCCAACCGCTATAACGTGCAGATCTATGTGGCGGAAATGAACCGGGGGCTGATCACCGGCGCAATTGAAAAGGAACTGGCACGGAACGGACAGGTGTTCTACCTGTGCAATTCCATTGATCAGATCTACAACACGGCACGGACACTGAAGAACTATGTCCATGACGCAAACGTCGGCATCGTGCACGGAAAGATGGACCGTGACTCCATTGAAGATGTGATGTTCCGGTTCAATCAGAAGGAGCTGAACGTGCTGGTATGCACGACGATTATTGAAAACGGCATTGATATTCCAAATGCCAATACGATTCTCATTGAGAATGCGCAGAACTTCGGTCTTTCGCAGATCTATCAGATCAAAGGAAGAGTCGGCCGCAGCGACCGGGTAGCGTATGCATATCTGCTGATCCCGCCGCGCCGCCAGCTGACGGAAGTTGCGTCCAAGCGGCTTCAGGCGGTCAAGGAATTTGCGCGTCTTGGCTCCGGATACAAGATCGCGATGCGCGACCTGACGATCCGCGGTGCCGGCGACATGCTGGGACCGGAACAGTCCGGATTCATTGATACGGTCGGTATCGACATGTATATCGAGATGCTGGAGAAGGCAATCGAAAAGACAAAGGGCATCGTCCGGGAAGAAGAGCCGGAACGGGTTCATGTCATGACTTCTTCCAGCGGCTATATTCCGGAACACTTTGCGCCGGATGACTTCGACAAGATCTCCATGTATCAGAAGATCGACGGTCTGAACGACATGGAATCACTGGAAGAATACCGGGAAGAAGTTACCGACCAGTACGGCAGACTGCCGGAGGAAGTGGCGTCGCTGTTTGAAAAGCGCCGCCTGGATATCGCGGTCAGTGAGCCGCAGGTGGCGTCCTATAAGGAAATCCGAAACAACCACGTCGTGACATTCACGCAGGCGTTCTCCGAGACCCTGGACGGCGTAAAACTCTTCAAGCTGTTCTCCGACATCAGTAAGGACATCCAGCTTCGTTATTCCAACAAACAGATCATCGCTGAGGTTCCCAATACGGCACGCTCGCTTCAGACGGTGATCGAACTGATCGAACGTTCACAGGAGGCTGTTAAACATGCGAATTGATAAATGGCTGAAAGTATCCCGAATTCTGAAGCGGCGTACCATTTCGCAGGAGCTGGCAAAAAACGACCGTGTGGAAATCAACGGAAAAATGGTAAAGCCATCGAAGGAAGTACATGTCGGCGATGAAGTCAGCGTCCGGTTCGGAAGCCGCAGGATCACGGTGCGTGTCAATTCCGTCGAAGAAGTGAAGCGCAAGCAGGAAGCTTCCGAGATGTATGAGATCCTGAAAGAGGAATATGTGGAAGCTCCGGAAGAATCCCCGGAACAGCCGCTGATCTGACAATCAGCCATAGCGGATATCACTCAATGATGTCCGCTTTTTGAATGCAAAAAAATCCCGCCATGCAGTCCATGGGCGGGATCAGGGGAGATATACGCCGTCATCTTGAGAAAACTGGCGCAGGTTGTTTTGCGTGGGAACGGACAGGTTTCAGAAGACAGATGACAATCATCAGAAATCCGGAAACAAGCCGTCCGAACATCATCGGGAATGCAAGCTTCGGCGCAAACTGTATCGAGAATGCAAGGAAGTCTCCGATCGTATACGCCGCGGCCATAAGATAGGCTACATTTACGGTTATGCCGTCGTCCTCCAGTTCCTTCAGATTCATCAGCACGGGAATATCGTTGGAAGTAGACAGAATCAGATAGGAGATGCTCTTCGGAGAGAGCTGCACTTTCTCCGCAAGCCGTTCCAGCGGCTTTTTCAGCATGCGCTGAATCAGAGCGAAGATCGGAAGGATTCCTCCGAGGAAAACACCGATCCGTACGATCACCGGATAAATCTCATCAAGCGGGGTAAGTCCTTCCAGAATGACGGGTCCTCCGGCATCCTGGAAAACCGCAATGGCGAATGAGAGATATGCGGCTGTCCGTACCGCGAAGGCCAGACCGGAGAAAACAGGAACCATGATCTGCGGCAGAAACAGAAGACCTGCGAGCAGGATCAGCGACAGAATCATGATCGGCCATGTGTTCCGCAGCATCATGTCCATGGGCATCCCGCAGAAGGAACCGGTAATCAGACAGTTGAGAGGCAGGGTAATAAAAGCGATGGATAGCCCTTTTACGGCTGCCTTTCGCTGTCTGCCTGCGGTGTTGGAGAGGGAAAGGGGTACTGCGCCGGTCACCGCAGTTCCGAAAAAGGACGAGACAATCAGTCCGTTGTACAGACCGGCTGTCGGATCGACGGCAATCTGTTTTGCCAGATAGGCTCCGCCGGCGTCGCAGCTGAAGAGAATACCTGCCAGCAGTGAGGGGTCGCAGCCGGCGGATTCCAGTAATGGTGTGACATGCGGGGCGATATGAACGGCAATCCACGGAGATAACGCCATAAAGCCCGTCATTAACAGTAATAATTCGACGATGACACCGAGCCCTTCCTTCAGTGCATCGCCAAGTCCGAGATGCCCTCCGGTCAGAAGATCGGTTGCCGCAATTCCGAAGAATACCGCCGCCGCAATACTCATGATCTGCATTGATCAGAACGTACCGCCGCTTATCTGCGGCCGGGCGTATCCTCGCTGAAGGGACTGTTGATATAATTCTCGGATTTTGAGGAAACGTATTTTTCCATCTGACGCTGAAGCGGATGCTTGTTCCAGCGGTCAAGATCGTCGGTGAGCTTCCACGCTGTAAGCTGGAAGAACGGAAGAATGCAGAGCGGAGTCATCTCCTCCGGAACACTGCAGGGAATATTGAAGATCTTATCTCCGGTGTAATCCGGATCGGTTGTCACAAGGAATGCATTCGGTGTCACAATCTTTGTGCCGTCATAGATCTTGCGGATGCGCTCTGTGCCGATGCCGGCCTCAATCAGGAATACCGTATAGCGCGGCGTCATTTGAATGTTCGGACCGTGGATATATTCTTCAACTTCATAGGCGCCTGTAGGGATACTGACGGTTTCGCCGAATTTGAGCGCGCCTTCCATCGCTGTGCCGATATTGGCGCCGACGCCGCATACATAAGCATTTGTGAGACCGGACAGAGCCTGGAAGTTTTTCTCATAGAAGGAAGTCCAGTTTTTCTGTGCCGCTTCATTGATATCCGCACAGCTGCGGAGCTGTTCCTTCAGGGTATCGGCTTCTTCTTTTGTCAGCTTTCCGGACGCCAGGCCTGCTTCAACCGCAAACAGCATGAAGAACAGTGCAAGCGTTGTGACACCACGGGTAACATAACCGACGGTTTCCCGTCCGACGCCGTAATTTGCGGCAACGTCGCACTTCTTTGCAAGATCGCTTTCCAGATCGCCGGTAAGCGCAATGCAGCGGCGTCCTTTGCTTTTAACAACATCAGCTGCTTCAAGTGCGTTCAGGCTGTATCCGCTCTGGGAAACAATTACGACCATGTCGTCTTCACGAATGTCGTTTTCAGAAGTCACAAATGTGAACGGCGCAACGATCTTCACTTCGACGCCGAGATACCGGCGGACAAATGCGCGCGCACATGTGGATCCGTTCATCGATGAACCGCAGGCAATGATCCAGATCGTCCGGAAGCTGCCGCTCATGAATTCTTCTACGACCGGCTTTGTGAGTTCTGCGCTCTGTTCAACATTGGCGCGGATGTATTCCGGGCATGATGCGATGTAGTCCTGCATGGTTTTCCTGTGTTCTGTCATCCTGTTAAATCCTCCAATCTTAATGACTCGGGTACAGAGGAGATGTCATAAAACTCCCTGTAGCAATTACAATATAGCACATGTTTGTAATATTGTAATAACAAATAACAAAAATTTTCGTTTTTGTGTGCAGATCCTGAACGGATCATTCGAAAATGAAGAAAAATGGCTATTTAATAAGGCTTTTTAATAGTTATAAGCAGGCTCTGAAGCAGCGCACAATTTGTGAAAATGCTTATTGACAACAAAATTACAGGTGATTATATTGTAATTACAACATAACAAAATCCTGCGTCAGATGGAGACGGCCGCTCTTCTGGCAACGGATGGTGTCAGATGAAACTGAACAGTTTCAGGAAAGGAGAGATATATGCCGGATATTCTGCTGACAAGAATCGACAACAGACTCGTGCATGGCCAGGTCGGCGTTGCATGGACAAGTTCTCTTGCCGGCTGCAACCTCATCGTAGTTGCGGATGATCTGGTGGCGAAGGATGAAGTACAGCAGTCTCTGATGCGGGCAACCGCACAGAATGCCGGATGCGGAATCCGCTTCTTCACGCTTGAGAAAACCATCAACGTGATTCACAAAGCTTCACCCGCCCAGCACATCTTCCTGGTCGTGCGCAACCCGCAGAGTGCCAGAACTCTCCTCGAGGGGGGCGTGCCGATCGACAAACTCTGCATCGGAAACATGCACGTCGGACCGGGAAAGAGAGTATCCAACGAAACCCATGTCTATGTAGATGACAAAGATCTTGAAGATCTGCGCTTCATCCGCAGCATGGGCACAGACGTTTACATCCAGATTGCTCCGGGTGACCGGAAGTATGACTTCGAAATTTAATTAGAAACATCTTTTACAAAAGAGGAAGGAAAACCAGAAATGCAAATTACGCTTATGCAGGGCATATTGATCATGATCGTGGTCTTCATCTGTGCCTTTGACAAACACATGGAAGCGTTCATGTGGTTCAGACCGCTTGTTGTTGCGTTCTTTACCGGAATCATGCTGGGCGATGTACAGCTCGGCCTGAAGGCAGGCGCAGTTACAGAGCTCTCTTATCTTGGACTTCTCACGGTCGGCGGAACCGTTCCGCCCGATCCTCTGTTCGCCGGTCTTATGACAACCGTTCTTGCCTACACGACCGGTCAGGACGTTACCGCTGCCATGGGTCTTGCGATTCCGTTTGCGCTCATCGGTCAGTGGATCGGTATCGCGACAAACACACTGTATGCAGGTTTCCTGCCGGCAGTTGACAAGGCTGCTCAGGAAGGTGATGAAAAGAAGATCGGACGCATCATGTTCACCGGTCAGTTCATCTACGCGATCGCATTCGCAATTGCGGCATTCCTGTCCGTATATGCATTCCAGAGCGGCATCGCAGCGTTTGTCAATTCATTCCCTGCATGGCTGATTCACGGCTTCGAAGTAGCCGGCGGTCTGATGCCTGCAGTAGGTCTTGCGCTCCTGCTGGTTGTCATGCTGAAGGGTGAGAACATTCCTTACCTGCTCGCAGGATTTGTCATCATGATCATTACCAACTGCCAGAACATTCTCCCGGTTGCGATTCTTGCCGGTGCGATTGCCTGGATCGGTTACACGAATGATGTAAAGAAAAACAAGGAAACTGTTACGGCAGAGCCGGCAGAGGAGGATTATTCCGATGGCATCTGAAAACAAGATTACAAAAAAAGATCTCAATAAAATGGCGTATATGTCGCTGTTTGAACAGTCCTGCTTCAGCTTTGAGCGTATGCAGGCGGTTGGATTCGCCTGGGGTATGTCCGACTGCTTCCGCAAGATCTTCGGAAAGAACAACGAAGAGATGGGAAAAGCGCTTCAGAACAACCTCGACTTTATCAACACAGAGCCGCATATGGCCGCAATCCTGCAGGGTCTCGTTGTTTCGATGGAGGAATCCGGTCAGGACCGCGAACTGATTCACAGCCTCAAGACCGGTCTCTTCGGTCCGCTGGCAGGTCTCGGTGATGCGATCTGGTGGTATACCGCAATGCCGATCGTAGCGGCAATCTGCTGCTCGCTGGCAGGTCAGGGAAGTGTTCTCGGACCGATCATCTACATTGCATTCTGGGCAATCACCGCTATCGTTACACGTATCTGGTTTGTACGCATGGGTTACAACGCAGGCCTTACAGCCGTCAAGTACATCGGCGACAATGCGGCAGCGCTCACCAAAGCTGCAGGCATCCTCGGCGTTATGGTTGTCGGCGGTCTGATTCCGTCCTATGTATCCTTCGCATTCCCGGAGAGCCTTGTCGTAGCCGGCAACGTTTCGATCCAGGGTATCTTCGATTCCATTCTTCCGAGCCTGCTGCCGCTGGTATTCGTATTCGTGCTGTACTGGCTCTTCAAGAAGAAGAACGTCAACACCATGAAGCTCATCATCGCCGTTATCGTATTCTCGATCATCATGGCGGCGATCGGCATCATGTAATCGCATTACATCCTTATTAGAGAACATAAAGAACAACCGGGAAAGCCTGCTTGCGCTGTGTGGGCAGGCTTTCTTTGAAACAGAATGAAGACAGAAAGGCGGGAAAAAACATGATTAATTTTGATGAAGCACAGATTATTGCCAACGGAGCACTGATCAGCTCTCAGCGGGCAGACATTGAAGCAATTGCCGACCGTATCTATGACAGCGGATTTGATCTTCTGCTGTTTACATCCAGCGGCGGTTCACAGGCAATGCTGGATCCGTTTCCGTTCTATATCCGTCACATGTCCGCGCTGCCGGTCGAAAACATCCTGGCTGCGGATCTGATGCTCGGCGGTTCAAACCGGATCAGTGATAAAACGGTCGCCTTTCTGACTTCCAAATCCGGTGATACCGGTGAGACTGTGAAAGCCGCAAACTGGCTGAAAGAACGGGGTGTCCGGATCGTCAGTGTATGCGGAAAGGCGGATTCCGTACTGGAATCCATCAGTGATGACTGTGTTGTCTACGGCGAGGGACGCCCGCAGGAACTTGTGTTCTATTACCTGATCGGCCGGATCCTGTACCGCAACGGAGACTTTGCGGATTATCCGAAGTTTGCGGATGAGCTGAACGGTCTTGCATATGCGCTTGCGCAGGTCCGCAAGCAGGCAGATGAAAAGTGCCGTCAGTACGCGCTGGATTACCACAAGGAGCCGTACAACATCTGGGTCGGATCAGGCGACCTCTGGCCGACCGCATACTCCTACAGCATGTGTGTTCTGGAGGAGAGCCAGTGGATCCGCACCAAGAGCGTATCCAGCCCGGAATTCTTCCACGGAACACTGGAGCTTCTGGAAGACGATGTATGCATGACACTGCTTCTTACCGAAGGACCGACGCGCGTTCTGGATGAACGGGTAAAGGAATTCGCGCAGCGTCATACAAAGAAACTCACCTGCTTTGACACAAAAGATTATGAGCTTCCCGGAATCAGCGATGAATTCCGGAAGTATCTGAGTCCGGTGGTCATGGCCGCAGTGCTGCAGAGAATAAGTAAGAATATCGAGGAAATCACAGGGCACTCCCTGGATATCCGCCGCTATTACCGGAAAGAGAATTACTGAGATGAAACTGATTGCGCTTGGAGACAACTGTGTCGATGTTTACTGCAATAAGAATGAAGTGCATCCCGGCGGGAATGCGGTGAATGTTTCAGTACATGCGGCGCGCTGCGGAGCACAGTCGGAGTATATCGGTAATCTCGCTGATGATGATTATGCAGCGCATCTGATCAAAGCACTGAAAAAGAACGGGGTCCGGTATGACCGCTGTCCGGTGATTCCGAATTCCGTCACAAAACAATGCGTCTATGAGGTGACAGACGGCGAACGCAGTTTCGTGAAAGTTGTGACCGGTGATGCATGGGCGGGACCGGTTACGGTCAGCGAAGAACTGAAGGAGGTTCTTTCGCAGGCAGATGTAATTGTCAGCTCATGCAATGCCAAAATTCCCGAACAGCTGTCTCTTGTGGAGGAGCTTCCGCCGGTATTTGTATTTGATTTCGGCGAGAAGGATAAATACCGCACCGATGAATACTGCGATATGGTCTGCAAAGCGATCGATCTTGCGATGTTTTCCTGCAGTCCGATGTCGGAAGAGGAATTTGCGGCGTTTGCCCGTCCGTATCATGAACGCGGCGTCATTCATGTGCTTGCGACCATGGGCGGCGAGGGGCAGATCATCTCCAACGGATCACAGATTCTCCGCAGGCGGATTCGCCAGGTAACACCTCATGATACAATGGGAGCTGGAGATTCCTTCCTCGCGGGATTTGTCTGCACATTGCAGAAATCCGGCTGGAAAAAGGGCATGCGGATGCCGTCCGGCGCGCTGGAGGAAGCACTTCTGGCAGGCCAGAATGTATCCAGAGAAAATGTTCTTTCTCCCGGAGGATTCGGCGACTGACAGTAACACACTACGGAGATACAGATATGAGCGCAATTAAGGGATTACGACTGGATAAAGGCATTCCGATGCCGTTATATGAACAGCTGCGGCAGGGACTTCTGTCCGCAATCATGGACGGCACGCTTCCCGCCGGCAGTAAGATGCCGACGGAAGAGGAACTGTGTGCGGCCTATGGAATCTCGCGGCCGGTTGTCCGGCAGGCGTACAATGCCCTGATTGAGTCCGGTCATGTCGAGCGTAAGCGCGGAGTCGGCACCTTTGTGCTGGCATCCAACAGCCGCGGGCGCTTTATTGACAAGCAGTACAGTTTCGAAAAGGAAATGTCCATTCTCGGTCTTCCTCATGAAACACGGCTTGTCCGTGAAGAGTGGCTTGACGGCGCAGAGGTATTCTTCAAGGATCAGACACCCTATGCGGGGCGTGTCCGTCATATCGTGAGAATGCGCTACGCAGCCGAAAAACCGTTTGTGCTTGTGGAAAACTATGTTCCGGAATCTGTATTTCCGGGAATCGATACCTATGACTTTGCCGTACGTTCGCTCTATAACGTCATGGAAACGGAGTACGGTGTGCACATTGCCCGCTCGCACCGCAGACTCGCGGCGATTCTTGCGGATGAGCGGATTGCGGCAGCGCTCGGAATTGAACAGAACGCACCGGTCATGATGGTTGAAAACCTCGTTTATGACCAGTATGAACGCGCGGTTGATCTCAGCCGTGAATATCTCGACGGTGCCACAAAGACATTTGAATTTCAGGTTTTTAATTCGTAACAGAGAGGCTGACTTCAAAAAAACCGGTCGGCCGATGGAGGCAGAATGATAGGAATTATCATTACCGGACACGGTAATTTCGCAACCGGAATGGAAGCCAATGCAAAACTGCTCGCAGGCAACAGTATTCAGCTGACTGCGATTGACTTCACCGATACATCCACGCCGGATGAGCTGGAACAGAAACTTGCGGACGCACTGGATCAGTACAGCAGCTGCCCGGTCACAATCGTTCTTACGGACATCATGGGCGGAACCCCCTATATGAAGGCTGCGGCGCTCAGCGTGAAACGGCCGGGTGTGCGGGTTATCTCCGGCGCCAACGCTCCGCTTCTGCTGGATCTTGTCATCAAAAACATGGCGGAAAACGATCCGGGTGATGCCGATGCGCTCGCAGAATCGCTTCTTGAAACGGGAAAGGAAGCACTGACGATCTTCCGCATGGAAGCTCCGGTCAATGATGAGCCGGAAGACGGAGACGGAATCTGACACCGTATGATCAAAGCTGTAATCTTTGATATGGACGGTGTGTTGATTGACAGTGAGATTGTTTATCTCCGCTATCAGGCGGAGAAACTTCGGGAGTCCTATCCCTGGATCAAAGACGAACATCTTTATCCATTGGTGGGTATGGACAACAAGGAAGATAAGATTTATCTTGCCGATCTGCTGGGTCATGATGCAAATGACCCGGCTTTTCTGAAGGAAATGAAGGAACTGTCAGACGGAATCTGTGTAAACTACCGTTCCATCATGCGGGAAACGGTGCCGGAACTTCTGGAAACGCTGCGCCGGAACGGATACCGGATCGGTCTTGCATCAAGCAGTTCACGCTCCAATATCATGCAGGTGCTTGGTGAATGCGGCATTGGTCCCTACTTTGAATGCGTTGTCAGCGGCGAACAGTTCGCCCGCAGTAAGCCGGATCCGGAAATCTATCGCTTTGCGATGCGTCAGATGGGTATGCAGCCGGACGAATGCCTGGTCGTGGAAGACTCCACTTACGGCGTGCAGGCAGGCTATGCGGCAGGTGTCTATATTGCCGCGCTCAGGGATACCCGCTTTCCCTTTGATCAGTCTCTGGCAGATTTCCACATTGAATCACTGGATGAAATTCCGCATGTTCTGACGAAGCTGCGAACACAGGAATTACACTGAAAACAGGGTGTGCCGGTATATCGGGACACCAATCATTTATGGATCACAAACTTTTCAGTTGAACAGTACAGGGTGTCGTGATAATATACTGAAGAAATCTTTAAATCGATACGAGATATCGGCAAGATCGCACTGCTTCACCTATATAAAAAGAAACGCCCGCAAACGGCGCGTCTTTGAACGGATTGTGACATCGACCTTGCCGTTACGGTAAGGTTTTTTGTTTCAGGAGGTACCTATGGAACAGATGAAACAGAAAGTTATCCCGAATCAGTCAACAGAACAGCGTGCTGTTCGTCTTCCCGGTTTTTGCGATGTACATGTACATCTGCGAGAGCCGGGTTTTTCTTATAAAGAGACGATCAAAACCGGTTCACAGGCAGCTGCGCGGGGCGGCTACACGGCAGTCTGCACGATGCCGAACCTGAACCCGGTGCCCGATTCGCTCGAGCATCTCAAGGTCCAGCAGGACATCATCGATGCGGATGCGGTCATTCACGTATATCCCTACGCCGCAATTACGGTAAAGGAAGAAGGAAAAGAGCTCGCGGATATGGAGGCGCTGGCTGATCATGTCATTGCCTTCTCCGATGACGGACATGGCGTGCAGTCAGACGAGATGATGGAAGAGGCCATGAAGCGGGCGAAGAAACTGAACAAGCTGATCGTCGCGCACTGCGAAGACAACCGCCTGTTAAAGGGCGGATACATCCATGACGGACGCTACGCAAAGGAACACGGTCACCGCGGCATCTGCTCGGAAAGCGAGTGGGGTCAGATCGCGCGTGATCTGGAGCTTGCGGAAAAGACCGGCTGCGGCTATCACGTATGCCATATCTCCACAAAGGAGAGTGTGGAAGTGATCCGCCAGGCAAAAGCCCGCGGCGTGGATGTGACCTGCGAGACCGCTCCGCACTATCTGTTATTGTGTGAGGACGACCTGCAGGAAGACGGTTGGTGGAAGATGAATCCGCCGCTGCGCTCGAAGGAAGACCATGATGCGCTGATCGAGGGTATCAAGGACGGAACGATCGATGTGATCGCGACCGACCATGCGCCCCACAGCGAAGAAGAAAAGAGCAGGGGTCTTGAAAAGAGCGCGTTTGGAATCGTCGGTATCGAAACGGCATTCCCGCTGCTCTACACCTACCTGGTAAAGCCGGGTGTGATCACCATGGAACGGCTGATGGAACTGCTGGTATATAAACCGAGAGAACGGTTCAACATTCCGCTTGGCGAAGAGGATTACTCCATCTGGGATCTTGAAGCGGAGACCGTGATCGATCCGAAGGACTTCCTGTCAAAGGGAAAGGCCACACCGTTTGCCGGATGGAAGGTAAACGGCATCTGCAGAAAAACAGTTATGAACGGCATCACCGTATACGAGGAGGGCAAGTAATATGGCAAAACGTACAGACCTTAAGAAGATTCTCATCATCGGCTCCGGACCGATCGTCATCGGTCAGGCAGCGGAATTCGACTATGCCGGCACCCAGGCGTGTCTTGCGCTGAAGGAGGAAGGCTATCAGGTCATTCTCTGCAACTCCAACCCGGCGACGATCATGACCGATACATCGATCGCGGACAAGGTATACATGGAGCCGCTGACACTGGAATATATCGCAAAGATCCTGCGCTATGAGCGCCCGGATGCGATCCTGCCGGGCATCGGCGGACAGACCGGTCTGAATCTCGCGATGCAGCTGGAGAAGAAGGGCATTCTGAAAGAGTGCGGTGTCGAACTGATCGGCACCAGCAGCCGCAGTATTGAACGTGCGGAAGACCGTGAGCTCTTCAAGGAAATGTGCCAGTCGATCGGCGAGCCGGTTATTCCTTCCGAGATCACCTACTCGATCGAAGAGGCAAAGAAGGCAGCGCTGGACATCGGTTACCCGGTCGTACTCCGTCCTGCATTTACACTCGGCGGCACCGGCGGCGGCTTTGCGAACAATGAAGAGGAGCTCGTTGAAATCGGAAACAATGCCTTCAAGCTTTCCCCGGTTCATCAGGTTCTCGTTGAGAAGTCCGTCAAGGGATACAAGGAAATTGAATTTGAAGTCATGCGTGACTCCAATGACCATGCGATCACGATCTGCGGCATGGAGAACGTTGATCCGGTCGGCGTGCATACCGGTGACAGTATCGTCGTTGCGCCGATCCTTTCGCTCAATGATCATGATCTGAAGATGCTGAATGACAGCGCAATCAAGATCATCCGTGAGCTTCAGATCGCCGGCGGCTGTAACGTGCAGTTTGCGCTGAACCCGAATTCCAGCGAATACTATCTGATCGAAGTTAATCCGCGTGTATCGCGTTCCTCTGCGCTGGCTTCCAAGGCAAGCGGCTATCCGATCGCAAGGGTTACCGCTAAGATCGCAGTCGGCATGGCGCTTGAGGACATTCCGGTCGCAGGCGGAACCGCCGCGATCGAACCGTCGCTCGATTACCTTGTCGCAAAGTTCCCGCGCTTTCCGTTCGACAAGTTCCCGCTGGCACCGAATGTGCTCGGCACCCAGATGAAGGCAACCGGCGAAGTCATGGGCATCGGCTCCACGCTGGAAGAATGCTTCCTGAAGTCGGTCCGTTCGCTTGAAACCGGTGTCTGCCACTTCCACATGGCAAAGTTTGACGAGATGCCGGATGAAGACATTCATGCATATCTGAAGGAATTCCGCGCCGACGGCATCTTTGCGGTGGCGGAATTGCTTCGCAGAGGTGAAAGCATCGAGTCGCTCTATAAGCTGACAATGATCACACCGCTCTTCCTTGAGACGCTGAAGAAGATCATCGACTTCGAGCAGACCCTGAAGGAAAACGTAAAGGATGTGAAGATCCTCCGTGAGGCAAAGATCATGGGCTTCTCCGACCGGGCAATTGCCCACCTCTGGGGATGCAGTGAGATCGATGTATATCACATGCGCAAAGCGGAAAAGATCACCCCGGTATTCCGCATGGTCGATACGCTTCATACCGGAACGTACATTGCATATCTCTATTCCTCCTATACCGGAGAAAACGAGTCCCGTCTTTCTGACCGGAAGAAGGTAATCGTCATCGGCGCCGGTCCGATCCGTATCGGACAGGGTGTTGAGTTTGACTACTCCTCCGTCCATGCAGTACAGACGATCCGCCGTGCCGGCTATGAGGCAATCATTATCAATAACAACCCGGAGACAGTTTCCACTGACTATACAACAGCGGACAAGCTCTACTTTGAACCGCTGACCACGGAAGATGTCATGGAGATCATCGACTTCGAACAGCCGATCGGCGTCATCGCCTCCCTCGGCGGACAGACGGCGATCAACCTCGCAGAACCGCTCCGTGCCCGCGGCGTCAAGCTGATCGGAACTGACTGCGATGCGATCGAGCGTGCGGAAAACCGCGACAGCTTTGAAAAGGTCCTGCAGCGCCTGAACATCCCGCAGCCGCAGGGCAAGGCGGTCACCAACATCGAAGACGGTGTCGCGGCCGCAAAGGAAATCGGCTATCCGGTTCTCGTGCGTCCTTCCTTCGTCCTCGGCGGACGTGCCATGCAGATTGTCGCGGATGAAGAACATCTGCGCAGATATCTGCGTGACGCCGTTGAAATCGATGCGGACAAGCCGGTCCTCGTTGACCATTACATCCAGGGTAAGGAGCTCGAAGTTGACGCGATCTGCGACGGCATCGACGTTTTCGTGCCGGGCATTATGGAACTGGTAGAACGTACCGGTATTCACTCCGGTGACTCGATCTCCGTCTATCCGACCTTCAGCGTTTCGGACAAGGTGAAGGGCATCATCCTGCAGTATGCAAAGAAGCTCGGTCTTGAGATCGGCATCGTCGGTCTCTACAACATCCAGTTCATCGTTGATGAAAATGAGGATGTCTATATCATCGAAGTCAATCCGCGTTCTTCCCGTACGGTACCGTTCCTATCCAAGGCAACCGGTTACTCCCTTGCGGATATCGCAACGGAAGTGATCCTGGGCAAGAGCCTGAAGGAACAGGGCATCTTCTGCCTGTATCCGGAAGAGAAGAAGCGCCACTACGTCAAGGTTCCGGTCTTCTCCTTCAACAAGATCAAAGGTCTTGACGCATATCTCTCGCCGGAGATGAAGTCCACCGGTGAAGCGATCGGCTATGACGACAAGCTCAACCGCGCGCTGTTCAAAGCCCTGCAGGCAAGCGGCACCCGCCTGCAGAATTACGGAACCGTATTCGTGACCGTCGCCAAGAAGGACAAGGAAGAGGCGCTCCCGCTGGTCCGCCGTTTCTACAACCTTGGCTTCAACATTCAGGCAACTCCGGGAACCGCAGAGTTCCTGAAGGAAAACGGCATCCGCACGCATGTCCTGCAGAAGATCAAGGAAGGCAGCGACGATATCCCCAACGCGATCCGTCAGGGACATCTTGCCTATGTGATCAATACCCAGGATCCGGGATCCATGTCCACCGCAAGTGACGGTGCAAAGATCCGTACGCTGGCAACGGAAAACAATGTGACGATCTTCACCTCGCTGGATACCGTATCCGTACTGCTGGATGTTCTTGAGGAGACCACACTGACGATCTCGACGATCGATGCGTGATAACCATGAAACAGAGTTTACTGACTGTTATTTCCAACAGCGCTCTTACATCCAATGTGTATGAGCTCAAACTGTCCGGCATTGAAGGGATGAACATCCGTCCCGGACAGTTCGTTAACGTGAAAACCGACGGAAACTATCTGCGCCGTCCGATTTCGGTATGCGATGCGGAAGGAGATATTCTGACGCTGGTGTATCGTGTTGCCGGGGCAGGTACAGCAGAGATGAGCACCTGGCAGGTCGGAAAGAAAGCCGATGTTCTGACGGAACTTGGAAACGGCTATGATCTTTCCGCTGCCGGAGACCATCCGGTTCTGATCGGAGGCGGTGTCGGCATTCCGCCGCTGTACTATCTGGCAAAGGAACTGAAGAAACAGGGGAAAACGGTTTCCGCAGTCCTTGGCTTCAATACCGCATCCGAACGGTTCTACGAGGAAGCGTTTCGCGAAGTATGCGATGATGTATGTGTAACGACGGCCGACGGCTCGTACGGCATCAAAGGATTTGTGACGGATGCGCTGCCGCAGAATCCGACATGTTCGTACGCCTGCGGACCGACGCCGATGATGAAGGCGCTGTACCGCAGCCTTGCATGTGACGGACAGTTCAGTCTGGAGGAGCGCATGGGATGCGGCTTCGGCGCATGCATGGGCTGTTCGATTCAGACAAAGTCCGGCAATAAGCGTGTCTGCAAGGACGGTCCGGTATTCCGGAAGGAGGATCTCTTATGGGAAGACTGAGTGTTGAACTGTGCGGGATCGAACTGGACAACCCGGTTATTCCGGCTTCCGGAACGTTTGGCTTTGGCTATGAGTTTGCGGAGCTGTATGACATCAACTGTCTTGGAACGTTCTCGTTCAAGGGAACGACAAAAGATCCCCGCTTCGGCAATCCGACCCCGCGCATCGCAGAGTGCTCTATGGGCATGTTAAATGCGGTAGGTCTGCAGAACCCGGGCGTTGAGGCAGTCATTAACGAAGAACTTCCGAAACTGAAGCCGGTATTCCATAAACCGGTGATGGCAAATATCAGCGGCTTCTCCGTGGACGATTATGTCTATACCGCAAAGAAGCTGGACGCGGAAGATCAGGTCGGCTGGCTGGAGATCAACATCAGCTGTCCGAATGTGCACGGCGGAGGAATGAGCTTCGGCACAGATCCCGATGCGGCATATGAAGTGATCCATGCGGTGCGTCAGGTGACGAAAAAACCGCTGATCGCAAAGCTTTCGCCGAATGTTACAGACATCACAGCCATCGCAAAGGCATGCGAGAATGCAGGCGCAGATGCGGTGAGCCTAATCAATACGCTGCTTGGCATGCGCATTGATCTGAAGACAAAAAAACCGGTTCTGGCAAATACAACCGGCGGACTGTCCGGACCGGCGGTATTCCCGGTTGCGGTCCGTATGGTATATCAGGTTCATAAGGCAGTCTCCATTCCGGTCATCGGAATGGGCGGTGTCTCGAGCGCACAGGACGTGATCGAGATGATGATGGCCGGCGCTACCGCAGTGGAGATCGGCGCCGCCAATCTTGTTGATCCGTTTGCCTGCCCGAAGATCATTGAAGAGCTGCCGGCGGTAATGGACAGATGCGGCATTGAAAATCTCACCGATATCATCGGTATTGCATAACAGGAGGATAACGTTATGGCAAAAGATGTAATCATTGCCTGCGATTTTGCGGGCGAAGCAGAGACACTGAAGTTTCTTGATCAGTTTACAGAGGAGCGTCCGTTTGTAAAGATCGGCATGGAGCTGTTCTATTCGGCAGGACCTTCCATCGTAAAGAAGATCAAGGAGCGCGGACATCCGATCTTCCTTGATCTCAAACTCCATGACATTCCCAATACCGTAAAGAAGACCATGGCAGTGCTTTCGTCCCTGGATGTGGATATCTGCAATCTCCACGCCTCCGGCACAACGCCGATGATGAAGGCTGCGCTGGAAGGTCTCACAAGACCGGACGGCACACGTCCGCTGCTCATTGCGGTAACCCAGCTTACCTCAACCGACCAGGAAGCGCTGGAAAACGATCTGCTCATTCACGAGCCGATCGATAAAGTGGTCATGCATTATGCCCTGACCGCAAAGAATGCGGGACTTGACGGCGTGGTATGTTCGCCGCTGGAAGCCGCAAAGGTTCATGAAGTATGCGGTGAATCATTCCTGACGGTAACACCGGGCGTGCGTTTCGCCGACAGTAAGGCGGATGATCAGAAACGTGTCATGACACCGGAGAAGGCAAGGGAAGCCGGCTCCGACTACATTGTGGTCGGACGTCCGATCACCCAGGCGCCTGACCCCGTTGCGGCATACCGCAGATGTGTAAAGGAATTTCTCGGAAAGTAATAAGGAGGACTAACCATATGGAACTGAATCAGAAAATTGCGGAAGATCTTCTGAAAATCAAGGCAGTATTCTTCCGTCCGGATGAACCGTTCATCTGGGCAAGCGGAATCAAGAGTCCGGTCTACTGCGACAACCGTCTGACTCTGACGGCACCGGAAGTAAGAACGGATGTGGAAACCGGTCTTGCGGAGCTGATCCGCACCTACTATCCGGAAGCGGAAGTTCTGATGGGAACCTCCACGGCAGGTATCGCCCACGCCGCAATCACGGCGCATCTGATGGGACTGCCGATGGGTTATGTCCGTGGCGGAAACAAGGACCACGGCCGGAAGAACCAGATCGAGGGAAAACTCGAGGCAGGACAGAAAGTCGTTGTTGTGGAGGATCTGATCTCCACCGGCGGAAGCGTCATTGAAGTCGTCAATGTGCTCCGTGAGGCAGGCGCGGAAGTGCTCGGTGTCGTATCGATTTTCACCTACGGCATGGAAAAGGGTAAGCAGCGTCTGGCAGACGCAAATGTCATCAACCACTCCCTGACCGACTTTGACTGCATCGCGGAAGTTGCGGCGAAGACCGGTTATATCAGCGAGGCGGATATAAAGCGTCTGATCGCGTTCCGCAACAACCCGTCCGATGAGTCGTGGATCGCATTATGAGAAGCGTCATCGATGTGCTCGATCTCAGCGTTGAGGAGATCGATGAACTGATTGAAACGGCAGAGGACATCATTGCCGATCCGGACAAATACGCGCATGTATGTGACCGGAAGAAACTGGCAACCCTGTTCTTTGAGCCGTCCACCCGGACAAGAATGAGTTTTGAGGCGGCGATGTATGAACTCGGCGGACATGTCATTTCCATGTCCGAGGCAAATTCCTCCAGCGCCGCAAAGGGAGAGTCTGTCGCGGATACGGTAAAGACGGTATCCAACTATGTGGATATCATTGCGATGCGCCATCCCAAGGAGGGCGCTGCGCTTGTCGCCGCAAACAATGCGTCGATTCCGGTCATCAATGCCGGAGACGGCGGACACTGCCATCCGACGCAGACCCTGGCTGATCTGCTTACGATCCACCGGGAGAAGAAGCACTTCGACAACCTGACGATCGGCTTCTGCGGCGACCTGAAGTTCGGCCGTACCGTGCATTCGCTCTGCGGGGCGATGGCACGCTATCCGGGATCGAAGTTTGTGCTGATTTCACCGGAAGAGCTGAAGCTTCCAAGCTATGTGAAGCGGAATGTGCTGGACCCGGCAGGCATCCAGTACACCCAGACCACGGATCTTGAAGATTCCATGGAGAATCTCGACATCCTGTATATGACCCGTGTGCAGCGGGAGCGCTTCTTCAATGAGGAAGACTACCTGCGTCTCAAGGACCGTTACATCCTGACGGCAGAGAAGATGAAGAAGGCACCGGAAAGCATGATCGTCATGCATCCGCTGCCGAGAGTCAACGAAATCTCTGTTGCGGTGGATGATGATCCGCGGGCATGTTACTTCAAGCAGGTGCTCAACGGCAAATACATGCGCATGGCACTGATCATGAAGCTTCTGAAGGAGGCAGGCAGACTATGAATATCGACAGTATCCGAAACGGCATTGTCATCGACCACATCTCTGCCGGCAAGGGCATGAAACTGGTCAGCCTGCTGGAGCTGGACCGCGATGATGTGTCGGTCGCGATCATCAAGAACGTGCACAGCCAGAAGATGGGCAAGAAGGACATCATCAAGATCGATGCGGATATTCCGGTCAATCTGGATGTCATCGGCTATGTGGATCCTGATGCGACGGTCAATGTGATCAAGGACGGCGTGCTGGTGGAAAAGAAGACCATCGAGCGGCCGAAGATCCTGACCGGCGTCATCCGCTGCAAAAATCCCCGCTGCATCACCACAACCGAGCAGGAGCTGAAACATGTCTTCTGCCTGCGGGATGACGGCTACCGCTGCATGTACTGCGAAACCAAAGCAGAATAACGAATGTAAACAGATTACGGACGGAACAGTCGGTAATCTGTTTTTTCTTTACCCTGTTGGGTTTTCTGAAACGGAATTATCGAATTCCGTTACAAAAGGGGGAAGGTTCATTGTTATAATGTTTTCAGCTATAGATTCAACAGAAAGGTAACCTATACATAATGGAGAACAAAGTGATAGCACTGTGCGGAAAAGGAGGGGTCGGAAAGACCTCTGTTTCGGCAGTGATCGTAAGGACACTCTGCCAGTCCTGCCCGGGCAAACGGATCCTTGCGATAGACGGCGATCCTTCGGTCGGACTTGCGACGGCGCTCGGCGTGTCGGAGAAGGGAACGATCAATGATATCCGTGAGGATTTCATCCGGCTTGCGGATCAGCGGAAGGACGCCGAGGCAATTGAGATGTTGCATGAAGCGAGAGATCGTATTTTCGACTCTCTGGTGGAAACTGATGCCTTCTCGTTTCTTGCGATCGGACGGCCGGAGTCAGCCGGCTGTTATTGCTCGGTGAATGATTATCTGCGCGACCTGATCACGATCGTCGCAGATCATTTTGACTATGTCGTGATCGACGGCGAAGCGGGCATTGAACAGATCAACCGGAGAGTCATGGAGAAAGTGAATCATCTGGTATTTGTTTCGGATGCCTCCAGGAAAGGTCTGGATGTGATCCGGACCATCGACACCGTCGCTAAGGAACTTGTCGTCTATGACAAGGCGGGCGTGATCCTGAACCGCCTTCACGATCCGAAGGTCGCAGAGAATCTGGACCTTGGCGGTCTGGAACTGCTTGCGGCGATCGGCGAAGACCCGCTTGTTCAAAGCTACGATATTGAAGGAAAATCACTGCTTACACTGCCGGATGACACCCCGCTCTGTCAGGGCGTCCGGGCTGCGTTACAGAAAATGGAGATTATCGCATGAGAGACCTGAAACATCTTTATGAGCTGGAGAAGCTGCTGCTGAATGTTTCGAATGATTACATCAGCGCTGCCCAGCAGGAAGGAAAACTGTGTATCGGCACCGTATGCGACAATGTGCCGGAACCGCTTCTGAATCTTCCCGGATGTTTTTCCATCCGGCTTCGCGCACCGCGCACCGGCTCGATGGAAATCGGCACCTACTACATGACGAATTTCCTGTGCGAGTATACCCGGGCGCTTCTCGAGCGTGCCATTGAAGGCGGCTTCAATTTCCTGGATGCGCTGATTGCGCCGGACGGATGTTCGATGCTGAACCGCTGTGTTGAAAACATGGAACTTCTGAAGACCATGAAGAAGGATCACTTCTTCAATGAATTCATGGAAATTCCGATGAAGGCGGATGACAACGGACTGTTCCTGTACAAGCTTCAGTGCACGAATCACATTCTGAAACCGCTGAAGGAACACTTTGCCATCGATATTTCCGATGATGCGATGCGTCAGGCGGTAAAGGAACATAACCGTGTCTGTGATCTCATTCAGGAGATCGGACAGTTCCGCAAGGCGGACAATCCGGTCATTACCGGATATGAATTCCACATCCTGACACTTGCGACCTACGTCATGCCGAAGCGGGACATCATCCCGATTCTCGAGGAGACGCTCGAAGAGCTGAAGACCCGTGAGCCGGATGAGAAGTCCCCGTGGAAAGTACGCGTTGAATTTGTCGGCTCCGAAGTGGATGACTCCGACATCATCAAGGCGATCGAGGAATGCGGCGCCTATGTATGCGCGGACCGCTTCTGTTACGGATCCTTCCCGGGCCGCACCAGAATCGAGATGTCCGATGACGAAGATCCGCTGACCGCGATCTGCCGCAAATACATGTATGACTGCCAGTGCGCAAGAATGATGAACAAGGACAAGATCCTCGGGCGCCGGCAGTATGTGGCGGACCTTGCGAAGGAATACAAGGCGGATGGAATCATTTACGAACAGATGAAATTCTGTGATCCGTGGGCATATGAACGCATGGTCGGAACCGTTGTCCTGCGTCAGGACTACGGCTATCCGGTGCTCTCTGTTGACCGCCCGTACGCAAACGGCGGCAGCGGACAGATGCGGACACGAGTACAGGCGTTTGTCGAATCGATTGAAATCAAGAAACTGGCGAAAGACAGGTAAGGAATATGGCAAAGGAAATCGGAAAAGATAAATTCGGGTCATTCTATACCGGCGGAAAAGTCAGAAGCCGCAGAGAATGGCGCGGTGTGAAAGATACACTGTATGACTATTCCAGATGGCTGTACATCATGGCGCAGCTTGGAAAGTTCATGGTGAAGCCGCGGAATGTGAAGGGCTTCTTCCGTTACCGCTGGATGTCAAACTATCTGGCAGTGCCGATGATGGTGGACCGCTTCTCACAGGGATTACGGGGACCGCAGCTGCGGATCCTGCATGAGGAATTCGACATCATCGTCTATGACGTCGCAAAACTTCTGGACGGACTGTTCCGGGGTGACCGTCACCTTGGAAATGACAAGGCGTACTCCGACAAGGTTGTACTCCTTGATGAAAATGAAATGACGACCTTCATGATGGGCTTCCCGACACTGAAGGGACTCTCGCGTGAAACTCCGGCTGCCTATGTTTCGGTGCTGCTCAACCAGCATGCGGCGGAGCGTTATATCGATGTCGCACAGGAATTCGGACTTGCGGGTGACGTCTGCCCGATGCCGGAAACCGAAGCGGGCATCTCGATCGCGGATGATTTCCCGGTACTTGGCGCCTGCGCGGTCCAGTGCAATACGACCTGCGACGGCTCCCTGCTTGGAAACGGCGTCATCTCCAAACGTCTGGAACTGGAAGAAGGCATTCCGTGCTTCCAGCTCGGCACGCCGCTGCGTCACCGCGAGGATGACGTGCAGGAATATGCCGCAAACGAAATGAAGGCATGCATCAAATTCATTGAAGAACATACCGGCGAGAAGTGGGACTGGAAATACTACTTTGAATGCATGCACAGAGTAAACATCGCAACCCGCTCCCGTCAGGAATGGCTGGATATGAACAAGACCGATTACCCGCAGGTAGTCGGCGGAAACCTGGCGCTGTATACGGAAACCAACTATATGGCAATCAGCGGAAAGGTGGATCTGTTCCGGAAAGCGGATGAAAAGATCACAAAGATCGCCCGCAAGGCCTGGGAAGACAAGGTCATGGTTGCGAAGGAATACCGTCACCGTGCCATCATCTGGGGCGTGCAGTCGCACTTCTACATGGACTTCCTGGTATGGATTCTGAACTGCTGGGGCATCGTGCCGCTGACGGATATGCTGTCGATGATCAATACCCGCATCTTTGCGGAGACAGATACCCCGGAAAACCGTGAACAGGCATACTACGACATGGCATGGCTGAATGAAAACATGATCATGCGCAACCGCACCCACGGCGGCTATAAAGTCCTGCTCGATGAGCTGTGGGAGTTCTGCGAAGAATTCAATGCCGATATGGTCATTCTCTGGGAACACATGGCCTGCAAGGCGCTGGACGGCATGCACGGACAGTTTGAGGAAAAGGCCCGTGAAAAGGGTATTCACCTGATCTGGGTCAACCACGACCTGTTTGACCCGCGCATTACATCCCGTCAGGGTGTACGTGACCAGGTCAACCAGTACATGCGTACGGTTCTGCGGGAAGAACCGCTGGATCCGTCGCTTGAGATTCTCGATGACGACAAATCCTGGTAAACAGAAGAGGAGAAACGAAAACTATGAAATTTTATGGCGGATGTGATTCCGGATCGACGTATACCAAGTGCGTCATCATGGACGAAACCGGAAAGATACGGTCCGATGTGACACTGCGTTCCAAGATCCGGACAGTGGAAAGCTGTCAGGACGCAATCAATCAGGCGGTAGAGAAAGTGCCGGAGCTGAACAGTCCGGCAGATCTCTCTTACCTTGTCGGTACAGGCTACGGCCGAAACAAGGTTCCTTCAGCGGATGAGAATATCTCGGAGATTTCCTGTCATGCGATGGGCGTTCACGTTGTGGACCCGACCGTCCATGCGATCATCGATATCGGCGGACAGGACGTCAAGGGAATTGCGGTCGATACCGACGGAACGGTATTGAACTTTGCGATGAATGACAAGTGCTCTGCCGGAACCGGACGCTTCTTTGAGGCAATGTCCAGAGCGTTTGAAATGAGCCTCGAGGATTTCTCGAAGCTGTCCCTCAGCGCGAAGAATACGATTCCCATCACCTCGCAGTGCACCGTATTTGCGGAATCCGAAGTTATCTCCCTGGTCGGTGAAGGAAAGCCGACCGATGAGATCGCCGCAGGTATTGAACTCTCTGTCGCAAAGCGCTGCTTTGTCATGGCAAAGAAGGCCGGCGCAACCGACCGCATCACCCTGACCGGCGGATGCGCAAAGAATGACGGTCTGAAGAAGGCAATCGAACAGGTGCTCAACCTGAAGGTCATTGACCTGCCGGTAGACCCGCAGCTGATCGGTGCCATCGGTGCGGCGGAATTTGCCCGCCGGAAAGGAAGCGCAAAATGAAAGATCTCTGGAAAGTCTGCCTGTTTCTGATCAAGTTTCTGACCGGATTCTTCGTGATCACATTTATCGTTTACTTTTTCAATCTTGATATGAAGCTCACTGCGGCGCTTGAACCGACGATTCAGAAACTGCAGGAGAGAGTACCGCGGGACCGTCATCTGTGATGAATCTGTTTCATCGGGAAATCCAGGATGTCTGTTCGCTGTTTGAACAACAGGAGAAACGGGAACTTCCGATTACCGACCGGCTGCCGAATGATCTTGGAAAAAACAACATGGTGTTCTCCGACCAGAGTGCCTTTGAACTTGGCGGCGGAACAAATGCATCCGTGTCATTTGACCTGCCAGGCGCAGAAGAAGGATTGATTGACCGCGATAAAATCGTTCTGATCGGCAGAGATCTGAACGAACTTCAGAGTGATGTCTCGTTTGCGCGGATCACACTGCTCGAAATTGCGGATGACGGACTGAAGGGCGATGCGCTCTATGACCGGCTTGAAAAAATCAAATTCACGAAATACCGGGTCAATCCCGAAGGATATATGCTCAGAACGGCTTCCGGAAACCGGGAGAAGGTCCGGGTATCGAAATCCTGTGCAGGGCAGTTCGGATTTTCTGAAATCGGATCCTGTTATATGCAGGCATACCATCAGCTGCCGTTTGTGAAGAAGGTGAAGATCTTCTTTGTGACAGGGGAAGATGAACTGGTAAAACCGCTTGCGGAAATCGGTGAACGGAAACGGCAGATCACGGATGCCATTGACCATATTCTCAAAGGCATGGCAGTAAATGACTGTAACGCATGTTCAGTAAAGGAACTGTGTGACCAGGTCGAAGGCATGCGGGAACTGCACGGCAGACAGCCGAAATAATGAAATAACATAAAAGGAAGACATACCCGGGTATGTCTTCTTTCCATTTGAAACATGTTTAGAAACACGTTATGCCTTGAGCTCCGCAAGCTGTTCGTCTGAAAGATTCCGCAGAGACTGCAGATTCCAGGATTCCCCGTTGAAGGTGAACACACCGACAAATCCGTTGGGAGCCGGAAGATTTTCGATCGCAACTGCTTTTTTGTATTTCTGTGCGGATATACCGAACAGCGCCTCCATCATGTGCAGGAAGATCGCGCCGTGGGACACAATCAGCACATTATCTCCGTCCCGGCAGGAATCATAGATCCGGCGATAGGTCGTACGGATGCGTTCCTGCAGAATCGGAAGATCTTCGCCGCCGACATCCGTCCAATCAAAGGTGAAAAACCGCCGGCGATCGATTTCCTCCTGATGGTTTTTAATGAGTGCGCCTTCGAAGGTGCCGAAGTTCATCTCCTTCAGGCCTTTGTCAAAGTGAAGCGGGATATCGCGCCCGTTCAGAACGATCCTTGCGGTATCGACGCAGCGCTCACTGGTCGAAGTGAAAGCGGCATTCAGTGTTACATCGGACAGGTATTCGCGGGCTTCCTCTGCCTGTCTGATTCCCCGTTCGGTCAGCGGACTGTCACACCATCCCTGCATGCGGCCAAGCACATTGAACAATGTCTGACCATGCCGTACATACCAGAATGTCACCTGTTTCACCACATCACCTCCGCGTCTTTTTTCATAATTCACGCAACTATATTACCAAATGACAATATCTTATGCCATGTGAAGGAAACGAATACACACCTGCTTTGGCACTATAATGATGGCGGGTGGAAAACGATGAACGCATTTGAACGAACGTATCTGGAACGGTCACTCACAAAACTGGAAGCGGTGCTGCCGTATCCGAGGGAAGAACTCCTGCGGCAGTATGAATCCGATGAAACCCTGTGGTCTGTGGAACAGAATGAAGACCTTGTCTTCTGTCTGTTCAGTTTTCCGGTGACCGAACGGATGAAACAGCTCGTTCTGCTTGTATATGATGATCAGAACCGGATCATTGCGGATGCGGGCACCTGTCATGCGGGTGTGGACGCATTTCTGGAAGACAGGGAAATCTATGATTATCTGAGTGAAGAAAGCGACTGGATGTATCTCGAACATTACGTACTGTCCAATACCATGTTTCCGGACCTGCCGTATCCGTTCTGTGAAGCGAATCAGAAAACAGAGGAACAGGGAGAGGCACTGCTGTATACCAACGCCTATGTGTCCAGAGCGTTTCGAAGACGCGGCATCTTCCGCACCATGCTGGAAACCATAAAAGAACATGCCCTTCAGAAGGCAGCGGGAATCTGTACCGTGTATACCGTACTGTCCATGGATCCGGATATCGCCTGTTACGGGCCGGATGCCGTGGAGGAACCGTATTATTACAGTTTCGAGCAGGATGAGCCGGTCCGTCTCATCAATGCGGAGATTGCCCGGAAGGTTGGCTATACGCCGCTGCGGCTGGAACCCGACCATCCGGAAGAAGAAACAGACGGAACCAAACTCTGGTTCTGTGTGGGCAGAGAACTCTGTGAAATCATCGATCTCTGAATACAAACCACTGGCACAGATGGCATAATAAGTACAATGACAAAGGATCGTTTTATCCGGCAGCTCCAGATTGACTGGAATGTAATTCCGCCGGAATCTTATCTGCGTGATATCCCGGCTCTTCGCTCGCTTGAGACGATGGACTTTTCACATGCGGTCACCCTGTTTGCGGGGGAGAACGGAACCGGAAAATCAACGCTTCTGGAAGGAATGGCCCAGGCTTGCGGATTCAATCCGGAAGGCGGTACGAAGAACTTCCATTTCTCCACATATGACGATGTCTCTGAACTGCACTCTGCGATCAAACTGATCCGCGGAACACGCCGGCAGCGCCATGGCTTCTTTTTCCGGGCAGAAAGTTTCTTCAATGTCGCAAGTGTGATTCTCAATGAATACGATGACGGAAAACAGCCGGATTACCATTCCCAGTCGCATGGAGAAAGTTTCCTGAATTTCATCCAGGAGGCCGGAGAAGACGGACTGTACCTGATGGATGAGCCGGAAGCCGCACTGTCGCCGCAGCGCCAGCTGACTCTGCTGATTCACATTGTGAAGATGGCCGAGCGCGGTGCCCAGTTCGTCATCGCGACCCATTCGCCGATCCTGCTGGGAATACCGGATGCGGAAATCCTTGCTTTCACGGAAGACGGCATTCATCCGGTCTCCTATGAAGAGACAGAGAGTTACCGAATCACCAGACTGTTTGTGGAAAACCGGGAGCGGATGCTGGAACATCTGCTTAAGGAAGAAGAGTGAAAACAGAAAAACGCCGCATGGTTTGCCACGCGGCATTTTTATCATTCCTGTTGTAATGCGTATTTAATCGTTTATCGGTTCCGATTCACTTTCGAGAATCTTACCGTCTGACACGCGGATCTCATAGTCATATTCCATACCGCCGGACTGGAACTCCACTTTGTACACATCAATCCCGTCCTCAGTTTCCCGGTACAGTTCGGTTACCGTGACATCCGATTCCTTCAGTCCTGCATGTTCAAGCGCAAATCCAAGCGCATCCTCCTTTGAAAATTCATCACCGGCGGGCAGTGCAGGTTCTGCCGGGGCAGCTTCAATGTCGCGGTCCTTCGAACGGATCTCTCCGGTGGCTGCGTCAATTTCATAATCATATTCGGTATCACCGGCAATGAATTCCACGTCAAATACACTGACGCCGTTTTCAAAGTCCGCCTGCACCTGCATGAATGTAACATCATCTTCACTGACGCCCGCATCCTTCAGGGCAATCGCCTTTGCCTGTTCTTCATCAATCGATGCGGCTGCCGGTTCCGGTGCAGTTGTTTCTGCAGAGGCCGGAGCGGCAGATTCCGCCGCAGGCGCTGCACTTTCCTGTACAGGCTGAGCGCTTTCCGTTCCTGCACAGCCGGTGCTCATAACCAGAAGAACGGAGATCATAACAGCGGTAAGAGAATGTTTCATAAACAACCTCCAGTTAACTCTATTATAGTGAATCCATGGTTTTCGCATTGGAGACGTCCGGTTTACTTTGCGAATGACCGTTGTACCTGCGAGAGAAACCGTTCCGCGACCGGTGTAAAGGACTGGTATTTATTCCAGGTAAGATACAGGGTTGTCTCTAGCGGCGGATCCAGCGGCACAAATACAAGTCCGCTTCCTTCGGAAGTATCGATCAGACCTTTGAAGGTAAGCAGAGAGCCGAGCCCTTCCTTCACAAAAAGGGACGCATTATAGGAGAGCTTAAAGGAACCTTCCAGTGTGAGGATCTGAAAAAATTCTCCGGCCCACGTAGCGATTTCATTTTGCCAGCCCTGTTCCGAACAGAAGAGCGGCACGTTTTTCAGATCCCGCACCTTCAGTTTCTTTTTCTTTGCGAGCAGAGAATCGTCACGGACGATCACGCCCCAGAGATCCGGTATCGGAAAGGATATCGCTTCATATTTCGTATAGTCCGGTGTTTCCGCGAGTACCGCAAAGTCGAGAAGTCCCTTGTTCAGCTTTTCAATGACCTGTTCGGTATCTCCGCTGGTGATGTGATAGTGAAGATTCGGTAAAAGGTTTTTCAGAATGCGGATCTCATGCGCAAGTTTCTGAATCTGTACCGACTCCGCAAGGCCAAGATACAGATCGCCGCCGGTAATATCATCCAGCGAAATGAATTCCTGTTCGATCTTGTCTGCCATGCGTACAAGATCCTCTGCACGTGCTTTAAGCAGAATTCCTTCATCGGTCAGGGAAATACTGAAACTGTGACGTATGAACAGTTTCTTGCCGAGTTCTTCTTCCAGACTCCGCAGAGCCTTTGACAGGGTCGGTTGTGTGACATGCAGGATCTCGGCTGCCTTTGTCATGTTTTCTTCTCTTGCGACGGCAAGAAAGTAGCGTAATGTGCGGATTTCCATAACTCACCTCAGATATTCATATAAAGAATATCACGATATGCCTTATAACTATTAGCAAAAGAATTCCCGGAATCCTATTCTGTAGGAGAAGAACAGAAGGAGAGGACGATGGAAGACATCAGAGAAGCCCTGATCGATGCCGGATGTAATGAAGCGGAAATCACATTTATCCAGAACTGTATCCAACAGGGCAGTATCTCCGATGCGATCACCGCGATGCGGAAATGCCGCTGTGAACGGCTTGAGGCAATGCATGAGGAAGCACGGAAAGTAGACTGTCTCGATTATCTGATCCGAAAGAGTGAAAAAGAAAGGCGGAACTGAAACATGATAAAACCGGCAGAACTGAATCTTACAACAGAATGGGACAAGACCTTCCCGAAGAGCGAAAACGTTGATCACGAGAAAGTGACCTTTGTGAACCGTTACGGCATTACCCTTGCGGCAGATATGTATACACCGAAACATGCGGACGGAAAGCTTCCCGCGATCGCGGTCTGCGGCCCGTTTGGCGCAGTGAAGGAACAGAGCTCCGGTCTGTATGCGCAGACCATGGCAGAGCGCGGATATCTTACGATCGCATTTGACCCGTCCTTTACGGGAGAAAGCGGCGGCTTTCCAAGATACATGGCATCCCCGGATATCAATACCGAAGACTTCATGGCTGCGGTAGATTTCCTTTCCCTGAATGAAAAGGTCGATCCGGAACGCATCGGCATCATCGGCATCTGCGGATGGGGCGGCATGGCGCTCAATACGGCTGCGCTCGATACCCGCGTCAAGGCAACGGTCGCTTCCACGATGTATGACATGACCCGCGTCAATGCGAAGGGTTACTTCGATGCGGAAGACAGCGAAGAGGCAAGATACGAAAAGAAGAAGGCGCTGAATGCACAGCGCCTGGAGGATTACCGGAACGGTTCCTACAAGCTCGGCGGCGGTGTGGTCGATCCGCTTCCGGCAGATGCGCCGTTCTTCGTAAAGGACTATTACGATTACTACAAGACACCGCGCGGCTATCACAAACGTTCGCTGAACTCCAACGGCGGATGGAATGTGATCGGCTGTGAATCCTTCATGAATCAGCCGATCCTGAAGTATACCAATGAGATCCGCAATGCGGTTCTGATCATCCATGGCGAAAAGGCGCATTCCTGCTATTTCTCAAAGGATGCCTATGCGGATATGATCAGAGACTCCAAATACACCGAAAACAAGGAACTGATGATTATTCCGGGTGCGGTACATACGGATCTCTATGATCGTGTTGACATTATTCCGTTTGAAAAGATCGATTCCTTCTTTCAGGAGAATCTGAAATAACCATGGCAAAGAAACTGGTTATTATCTCCTCCAGTCTGCGTCCTTCCAGCAACTCTGAGCTGCTTGCCAGGAAGGCGGAGGAAGGCGCAACGGCCGCAGGCTATGAAACGGAGTTCATTACACTGAAGGATAAGGATATCCGTTTCTGCAAAGGCTGTCTTGCATGTCAGACCACCGGAACCTGTGTGATCAGAGATGATGTGCTTCCGATTCTTGAGGCGGTGAAGAATGCGGATACACTGCTGTTTGCGACACCGGTGTACTACTATGGAATCAGCGGTCAGCTGAAGACTCTGCTGGACCGTCTGAATCCGCTGTATATTGCGGATTATAAATTCCGCGATGTATATCTGCTTACTACTTCTGCGGAAGACGGGGAGGAAGTATACGAAAAGAGTGTAACCTGCATCCAGGGCTGGACGGACTGCTTCCCGAAGAGCCGGTACGCGGGCGTATACAGCGGAGGCGGCGCAGGCAATGATGCGATCGCCAGAGATGCGAAATTTGAGGCAATGCTGGAAGGAGCGGTTCGCTTCGGAAAGGATCTTTAAGATGAAAAAACGATTCGTACCGGTTCTCTGTGCGGTTATGACTGTGTTTCTGTCTGCGGGCTGTCAGAGTGAAACTGTGTCCGCGCCAGAAGTGACGGAAGAGCCGGTACAGGAATCGCAGACAGAAGAACCTGAAACAGCGGAGGAAATCGTTATGGATGAACTGTGTCTGAAAATCGGAGAAGAAGTTCTCGAAGTGAAATGGGAAAACAATGAGAGCGTGGAATTCCTGAAGGAAGCGGTGAAGGATGAACCGCTGACTGTGAATCTTTCCATGTACGGAGGGTTCGAACAGGTCGGCAGCCTTGGCATGAGCGTGCCGCGTAATGATTCCGATACGGTAACGCAGTCGGGCGATATCGTACTGTATTCCGGAAATCAGATCGTTGTATTCTACGGCTCCAATTCCTGGGCATATACCCGACTCGGTCATATTGAAAACAAATCGCAGAGTGAACTGTGGGACCTGCTTGGAAACGGTGATGTGACACTGACTCTTTTTAACGGCGCCTCGGCGTCGTTTTCTGTTCCGGATGTCACGCTGAACAGCGGCTATACTATGCCGGTCCTCGGGCTTGGGACGTGGACGCTGAATGATGCGGAAGCGGAGAACTCGGTCTACCATGCATTAAAGTCCGGCATGCGGCTGATCGACACTGCAAGATACTACCGCTGTGAGACCGGTGTCGGAAACGGAATCCGGAAAGCAATCGAAGAAGGATTCGTCACCCGTGAGGAAATCTTCGTCACCAGTAAGATCATGCCCTCCGATTATGACCGCGCGTATCAGGGCATTCATGATTCTCTTGATGACCTTGGACTGGAGTACATTGATCTGATGTTAATCCATCAGCCGGGCTCCAATGACGAAGCGGTCTACCGCGCTCTGGAACAATCCGTGGAAGAGGGAATCGTGCGCTCCATCGGAATCTCCAATTACTACACCCCTGAACAGGTGGATGAAGTGCTCTCCTATGCGAAAATCACACCTGCCGTCATTCAGAATGAAAACCATCTGTATTATCAGAATGATGAACTGCAAGAATATGTAAAACCGTACGGCATCGTGATCGAATCCTGGTATCCGTTCGGCGGAAGGGGACATACGCAGGACCATTTCGGAAACGAAACGATCGTGAAGATCGCCGAGGCACACGGAAAGACCCCGGCGCAGATCATCCTGCGCTGGCAGGTACAGGCCGGGTATATTACGATTCCGGGATCGTCCAATCCGGACCATATTGCGGAGAATGCGGATATCTTTGATTTCTGTCTCAGTGAAGAAGAGATGGCGGAAATCAAAGCACTGGACCGCAATGAGCGGTACGTAAACTGGTGAAGCATGAAAACAGCTGAGATCATGGAATCTCAGCTGTTTTCAGTTTTATGCATTGGAAGAATCGATTAATACCGTTTGATCAGTTCATACTCTGAACGGCAGCGGGTATGCGCCATGGCAGGAGAGGCGTCTTCTGCCGGATAGCCGACCGCAAACAGCGCAGTCAGAGAATATCCGTTCATATCCGGAAACAGTTCACACAGTTTTTCCGGGTCAAAGTGACCGATCCATGTGGTCGCGAGGCCAAGATCTGCGATCTCAAGCAGGAGATGGGTTTCGACAATCGAGGCATCCACATCCGCAAAGTTCTTTCCGTCATAATCACGTACCCAGGCAGTCTTCGGATCTCCGCCGATCACAAAGACGACCGGGCAGGGCTGAATGAACGGCTGCTTACAGGCGGATTTCACTTTGGCAAGTGCTTCCTCCGATGTCATGACCCAGATTTTGAACGGCTGGTTATTACATGCGGTAGGTGCCGCAAGGCCGGCCTGAAGAATTGCATGGATCTGTTCTTCGGAAACCGGACGGTCGGTCAGTTTCCTGCAGGAATACCGGGTTTTGGCAAGGGTAAGAAAATCCATGGCAGTACCTCCTTTTTCTAAACCTTATCATGAGAAAGGGCTGAATGCCCGCTGTTTGCCTGTATACTGAAATTGTATGATCACACTGAATTCCCTGCCCATCAATTATGAAGTCCTGAATGACCTGTATGAACATACGGATCAGTCCTTTTGTCTGAACCGTGTTGCGGTTCCGCTCGACGAGGATTCCACCCGGAATTACTTCCTTGCGGTCCGCTCCGGCATAAACAACGGCATGCCGTTTGACGCAAAGGGTATCTTTCTGGATGGGAAACTGATCGGAAAGGCAGAACGAACGGTTTATGAAGACGGCAGCGCAGAACTGGATCTGATCATCCGGAAGGAATACTGCGGAAACGGATACGGCACCGAGGCATTGAACCGGTTTTTAACACAGGCTGCGCAATGCACATCCTTCTGTGCCTACATTGAATCATCGAATCTTCCGGCCGCACGGGTGCTCGAAAAAAGCGGCTTCCATGCGAAACGGAACTTTCTTGCGGATGTCATGACGCCGCAGAGCGGAACCTATGCATTACGCACAGTCGAAGGAACGGAGTACATCCGGGAAGGAGAGGCGCAATGAAAAACCGACTGAAACGGATCACAGCACTTCTTTCGGTACTGATTCTTGGAGGCTGTACCGGATATGATTCAATGGTTGAACAGAATGGAATCCGGTATGCGGTTACCGCAAGCGGAAGGAAGGCGTTTGCGGCGGATGTCATCTGGCAGGTCAGCAGTGACCCGCAGGAAATCACAATCCCGGATGCGATTGACAAAGCATCCGTCACTTCGCTGGGCGGGTTCTACGGAACCGGCGTTCCGACCCCGTTTATGATTACCGGCGCAGCAGGCAGCTATGACTTCAGTACGGATACTCCGGATTCTTCCCGGTACGGGGCACCGCTGCGGATTGAGAATGTGCCGTTTACGATTGGCATTCCGGATTCGGTAACGGAAGTAAGACAGGCGGCAGCCGGCGGATGTTACGGCGTCAGAACGGAAAACGGTGAAATCGTATTCTATGCGCCGGTAGTTTCATTTTCGTGTTCTGAAAACCACCCTGTCTTTACGACGGACAGCGGGATGCTGGTCAGTAGAGAGGATCAGCGTCCGGTCATTGAGAACGAAGATTTTTATATGCCCGTACCGGAACCGGAACGGACACTGCGCGATAAGCTGCTTTGCCGGACAGTGAAGGATATGGGCGATGAAAAAGAAGTCTGGGATTTCTTTCCGGAATTCGGCCGTGTATTCGTGCATATCAATTCCTATATGCATGACAGTGAATATGTATTCTCCGCAATGGAACTGATTCCGCTGGAAGACGGGATTCTGGATCGTACTGATGTTGATTCCTTTGACGCGGAAATCCGTCAGTTCTCTGATTTTGCGATGGCGGGACAGTATACCGAGCCGCTTTATCCCTACTGCCGCATCACCGTGCAGGATGAAGATGTCACGTTTACATGGATCGACGAAACAAAGACACCGGTCATGGATTCCGGAATTCAGTTGCCGAAAGACCTCACACAGCCTTCGCAGTTTGCGATTACAGAGGAAGAACTGAACCGTACTGATCCCGCGGATGTCCGTTCAAGGCCGTATGCCGGATTTCAGGCTCCGAAGCTGAACGGAAAAACACTGGAATATGACAACGGACGCATCATCATTTACCGTGACGGGACGATTACGATCGAACAGGATCAGGAAAATACAACCGTGGTATACCGCGGTCTGGCGCGGACCGGCGCAAAGTGGAGTGATGGAAATCTTCACTTTGCGGTGAAAAAACTCGGCGGCACAACCGAGCCGTACTTCGGAAAAGTGCATCTGGAAGTGGAGGACGATACCGTCACGTTTACCGCAATGGAAGGCTTTGAACACAGCCCGCTGATTCCGGAAGGAGACGATACGCTCGTATGCCGGATTTCCTGAAACAGGCAGCCCGTCTTCTGAAGCGGCTCCGTCCAGAGGCGAAGGCTGCGCTTGCGGGCATGGCTGCGGCACTGCTTCTTCTGTTTCTTGTCCTCTCTAACCGCGGTATCAACGTTAAGAAGTTTGCGAATTACCGGAAGATGCTGGGAGCGGAGGAAATCGAAGTCTGTGCGTCCAGTTCCGGAAAAACCTATGAAGACTACCGCATGATTACGGATGAGACCTCCAATCAGTACAGGCTGATCCATTCAAAACTGAAGGTGGATAAGAAGACCGGATTTCTCTATGACAAGGACGGCTTTCTGGCAGTGGCACTTGGCTACCAGTTTGGGCCGGTCGGTACACGGTATTACTTCACACTGGATACCGGCATCGTGCTTCCGCTGATCAAGACCGATGAAAAGGATCCGAAAGATGCCTCGGACGGCTGTGTCGTGGATATCAACGGCACCGTGATTGAATTTGTGATTGACGCCGACCGGGCGCTGAAGCACTTCGGCACCATTACCAACGGACTGGTGCTGGACGGCAATTACAACAACAGTCCGGATTTTGCCGGATCGATCGTCAAAATTGAGCGAATCCTTCAATGAAGGAAGAGGAACTGTAACTCGGGTATACCGCGTCGTTACAGCTCCCTTTTTTTAACGTTCCGGAAAAAGACGCGTGTGCATTTATAAATACAGCCATCCGAAGATCTTCTCCGCTTTGTGTTATGAAAAAAATAAAAAATAGAGTACGGATTCCGGGATTATAATTAGAACAGAGCGTCAGAGGGAATAACCATGTGCAGACACCGTGCAGATGCTGTATGTGATTTCGGTCCGGAACTTTGGAAGAAAACAGCGGCGATCTTTCAGGCTGTGAGATTACAACAGAGTTCATCCGGATTATGACGCCTCTCTACTGAAATATGGAGAAAAAATAGGGGAATGAAAGCGGAGCCTGTCGGAACCAGGACAGTCCGCTCATCATTTATAAAAAAAGGGGGTGTATTAAACTTATGATGAAATGGCTTCAAAAATTAGGAAAATCCCTGATGCTGCCGGTCGCAGTACTGCCGGTATGCGGAATCCTCATGGGTATCGGATACGCACTGTGTCCGGCTACCATGCAGGGTGGTGAGATTTCCGGTGTCGCAAATCTTGTCGGCTTCTTCCTTGTAAAAGCCGGCGGCGCACTTATCGATAACATGGCACTGCTGTTCGCAGTCGGTGTCGCGGTTGGTCTGGCAAACGACCATGACGGAACTGCTTCTCTGGCGGGTCTTGTTTCCTGGCTCGTTATCACAACACTGTTAAGCACAGGTACCGTTGGAACCATGTTCCCGAACCTGATTGCCAACGAGGTCAACAGTATCGCGTTCTCCAAGATTCAGAACGCATTCATCGGAATCGGCGCAGGTATCATCGGATCCAGCTGCTATAACCGGTTCAAGACGCAGAAGCTGCCTGACTTCCTCGCATTCTTCTCCGGCAAGCGTTTCGTTGCGATCGCTACCGCTATCGCTTCCATTATCGCTTCCGCGGTTCTCCTGCTTGTATGGCCGCTGATCTTCTCCGGTCTGGTTGCTCTGGGTCAGGGAATCGTCAAGATGGGTTACTTCGGCGCAGGTCTCTATGCATTCCTGAACCGTTTACTGATTCCGTTCGGACTCCATCACGCACTCAACAACGTATTCTGGTTCGACACCATCGGTCTTGGTGATCTGTCTCACTTCTGGGCTGGTGATGTTACAGGCGTCAACGGTGTTAACTGGGATCTCGGTATTTACATGTCCGGTTTCTTCGCACCGATGATGTTCGGTATTCCGGGTGCTGCACTTGCGATCTACCGCAATGCAAAACCTTCCCAGAAGAAGGCAGTCGCATCTCTGATGATCTCCGCCGCAGTATGCTCGTTCATCTGCGGTGTTACGGAACCGTTTGAGTTCTCGTTCATGTTCCTGGCGTTCCCGCTGTATATCGTTTACTCCCTGCTGTATCTGTTATTCACAGTTATTACATGCATCGTTGGTTTCCGCGGCGGATTCTCCTTCTCCGCAGGTCTCACTGACCTGATCTTCTCCTCTTCCTTACCGGCAGCGGCGAAGACATGGCTGATTATCCCGCTGGGAATCTGTGCATTCATCGTATTCTACTTCGTATTCGATTTCTGCATTAAGAAGTTCGATTTCAAGACACCGGGACGTGGTGATGATGAAGACGATATTCCGGAATCTGAAAAGAGCATTGTTCTTGAGAACAACGACTTCACCGAAGTTGCCAAGGCAGTTCTTGCGGCAGTCGGCGGAAAAGAGAATGTTGAAGATGTTGATTACTGTGTCACACGTCTGCGTTTCACACTCAAGGACGCAACACAGGTCGATGAGAAGGCATGCAAGGCAGCAGGTGCTGCGGGCGTAATTCGTCCTTCCAAGAATGCCGCTCAGGTAATCATCGGCACGAAAGTTCAGTTTGTTTACGACGAACTCGCAAAACTGCTGAAGTAATCTGAATGTCCGGCTGAGAAAGACTGGTTCCTTTCTTAACCTCAGAGGATCCGACCGTAAACAGGCCGGGTCCTTTTGTTTTTATTAAGCGCAGGAACTCATCACAGAAAACCCCGGTCATCTGACCGGGGTCTGAGATTCAGCGGTTGATGCTCATGGCCATCCGCCGGTAGGTATGGCGGATTCCACGGATCACAATACTGTATGTCATGATGTTTTCGGGAACCGCAATGCCGGGCGGGCCGCTGTCTCCGATATGATGAAGATCCGTGCCGCTTTGTTTGGCCATCAGAGCTATGGAACGGATGGTTTCCGGATCCGCGCCTTCCTGGCTGGTCCCGATCGCAGTCATTGCCAGTTTTCTGAACCGATGGATTTCATCAACCCGTTCTTTTACCCAATCCAGCGTAATCCCGGGGACTGTCCCAGGAGCCGGCATCAGAATGATATCCGCACCTGCTTCAATAAATTCATGAATGTCAGAGTGGGAAAGAATCTCACTGCCGCCTTCCCCTGTTCCGGACGCATGCATCTTTCCTGCCGCAAGAATGATCTTATCGCCAAGCTCTGCGCGGATTTCACGCAGGGAATGAATAATTCCGGCATTTTCCACACCGATGCCCGGATTGCCGGTAAGCAGAATCAGATCAACTCCCATTTCAAACGCCTTGCGTGCATTTTCCTTTGAAGCAATGCGGCCATCCGTAAGTGCCCATTGGGAAGAACTGTCTGTTACAGTTCCGGGTTCGAGATTGATTCCGATCGGACGGCCGACCAGACGCTTCAGCTCCCGGATCGTTTCCGATGGTTCAACGGGAGGAAGCCCCTGAATCACCGGATGATTCACATCAAACATATTCAGAAGAACAATATCCGCACCCATTGCGGATACCAGTTCCGCATTCGTAAGTGTTTCAAGAACCGGCGGAACAGAACCGATGGTTTCTGAAACCATGGTTCTTCCTTCACTCTCTGCGATCGCAGAAAGCAGTTCCGCAGCGCTCATCGCACTGAAATCACTGGCTGCGCAGTTCAGAATTCGTTTTCCCATAAATACCTCCGACTGGATACATTCATTGTAGTCCATCGCTGAGGAATTGGTCGGATCGAAAATGGCGCAATGACGGTGAACAGCCTTCAGTCAGACGTAAAAGCAGGAGCTGTATTCACTCCTGCTTTTCATGATCTGCGTCTTTCTGATCCGGTTTTTCCTCCGCATCCTTACGATCTTTGACATAGGTTTCAAATGCCTTGGAATGCGTAAGGCCGACGTAGGCGAGTGCCGCAAGAGAAACCGCAAGACCGATGAGACGCTTCGCAAAGATATTCATGATTCCATTCTAGCAGGTTCTGAATGCAGGGCTGTTGTTGGGTAAGTGAAATTTCCTTGCGAATGCAGTTTCCTGCAGTGTTATGATTTTCCTGTATTTACGGAGCGAAACAGGTGGGATGTGCGGAATGATTCCGTCGGACATCCAGAATAGGGAAGCGGGTGTGAGTCCCGCGCGAACTCGTCACCGTGAACCGCGTATTTCCGTCAGATGCCATTGGGAAACCGAGAAGGCGGCGGAAGTGTGAAGCGGAAGCCGGGAGACCTGCCTGTATTCGGTTTCTGAGCGCCACGAGACCCTGGCTGCGCGGACATTCCGGACCCGGTTTTTATCGTGGTCCCGCGATGTCAGGCCGTGCGCGGACAGTACAGGAGGGACAGATGATGAACAACCGGAAAAACTGGCTTTATGTGACTGGCGGAGTGCTGCTTGCGCTTATGCTTGGTCTGGTGTATTTCCTCAATAAGCCGAAACCGGCCGCCGGCGCAAAACATGTGACGGTCACGGTAAAGGAAGAAGACGGCATGGAAACATCCTATGAAGCGGATACCAATGCCGAATACCTTGTGCAGGTGCTTGATGAATTGACAAAGAGTACCGATTTCGTCTATGAAACCGTGGACAGTGACTACGGACCGTACATCACTTCGATTAACAATGTCGTCGCAGACTACAATGTGAATCAGAAGTACTGGGCGATCTATGTCAACGGGGAATACGGAAGTTACGGAATCGGTGAACAGCCGGTGACCGACGGTGATGCCTATACCTTTACGGTGGAGTAATCGATGCATAAACCCGGAACTGCCGTCCGGCAGATGGTTCTGATCGCGGCGATGACCGCAGTGCTCGAGGTTGCCAAGTTTGCGCTGAATGCGATTGCCAACGTGGAGCTGATCACCCTGCTGGTGATGGTGTATACGCGGAAGTTTGGATGGAAGCTGACGCTTGCGTCCGTGCTCCTGTTTGCGGTGCTGGAAAGCATGTGGTGGGGCGTCAGCATCTGGACGGCAACGTACTTCTATGTCTGGCCGATCCTTGTGCTGATCAGTGCGCTTACTTCCAACGTGGATTCCCCGGTGCTCAATGCGGTGATTGCGGGCGTATTCGGCCTGTTATTCGGCGCATTATGCGCATTACTGACACTGGTCACAGCCGGCTGGAAGGCAGCTGTTGCCTGGTGGATCGCGGGCATCCCGTATGACCTTGTGCACGGAATCGCCAATGCGATTATCGTCCTGGTTCTGTATAAACCGCTTTATACGGCCCTGGGACATCTTTATTCCAAACGCGAGAATACACCAACCAAAGCCTTTCGGGTACCGCATGGGTGGTGATGAATCGCGCTTTATCTTTTGAATAGATGACAATCGGTATTCACTTGTTAGACAATGTGCGGATTGTGTACTGCTGTACTTGAAGTATTCGTAATATCAGATATAATATCCGTATTATCGTTGGTGTGGCATAATTTTTGTAAGTGTTCTCTGTTACTCTTTGCTTGTATTCAGAAGAAGGGAGGCTCCTCTTATGTACGGTA